>NZ_JZKH01000001.1 GCF_000961885.1 Streptomyces rubellomurinus
CTTCCTCCTCCTGGAGTGCTGGGGCATCTGGGACCGCACCCGCCACGACTACCTCCGCGCCCCCGGCTCCACCCACCGCATCCGCCGCTTCTACACCCTCGCCGCCGCCCAGGCCCACCTCCTCACCCTCCACCTCCTCCACACTCCCGCCTAGAGCTCCATCCGGACGACGCCCCGTTCGAGTGGTCCGCGCGCCGGACCACTGCGAACGGCCCGCCCCACCGGCCGTCCCGGCCGCCCCCGGGTCGCACCGAGCGGGCGGCCCCACCCACCCCGCCATAGCCTGACGTCACCGACCGCTCACGTACCGGCACGAACACCCACGCACCCGTGCCGCCGCGATCCGACCAAGGAGACAAGCACCATGGACCAGTTGAACGGTCTCTACCAGCTGTTCATCGGCGGGGCGCCGCTCAGCGTCATCGACGACAAGCTCGTCGCGCTGGTCGGCGGCGGCCCCGACAACCCGAACCCCGTGATCTGGAAGATCCAGCCCGCCGAGCTCGCCGGCCGCAACGCCGTCGTCATCTCCACCGAGGACGAGGCATCGGGGTGGGTCAACGCCAAGCCCGGCGAGCAGAAGCAGATCGAGATCCGCCCGCTGGTCACCTTCGAGACCTTCCCGCCGACCTTCCCCACCGACGAGGTCTTCCTGGCCAAGCCCCTCTACGACGGCCCGAAGGGCGCCTTCACCCTGCGGTCCGCGGCCGACGACGGGCTGGTCGGCCGCAACAAGATCGAGGACACCTTGGCGAGGCCCAAGGCCGTCTACTCGAACACCGATGACCGCGACGCGTTCGTGGTCGCCGTGGCCGTAGAGACCTGAGCGGCCCACCCACCCCTCCACCACCTGAAGCCACCGACCACGCACGCACCGGCACGAACACCGACGCGCCCGTGCCGCCGCGATCCGACCAAGGAGACAAGCACCATGGACCAGTTGAACGGGCTCTTCAAGCTCTACATCGGCGGGGCGCCGCTCAGTGTCGTCGACGACAAGCTCGTCGCGCTGCTCGGCGAACACGACCAGCGGCTGGCCGTGATCTGGCGGATCCAGCCCGCCAAGCTCAACGGCCCCGACGCCTTCGTCATCTCCACCGAGAACGAGTCCTCGGGGTGGGTGAACCCCAAGCCCGGCGCGCGGGAGCAGATCGAGATCCGCCCGCTGATCGCCCTCGACTCGCTCCCGCCGACCTTCCCCACGGAGGAGGTCTTCCGACTCAAGCCCCTCTACGGCGAGGGCCCCGAAGGCGCCTTCACCGTCCGGTCCGCGGCCGACGACGGGCTGGTCGGCCGCCGGCTGGCCGAGGACAAGTCCCTGTTGCCCAAGGCCGTCTTCTCGGACACCGACGACCGCGACGCCTTCGTCGTCGCCGTGCCCGTCGGGAGCTGAGCCCCCCTTCCTCCAGCTCAGCGGTCCTGCCGACGATAGGGTCGGCGGCATCGACAGGAGCAGGGGGAAACGGCGTTGAAGATCTTCTCGCGATGGGGACGGAAGCCGCGCCCGGAGCGCGTGTGCCAGAAGGTCCGGCGCGAGTACGCGCCCGGCGAGCAGGAAGCCCTGATGATCGGGATCCTGCGCGGCACGCCCGACGACGTCCAGTGGCACGAGCGGTACGACGCGGCCTCGGACCTGGAGGAGTTCCCCTCCGACGCGGTGGTGGCGGCCCTGGCCGAGTTCGCCTGTGATCCGACCCAGCCGGACGAGACCTTCGTCGCCCTGTGCGCCGAGTCGATCGCGGGGATCTGGGTCCACCGCGGCGCCGTCGACCACGACCTCCTGTCCCGGCTGACCCCGTGGGCCCGGCGCGAGGCCGAGGCCACGGTGGCCCACCGGGCACCGGAGCTGCTGACCCGGTGATCCCGCGCCGGCACGGCCGAGGCGGCCGACCGGCCGGTCCGGGCCGGTGACCGCCCGCGAGGCGGCCCGGCCCGGGCGCCCCGGCGACGAAAATCCCTGGCCCGGCCGACCGGTTGCCCGCACAATCGCCGGGTGACCCATGACGATCTCACCCCCGCCCAGCGCCGCCGCGCCGCCCGCCGTGCCAGCAAGCGCTTCCTCTCGGACGGCCCCCTCCTCACCATGCGCGACCGGCTCGACGCCATCGTCGGCGCGGACGGGCTCGACGAGCTGCCGGACTTCTACGCCACCGACGGGCCCGTGCGCGAACTGGAGCAGCGCACCGCCGAGTTGCTCGGCACCGAGGACGCCGTCTTCTTCCCCACCGGCACCATGGCCCAGCAGGTCGCCCTGCGCTACGGCGCCGAGCTGACCGGGCACCGGACCGTCGCCATGCACCCGCTGTGCCACCTGGAGCAGCACGAGCGGCAGGCCTACCACCAGCTCACCGGCCTGCGCGCGCTCTGGCCCACCACCGAGCACCGCCAGCCCACCCCCGCCGAACTGGCCGCCCTGGGCGAGCCGCTGGGCACCCTGACCGTCGAACTCCCGCTGCGCGACGCCGGGTTCCTGCTGCCGAGCTGGGACGAACTCGTCGAGCTGACCGACGCCGCCCGCGCCCTCGGCGCCCGGGTCCACTTCGACGGCGCCCGGCTGTGGAACACCACCACCCACTTCGGCCGCTCCCTGGCCGAGATCGCGGCGCTCGCCGACAGCGTCTACGTCTCCTTCTACAAGGACCTCGGCGGCATCAGCGGCGCCGCGCTGGCCGGCACCGCGGAACTGGCCGCCTACGCCCGCGCCTGGCGCCACCGGATGGGCGGCACGGTGTTCCAGCAGTGGCCCGCCGCCCTGGCCGCGCTGCACGGCCTGGACACCGTCCTGCCCCGCATCCCGAGCTTCACCGAGCACGCCGCCACCCTCGTGCCCGCCCTGGCCGCCCTCCCGGGCGCCCGGATCAACCCGGTCGCGCCGCCGACCCACGACTTCCAGCTCTGGCTCCCGCACCCGGCCGAGGCGCTGAACGCGGCCGTCGTGGCCCTCGCCGAGCAGGACGGCACCTGGTTCATCGGCCCCTGGGCCGACGCCGCCCCGGGGCTGGCGATGGCCGAGGTCCGCCTGGGCGCGTCGGCGCTCGACTGGACCCCGGAGGAGGTCACCCGCACCGGCCTCCGCTTCCTGGACCTGGCGGCCGCGCACGGGCGGTGAGGCGGTCCGTTCACTCGTCGGGGCACACCGGGAGGATCACCTGCAGGCTGGCGAGGTCGCTTCGATACGCTTCGATTCCGGCAAGTAGGCCGACCGCGGTCGGGTTCTCGTCGTAGTCGGTGCCGTCGCTGGCGAGCCTGTTGCCCGCGCGTTCCTGGGCGTCGGCCTGGCTGCTCAGTTCGTCGGCCCGGTTCTGCAGCACCGACTTCACGTGGGGATCGGTGGCCTCGGCGGCCGCGTCGCCCAGGCCCGTGGCGGCCCGCCGGTAGTGGGCCGCGAGTTCCTGGGGTGTCATCACGCCGTTCGGGTTCCGGCCATCGAGCGAGTGGTACGCCGTGGAGCATCCCGCCGGGCTGCCGGGGCTGCTGGCCGCCACCACCGCCACCGTCGTCGCGCCCCCGGCCACCGCGACCGCCGTCACCACCGCGACGGCCGGCTTCGCCTGCGCGAGATGCAGCAGCTTGCGGCCGATCCGGCCGACGTGCCGGCCGATCTGCCCGGCCGAGGCCGCCTGCCCGGCGCCGGTCGCGGCCGTCACGGCGGCCTGCCCGGCGGTGGAGGCGAGGAAGGCCAGGGCGGCGGCCGCCGCGATCCGGTCGCCGTCCAGGAGCCGGCGGGTCTGCTCGCCGGTCCGCAGGTAGAAGTCCAGGTCCTCGGTCAGCCCGGCCTGGGAGGCCGCCACCCGCCCGAGGGCGTACAGCTGGACCGCCGCGCGCCGGTGGCCGGCGCGCAGGGCGAGCGGGGTGGTGGCGCGGACGAACCGGGAGGCCTCCGCCCGTTTGCCGGCCGCGTCGAGCCCGTGCGCGACGGCGAGCAGCAGCTGCGGGTCGGGCGGGGGCAGCCCGGGCCCGGCGACACGGGCGAGCAGGGCGAGGATGCCCTCGGCGGCGGTGGTCGCCGGGGTGGGCGGCCACCCCTGGGCCCGGACGGCGGCGTCCGCGTCCGCAGTGATCCGGTACTCGTACCCGTGGCCGTGGAGGGTGACGAGGCGCCGGTCGTACAGTTCCGCGCCGCAGGCCGTGGTGTACGGGTTGCCGGTGACGGCGGCGAACCAGGCGACGTGCAGCGGCGATCCGAAGGTGGCGAGCGCGACCAGGACCTGCCGGGCCGGTTCGCTCAGGGCCACCGCGAGGATCTCGGCCTGCTGAAGGGGGCTGACCTGCCCGGGGTCGACCGGGCCGGGGCGGTCGAAGGGCGCTTCGGCCGCCCGGGCGCGCCAGTCGTCGGAGCCGCGGATGAACGCGGCGTACTGGAGCAGGCGCTGCGGCCGGCCCTCGGCCATCCGGTAGGCCTGGTCGAACTGCAGGTTCTGCAGCCCCACCGGGCCGAGCGGGAGGCCGAGTTCGGCGCCGAGCAGCTCGGCGGCGGCGGCCCGGCCGAGCGGCTGGACGTGGTGGACCGTGTCGGGGCTGTTCGTCAGGGTGCGGTACGGCGAGGTGAGCAGGAAGGTGCAGCGCGGGAACGTCTGCTGCAGCCGGGCGAGCTCCGCTCCGCTCAACGCGCAGTCGACGAGGGTGAAGTGGGCGGACACCTTGGCGACGGCGGCGCGCAGCAGGTCCTCCTCGACGCCGCGCAGGAACTCCTTGCCGAAGACCTGCCGCGCCAGCCGGTCGTAGACGGCGGCCAGGGTGTCGGCCGGGCCGGCCTGCGGCAGCAGCACCGCGCCGCGCCGGCCGTGCGCGCCCAGGCGGCCGGTCACCTCCAGCGCGATCGCCTGTCTGCCGACGCCCGGCACGCCGTACAGCTGCACGCTCCGGCCGCTGCGGAGCTGGTCGGTGACCTGCCGGACCAGCTCCTCCCGGCCGAACAACGGGCGCCGCAACGGGGGCTTCAGGACGTCGAGTCGGCGGAGGGGGAGCTCCAGCAGGCCGGGCGTGCCGGTGAAGCGGTTGTCGATGTAGACGACGTTCATCGCGTGGTCGCCGGAGCTGATGACGCCCTGGTTGTCGCCGTGGCTGACGATCGGCCGGTGACCGGGGCGGTCCCCCTCGGGGCGGTCCCCCTCGGGGCGTCTCCCCTCGGGCCGGTCCCCCTCGGGCCGTCTCCCCTCGGGCGTCCTCACCGGCGCTGGACGTTCACGGCGTTGTCGCCGCTGGAGACGATGCCGCTGTTCGCGCCGCCCACCGCGATGCTCCGCTCGCCGGAGGCCTGCACGCTCGGGCCGGAGGCCGGCAGCAGCGCCGCCAACTCGGCGGCCAGCCCGGGGTCTTCGGTGAGCAGTCGCCGCAGCTGGCGGCGCAGCACGACCACCGTGTCCGGGTCCTCGGCGGCCTCCGCGAGGTCGGTCACGGCGGCCACCACGGGCTCGGGCCGCGGGCTCCGGCGCAGGATCCGGTTCAGCAGCCGCTGCCCGAGCCGTACGGTCGCGTCGGCGGCCTCGTCCTCCGCCCTGGTGAGCACTCCCGCGCCGTAGGCGCCCACCGCGGCGCTCACGGCGGGCACGACCTGACCGAGCAGCGCGTCCAGTTCCAGCATGGCTCTCCCAGGGGCAGCGGCACGTCCGTGTCGGGTGCACCTCAGGAGGTTACCCACCGCTCGCGAGTCATGAACTCGCCGCACCAGTAGGGATGTTGACGGAAGGGAACTGATCGGCAGCCGGACCGCCCCGGCCGCCGGGTGCCGATGGCGGGCCGGAGCGGTCCACGGTGTGGTCAGGCGCTCGTGCCCGGCCGCGGGCTCGGCTAAAGTCCCCGGCATGACCCTGCTCGTGAGCCGCCGCCATGTCGACCATGGCCTCGCCACCACCACAGGCTGTCGCCGCGTCGGCTGACGCGGCCCGCACTCCGCCGACACCTCGTCCGTCGCGCGGGGCCGGCCGCTCCGGATCCAAGCCGAGCGGCCCCCGTTCCCGCGCGCCCGCGGAGGACGGCGACCGGCCGCTGGGCTCCCCCTCCCCTCGACCCCTGGAACGGGACCCTTCATGCCTGTGCGCACCACACGTGCCCTCCGTGCCCTGATCCTCGCCACCGTGACGGCGCTCTGCCTGCCCGCCACCGCCGCCCGCAGCGCGAGCGGCGACTTCGGGCCGCTGCCGCCCCAGAACCCCGCCACCGCCGCGAACGGCACCGCGACGATGCACGGGGACAGCGCCTCCAGCGACACCACGCCCTATGCCGGACCGGGCAGCGGCACTGTCCACTGGAGCCGCACGGCCCTCGCCTCGGCCTGCCCGACCGTGGTGATCGGCAGCGACCGCCGTCCGGTGGCCCTCTGCACCACGATCTTCGGGCGGACCCCGACCGTGCACCTGCTCGACCCCGCCACCGGCGCCGACCTCGCCGCGCTGGAACTGCCCAAGGGCAGCCTGTTCGGCGGGGTCTACGCCTACCTCGACAACACCGACGCCCTGGTCGTCGTGGACGGCGACGCCAACCTCCTGCGCATCGGCCACCACCCCACCGCCGCCGGCTGGACGTTGACGGTCGACCAGTCGACGCCGCTCGTCGCGTCGATCCCGTCCGGGGACAGCATCGTCGGCCTCAGCCCCGGCTGGGACGGCCGGGTGTGGTTCGCCACCGCGAGCGGAGTCATCGGCACGGCCGACACCTCCACCGGCTCGGTGCGGACCATCAGCACCGGAGAGGGCGTGCAGAACAGCATCTCCACCGTCCCCGGCCACACCGCCGTCGCCACCGATCACGCGCTCTACCTGCTCGCCGAGGCGCCGGACGGCACCCCGACCGTCGAATGGCGCGCCCCCTACGACCGCGGTCCCGGCCGCAAGCCCGGCCAGTTGAGCTGGGGAACCGGCGCGACTCCCAGCTTCTTCGGGCCCAGCACCGGCACGGAGTACGTCACCATCACCGACAACGCCGCGCCGCACGAGAACCTGCTCGTCTACCGGGTGGCGGGCGGCCCGACCCCCGTCTGCACCACGCCCGTGCTCACCCAGTACCCGGCGAGCGGGACCGAGGACGCCGTCATCGCCTCCGGCCGCAGCGTCTTCGTCACCAACACCTACGGCTACCCGTACCCCGCCCTCCCGGCCGGCGCCCCCGCCAGCGTGCCGGCCTCGGCCGGGTTCGACGGCGGCCTCAGCCGCGTCGACCTGGACGCCGACGGCAACGGCTGCCACCCGGTCTGGAACAGCGACGTCAAGTCGGCCGCGCTGCCGCGGCTCTCGCTCGCGGACGGGAAGATCTACACCGTCACCGTCAGCGGCCCGACCGGCTCCGTGGGCGCGCAGACCTTCGCGTCCTACTCCTACGCCACCGTCGACCCCGCCACCGGCGCCCAGCTCTCCAGCTCCTGGATCGGCCTCGGGCTGCTCTACAACCCGCTGCAGATGACCGGCACCACCGGGGCGGACGGGACGCTCTACCAGGGCACCGAGACCGGGGTGCTGCGGGTGACCCGCGGCTGACCGCGGACCGCGGAGCCGTCCCGGGACCGGCCGGGACGGCTCCGGGACGGCTCCGGAGGCGGGGTTGTCAGGACGGGCGGGCGCGCGGGATCGTTCGGGGAGGTACTGCCCGCCAGCCCGCCAGCCCGCCGGAGGACCTTCGTGACCGACGCCGCGCCCGCCTCGCCCGCCTGTCCCGCCTCGCTGCCCGAACCGCCCTACTACGCCGTGGTGTTCACCGCCGTCCGGACGGAGGGCGACCACGGCTACGCGGCCCGCAACGAGCGGATGATGGAACTGGCCACCGCCCGGCCGGGGTTCCTCGGGATCGACTCCGCCCGCGGCGCGGACGGCCTCGGGATCACCGTGTCCTACTGGCGCGACGAGGAGTCGATCGCCGCCTGGCGCGAGGACGCCGAGCACACCCTGGCCCGCGCGGACGGCCGCGAGCAGTGGTACGCCTCGTACGCGCTGCACGTCGCCAGGGTCGAGCGCGCCCACGCCTTCACCCGCCCGGCGGGCGCGTAGCCGGCACCGCTCGGCGGCCTACATCCCCCCGGCCACCCGGAGGATCGCCCCCGTCGCGTACGAGGCGTCGGCGGAGAGCAGCCAGGAGACGGCTGCGGCGATCTCCTCGGGCTGCCCGGCGCGGCCCATCGGGATGGCGGAGGCGACCTTGCGGGGGCGCTCCGGGTCCTGGTGGAAGTCCGTCCAAATGGTGCCGGGGGCGACGCAGTTGACCCGGATGCCCTGGGCGGCGACCTCCTTGGACAGGCCCACCGTCAGCGCGTCCACGGCGGCCTTGGCGGCGGCGTAGTGGACGTACTGCCCCGGGCTGCCGAGCGTGGCGGCGGCCGAGGAGATGTTGACGATCGCGCCGCCGCCGCTGCCGGCCATCTCCCGGACGGCGCGCCGGGCGCACAGCAGGTAGCCGAGGACGTTGACGTCGAGCGCCCGGCGGATGCCGGCCGGGTCCGCGTCCGCCAGCGGGCCGACCGGGCCGCCCGTCCCGGCGTTGTTCACCAGACCGGTGACCGGCCCGAGTTCGGCGGCGCGGTCGAAGAGGCCGTCGACGTCCGTCTCCTCGGCGGTGTCCGCGCGGACGGTGACGCACCTGCGGCCGGCCTGCCGGACCGACTCGGCGACCGACTCGGCCGCCTCGGCGTCGGAGTGGTAGCCGAGCGCGATGTCGTGCCCCTCCGCGGCGAGGCGCCGGCAGATCGCCGCGCCGATCCCGCGGCTGCCGCCCGTGACCACCGTGACCAGTTGCTGCGTTTCCACGTCAATCCTCCAGATCTGTACGGGTGTTCGCCGCGCCGAAGCGCTCGCGGTACTCGCCGGGGGCGATGCCGACGCGGCGGTGGAAGGTGCGCCGCAGGGTCTCGGCGGTGCCGAAGCCGAGGCGGCGGGCGAGGGCGGCGACCGGCTCGTCGCCCTCGGTGAGCGCCCGCCGGGCCGCCTCCACCCGGACGCGCTCGACGTAGGCGGCTGGCCCCATGCCGAGTTCGGCGGTGAAGCGGCGTTGCAGGTGGCGCGGACTGAGGCCGGCCCGGTCGGCCAGGGAGGCGACGGTGTGCCGGGCGCCGGGCTCGTCCTGGACGGCCCGGACGGCGGTGCGCACCGGGTCGCTGGCCGGCTGCGCCGACCACAGCGGCACGCTGAACTGCGACTGGTTGCCCGGGCGCCGCAGGTACAGCACCATCTCGCGCGCGGCGGCGAGCGCGAGCTCCGGGCCGTGGTCGTCCTCGACCAGGGCGAGCGCGAGGTCCATCCCGGCGCTGACCCCGGCCGAGGTCCACACCCGGCCGTCCCGGAGGAAGATCGGGTCGCAGTCGACCGTCAACTCGGGGTGCTCCTCGGCGAGTTGCCGCGCCCTGGCCCAGTGCGTGGTGACCCGCCGCCCGGCGAGGGCCCCGGTGGCGGCGAGCAGCAGCGCGCCGCTGCACACCGAGGCGACCCGCCGGGCGCCGGCCGCCGCCGCGGCGATCCAGGCGACGAGCCCGGGGTCGCGGCGCGCCTCGGCCACGCCCGCGCCGCCGACCACGACGAGGGTGTCCAGCCCTTCGGGGGCGAGGTCGCCGATGCCGTGCTCGGCCAGCATCGGCAGGCCGCTGGAGGAGCGGACCGGGCCGGCCTGCGGCGCCACCACCCGGCAGTCGTAGCCACCGGCCGCCTGCTGGGCGTAGTGGAACACCGCATGCGGGCCCACCAGGTCGACCGCCTGGAACCCCTCGAACACCACGAACACCACCCGACGCATGGCAGCAGGCTGCCTGACCTGCGCGAACGGCGTCAACGACGGGCACCCCACGGATCGCGCCACCGCGCCCCGGGCGGGGCGCTTCACCGAACTCCCGTAGGCTCCGGGACGATCAAAGGCGATCATCCGATCATCGCACCCGTTGTGGAGGATCCCCATGCACGGAACGGTCACCTCGGTCAGCCGCAGCGCCGAGTACACCTTCACCAAGCCGACCTGCGAGAGCATCACCCTGCTCGCCGGCCTCGGCGTCGAGGGGGACGTGCACGCGGGGGTGACCGTCAAGCACCGCTCCCGGGTCGCCAAGGACCCGACCGTGCCCAACCTGCGCCAGGTGCACCTGATCCACCGGGAGCTGTTCGCCGAGCTCGACGCCAGGGGCTTCACCGTCCGGCCCGGCGACCTGGGCGAGAACGTCCTCACCAGCGGCATCGACCTGCTCGCCCTCCCCACCGGCACCCTGCTGCACCTGGGCGAGGAGGCCGTCGTCGAGGTGACCGGCCTGCGCAACCCCTGCCCGCAGATCAACGCCTTCCAGCCCGGCCTGCTCAAGGAGGTGCTCCACCGGGACGAGGAAACCGGTGCGGTCGTGCGCAAGGCGGGGATCATGAGCGTGGTGCGCCGCGGCGGCGTGGTCCGCCCGGGCGACCCGATCCGCGTGGAGCTGCCGGCCGAGCCGCACCGGCCGATGGAACGGGTCTGACCACACCGCCCGGGAAAAGGCCGGGCCGGGTACGCGAGGTGGCACGAGCACACCGAGGCCGTCGCCGTCTTCTCCCCACAAGAATCCCCTGTGATCTACGACACGCCCACTGAGGGATTATCCGGAATACCGAGTTCCACTCATTTGCATCTGCAACTCGGGAGAGCGGCGGCAAAGGCCTCAGGGGCTCCCTGAGAAATTCACCCTAACGTTCGGCACGACCTCTTATTTGTCAGCTCCTGACGCGACTTCACGTCGACTCGATCAATTTCGATCAAATAAGGCGACATTATGCCAATACATGATCGATTGTTGCTAGTTGATGCTTCAAACAGGGCGCGGACCTGACAGAAGAACCTTCCCGCAGTCGGGGGCCATGGGGCCGTCAGCTGCAGGCCGAAGGAGCTCGTTCCCATCTGCTTGTGCGCGGCTCGATAAATACAGCAGGGATGCAAGCAATCCGCTGGGCGAGTACGTTGCGGACATCAAGAAATTCGTTGCCCCAGCCGTGGTCTGGCCACCGCGGCTGGGGCCCGAGCGAGGAGTGCATGTGCACAACTACGCCCTCACGGGGCGCGCATATCGGCCCGTGATCACCTCCGACGCTACCAGCCGACTGCGGCCGGCCCTCGGACTGCGCGCTTTCGAGTCGCGGGAGGTCTCCGTCTCCCTCGGCTCGGTCATTGCGGCCGCGATGGTGCCGCTGGCGTGTGCCAACGGGCTGCCGTGGTGGCAGTTCGTCGAGGTCGGCTGGCTGGTCACCGTCGCCGACCAGACCCGGTACCGGTACCAGAAGCTGCGGCTGGAGTAGCCGCGCTGCGGGCCGGGGGCGCAAGAGCGCCCTCGGCCCTCTCCCTCCGGGATCGGGAATACCGCTGGCGAGAGACGGAAAGGGCAGCGGGAATGGTGGAATGGGTTACCGCGACGTGCGCGCTGGCGGATTGCGGGCAGTCGTTCGAGCGGCCGGTACGCGCCGGGCGGCCGCGGCAGTACCACCAAGCGGAGTGCCGGACGAGGGCGAAAAGGCTGCGCGCCAAAGAGAAGGCCGATGCCCAGCGGGCCGGCCGGGGCCGCGGCGGCTGGGGTCTGCCGGCGGCGGAGGACGTGCACGCGGCGGCGGGCAAGCTGTTGGAGGCGCAGGCGCGTCAGGCGCCGCTGGGTGTGCGGATGGCCGGCGCTCGGGCTCTGCAGGAGGAGGTGGGCCGCTACGTGGCGGCGGCCGTTCACGACGCGCGGGCCGGTGGTGGGTCGTGGGCCGAGATCGGGGCGGCGCTGGGAATCGAGGCCGACTCGGCTCGGCGCCGGTGGGCTCCTCAGCGGGTGTCACGGCAGCTGGGCCTGCGTTCACGTCAGGGAGTGGCGGGCGTGGCCGTGTGTGATCAGGGATGTGGACCGGCCGGGGGTTTCACGGGTGGGGCGGCGCCGGACGGGGGTGCCCATCGTGTCGATTGAGGAGGCAGGTCTTGACGCGTTCCTCCTTCGACATCGGGCCCGGTACCGGGGCTACGCGGTGGCCCGGCTCGGGCGCACGTCGGCGGCGGCGGAGGCTGTCGAGCAGGCGCTGGAGTCGCTGGCGACGTACTGGCCCCGTCTGGTGCGCGGACACAACCTCTCGGCCGGAGCGTGGGCCTTGGTGCGTGAGGCGGTGTCCGTGCGCTGCCGGGGACCGTACGGGTCGGAGGAGGCCGACATCCTGCACGATTGCCTACCGACCGCCACGGCCGACGCCGCCGTTCTGCACTACCGGTTGGGCATGCGGCTGACCGAGACTGCCGAACTGATGGGAATCGAGCCCGCCGCAGCGGCGGGCCTGGTGCTGGCGGCCGAGCGGCAGTTGCCGCAGTCGATAGCGCGCGAGCTCGGCTTCGGCCCCGTGGGGGCGTGAGGCGGGGCCGGCGTGGACTGGCGCGAAGGGGTGGCGCGGGTTTTCGTACCCGCGCCACCCCTTCGCTCACATGCGCCAGAAATCCACGTCATGTTCAGCCCTTCGGGCCGCTCACGCGTCTGGCGCAGCGTCATATTTGCTTCTAGCATGGGCACTTCGATCTTGCAGTCCAGGTGAGAGGTGGCCGCGTGCAGCCGGATTCGGAATCCGTCGATCCTTACACATACGATCCGAACCGGCCGAGTGTCGCCCGCGCCTACGACTGTCTCCTCGGAGGCAAGGACCACTTCGCGGCCGATCGCGACATGGTCAGTCGGCTGATGGAGGTGGCGCCGAGCAGTCCGGAGGTTGCGAAGATCAACCGCGCCTTCCTCATCCGGGTGGTCGAGACGTTGGTCCGTGACTACGACGTGCTCCAGATCATCGACCACGGCTCGGGGCTGCCGACGCACCGCAACGTGCACCAGGTGGCGCAGGAGATCAACGAAGAGTGCCGGGTCGTCTACGTCGACAACGATCCCCACGTCTGGCACCTCGGCCGCACCCTGTTCGCCGAGAACGACAGGACGGCGGTCGTCTACGCCGACATGCGCGACACCGACAGGATCTTCGCCGACGAGGCGGTCCGGCGGCTCATCAAACCCCGCGTTCCCACGGCCGCGTTGTTCGTCTCCGTTCTGCATTGCATCCCGCAGCGCGGCCCGGTTCCGCCGGCCGACCTGGTGGATCAGGTGTGTCGGCGCCTCCCCGGTGGAGCGCCCGCCTACCTGGCCGTCTCCCAGCTGGTCAGCGACGATCCGCAGGTCCGCGCCGACATCACCGGCCTGATGGCCGAGTTGACCGACGACCGCTGGGGGGAGGTACGCACGAAGGAGGAGGTTTCCGGTCTGTTCAACGGCATGGAGATCCTGCCCCCCGGTGTGGTCGAGGTGTCCCGGTGGCGGCCCGGCCCGATCAGCGGACCGAAGCAGGCCACGGCCGAGTGGGAGGAATACGGCGGTCTCGCACGAGTGCACAGGTGACGCGGCCGGGTGCCGTCCGGGCGGCCGCACGGCGCACCGACCCGACACCCCAGGCGCCGGACCGCGCAGGCGGCACCGGCCACCTTCGCTACGACCCGCCCTTCCGACTGAGAGAACGCTCGTGCTGGACGGCGACCGCCTTGTCGATGAGCTTGACGACGTCCTCCCGGTCGACCGAATGGGCATGCAGCATCCAGATCAGATCGGCGTAGCGCTCCACCTCGTCGCTCTTGCTCACATAGGTCGCGCCACCGACCGGGCCCTCCACATAGACGATGTCGCCGGGGCCGGTGTACTGGAACCTGATGCGGGTGAATGCCATCGGAGGCGGCGTGAGCCTCGTGGTGTAGGGGAGGATCCTGATGTTCACGGTCGGCAGCTCGGTGAGGAACTGCAGGTGTTTCAGCTGATCGATCATCACCTCGGGGCCGCCGATGCTGCGATACAGGACGCTCTCGTCCAGCAGCGCCACGACCTGCCGCCTCGGGTCGTCGTGCAGAAGCCGCTTCCTGTCCATCCGCTGGTGCACCCGACGCTCGATGTCGTGCAGGGGTGCCCGAGGGCGGCCCGCCTGGATGATCGCCTTCGCGTAGTCACGCGTCTGGAACGGCCCGGGCACCAGGATCCCCTCCCAGTACTCGAGTCGGGCCGATTCCCCCTCCAGCCCGATCAGCCGCCTGAACCAGCCGGGAGTGATGTCCGCGTACTCCGGCGCGAACGGCCCGGCCTTCACGCGTTCAAGAAGGACGCGCACGTCCTCGCGGTCCTCGGGCGAGGCGTCGTAAAGGTCGATCAGGTCGTTCACGTCACGCGCAGAGGGCGTGCTTTCGCCGCGCTCCATCCGGCTCAGCTTCGACACCGACGCGCGAATCTCCGGGGCGGCGTCGGACAGTCGCAGGTGACGCGCCTCCCTCAGCTTCCGCAGAATGGTGCCGAGGAGCTTCGCCGCTCCCACGGGACCGGCCCACTCGAACCTGAGCGCATCCTCCCCGTCCGGCTCGCGCTGCGCGGGATGATCCGGGTGGGCGGGCATGCAGGGCTCCTGACGGCACGGGTTCGGGGATTACTATCCCACGGCACCCGCCCCGCACGCCCGCCACTCTATAGATCCCATCGACTCGAACGGATCAGTCGAGGAACAAGTGATCGAACGCGCCGTCCTTCATTCCCGCGGCGAACGCCTGCGCCTCGTGACGCGTGAAGATCAGCGCCGGCCCGAGCGGGTCCCGGGAGTTGCGGACCGCCAACGAACCACCCGGCAGGGCCCCCAGCTCCACGCAGTTCCCCACCTCTCGACTCTGCGGAGCCTTCACCCACGCCACCGCCAGCGACCCGGCGGAGACCCCGTTCTCCGGAATTCCAGCACTCATTCACATTCCCCTTTCTCGCATTGATGTGCGAATGGGTCGGGCCACTGCAATCCCATATGCAATTGCAACGGGCCGACCACGGAAATGCTAGCCGCGAATCATTCGAACACGGTGTCCTCCAAACGGGTGTCACTGCGTCCGACCGGTCAGTCGCACGAGTTCAGGTGTTCCCGGAAAACGGTGTCGAGTTCGGCGGCCGTACGTTCGGTCAGCAGCTCGTCGGGCAGTCCCGTCTCCGTCCCGATCCTGGTGTTGAAGTCGCGAGGCCCCGGCCGCGGTGAAGTTGAACCACCAGGTGTTCTCGTCGCCGGGTCCGTCGGTTCCGCCGTCCGCCGCGCCGCCGTACCGCCGCAGGTCGCGGCGTTGCGGTCGCCGCCGGGCGGCCGGCTGCCGCCCGGTCCGCCGGGAGCAGCCTGTCGGACGGCCTGACCAGCGGCGATGCACTCGGTATCATGCGCCGGGCGGTTGGTTTGCGGACGGAGGGGGCGGCCGGTGGGTGGATTGCGGTTCGCGGTGCTGGGGCCGGTGCGGGGCTGGCGGGACGGCGGGGAGCTGGTGCTCGGGTCGCCGCAGCAGCGGAGCCTGCTGCTCTCGCTGCTGCTGAGGGCCAACCACCCGGTGTCGGCCGGTCAGCTCGTGGACGACCTGTGGGGCGAGGAGCCGCCCGCCAAGGCGACCGCGGTGATCCGCACCTACGTCCACCGCCTGCGCCGCATCCTCGGGCCGGACGCGCTCACCTCGCTCGGCGGCGGCTACCTGCTGACCGTCGACCCCGGCGAACTGGACACCCACCGCGGCGAGGAACTGCTCGGCGAGGCCCGGGAGTTGGGCGCGGCCGGGGAGCACGCCCAGGCCGCCGCCGTGCTCCGCTCGGCGCTGGCCCTGTGGCAGGGCGAGCCGATGTCCGGGCTGCCCGGCCCGTACGCCGAGCGGCAGCGCGGCGAGTGGGCCGAGCGCCGGGTGACCGTCCTGGAGGCCTGCCTGGAGGCCGAGGTCGAGGCCGGCCCGTCCGGCGAGGCCGTCGCCGAACTGACGGCCGTCGCCGCCGAGTTCCCGCTGCGGGAGCGGTTCGCCGAGCTGCTGATGCTCGCCCTGTACCGGACCGGCCGGCAGGCCGAGGCCCTGGGCGTGTACCGCACCACGGACGGGCGGCTGCGGGCCGAGCTCGGCGTCGCCGCCGGGCCGGGGCTGCGGGAGCTGCAACGCCGGATCCTGGCCGCCGACGCCGCCCTGCTGGCGTCCGCGCCGGCCCGGCCGAGCGCGGCCGCGAACCGTCCGCCGTACAAGGCGCCGGTGCGGCCGACCCAGGTCCCGGCCGACCTCGCCGACTTCACCGGCCGCGAGGCGCAGACCGCCGAGCTGCGGGCCGCCCTGCTCGCGCCCGGCGCCGTGCCGGTGGCGACGGTGTCGGGCCTGGGCGGCGTCGGCAAGACGGCCCTGGCCGTGCACGTCGCGCACGGGCTCGCCGCGGACTTCCCGGACGGCCAGCTCTACGCCGACCTGCACGGCGTCGACGGCCGCCCGACCCGGCCCGAGGAGGCGCTGGGCGCCTTCCTGCGCTCCCTCGGCGTGCCGGTGGATGGGCTGGGCCCCGGGCTCGCCGAACGCTCCGCGCAGTTCCGGTCGCTGCTCTCCGGCCGGCGCGTGCTGGTCGTCCTCGACAACGCCCGGGACGCCGAGCAGATCCGGCCGCTGCTGCCCGGCCGGCCCGGCTGCGCCGTGCTGGTCACCAGCCGGGCCAGGCTCGGCTCGCTGCCCAACGCGCACGTCGTCGAACTGCCCGCCTTCGCCCCCGAGGAGGCCCTCGACCTGCTCGGCCGGGTGGTCGGCGAGCAGCGGCTGACCGCCGAGGCGGACACCGCCGGGGAGCTCGTCCGGCTCTGCGGCCACCTCCCGCTGGCCGTACGCATCCTCGCCGCCCGGCTCGCCTGCCGGCCGGGCTGGACGCTGGCCCGGCTGCTCGACAAGCTGTCCGAGAACCGCCGCCGGCTGGACGTGCTGCGCACCGGGGACCTCGCCGTCGAGTCGGCGTTCCGCTTCGGCTACGACCAGCTGGCGCCCGAACAGGCCCGCGCCTTCCGGCTGTTGGCGGTGCCGGAGGTGCCCGACCTGTCACCGGGCGGGGTCGCCGCGGTGCTGGACCTGCCCGAGGACGAGGCCGAGGAGCTGGCCGAGTCGCTGGTGGACTGCTCGATGCTGGAGACCGTGCCGCCGGACCGCTACCGCTACCACGACCTGCTGCGCGCCTTCGCCCAGCGGCTCGCGCCGGACGGCGAGCAGGCGCCGGACGGCGAGCGGGCGACGGACGGCGAGCGGGCGACGGACGGCGAGCGGGCGACGGACGCCGACCGCCCGGCCGCCGTGCTCACCCGCCTGGCCGTCCGCCTCCACGCCGAGACCGTCGCGGCCCTCGGCCCGGCCGCCACCCGCGCGGCCCTGCCCGGCACCGGGGCGCCCCACGCCCCGGACGCCCGCGCGGTGGCCCGGGGCCGCGCCGAGTTCCCCGGCATCGCCGCCCTGGTCGGCCAGTACGCCGCGCTCCCCGAGCCCGGCCGGCTCGACCTGGTGGCCGAACTCCTGCTCGCCTGCGACCTGTTGTGCGAGACCGGCCAGGCCACCCGGCCGCTCGGGCACGCCGCCAAGGTGCTGCTCCAGGCCGCCCTGCGGCAGGGCGACCGGACGGCCGAGGTCCGGGCCCGGCTGGTGCTCGGACGGCTGCTGACCGAGGTCGGCTCCGAGCCCGCGGCCCTCGGCGAACTGCTCCGGGCCCGCGACCTGTGCACCGTCCACCACCTGCCCGGGCCGCTGCTCGCCCTGGCCCACGCCTCGCTCGCCGCCCTGTTCGTCCAGGTCGGCCGGCCGGGCGACGCGGTGGACGGCCTCACGGCGGCGATCGCGGTCTGGGAACGGCTCGGCGACCGGCGCTCGGTGGCCGCCGAACTGCTCAACCTGGCCGGGGCGTTCACCGAGCTCGGCCGGTTCGACGCGGCGGTCCGGGTGGTCGACCAGTCCCTGCTGATCTGCCACCAGCTCGCCGACCGCGAGCTCCAGGCGCTCGCCCTCGACTCCCTGGGCACCATCGCCCACGACCGCGGCGAGTTCGAGCCGGCCCTGCGCCACCACCGCGCCGCCCTCGCCCTGCTGCGGCCGGACGACCGGCGCCGCACCGGCCGCGCGCTGCTGCGGCTCACCGAGTCGCTGCGCGCGGTCGGCCGCGCCGACGAGGCGGTGGAGGCGGCCGGGCGGGCGGTCGAGGTGCTGACACTCGACGGCGACCGCCGCGGCCGCGGGCTGGCCCTGGCGGCCCTCGGCGACGCGCTCGCCGACCGCGGCACGGGCCGGGCGGCCGACCCGCAGGACCCGGCGTCCGGCCCGGCGGCAGGCCCGGCGTCCGGCCCGGCGGCAGGCCCGGCGTCCGACCCGGCGGCGGGCCCCACATCCGACCCGGCGGCCGACTCGGAGGCCGGCCCGCAGGCCGACCTGGACGCGGCCCGGGCCTGCCGGTCGGAGGCCTACGACATCCTGGCCGCCATCGGCTCCCCCGAGGCCGACCGGCTGCGCGCCCTGATCGCCCCCGGCCGGCCCGCCGACCCGCCCCGCCGGCAGTGGCCGTCCTGGCTGCCGGCCTGACGGCCGTTCAGGCGCCCCGGCGGGCCGGGCGGGCCCGCCGGGCCGCAGCGGGGCGCGCGGACCGTTCGGACTGCCCGCAGGACCCGGCGGACCGGGCGGACGGTCAGGAGAACGTCCACACCTGGCCCTCCCGGCCCGGCGTGCAGGTCGCCACGCTGGCCCAGTAGCCGACCCCGGCGGAGGTCAGGCACTCCTTGGTGGCGTGGTTCACGATCTGGTAGGCGCCGTCGGTGACCGGCACCAGGGACCAGATCTGGTTGTCCGCGCCCGGCGGGTTCGCCCAGATCTGCACCTTCCCGGTCTTCACGTCCAGGTCCAGCACCCGCTGGTAGTTGGTG
Organism: Streptomyces rubellomurinus; assembly: GCF_000961885.1. GTDB lineage: Bacteria > Actinomycetota > Actinomycetes > Streptomycetales > Streptomycetaceae > Kitasatospora > Kitasatospora rubellomurina. Next base: position 18,660 of record NZ_JZKH01000001.1, read on the forward strand.
GAGCCGTTGCGCAGGTAGTAGTTGCCCTCGGAGACCTTCTCCAGCCGCCAGTTCTGCGCTTCCGAGCCGTTGACGATGTAGGTGTTGATCCCGTTGCCGTCCACGTCCTTGGAGTAGTAGTTGTCCAGCGCGGCGCCGAGGCTGGTGATCTTCGCCTGCGCGGGCGGCTGCGGCTTCGGCTTCGCGGTGGGCGTCGCGGGCTGCGTCGCCGTCGCGGTGGCCGTGGGCGAGGGCTGCTCCCGGGGCGTGGGCTGGGCGGGCGCGGCCGAGCTCGGCGCGGGGGCCGGTGCCGGGCCGACCCCGGTGGCCGGGGGCGGCAGCGGCGCGGCGGGGGCCTGGGGCGACGCGTCGGGACGGTCGGGCGCGGTGCCGGACGGGACGGGCTCGGGCGACGGCGTGGGGCTCTCCCCCGCCCCGGCCGTCGGCGCGGCCGTCTGCGCCGGGGCGGACGGCTGCCCGGCGAGCGGGTGGTCGGCCGCCGCCGACGCGGTGAGGGGCGGCGCCAGGAGGTCGGCCGAGGGCCGGGCGACGGCGGCGGCGTCCGAGACGCCGTCCCGGTCCGTCCGGATCACCGTCGCGCCGGCGGCGCCGCCCACGCAGAGCAGCGTCAGTGCCGTCACCCCGGCCAGCGTGCGCACCCGGTACCCGGGCCGCCGGGCGTGCCGGGCGGGCGTCCGGGGCCGGTCCGGGGCCGTCGACGCCAGCCCGGCTCCGACGCTCGCCGCGCCGAAGCTCTCCGCACCGGGCCCCGCCGCGCCGGGCGCGAGCGCCGCCCGCACCGCCGCGGCCATCGTCGCCGCGTCCGGCCAGCGCTCCCCGGGCTCCTTGGCCATCGCCCGCGCGACCAGCGCCTCCACCGGCGCCGGCACGCCCTCGGGCAGCGGCGGCACGGGCTCGGTCAGGTGCTTGAGGATCACCTCCAGCGCGGTCTCCCCGTCGAACGGCAGCCGGCCGGCCAGGCACTCGTAGAGGACGACGCCGAGCGCGTACAGGTCCGCCGAGGCGGTGACCGTCCCGCTGGAGGCCTGTTCCGGCGCCTGGTAGGCGGCCGTGCCGAGCACCATGCCCGGGACGGTCAGCCGGGCGTCGCAGCCGGGGCGGGCGATGCCGAAGTCCGCGATGACCGTCCGGCCCGCGCCCGCCTGGTCGCCGCGGACCATCAGGTTGGCCGGCTTGATGTCCCGGTGGACGATGCCGGACCGGTGCGCGGCCTCCAGTGCCTCCAGCACCTGGAGCGCCATCCGCAGCGCCTCGGCCACCGGCAGGGTGCCGCGCCGCTCCAGCACGGCGCTGAGCGGTTCCCCGTCGATCAGCTCCATCACCAGGTAGCCGACCGAGGACCGCCCGTCCGCGGCGCTGTGCCCGTAGTCGTACACGCCGACGATGCCGGGGTGGCGCAGCTGCGCCATGACGCGGGCCTCGGCGTGGAAGCGCTCGGCGAAGCCGGACTCGTCCAACAGCGCCGGCTTGACCACCTTGACGGCCACCCGGCGGCCCAGGACCTCGTCCTCGGCGAGCCACACGTCGCCCATCGACCCGCCGCCCAGCCAATCCACCAGCCGGTAACGGTCGGCGAGCACGGTGTCCTGCATGGTTCTCCCTGAATAAAACCCGAAGACCGGAGTGGATCCGAGGGGGGCCCACCCGGTTCCACGGGCGCGCCGCCGTTCCGGGTTCACTCGGTCCGGGGCGCCGCGGTCCGGGGGCGCCCTCCGAAGATCATGACACCTGCGAATAATCGCTGACTTGCCGTCACATGAATGACGCTTCGTCCACGTCGTTCCCACCCCCGCCCCGCCCCCGCCCCCGTCAACGCCGCCGTTGACGCCACGTCTACGCCCCGTACACGCCCCTGCGGTGCGATGCGCCCCGACCGGCTCCGAACGGGGGCCGCCGGACAAGGGAACCGCCCGTGCTCATCTCCGCCTCACCACCACGATCACGCCGCAGGCCACCCGGCCTCCGCCGCACCCTGGCCACCCTGCTGTCGACGGCCCTGCTCGCCGCGGCTATCCAGACCGTGGCGGCCCCCGCACAGCTCGCCGCCGCCGGCCCGAACGCGGACGCCCACCCCGTGGTGATCTCCATGGGCGACAGCTTCATCTCCGGCGAGGGCGGCCGCTGGGCCGGCAACGCGAACACGGACGACGCGGGCTTCTGGGGGACGGACCAGTCCACCTCCGTCTACAAAAACATCCCCCGGGCGGACGGCAGCACCGCCGACACCTCGTACGACACCGGGAACAAGTGCGACCGTTCCACGATGGCCGAGATCACCGGCGTCCGGATCCCGAACAGCCCTGATCCGGAGCGCATCAACCTCGCCTGCTCCGGTGCGGTGACGGACAACATCATCTCGGCGGTACCGGGTTGGAAGGAGCCCACTGCACAGGCGGATCAGCTGGCCACGATCGCGGCGGACAAGAACCGGCGGATCAAGATGATCGTGCTGTCGATCGGCGGGAACGACATCCACTTCTCCCAGATCATCAACGACTGCGTCATCGCCTACGCGACGAACGTCCTCCATGATCCCTGCAGCACACCGGACGAGAGCACCTACAAGAAGTTCCAGAGCGACCTCGCTCAGCTCCAGGGCAAGGTCGAGAACGCCCTGACCGCGATCAAGCGGGCCATGACGGCCGGCGGCAACTACTCCGCGGGCTCATACCAGATCGTGCTCCAGTCCTACCCCAGCATCCTGCCCCCCTCGGGCATGATGCGTGACATCGAGGGCACGACCGCCAGTTGGCCGCGTTGGACCAACGGCGGCTGCCCGTTCAAGGACAAGGACGTCGACTGGGCGCGGGAAGGGGTCATCCAGTCCCTGGCCTCGGTGCTGAGCACGGCGGCAGCCGACCAGCAGGCTTCCTTCCTGGATCTCGGCCGGCTCTTCCAGGGGCACGAACTGTGCAGCAGGGACGCCAAGCAGGCCACCAAGGACAACGCGGCGACCCCCCTCGCCGCACGCGACGCCGAGTGGGTCCGGTTCATCCCGTACCTGCCCTTCTGGACGAGTCCGAGGCGGGGTGACCTCCAGGAGGCCATCCACCCGAACACGTTCGGGCAGCAGGCCCAGCAGAAGTGCCTCAACTACGTCGCCGCCCAGCTCCTCGACCCGAACGCGCCGCCCTCGGGGCCGCAGTCCTTCGGGTGCGTCGCGGCCGGCCCCGGCAACGACGGGGTGAACGGGTACCGCACCACCCCCAGCACGCCTGCGAACAACTCCTACGGCTGGCCGTACTACGAGAGCCTGAAGACCACCTCGAACCCGATGTGGATGAACAACGTCCAGGACTCCGCCCCGCTCGGCTCGATGTCGATCCCCGGCTCGCACGAGACGATGTCCCACTACGGCGGTGACGCCGTCACCACCCAGGAGTGGGACACCGACCAACAGACCTCCCTGGTCGACCAGTTGAACGCCGGCATCCGCGCCATCGACATCCGGGTCGACCCGGACGGCGACAGCGCGGACGACAAGCTCTGGCTGTGGCACGGCATCATGGGCCAGCACGCGGCGCTCGGCTTCGGCGTCCTCGACCCGCTGACCAAGTGGCTCGACGCCCACCCCACCGAGACCGTGCTGCTCAACCTCAAGACCGAGAACACCGTCTACAAGACCGTGTGGCCGGACCTCCCGGACGACTGCGGGATCGTCGGCGCGCACCGCCCCTGCGGCCCGCGCCTGCCGCAGAAGACGGAGCTGTCGAGCGCCGAGACGCAGCAGCTGATGGGCGACGAGTTCCAGAAGTACGTGGACCGCTACAAGCAGTACTTCTGGGCGCCCTCGGTCACCCGCGGCCAGTCGGCGGACACCCCGCTGCTCGGCCAGGTCCGGGGCCGGATCGTGCTGAACTCCTTCCGCGGCCCGCACGGCGGTCTGTACGAGTGGGGCCTGAACACGGCCTCGGTCGACGCCCGGGTCCAGAACGACTACGACATCCCCACCGTCGCCGACATCAAGCCCAAGTGGGACAAGGTCCTCGCCCATCTGACCAAGACCCGCGCGGACACCGACAACACCGCCCTCTACGTCAACTACCTGTCCGGCGCCAGCGCCGGCGCCTACCCGAACGCCGTCGCCGGCGGCGCCGGGGGCACCTGGGGCGTCAACCACTGGGCCTGGGACTACTTCAAGAACGGCGACACCGGCGGGCGCACCGGCGTCCTGATGATGGACTACCCGGGCGGCGAGCTGATCTCGCAGATCATCGGCCACAACACGTCCGTCACGCTCACCCCCACCAGCGGCGAGACCGGAGGGCGCAGCAAGGACAACCGGGACTGGAGCATCGGCCCCGGCGAGATCCGCAGCATGGTGACCAACAAGTGCCTCGACGTCGACCTGGGTGCCGACAACGGCCAGGGCGACGCCGCCAAGGTGCAGCAGTGGGGCTGCGGCGGCACCCGGAACCAGCAGTGGACCCTGGACGACCAGTCCCGCGTGGTCAACGCCAACAGCGGCAAGTGCCTGGACGTCGACGTCCCCAAGGGCACCGTGCAGCAGTGGGGCTGCGGCCCGAACCCGAACCAGAAGTGGGTCCGCGCCGGGACGTGGCTGCGCAACCAGGCCACCCAGAAGTGCCTGGCGGTCACCGACGCCAACGACGGCTCGCGCGCCGTCCAGGTCGACTGCGGCGAGTCACCGGTGGGCTCCCCCACCGACGCCGGCGACCCGTACGACAACACCCCGGACGACCGCACGGCCAAGCCCGCCGCCTCCGGCGACTGCCGGCCGGACGGCATGGCGCCCAGCCCGGGCGCCCGCTACTGCGACGTGTACGACGGCAACGGCCGGGAGTGGCTGGGCGGCCGGGACAAGCGCGTGATCGGGTACTTCTCCGGCTGGCGCACCGGCGCCAACGGCGAGTCCCGCTACCTGGTCAAGAACATCCCGTGGTCGAAGGTCAGCCACGTCAACTACGCCTTCGCCTCGGTCGGTTCCGACAACAGGATCACCGTCGGTGACGAGGCCACGAAGATGACCTGGCCGGGCGTGGCGGGCGCCGAGATGGACCCGTCGCTGCCCTACCAGGGCCACTTCAACCTGCTGACCCGCTACAAGCGGATGCACCCGCAGGTGAAGACCCTGATCTCGGTCGGCGGCTGGGCCCAGACCCAGGGCTTCTACAGCATGGCGACCAACGCCGACGGCAGCGTCAACCAGGGCGGCATCAACACCTTCGCGGACTCGGTCGTCGCCTTCCTCAACCAGTACGGCTTCGACGGCGTCGACATCGACTACGAGTACCCGGCCTCGCTCCAGGGCGCCGGCAACCCGAACGACCAGGGCGTCGCCAACCCGCGCCGGGCCGGCCTGCAGGCCGGGTACGTGGCGCTGATGAAGACGCTGCGCGCCAAGCTCGACCAGTCCGGCTCGGCCGGCGGCCGCTACTTCCTGCTCACCTCGGCGGCCTCCTCCTCCGGCTACCTGGTGCGCGGCGAGGAGAACCAGCAGGCGCTGCAGTACCAGGACTTCGTCAACGTGATGTCCTACGACATGCACGGCTCGTGGAACAGCTACGTCGGCCCGCAGGCGCCGCTGTACGACAGCGGCCAGGACAACGAGCTGGCGGCGGCCGGGATCTACAACGACACCGACCCGAACACGAAGGACTACCAGAAGACCGGCTACTTCAACACCGACTGGGCGTACCACTACTACCGGGGCGCGCTGCAGGCCGGCCGGATCAACATCGGCGTGCCGTTCTACACCCGCGGCTGGCAGGGCGTCACCGGCGGCACCAAGGGCCTGTGGGGGACGGCCGAGGGCGACCAGTCCAAGTGCCAGCCCGGCACCGGGACGGCGCAGAAGTGCGGCAACGGCGCGGTCGGCATCGACAACCTGTGGCACGACTCCGACGTCATGGGCAACGAGGTCGGCGCCGGGTCCAACCCGCTGTGGCACGCCAAGAACCTGCAGGACGGCATCCGGCCCGGCTACCTGCCGGACTACAAGCTGAACCCGGCTCAGCAGCCCACCGGCTACGAGCGGAACTTCGACCCGGCCACCCAGTCGACCTGGCTGTGGAACGACGCCAAGAAGGTGTTCATCTCCACCGAGGACGACCAGTCGATCAAGGCCAAGGCCCAGTACATCGCCGACAACGGGATCGGCGGCGCGATGATCTGGGAGCTCGGCGGGGACTACACCAAGCGCGCCAACGGCGAGTGGGGCATGGGCTACGACATGACCACGCTCATCGACCGGACCCTGCGCGGCTCCGGCGCGCCGGGCGCGGTGCGCAGCGACCAGGCGCTGCCGCAGCAGACCCTGGACGTCAAGGTGGAGCTGGCCGACTACCCGTCCGACAACAAGCAGCTGTGGCCGATGCAGCCGAAGCTGCGGATCACCAACAACACCGGCCAGACCCTGCCGGCCGGCACCGAGATCTCCTTCGACATCCCGACCTCCACGCCCCCGCTGCTCAAGGACGAGGGCTGGCACGAGATGACCGGCGCGGTGGCGCCCGGCCGCAGCGGCCCGAACGCGGGCGGGCTGAAGGCGGACTTCCACCGGGTGACGATCAGGCTCGGGTACTGCGAGGACCTGCCGGCCGGGAAGGTCCGGGACATCGGGATCAAGTACTACCTGCCGATCACCGGCCCCGCGAACTTCAAGATCAAGGTGAACGGCACCGAGTACGGGCTCGCGCAGGACGCCCGCAAGGGCACCACCCCGGCCGCCCTGGGCGCCACCAGCGCCTCGGGCTGCCAGGCCGAGCCGTGGGACGCGGCCCGTACCTACAACCCGGCGATGGCGCCGTTCGCGCTGTGGAAGACCGGTGACCTCTGGAAGGTCCAGGACACGGTCAGCGCCAACGTGATCGACCACCCGGGCGACTGGAACACCGCCCACCTGGTGGATTCGCAGAACGGCAACGCGAACCAGCTCTGGAACGTGGTCGAGGAGGGCGGCCCCGGCTGGTTCCGGATCAAGAGCTCGACCGCCGGGCACGACCAGTGCCTGGGCGCCGACCAGCAGTTGGCCAGTCTCTCGGTGCGCGACTGCGACGGGAGCAACGGCCAGTGGTGGCAGCTGCTCGACGCCGACGGCAAGGCCTTCACCGGCGGCCCGCCGAAGGACGGCGCCGCGTTCACGATGCGCTCGTACGCGGGCTTCGTCGCCGAGCCGAAGAACAGCGGCGTCGCCCCCGGCACCGCCGTCGTCGCCGGTGACCCGAGCGGCGTCACCCGCAGCGTGGTGTCGTACAACGGCTACTACTGGAAGGCGAGGTGGTGGACCAAGGGCGCCGACGGCCGCGGCACCCCGAGCACCGACGACCCCTCCGACAACTGGTCGCGCCTCGGCCCGACCGGCTGATCCTGCCGCGATGCCGTAGCGCCCCGCAGCACGGCAGGGGGCCCCGAGCCGGGGGCGGTCACTGGACCGCCCCCGGCTCTTCTGCATAGTCATGCAGTCACCGGGCCCACGGGAAACAGAGTTAACCCCTCGTCGATTGGCAATGTATTCAATGCTCTGCAACTCTATCCACCCCTAGGAAGGATCGGCCATGCACCCCGTGGTCCCGCAGGGCTTCCGCTCCGTCACCGCGAACACGTCCACCAGCGACATCGCCTCGGACGGCGAGGGCGCCTCGAAGCTGATCGAGGTCCGGGTGACGGGCGCCCGCGACGCCGCCCAGGCCAAGCGGGTCGGCAAGGCGGTGGTCAACTCCCCGCTGGTCAAGACGGCCGTCCACGGCTGCGACCCGAACTGGGGGCGCATCGCCATGGCCATCGGCAAGGTCCAGGACGACGCCGACCTCGATCCGGCCGCCGTCCGCATCGGGTACGGCGACCTCCCGATGTACCCGGAGGAGCCGAGCCCCGCCCTGCTCGCCGAGGCCGCCCGGTACCTGGGCGGCGAGGAGGTGGTCATCCGGATCGACCTGGGCCTCGCCGAGGGCGCGTTCACCGTCCACGGCTGCGACCTCACCGAGGGCTACGTGAAGATCAACGCGGACTACACCAGCTGAAGGCGGCGGGGCCCCGCACCGGACGCGGGGGTGCGGGGCCCCTCGCCACTACTCGGCCGCCGGGCCGCCGTCGAGCAGCACCGGCAGCGTGCGGTGCCCGTTGGAGATCAGCGAGTCGACCGGCTCCAGCTCCACGCCGGGCAGCAGGGCCAGGCGCGGGAAGCGCTCGAACAGCGCGCGCAGCGCCGTACGCGCCTCCAGGCGGGCCAGCGGCGCGCCGAGGCAGAAGTGCGGGCCGTGCCCGAAGGCGAGGTGGTCCTTGACCGGCCGGGTGACGTCGAAGACGCCGCCGTCCTCGCCGTAGCGCACCGGGTGCCGCCCGGCGGCGGCGTAGGAGGCCAGGATGGCCTCGCCCCGGCGGATCGTCAGCCCGCCGGGCAGCTCGACGTCCTCCACCGCGTAGCGCAGCGGCAGGTGCGCCACCGGCGCGTCCCGGCGCAGCGCCTCCTCGACGACGTCGTCCCAGCCCGCCTTGCCCGTCCGGACGAGGTCGAGCTGCTCGGGATGGGTGAGCAGCAGCGCGACGGCGTTGTCGATCAGGTTGACGGTGGTCTCGTAGCCGGCCGAGACGATCAGCAGCAGGGTGTCCCGCAGCTCCTCCTCGGTGAGGGCGCTGCCGTCGCCCTCGGTGTCGCGGGCGGCGATCAGCAGCGAGGTCATGTCCTCGCCGGGCCGCTCGCGCTTCAGCGCGATCAGTTCGTCCAGCATCGCGTAGAACGCCGCCGCGTTGGCGGCGGCCTCCTCGGGGCTCAGCACGGTGGAGAAGACCCGGTCGACGTAGTAGCGGAACTGGTCGCGCAACTCCTCGGGCAGGCCGAGCAGTTGGCCGATCACCTGGATGGGCAGCGGGTAGGCCAGGTGCTCGCGCAGGTCCACCGCCGTGCCGGGCGGGGTGGCCGCGATCCCGTCGAGCAGGGCGGCGGTCAGCTCCTCGATCCGCTCGCCGAGGGCGTTGACCTGGCGGGTGGAGAACGCGGACCCGACGAGCCGGCGCAGCCGCCGGTGCTCGGCGCCGTGCGCGGTGAACATGTTGCGCGCGTTGACCCACAGCGCCAGCGGCCAGGTGCGCAGGGCCTCCTCGAATCCCGGCCAGTGCTGGAGGCCGTCCTTGGACACCCGCGGGTCCTTGGTCAGCTCCTCCAGCAGCTCCGGGTCGGCCACCGCCCAGGCGTGCACCCCGAGGATGTCCACGGGCGTCGCCGGCCCCCGCGCGAACAGCTCGGCGCTCTCGGCGTCCCGGTTGCGCCCGGTCGGGTCCAGCACGAGTCGCGGGCATCCCGCGGGGTGCGCCAACTGGTCGTCCACAACGGCTCCTTCATACGGGGTCGGGTTGGTACGGCATCAGCCGGGAACGAGGATGGCCCACGCCCCCGCCCCCGTCGAGACCGCCTGTCCGATCCGGGCCGTACGGTGGCCCCCATGACCGACGATCCGGCCGCGCACCTCGCGGCACTCGACGACCTGCTGGCCCGGCCGTACCCGGCGGCGGAGACCGGCGACGCCACGGGGTACGGCGGTCCGGGCTGGTGGGTCCAGGACCTGTACGTCAGCGGCGAGTTCTGGGACGACGAGGACGGCGAGGCGCTGCAGCGGGCGGACGAGGAGGCGGCGGGCCACTTCGACGCCCTCGCGCGGGCCCTGACGGCACGCTGGGGCGAGCCGTTCACCGTCGACCTGTGGTCGTACCTGGTGGCGAGCTTCGACGGGGAGCAGCCGGGCCGGGAGGCGCCCGAGCCGATCGGCCTGCTCAGCGGCCGGGCCACCGCCCTGCACGTGTGGCCGCTGCCGGGCGGCGGGCGCTGGCTGGGCCTCGCGGTCGGCCAGGAGGACAAGGAGCTGCCGGTCGTCCTCTCCGTGGCCGTCGCGGCCGGCCCCGCCCCCGCGCCCGTCGCCCCGCCCGCCGCGGGGTAGCCGGTCGGGCGGCCTGTCCATCGGGGCGGCGTGCGACTCCACATGAAAACGGATATCGTTTCACTCGCGCTCATCCGCGCCTCCCCGCCCGCCGAGCATTGCGGACAGGGTGAACATGACAAACACTGGCACCGAGCGGAGCCCTCGAATGCGCGCGAGCACGGCGGGAGTGGACATGCCGGTCGATGCGGCCCTGGCCGAGACCTGGATCGAACGCTGGGAGCGCCAGCAGGAGCGGTACGCGGTGGAGCGCGAGGAGCGCTTCACCGTGGTCGCCGACGTGGTCGAGCAGGTCGCCGGCCACCGGCCGCGGCCGCTCGTCGCGGACCTCGGCAGCGGGCCCGGATCACTGTCGGCCCGGATCGCCGCGCGGCTGCCGGAGGCCGAGGTGCTGGCCGTGGACATCGACCCGCTGCTGCTCGCCCTCGGCCGGGCCCGGCACCCCCGGGTCGCCCGCTGGGTCGAGACCCTGATCGGCCGCCCCGGCTGGCTCGACGCGCTCGGCCTGGACCGTCCGCTGGACGCCGTGGTGTCGTCCACCGCACTGCACTACCCGCCGCCGCGGACGCTGCTCGGGATCTACCGCGACCTCGCGGAGGTGATGCGGCCGGGAGCCGTCCTGGTCAACGCCGACCACCTCGTCCCCGAGGAGCCGCCGCTCGCGGAGCTCGCCCGGGCGGTCGAGCGGCGCCGCTCGCAGCGGCGGGGCGCCGACACCGCCGAGGACTGGTCGCAGTGGTGGGCCGCCGCCGCCCGGATCCCCGAGTTCGCCGAGCTGCTGGCGGCACGGGCCCGCCAGGTGCCGCCGTGCGACGGCGACGGGAACGGCCTGTCCGCCGCCCGGCACGCCGAGCTGCTGCTGCGGGCGGGCTTCCGGCAGGCCGGCCCGGTGTGGCAGTACGGCACCAGCGCGGTGCTGGTGGCGCTGCGCTGATCCCGCCATCCGGAGCCCAACTCTCCACATTGGCACAGACTTTGCGATCGCGTGACAGAAAGTCCTGTTGCGAAAAGATGAAAACAGTTACCGTTTGCCTCGGTGTCCGACGCCCCGCGCGGTGAGTCCCGCACCCGGCGCCCGACCTGCCGACTTCCGATGACGGGGAGCTGTTTTCGCCAATGCGGCCCTTACCTCTCTTCCTCGAACCACGGCTGGAGCCCCGGCTCCGGTCCCTCCTCGCAGCAGGCGACTTCCTGCACCCGCTGGTCGACGCCCTCGGGTCGCCGCTCAACGTGCTCCTGCCCGAACAGCTCGCGGACAACCTGGCCCGCTTCCGCGCCGTCTACCGCAAGCACCACCTCAGCGGCCCGATCCACTACGCCCACAAGGCGAACCGCTCCCGCGCGATCGTGCGCCGCCTCGCCGCCACCGAGGCCGGCCTGGACGTCGCCTCGCTCGCCGAACTCCAGCACGCCCTCGGCGCCGGCTGCACCCCCGAGCGGATCATCGCGACCGGCCCCAAGAACCGCGAGTTCCTGTGGCTCGCCGCCCGCACCGGCGTCACCGTCAGCCTCGACTCCCGCGCCGAACTCGACGAACTCGCCGAGCTCGTCCGCAAGCACACCCTGCCCCGGGTGCGCATCATGCCCCGGCTGTCGGGCTTCGAGGCGCCGGGCGCCAGGGTGCTGAGCCGCCCCAGCCGCTTCGGCACCGCGGCCGCCGGACTCGACGACCTGCTCGACGCCGTCGAACGCCACCGGGACGCCGTCGACCTCACCGGCCTCGCCTACCACCTGGACACCACCGGCATCCCCGAGAAGGCCGTCGCCCTGGAGGGCTGCATCCGGGCGATGAACGCGTGCCACCGCCGCGGCCTGCGGCCCCGCACCATCGACATCGGCGGCGGCTTCGGCGTCAACTACCTGGCCCACGCCGCCCAGTGGGAGCGCTACACCACCGAGCTCACCAACGCCGTCCTCGGCAACCGGCCCCCGCTCACCTGGCACGGGCACGGCTACGGGCTGCGCGGCGAGCACGGCACCCTGCGCGGCGCGCTCACCCTGTACCCGGCGCACCGCGCCACGGCCGCCGAGACGTACCTGGACGCGCTGCTGTCCACCCGGGCGCCCTCGCTCGGGCGCCCGCTCGCCACCCTGCTGCTGGAGAACCTGTACGACCTGGCCGTGGAACCCGGCCGGGCGCTGGTCGACCAGTGCGGGGCGACGCTCGCCCGCGTCCTGGAGGTCCGGCCCACCCCGGACGGCGACGTCCTGCTGCGGCTGGGGATGAACGCCCGGGACGTCGGCCTGGAGGAGCACGGGGTGCTGATGGACCCGGTGCTCCTCCCCCGGCCCGGCGCCCCCTCCACCCCGCCGGGAGAGCCGGTCGGCGCCTACCTGCTCGGCAACCTCTGCCTGGAGTCCGACCTGATCACCCGCCGGAAGGTCTTCCTGCCCCGCCTCCCCGCCCCCGGCGACCTGCTCGCCTTCGCCAACACCGCCGGCTACCTCATGGACTTCACCGCCGGCCGGGCCATCCAGCAGCCCGCCGCCCGCAAGGTCGCCGCCTTCCGCCAGGACGGCGCCTGGCACTGGCGCCTCGACGAGCAGTACTGGCCCGTCGACGGGACGGGGACCGCCGAACCACAGGGGGAGCGACAGGCATGAGGTACGACAGCATCACGGACGCGATCGGCGACACCCCGCTGGTCCGGATCGACCCGGCGGTGACCGGCCTGCGGCACATCGACCTGTACGCCAAGCTGGAACTGCTCAACCCGTTCGGCTCGGTCAAGGACCGCGCCGCCTGGAACATGACCCGCGACGCGCTGCCCGCCGCCGTCGAACGCGGCGACACCGTCGTCGAGCTCTCCAGCGGCAACACCGCCAAGGCCCTCGCCCTGATCGCCGGCATGCACGGACTGCCGTTCAAGAGCGTCACCAACCGGATGAAGGTCCCCGAGGTCAAGGACCTGCTCCTGCTGCTCGGCGCCGAGATCGAGGAACTGCCCGGCCGCACCGAGTGCCTGGACCCGACCGACACCGACGACCCGCTCACCCGCATCCACCGGATGCTCTCCGCGGCGGACTCCGGCTACCTGCACACCGACCAGTACTTCAGCCCGCTCAACGTCGAGGCGCACGTCACCGGCACCGGGCCGGAGATCGTCCGCGACCTCGACGGCCGCGCCCCCGACCACTTCATCGCCTGCGTCGGCACCGCCGGCTCCTCCACCGGCGTGGCCGCGGTGCTGCGCGCCCACGACCCGGCCGTCGAGGTGGTCGGCCTGGTCGCCGACAAGTCCGACTTCATCCCCGGCATCCGCACCATCGACGAGGTCCACGAGGTCGGCCTGTTCGACCCCGGCACCTACGACACCCTCCAATCGGTGACCGCCGACCAGGCCATCGACGGCATGCTCACCCTGATCCGCCGCTGCGGCCTGCTCGCCGGCCCCACCGGCGGCGGCGCCTTCCACGGCGCGCTGCGCCACCTGCGCACCGTGGACGCCGGGCTGGCCGACTCCGCCGACCGCAGGACCGCCGTCTTCATCGTCTGCGACCGGGTGGAGAGCTACCTCGGCTACCTCCGCCAGCGCCGGCCCGAGCTGTTCAACCAGCCCGCCCGCCCCAACTCCCTCGGCTCGCTCACCCCGGCCGACCTGGCCGCCGCCAGGTCCGTGGACGTCGACGCCGCCCGCAAGTGGATCGCCGAGGAGCGCCCGCTGGTCGTCGACCTGCGCGGCCCCTTCGCCTACGCGGCCCTGCACATCGAGGGCTCGATCAACATCGTCGACGAGCTCTTCGACGAACTCCTGCACGGCGGCCTGCCGTTCGGCCCCCGGCAGCCCGTCCTGCTGGCCTGCCCGGTCGGCGAGAAGTCCGAACGGTACGCGGCGCTGCTCACCCGGATGGGCCACCGGGACGCGCGCAGCCTCGCCGGCGGCATCATCGGTTGGCGCGACGCCGGCGCGCCCCTGGTCCGGGACTGAGCGGAGGCAACCATGGCCACCACCCTCGAAGACTGCGGCGAGCTCAACGAACTCCTCCCCTGGCACCGGGAGTTGCGGGCCCAGTTCCCCATCGTCGCGAACAGCCCGGGCCAGGCCTACCTGGACAGCGCGGCCACCTCGCAGAAGCCGCAGGCCGTACTCGACGCCGTCCTGCGCTACCTGACCACCGCCAACGCCAACGCCGGGCGCGGGACGTACACCTGGGCCAACGCCACCACCGCCCTGGTCGAGCGCACCCGCGCCCGGGTCGCCCGGTTCCTCGGCGACCCGGCGCCGCTGGAGCACTCCGGCGTCCACTTCACCAGCGGCGCCACCGAGGGCCTGCGCACGGTGGCCCGGGACTGGCTGCCCGGGCACCTGCGGGACGGCGACGAGATCGTCGTCCCGTTCGCCGACCACCAGGCGAACCTGCTGCCCTGGCTGGAGGCCCGCGACCTGCTCGCGGACCGCGGCGTGCACGTCACCGTGCGCGAACTGCCCTACGACCCGGCCTCGCACGACTACGACCCGGCCGCGCTGGCCCGCCTCGTCACCCCGCGCACCGCGTTCGTCGCCGCCACCCACGTGCACCACGTGTACGGCGCCGACATGAACGTCCACCGCATCCGCGCCGCGGTCGGCCCGGACGTGCCGATCTGCCTGGACGCGGCGCAGAGCGTCGGCCACCTGCCGGTGGACGTCGGCGCCCTCGACGTCGACTTCGTGGTCTTCTCCGGGCACAAGGCGATGGCCCTGCCCGGCACCGGCGCGGTCTGGGCCCGCAACACCCGGGGCCCGCGGTTCCGGCCCGGCGGCTGGGCGGGCACCCCCAACACCTGCGGGATCGCCGGCCTGGAGGCCGCCCTCGACTGGCTCGACGCCGCCGGGACGGACCGCATCCGCCGCTGGAACACCGCACTCGCCGCCCGGCTCACCGACGGGCTGCGCCGGTCCGCGTCGTACCAGGTCCTCGGCTGCCAGCTCAGCCTCGCCGCCGACTCCGCCGTCCAGCGGCGCGAAGGCATCGTCACCTTCCGCCACCGCGCGATCGGCTCCAACGACCTCGGCTTCGTCCTCGCCAGCCACGGCCTGATGGTGCGTGCGGACGGGCACTGCCAGGCCCGGGCCGGGGAGGCGGACAGCTCGGTCCGGGTCAGCCTGCACGTCTACAACACCCCGGAGGAGGTCGACCGGCTGCTCGCCGTCCTGCTCGCGCTCTGACGCCGCCGCGGCACCGGCGAACCGGCGACGGGCGGCCGGGCCGGTGGCCGGTGCCGCACCCGGCCCGGTCGACCGCCAGAATGGCGGCATGAGGTTGATCCACACCCTGCTCGGGGTGCTCCTGCTCCTGCTGGTCGTCGGCAGCATCCTGAGGACGCTGGTCGTCCCGCGCGGGCTCTACTCGGCGCTGGTCAACCGGCTCTGGGTGGTGCTGCGGACCGTCCTGCGGCTCTCCGCGGCGCCGTTCGGCACCTACCGGGCGCAGGACCGCGCACTGACCTGGCTGGCACCGCTCGTCCTGCTCGGCATGCTCACGGTGTGGCTCAGCGGCATGCTGATCGCCTACACCCTGCTGCTCCACGGGACGTCCGACCTCAGCTGGTCGGTGGCCATCCGCGAGGCCGGATCCAGCCTCTTCACCCTCGGCTACGCCAGCGGCGAGCGGCTGCAGCTGTCCGCGATCGACTTCATGGCCGCCGCCAGCGGACCGCTGGTGACCGCCCTGCAGATCGCCTACCTGCCCACCCTCTACGGCGCCTACCAGCGGCGCGAGACCGAGGTCACCCTGCTCCAGTCCCGGGCCGGCGAGCCCGCCTGGGGGCCGGAACTGCTCGCCCGGCAGTCCCTCGTCGACACCGACACGGCCCTCCCCCAGCTCTACCGCGACTGGGAGCGGCTGGCCGCCGACATCGGCGAGAGCCACTCCAACTACCCGGTGCTGCTGTCCTTCCGCTCCCCCCAGCCCAACCGCAGCTGGGTGGTCGGCCTGATCGCCGTCATGGACGCCGCCGCCCTCCACCTGGCCCTGTGCCCGCGCTCGGCCCCGCCCGAGGCCCGGCTGGTGATCCGGGCCGGCTTCACCGCGATGCGCGACATCGCCCGCTCGCTGCGCATCGACTTCGACCCCGACCCGGACCCGGCCGCCCCGATCCGCCTCAGCTACGCCGAGTACCTGGGCGCCGTCGCCATGGTCACGGCCGCCGGCTTCCCCCGCGAGCGACCGGTGGAGGACGGCTGGCGGCACTTCAACGGCTGGCGCGTCAACTACGAGTCGGTGGCCTACGAGCTCGCCCGGCGCAGCGACGCCGTGCCCGCCCTGTGGACCGGCCCGCGCGACTTCCACGCCCCCGTCATCCCCCCGGCCCGCCCCACCGACCGCCGTCCGGACCCCACCACCCAGGCCCCGGACGGCGGCTGATCGGAAGCCGACCGTGGGTCAGAGGCCGAAGGTGAGCAGGGTCCCCACCGGCTCGCCGTCCTCGTCCAGGCACGTGGTCGTGCTGGAGCCGTCCGGGTCGACCAGGATGCCCAGCACGGTGCCGGTGCCGGCCTCGTCCGGGATCAACAGCCAGTTGTTCGTGAAGTCGCCCTCGACCGGCTCCACCGGCCAGTCGGTCGGGTCGATGTGGACCCTCCTGAGCTGCTCGCGGAAGTTCTCCAGCATCCAGTCGTCGCCTTCCGCGGCGCGCGCGTGCAGCACGGCCCAGGTTCGCCGGACCATCTCGCCGGCCGGCCCCAGGTGGTCGTTGCCGGGGTGCGCGTGCAGGACGGCCAGCCCGGACGGGGTCATCAGCCCGTCGCCCCAGTCCTCCGTCCGGACCGGCAGGCCGTCCATCGGGTGCACCAGGGCGGCCACCGGCTCGTCCGGGTCGTCCTCGCCGAAGACCAGGTAGACCGGCGTGCCACCGGAACGCATCGGAACGTCCGAGCTCTCCGGCCCCAGCGGGTCGTTCATCGTGACGTACTCCGACGTCCCCTGGATCACGGCGCGCTCGATCCGCCAGCCGTCGATCGACCAGCTCTGCGCGGACGGGTCGGCCGCGGCCGTGGTCAGGGCGGGCATGTACGCGTAGTCGTCCATCCGGTCTTCCTCACAACTCGTTGGTGAGGAGGACGGTAGACCGTGCCGCTGACATCCCGTCCGGCGAGGCCGGTGCCGCTCAGACCTCGACCGGACCGCCGGACGCCAGCGAACGCTCGGCGCCCGCCAGGATCTCCACCACCCGCAGGCCGAACTCCGCGTCGCAGGCGTGGGGTTCGCCGGTGGCGGCGGCCGACTGCAGGGCGGACAGCGCGCGGTGCAGGGCGGCGATCGGGCCCTCGCCGCGCTCGGGAAGGTGGGCGACACCGTGCTCGCCGCGGATCTCCATGCCGGTGCCGCCGCCCGCGACGGGGGCGGTGAGGCTGAGCGCGAGCGTGCTGGAGGCCCCGGCGGCGTGCCGCAGCACCAGGTGGACGGTGTCCAGCGGCCCGGCGACGGCCGTCACCCGCGTGGCGTCGCCCAGCACCGGCAGCAGCACGGACAGCGCGTGCGGGCCGACGTCCCACAGCGCGCCCTTCTCCACCCGCCACGGCGAGGCCGCGTACGGGCTGCCGCTGCCGGGGGCGAACACCGAGCCGAGCCAGTCCGAGCGGCCGGTGAACCAGCCGCCCAGCTCGGCCTGCCGGGCGATCCACGGGATCTGGTCCCCGCCGAAGCGCACGGTGAAGAACACCACCGAGGCGACGCCGTGCCGCCGGGCGGCGTCGGCCACCGCCCGCGCGTCCGGCACGGTCAGCGCCACCGGCTTGTCCAGCAGCAGGTGGCAGCCCGCCTCGGCGGCCCGCACCGCGAGGCCGGCCTGCACGGACGGCGGCAGGGCGATGGAGACCGCGTCGACCTCGCCGAGCAGCTTGTCGAGGTCGTGGTGGGCCGGCACGCCGTGCGCCGCGCCCAGGGCCTCGGCGGCCTCCGGGCGGCGGCCCCAGACCCCGGCGAACTCCAGCCCGGGGTGCGCGGCGAGGACGGGCGCGTGCACCCGCTCCGCCCAGGGGCCGGTGCCCAGCAGTCCGATCCGCACGTCGTCTCCGTTCCTCGGTGGTTCCAGGTGTCGAGGGCGGCTCAGGCCTGCACGCGGGCCAGCGTGAAGCCGTCGTAGCCCTTGCTGCCGACCGTCTGCACCGAGGTCGCGCTGACCCTCGGCTCGGCGGCGATCAGCGCGTGCAGCGCGCGGGTGCCGGTGATCGCCGGGTCGGTGCTGTCGGCGTCGGCGACCCGGCCGCCGCGCACCACGTTGTCGACGACGATCAGCGAGCCCGGCCGGGTCAGCTGCAGGGCCCGGCGGAAGTACTCGGGGTTGCTGGGCTTGTCGGCGTCGATGAACACCAGGTCGAAGGGCTCGGTGCCCTGCTCGACCAGCTCGGCCAGGGTGTCGGCGGCGCGGCCGAGCCGGACCTCGGCGATCTTCTCCAGGCCCGCGTGGGTGAGGTTGGCCCGGGCGACCTCGGCGTGCGCCGGGTCGATCTCCAGGGTGAGCAGGGTGCCGTCCTCGGGCAGCGCCCGGCCCAGCCAGATGGTGCTGTAGCCGCCGAGCGTGCCGACCTCCAGGATCCGCCGGGCGCCCTGGGTCAGCGCCAGCAGGTGCAGCAGCTTGCCCTGGGTGGGGGCGACCGCGATCCGCGGCAGGCCGGCCGCGTCGGCGGCGGCGGTCGCCGCGTCGAGCACCGGGTCGGGCCCGATCAGCTGCTCGGCGAAGTACGCGTCCACCGCGTTCCAGGTGGACTGGTCGGTGGACTGGTCGGACTGATCGGTGGACTGGTCGGGCTGCGGCACGGACTGCGGCGACATCGGGCCCTCCGGCGGGACAAGATCGGCGGATACGCCGCCGACTCTACTCCGGGGGCCCGACTGCGCCGGGGGCCCGGCCCGGGCTACCGGCTACGCTCCGTCACTCCGCGGGCGCGGCCTGGCCGGCCGCCGCCTCCTCGGCCTCCATCTTGGCGTGGGCCTTCGCCGCCCGGCGCTTCATCACCCACGCCGAGGTCAGGCCGACCACGACCGCCGCACCCAGGCCGACGTAGGAGAACCGGGCCAGCCACGGCTCGATGCTCTTGCCGACCTTGTAGACCAGCAGCGTCGTACCGCCGGCCCAGACCACGCCGCCGAGGACGTTGGCGATCAGGAACTTCCAGTACGGCATCTTCAGCGCGCCCGCGAGCGGCCCGGCGAAGATGCGCAGCAGGGCGATGAACCGGCCGAAGAAGACCGCCCACATGCCCCACTTCTGGAAGGAGCGCTCGGCGGTGGCCAGGTGCGAGGGGCCGAAGTGCTTGGGGAACTTCCGTCCCAGCTTCTCGAAGAGCGGTTTGCCGCCCTTGCGGCCGATCGAGTACCCGATCGAGTCGCCGATGATCGCGCCCGCGATCGCGCACGCGGCGACCCCCCACGGGCTCACCACGCCCTTGACGGCCATCAGCGACGCCGTGACCAGGGCGATCTCGCCGGGAAGCGGAATGCCCAGCGACTCCAGCCCGATGATCAGACCGATCAGGGCGTACACCGCGGTCGGTGGGACGCTCTCGATCCAGGCGTCGATGTGCAAGGCCAGATACCTCCGTGGCAGGTCGGGACCGGCGGCGGCACGCGGCCGCGCAGCTCGCCGGTCCCGGCGGTCGTCCGATGGCGGCACCTCGGCCGCTCCCCCCTCAGCGCAGCCTAACGTGCCGGGTCGGCCCGTCCCCCTGGCCGATTACCCGTCGTTACGACGAACGCTCCGGTGCCATGGTTCCAGCTCGACCGGCGTTTTCTCAAGATTCGGCAAAACCCAGTGCGACCACGGACGGGCGCTGCTTGACCCGGCGCGCGAACGGCAGCAGGGCGCGCACCAGGCCCCGCCCGCCCTCCGGGTACACCTCGCGCACCTCCGTGACGGCCGGGTGGGCGGTGGCGAGCTGGCCGCGCTGGTCCGCGTCCATGCCGAACGGCATCGGCGGCGCCAGGTAGTGCCGGTCCCGCAGCTTCCCCTGGACGGCCCGCCTGCTGAACCAGCGCGGCACCGTGTCCAGCACCATCGCCCCGCCCGGGAAGCGCTCGGCGCACGCCCCGATCAGCGCGCGGGCCTCGGACGGCCGCAGGTACATCAGCAGGCCCTCGGCGGTGATCAGCACGCCGTCCGCCGGGTCCACCTCGTCCATCCAGCGCGGGTCGGTGGCCGAGCAGTCGAGGATCCGGCGCCGCTCGTCCGGCGGCAGCAGGCGCCGGCGCAGCGCGGCCGCCTCCGGCAGGTCCACCGACAGCCAGCGCGCCCGGCCGTTGTCCACCCGCCAGGCCTGCGTCTCCAGCCCGTCGCCGAGGTTGACGACGGTGCCGCGCGGGCAGCGGGCCAGGAAGTCGGCCACCTCCCGGTCGAAGCAGGCCGCCCGCAGCCCCTGCAGCTGGCCGACCAGCTCCCCGCTCCCGAAGCGCTCGGCGAACGGGAAGTCGATCCGGTCGACCAGCTCGACGGCCTTCGGGTCCACCAGCACACCGTCCGGGCGCCGCGCCTCCAACGCCCGGTGCCACAGCGTCCACAGCGCCGTCTCCGGCACCGGCCCCAACTCCGGCCGCTCGACCCCGCTCATCGCCCACTCCTTCGCGCCGCGCCCCGAACCCGCCGATTCTGGCACCCACCCCCCACCCACCCCACCCCCGACGCGCCGCCCCGGCCACCCGGC
Source organism: Streptomyces rubellomurinus (assembly GCF_000961885.1). Lineage (GTDB taxonomy): Bacteria > Actinomycetota > Actinomycetes > Streptomycetales > Streptomycetaceae > Kitasatospora > Kitasatospora rubellomurina. The sequence continues at coordinate 39,175 of NZ_JZKH01000001.1, forward strand.
CCCCGCACAGGAAGTCGGCCCGGCCGACTTCCTGGTCCTTGGCGCGGGTCAGCCGACGCTGAAGGCGCCGTCCGGTGGGGGTGGGGAATCGGTGGCGTCGGCATCCGTGACCGGTGGGGTGCGGCCGATCAGGGCGGCCAGGTCGTCGCCGTCCGTGAGCCGGGCCGGGAAGATGTCGCCGGCCAGGAGGCGGGCCAGGTCCGCGGTCGGCAGGGGCGCGGTGGAGCCGGCGAGCAGGATGTTGCCGTAGCGGCGGCCCCTCAGCACCGGGGCCTCGGCGACCAGGCAGACGTGCGGGAACACCGCCCGGACCGTCGCCGCCTGGGCGCGGGCGAAGGCGAGCGGCGGGCCGTCCGCCAGGTTGGCGGCGTAGCAGCCGCCGGGCCGCAGTGCGGCCGCCGCCAGGCGCAGGAACTCCACCGAGGTGAGATGGGCCGGCGTGCGGGAGCCGTGGAAGACGTCCGCGATCACCAGGTCCTGCGAGCCCGCCGGCACCGCCGCCAGCGCTGCCCGCGCGTCCCCGACCTCCGCGGTGATGTCCGCGGCGACGTCCGCCCCTTCCCGCTGCCACGGCAGCCGCTCGGCGACGAGTTCGAGCAGCGGCCCGTCGACCTCCACCACGCGCTGGCGCGAGCCGGGCCGGGTGGCCGCGACGTACCGGGGCAGGGTGAGGGCGCCGCCGCCGAGGTGGAGGACGTCCAGCGGCTGCCCGGCGGGGGCGAGGGCGTCGGCGAGGTGGCCGAGCCGCCGGGTGTACTCGAACTCCAGGTGCGTCGGGTCGGCGAGGTCGACGTACGACTGCGGCGTGCCGTCGAGGGTGAGCAGCCAGCCGCCGTCCCGGTCGATGTCCGGCATGAGCTTGGCGAAGCCGAGGTCGGTCTGCCGCCCGACCGGCACCGGCTCGGGCTCGGGCGCGTCACTCACGCGCGCTCCCCCGCCGCCGCGGTCTCGACGTCCAGGTACGCGGCGAGCCAGCGGTCGAGCTCGGCGAAGGTGCGGGCGCGGGCGGCCTCGCCGGAGAGGACCAGGTCGTGCATGCCGCCCTCGATCCGGACGACGGTGACGTGCCGGCCGAGCCGCGGGCCCTCGGCGGCGATGTCGTCGGCGCGCAGCACGGCGTCGGCGTGGTGCAGGGCGCTGTGCCACTTGGTGGTGGAGATGGAGCGGGTGGAGGCCATCAGCAGCACCGGCACGTCGATGCCGAGCCCGTGCCGCAGCCGCCGGTGGCCCTGGTGGATGGCGGCGAGCCAGCCGGCGAACAGCGGGAAGCCCTCGGGGCGCTTGAGGGTGAGGTCGAACTCCCACTCGCCGTGGTGGTCCTTGTGCAGGCTGTGGGTGTAGTGCGGGTTGAGCCCGGTGGGCAGCACCCGGGTGGGGGCGAGCCGGCCGACCGCCGTGACCACCGGGCCGCCGAAGGTGCGCACGGCCTCGCCGGCCGGCATGGACAGGAAGGGGCTGTTGAGGAACAGCCCGTCGACGAGCCCGCGCCCCGCGCGCTTCCCGGCCCACAGCGCGGCGACCAGCCCGCCGGTGGAGTGCCCGTTGACGAGCAGCCGGGTGTGGCCGTCGACCTCGCGGATGACGCGCACCGCCTCGTCGATCTCCTCGTCGTACTCGGCGAGGTCGCGGACGAAGTTCGGCGACTGGTGCGGGCGCAGCGAGCGGCCGTACTTGCGCAGGTCGAGGGCGTAGAAGGAGAAGCCGAGCGCGGTGTAGTGGTCGGCGAGGTTGGTCTGGAAGAAGTAGTCGTTGTAGCCGTGGATGTAGAGCACGGCCCGCTGGGCGCCGGGGACGAGCCGCCGGACGAGGGTGGCGCAGACGGCGCCCTCGTCGTCGGGCCGCAGCGTCAGTTCGGCCGCCTCGTAGGGGGCACCCAGGATGTCTTCGCGAAACTCCATCGCCCGCCGCACCTGTCCTCTGTTCCGCCTGCCCCACGGCAGGTACCACCGTTCCGCCCCCGACCATACCGGCCGGTAGCCGGGCCGCGCGCGGCGGTGCCCGCGGGGCGTTCGGGCCGTGCGACCCGCCGGTGCCTCCGCCGCACCTCCCCACCGCCCCGCGTGCGCCTGCAGTGCGCCGGTGGTCCTGTGGAACGCTTCCGGCACACAACGGGCGAGTTGGGGAGTTCGCATGCCGCAGGGGCACACCGATCCGTCGCTGTACCGGTCCGCCGCCGAGGCGATGGCCGCGCCACCGGAGGAGCTGGCGTACGTCGCCGGCTTCGACCGGTCGGGCCGGCGGCCGGACGCGCTGCTCACGGTCGACACCGATCCGGCGTCCGAGAGCTACGGGACGGTCCTGAACTTCGCCGAACTGCCCACGCTGGGAGACGAGTTGCACCACTTCGGCTGGAACGCCTGCTCCAGCGCCCTCGCCCACGCCTGCCACGAGAACCCGGAGCGGCGCTACCTGCTGCTGCCCGGGCTGCGCTCCTCGCGGCTGCACGTGATGGACACCCGCCCCGACCCGGTCCGCCCCCGGCTGGTGAAGACCGTGGAGGCGGCCGAGCTGGCCGCCAGAGCCGGCTACTCGCGCCCGCACACCCTGCACTGCGGGCCGGACGGCGTGTTCCTGTCCTGCCTGGGCAGCGCCAGCGGCGACGACGGGCCGGGCGGGGTGGCGCTGCTGGACCACACCACCTTCGAGGTGCTGCGCCCGTGGGAGACGGAGCGCGGGTCGCAGAACTTCGCGTACGACGTGTGGTGGCACCTGGGGACGGGCGTCGGCGTCACCAGCGAGTGGGGCACGCCGTGGATGGTCGAGGACGGGGTGCTGCCGGAGCAGCTGCTGGGCCGCAAGTACGGGCACGCGCTGCACTTCTGGGAGCTGCAGACCGGCCGCCACCTGCAGCGGGTGGACCTGGGCGACCAGTACCAGATGGTGCTGGAGCTGCGCCCGGCGCACGACCCGCACGCGGAGTGGGGCTTCGTCGGCGTGGTGACGAACGTCGAGGACCTGTCCGCCTCGGTGTGGCTCTGGTACCGGGACGGAGCGGCGTTCACGGCGCGCAAGGTGATCGAGATCCCGGCGGAGCCGGCCAAGGCCGAGGACCTGCCGCCCGCGCTGCGGCCGTTCGGCGCGGTGCCGCCGCTGGTCACCGACATCAACCTGTCGGTGGACGACCGCTGGCTGTACGTCTCGGCGTGGGGCACCGGCGAGCTGTTCCAGTTCGACGTGTCGGACCCGTTCCACCCGCGCCGCACCGCCTCCGTCCGCCTGGGCGGGGTGGTCGACCGCACCCCGCACCCGGCCGAGCCGGACCGGCCGCTGAGCGGGGCGCCGCAGATGGTGGAGATCAGCCGGGACGGCCGGCGGCTCTACCTGACGAACTCCCTGTACGGCTCCTGGGACGACCAGTTCTACCCGGACGGCATCGAGCCCTGGATGGTCAAGCTGGACGCCGACCCGCAGGCCGGCGGCCTGGTCGTCGACCGGCGCTTCTTCCCGCACGGCGCCGACTTCCGGGGCCTGCGGGTGCACCAGACCCACCTGGCGGGCGGCGACGCCTCCTCGGACTCGTACTGCTACCGCTGAGCCCCGCTCATCCGCGCAGCTGCTGGTCGTACCGCACCTGCGCGGGCGGCATCCCGGCGGCCAGCAGCCCGGTGCGGACGGCGGCGACCATGCCGGCCGGCCCGCTGACGCAGGCCAGGTGCCGGCGCCAGTCGCCGGCCCGGGCGACCGCCTCGGCGAGCTGTCCGGCGGTCACCGGGGCGATCGTCAACCACGGCTTGTGCAGGCCGAGTTCGGCGATCGCCGACCAGTCGTACAGGTCGCCGCGGTCGCGCGCGCCGACGAACAGGTCTACCCGGCGGCCGGGCGGGCGGTGCGCGGCCTGCTGCTCGACGATCGCCTTCATCGGGGCCAGGCCGGTGCCGCCCGCGACCAGCAGCAGGTCCCGGGTGTCCTCGTCGGGCAGCAGGCTGCCGCGCGGCGGGCCGAGCCGCAGTCGCTCGCCCACGACGGTGTGCTCGACCAGGGCGGCGCTGACCCCGCCGGGGCCGGTGCGGCGGACGTGGAACTCCACCTCGTTGTCGCCGCGCGGGGCGCAGCCCATCGAGTACTGCCGCCAGGTGTGCGGGAGCAGCGGGTGCTCGACGGTGCCGTACTGCCCGGCCCGGTACGGGTACGGCTCGCCGGTGCGCACCCGCAGCACGGCGAGGTCGGGCCGGCGCCGCTCGTGGCCGGTCACCACCGCGTGCCAGTACGGGGGTTCGGTGAGCGCGGAGTCGGCGCCGGCCACCATCGCGGTGACGGCGAAGCGGATCATCCGCACCCAGGCGGCCTCCAGCTCCTCGCTCCACCGCGCGCCCGCCCGGTGCCGGATCGCCGCGCACAGGGCCTCCTCGAAGGCCTCGTAGTGCACCGGCCGGACGCCCAGCTTCCGGTGGTCGCGGCCGAGCCGGCGCAGCCGCCGGTCGAGTTCGGCGGGCCGGTCGAGGTGGTCGATGAGGTGCTGGAAGGCCCTTTCCAGGTGGGCCTGTTGGAACTCCATCGAGGCGGGGAACAGCGGCCGCAGGTACGGGCGGCGGCGGAACATCTCGGCGTAGAGGTGGTCGATCAGGGCGGCGAGCGGGGCGACCAGCGGCAGGTCGCGCCGGATCAGCCGCTGGTCGGCGCCGCCGGGGTAGTCCGAGGGCGCCGGTGTCGGCCCGGACTGCGGTGTCGGGCCGAGGAGTTGACGCCGCAGTCGCATCGCGTGGTGGCGGGCGATCAGGCGGTCGTACTCGAGCGTGTCGCTGGTGTCCATGTCCCGCCCAGTCAACTGCCTGCCGCCGCAGGCGAGAAGGGTCGATGGCCCCGCACGCACCCGGGACCATCGGCCCTCCGTCGCCGCCCGGACGCCGGCTGGCCGCGCCGGCTACCGCTCGGCTACCGTCCGGCAGCCGACTCCGGCTCGGGCGACGGCTCCGGCGCCGGCTCCGGCCGCACCTCGCTCGCCGCCCAACTGGCCAGCAGCCGCAGCGACTCGGCGGAGGCGGTGCCGGGCTCGGCGTGGTAGGTGACCAGCTGCTGGTCGGCCTCCACGGTCGGCGTGAACGTCTCGTACCGCAGGCTGAGCCGGCCGACCACCGGGTGGTGCAGCTCCTTGCCGCCGTGGCCCTTGTCCTGGATGCCGTGCGCGGCCCACAGTCGGCGGAAGTCGGCGCTCTTGAGGGAGAGTTCGCCGATCAGCGAGGCGAGCCGGGGGTCGTCCGGGTCGCGTCCGGCGTCCAGCCGCAGGCTGCCGACGACGTCGGTGGCCTTGCCCTCCCAGTCGAGGTAAAGGTCGCGGGAGGCCGGGTCGAGGAACACCAGCCAGGCCATGTTGCGCCGCTCGGGCGGCAGCGCGCCGAGGTCGCCGAGCAGGGCGGCGCCGAGCCGGTTCCAGGCGATGACGTCCATCCGGCGGCCGAGCACGTACGCGGGCACGCCCTCCATCGCGTCCAGGAGCTGCTGGAGCGCGGGCCGCACCCGCTGCGGGCGGGCGGCGGGGCGCCCGGCGCCGCGGCGGGCGGGCCGGGTGAGCCGCAGCAGGTGCTCGCGTTCGGCGGGGCTGAGCCGCAGCACCCGGGCGATGGCGTCCAGGACGGCGGCGGAGACGTTCTCGCCGTGGCCCTGTTCGAGCCGGGTGTAGTAGGCGGTGCTGACCCCGGCGAGCTGGGCCAGCTCCTCGCGGCGCAGGCCGGGCACCCGGCGCCGGGTGGTGGTGCCGGGCAGGCCGACGTCCTCGGGTCGCAGCCGGGCGCGGCGGGAACGGAGGAACTCGCTGAGTTCGGTGCGCTGGTCCATGCCCAGCAGTATGCGGGCGGCCGCCCGCCGGAGGGTGCGCCAGGGTGCCACTGCCGTGCGTACCTTCGGCAGTCGTACGTTGGGCGAACCTAGGACGATCTCTGGTCTGGTTGGCGCCCCGGCCCGGGCGCAGTCTTGGGACCATGACGAACGAGACGCCCGACAGCACCGCCGCCACCGCCACCGCCCCGCACGCCGACACCACCCTGCGCGCCGTCCCCGCCTACGCGGCCGAGCGGCCGAACGGCCCGCTGGTGAAGACCACGGTCCGGCGCCGCGCCCTCGGCGAGCACGACATCGTGATCGACATCAAGTACACGGGCATCTGCCACACCGACCTGCACCAGGTCGCCGAGGACTGGGGCGCCGGGACGTTCCCGATGGTCCCGGGCCACGAGATCGCCGGAGTGGTCGGCGAGGTCGGCCCGGGCGTGACGCGCTGGCAGGTCGGCGACCGGGTCGGCGTCGGCTGCTTCGTCGACTCCTGCCGCACCTGCGACAACTGCCGCGCCGGCCTCCAGCAGTACTGCACCGGCGAGGGCGGCACCGTCTTCACGTACAACAACACCGGCCGGGACGGCCTGCCGACCTACGGCGGCTACTCCGCCGAGCTGGTGGTGGACGAGGCCTACGCGCTGCGCATCCCCGACAGCCTGCCGCTGGACGCCGCCGCGCCGCTGCTGTGCGCCGGCATCACCCTGTACTCGCCGCTCGCCCACTGGGGTGCGGGCCCCGGCACGAAGGTCGCGGTCGTCGGCCTCGGCGGCCTCGGCCACCTGGGCGTGAAGCTGGCGCACGCCATGGGCGCGGAGGTCACCGTGCTCAGCCAGTCGCTGCGCAAGCGCGAGGACGGCCTGCGGTTCGGCGCGGACGACTACCGGGCCACCTCCGACCCGGCGACCTTCACCGAGCTGGCGGGCGCCTTCGACCTGATCGTCAACACCGTCTCGGCCGACCTGGACCTGACCGCGTACCTCGGGCTGCTGCGCGTCGACGGCACCCTGGTGCAGCTCGGCGCGCCGGCGGAGCCGGTCCGGCTGAACGCGGGCGCGCTGCTCAGCGCCCGCCGCTCGCTGGCCGGCTCGCAGATCGGCGGGCTGCCGCAGACCCAGGAGATGCTGGACTTCTGCGGCGAGCACGGCATCACCGCCGACATCGAACTGATCCGGGCCGAGCAGATCAACGAGGCCTTCCGGCGCCTGGAGGAGGGCGACGTCCGGTACCGGTTCGTGATCGACGCCGCGACCATCTGACGACCCGTCACGGCGGGCCGTCGCGACAGCCCGCCGTGACGGCCCGCCGTACCGCGCGCCGGTGCTCTCCCATCACCGGCGCGCGGGGAACGGTGTCACACCCCGGCCGCCTTGGCCGCCCGCCGCTGCTCGCGCCGGTCCCACCGGCGCTGCCGCCCGCGGCGCAGCGGCTGGTCGGGCACCCAGCCGAAGGTGAGGCTGGCGCCGACCACCCCGAGCAGCATCCCGAGCAGGAAGCCGCCGAGGTTGGACGTCACCCAGGTGCCCAGCGAGGCGAGCACGGCGAGGATGGAGTAGAACAGCCGCTGGGCCGGGTTGAAGAGGATCAGCAGGCCGCAGATCACCATCACCGCGGGCACCAGGTACCCGGCCAGCCCCTGCATCCCGATGTGCAGGACGATGGGCAGCGGGGCCTTCTCGGTGAACAGCACCTCCGAGCCGCCGAGCAGCACCAGCAGGCCGCCCCAGAACGGCCGCCGGCCCCGCCAGTCGGCGCGGCGGACGGCGGTTCCCGCCCGGCCGGCGGGAGCCGCGGTCGCGGCGGCCGTCCCACTGGCCGCCGCGTCGCTCCCGCCACCCGAACCGTCGTTCGCCCCGGGCTCCGGCTCCCCTACGGCCTCCGCCATGCTCAGCAGCCCTGCGAGCTGAAGCTCAGCCGCAGGTTGGGGAACTTGAAGCCGGCCGCGGTGCTGGCGTAGTTGTGCTGCTTGAGGTGGTTCAGCTTGACGGTGTCGGCCTGCTGGCCGAACACGCCCGGGTTGCCCTTCCCGCTCGGCCCGGCCTTGGTGTAGGTGCTGGCGTCGCCGCCGATCTCCATGTTGGTGAACTCCGCGTCGGCGGACAGCAGGTCGGAGTCGGTGGTGAGGTTGGTGGCGCTGACCGGGGTGCCGCCGTCACCGGCGTGGATCACCAGGTTGATGCCGCCGAGGTCGACGCTCTGGCACAGGTTGGTGATCTTGGCGGACTTGATCGCGGACACCGCGACCAGCACCTGGCCGCCGGTGTTCCCCTGGTTGGGGCTGTCCGGGATCATCGAGTCCAGGCTGCCGTACTGGGCGAAGCCGTCACCTTCGAGGCTGTCCGCGGTGATGGTGAACGGCATGCCGGAGATGGAGAACTGGGCGGCGAGCACGCCCTGCGCGGTGAGCGTCATCAGCACGCCGCCGAGGGCGACGGCCGGTACGGCCATCAGGGCGCTGCGCTTGAACCGGACCCGGCCTCTTCTGGGCGTGATCGGCGTCTCGGGTGTCTCCGCCGCCGTGGCGGCGTCCTCGGACATGGCCATGTGTGCTCCCTCGGAGTGGATGGGATGGGCAGGCACTGGCACGTTGACCTGGCGCGGACAGCGTTCCCGCGCACCGGCCGGACCGTCCGCCCCTCGGCAGCGGGGCGGGTCCGGTCGGCGCACGATGAGTATCCGAGAAGCTACTGCCGGGTATCGGCGGGGTCAATACGGGTGCACGAAGGATCTTCACCGATCGGCGACCCGCCCCCCGACGCCAGTCCCAGCCGCCGGGCCGCCTCGGCCGGGCCGAGGAAGGGCGCCAGGCAGAACAGGCTCAACACCGGGAGCAGATCGTTGAGTTGATCAGTCCGGCCGGAGTCGATCCGGCGGTGGAGCGCGCCGTAGACGCCGGCCACCACGGCGTCCACCATCTCCTCCACCGTTACACCGCCCGGCAGTTGCGGCACCTCGGCGAAGAACGCCCGGAAGCGGGTGAGGAGTTGGTCCCTCTCACGCCGCCCGGCCGGGCCGACCGCATCGATCTCGACCACCGCCATGGCGGCGAAGGCCGGTGTCCCGGCGAGCAGTTGGAGCATCGCGCCGAGCGCCTGGCGGATGCCGGCGCACCAGTCGGATTCGGCCGCGAAGGCCGCGGCCATCCGCCGCAGCACCACCCCGGTGCCGTACCGGTGCGCGGCCAGGAAGGCGTCCTCCTTGCCGCTGAACAGCTCGTAGAAGACCGGCCTGGTCACGCCCGCCTCCCGGCAGATGTCGCTCACCGTGGCGTGCTGGTAGCCGCGTTCGGCGACGGTGCGCACCAGCCCGTCCAGCAGCCGCTCGCGCTGGGTCGCGGCGATCACCCCGGCCGGCAGCCGGCGCGGGCCGGGCTTGATCGACCGGGCCGGATCGCGGCCGGTCCGGGCGCCCGGCAGCAGGATCACGTCGGCCCTCGGGAGTTTTCCTTTCATCGCCAACTCCTGTGTCCTGTATTGACATTGACGGAACGCCGGGTTTACAACACTGGCAGGTTTCCAACCGGTGGCGGAGCAGTCGCCACCAGGGCGGACAACCCCCAGGTGCTCCGACGACCCCGGGCGACCGCCCCGGGAGCGGGAGCACGGCCGACGCGGCGCGCGGCGGTGGCAGCCGCCGACGCGCACCCCTCACACCACGCGTCCGCACAGCGGCGCGGACGGCTCCGCACCTCCCGGTGCCGCCGCGACCGCACCGTCCCGCCTCCGCACCGCCGTACCCGCGGCCGCACCACCACAGCACACGATCGGGCCCGTGGCGCCGGGCCCGCCGTCGTGCCCGGCCACGCCGTACCGCGGCCCGTCGCAGCTCCCGGTGCGCCATGCCACGCACCTCCCCCGTCGCGCACACCACCACACCCGCCGGCGGGGATTCCCCCACCCGTCTCCGGACGGAGAGAGGCACCCTCATGCGCATCCGCCGCACTCTCGCCACCGCCGCGCTCGGCGCGCTCGCCCTCACCGGCGCGGCCGTCGCCCCCGCCCAGGCCGACGCCACCGCCGTCCTCACCACCGGCGGCCCGACCGGCCCGAACGTCGCGGTGGGCGACACGCTCACCGCCAACCTGGCCGCCGGCACCTACGCGACCTTCTACAACAGCGCCACCGGGACGAGCGGCATCAAGTGTGCCGCCTCCGCCTTCTCCGCCACCGTGACGGCCAACCCGGCCGCCCCGGGCAGCGCCGTCGAACAGCTCAACTCCCAGACCTTCGGCTCCTGTACCTCGAACGTCATCGGCGTCATGGGCGTGCGGAGCATCACCGTCACCAACCTGCCGTTCACCAACACCGTCAGCGACGGCCCCGGCTTCCCCGTCGCGCTCACCCCCGGCGCGGCCGGCACGATGGGCACCACCGTCGTGCTCAGCACCCTCCTGGGCAGCGTGACCTGCAACTACGCGAACAGCACCGGCATCGCCGGCACCGCCTCCAACACCGGCAACAGCATCGGCTTCTCGGGCCAGCCGTTCGCCCTGGTCTCCGGCCCCAGCCTGTGCTTCTCCACCGGCTACTTCAGCGCCACCTACGGCCCGGTCCACGACACCTCCGCCGCCGGCAGCCCGGTCCTGTACGTCAACTGACGCGCCGGGCAGCGGACACAGCGCAGCGGCGTACGACGGGCCCGGCCCGCCGTACGCCGCTCCACCACGCCCGGGCCCGCGCGCCCGTCCGGACCCCCGCCGCAGCGGACCCGAGACAAGCAAGTGACCGGCCGGTAGGGTGGCGCCCGACTGGCACGGCGGACCGGAACGGGGCGGACGGATGACCGAGAACGGCAACGGCGACGGCACGGGGTTCTTCACGTCGGTGGCGGACACCGTCGACCGGCTCGCCGCCGTCGGCTACCTGGCCTCCACGGCCGTCGCCACCACCGTCTACCTCGCCGACCGGCTCGGCAAGCCGCTGCTCGTCGAAGGCCCCGCCGGCGTCGGCAAGACCGAACTCGCCAAGGCCGTGGCCCGGATCGGCGCCGCCCGGCTGGTCCGGCTGCAGTGCTACGAGGGCATCGACGAGGCCCGCGCGCTCTACGAGTGGAACCACGCCAAGCAGCTGCTGCGGATCACCGCCGGCCGCGACGAGGGCTGGGACGCCGCCCGCACCGACATCTTCGGCGAGGAGTTCCTGCTCACCCGGCCGCTGCTCACCGCCATCCGCGGCGACGAGCCCACCGTGCTGCTGATCGACGAGCTGGACAAGGCCGACGTCGAGGTCGAGGCCCTGCTGCTGGAGCTGCTGAGCGACTTCCAGGTGACCGTCCCCGAGCTCGGCACCATCACCGCGAGCCGCCGCCCGTTCGTGCTGCTCACCTCCAACGCCACCCGGGAGCTCTCCGAGGCGCTGCGCCGCCGCTGCCTCTTCCTCCACCTCGACTACCCGGACGCCGAGTTGGAACACCGGATCGTCCGCCTCCAGGTGCCCGGCCTGGATGAGACGCTGGCCGCCTCGCTGGTCCGGGTGGTCGGCGCGCTGCGGGCGATGGAGCTGCGCAAGGCGCCGTCCGTCGCGGAGACCGTCGACTGGGCCCGCACCCTGCTCGCCCTCGGCGCGGACACCCTGGACGACGCCGTCGTCCGGGACACCCTCGGGGTGATCCTCAAGCACCAGGACGACGTCCGCAAAGCCGCCCGGAAGCTCACCCTCGCATGACCACCGCGCCGCGACCGACCGAGCCGGGGCCCGAGGACACCGCAGTACAGGACACCGCCGCGCAGGACACCGCCGCCCGGCTCACCGGCCTGGTCCGCGCGCTGCGCGGGCACGGCCTGCGGATCGGCCCGGCCGAGACGGTGGACGCCGCCGCCGTCCTCGACGTCCTCGGCCTCGACGACCGCGAGCAGATGCGCGCCGGCCTGGCCGCCGCCCTGCTCCGCTCGGACGGCCAACGGGCCGTCTTCGACGCCTCCTTCGACCTGTTCTTCCCGCTCGGCATCGGCACCCCCGAGGCCGTCCGCGCCGATCCGCCGCCGGTGCCGGAGGACCCGGAGCCGCCCCGCTTCGGCCGGCCCGACCCGCTCCGCGACGACCTGCGCGAACGCCTCGCCGCCGCGCTCGCCGCCGACGACCGCGCCGCCCAGGCCCGGCTGGCCGGCGAGGTGATCGAGGCCTTCGGCCGGTACGGCACCGGCGCCACCCCCGGCTCGGACGGCTGGTCCGCCCACCAGGCGCTCGGCCGGCTCTCCCCCGAGACGCTGCTCGCCCGCATCCTCGCCGCCCTGCGCGAGCGCGGCCCCGAGGGCGGCCCCGAGGACGCCGACGTCGCCGACCGCGTCCTCGCCGACGAGATCCGCCGCCGCATCCAGGGCTTCCGCGGCCTGGTCGCCACCGAGGCCCGCCGCCGGGTCGCCGAACTGCGCGGCGCCGAGCGGATCGCCGAACGCGCCCTCGCCCCCACCACCGACCGGATCGACTTCCTCGCCGCCGGCCGCGACCAGATCGCCGAACTGCGCCGCACCGTCCACCCCTTGGCCCGCAAGCTGGCCACCCGCCTGGCCGCCCGGCGCCGCCGCGCCGCCCGCGGCCACATCGACCTGCGCCGCACCCTGCGCCGCTCGCTCGCCACCGGCGGGGTGCCGCTGCGCCCCGCGTACCGGCTGCGCCGCCCGGCCCGGCCGGAGCTGGTGCTGCTGTGCGACGTCTCCGGCTCGGTGGCGGGCTTCGCCGACTTCACCATGCTGCTGGTCCGGGCGATGAGCGAACAGTTCAGCAAGGTCCGGGTGTTCGCCTTCGTCAACCGCACCGCCGAGGTCACCGACCTGCTCCGCGCGGACGGCGCCGACGACCCCGGCCGGCTCGCCGCCCGCATCCTCGCCGAGGCCCGGGTGATGGGCTACCACGGCAACAGCGACTACGGCTCGGCCCTCGCCGGCTTCGCCGAGGACCACCTGGACGCCGTCGGCCCGCGCACCACCGTCCTGATCCTCGGCGACGCCCGCAACAACCACCGCGACCCCAACCTCCCCGCCCTGCACCGGATCGCCGCCCGCGCCCGCCGGGTCCTCTGGCTCAACCCCGAGCAACCCTCCCTCTGGACCACCGGCGACTCGGCCGCCCCCGCCTACGCGGCCGTCGTCGACATGCACTCCTGCCGCAACGCCCGCCGCCTCGCCGACCTGATCACCCGCCTCCTGCCGGTCTAGCTCCATCGAGAAGTGGCCGGCACGAGCCGTGACCGGGCCGTCCGCTCAGAAACCCGCCGTGTCGAGTTCGAGGTCCAGCGGCGGCGGGAGCTGCAGCGGCGTGCCGAAGGGGTGGGGGCCTTCGACCCGGGTGTAGCCGAGCCGGCCCGGTCGGGAGAACAGGGTGCACGTGCGTTCCTGACGGTCGACCAGGAGGTACACGGGCGCGCCGAACTGGGAGTAGCGCCGGCGCTTGGAGGTCCGGTCGGTGTCGCCGTTCGACGGCGAGGTCACCTCGACGACGAGCACGGTCTGGTCGGGCAGGAGGGCTCCCTCGGTCTTCGCGAGCTCGGCGGGTACGACGGCGAGGTCGGGGACGTAGAAGTTCTCCGTACCGGGCAGGTCGAGGTTTCCGGAGCCGGCGCGCAGGCCGAGCTCCCGCATGCGAGGCCCGATCTGCTCGCGGATCAGGTCGACTGCGGTTTCGTGTGCCCAGGACGGTGACACGGGGGTGATGACTCCCTCGACGATCTCCACGCGGTCGCCCGCGATGTGCTGAATCGCGTACTTCAGCGCCTGCTCCGGATTCGGCACCTGGCTGTAGTCACCCGGGCTGGCATGTGCCGTGCTCACCTGCTGCTCTCCTGTCCGGATCTCGGTCCTCGGAACGGACCGGTGACGGTGGGGATCGGTCGGCTGCGGTCCGGCCGTCAAGGCGGGCTTGCTGGGCCGGCCCCGGCGCACAGCGGTGGAAGCGGCGGCCGGGGCACCCAGTAACGTTACTAGGTGCGGCCTCGGGTCGGCTCCACCCGTGACCACCGGCCGGGAGACCATGCGGGCCCGGATGAAGGCGACGGCAGGCCTGTGGAGCTTCCACACCGTCGACGAGGTCACCCTGCACGAGACCGCCGACCCCGAAGTCGCCATCGCCGAGTTCCGGGTGCACGGGCGGATCACCGCGACCGGCGAGCCCTTCGCCCTCACGTACATCAACGTGATCCGGGTCGTCCACGGGCTGATCGTCTCCTCCCGCGACTTCGGCAACCCGCAGGAGTCCCTCACGCTGCGCACCGCCCTCGCGGTCCCGATCGAGTAACGCGCAACCGGGCGCGGCCCCGCTGCGGGGCCGCGCCCGGACAGCCGTCAACTACCTACGAATCCAGGTGCTTCAGGAAGTCCAGCAGCGCCTCGGTGACCTCCGCCGGCCGCTCCTGCTGCGTCCAGTGCCCGGTGTCCGGCAGCCGGACGGAGCGGTGCAGCCGGGGCAATCGGCCGAGCAGGTACTCCAGCGCGCCGGGCGGGAGCATCGCGTTCACCAGGTCCTGCTCGCCGGCCATGTACAGCGCCGGCACCTCGACCGTCACCCCGATGAACGGCGCCAGCAGCTCGGCGCTGCGGTCGACGTTGCGGTACCAGTTGAGCCCGCCGGTGAAGGCCCGCTCGCCGTGCCGGGCGTAGTCGGCGGCGAAGACGTCGAGGTCCGCGTCGGTCAGCCAGCCGGGCAGCCGCTCCGGCTCCGGGATGGTGTCCAGGAGGGTCTTCCCCTCGGGCACCACCCAGGGCCGCGGCTTGCCGTCCGGCGTGGTGCCCGCCAGGATCCGCCGCAGGCTGGCCTTGACGTCGGCGGCGAGCTCGGCGTCCGCCCGGCCGGGCTCCTGGAAGTAGATCTGGTAGAAGCCCTCGCCGTAGTTCTCCCGGTAGGTCTGCAGCGGCGGCGGCCCGCCGACCGGCACCGGCGGCACGCTCAGCCCGGCGACGCCGCGCACCAGGTCGGGCCGCAGCGCCGCGGTGGTCCAGGCCACCGGCGCGCCCCAGTCGTGCCCGACCACGACGGCCCGCTCCTCGCCGAGGGCCCCGATCAGCGCGGTGACGTCCCCGACCAGGTGCAGCAGGGTGTACGCGTCGACGCTCTCCGGCTGCTCGCTGCGCGCGTAACCGCGCTGGTCCGGGGCGACGACCCGGTAGCCGGCCGCGGCGAGCGGGGCGAACTGGTGGCGCCAGGAGTACCAGCTCTCCGGGAAGCCGTGCAGCAGCAGGACCAGCGGGCCCTCCCCCTGCTCGGCCACGTGCAGCCGGACGCCGTTGACCTCGACGTCGCTGTGTTTGATCGCCTCGTACAAATCCGCTCCCCGATTGGGCCGACATGTCCTGATGCCTGGTCCCTGCCCACCCCCGAGCGGTTGAAACGCGACCGAGGCCGCCCCGGAACTCCGGGACGGCCTCGGCCAGTTGGTGCTTCCTGCGGTCAGACCGACGAAGCGTCAGCTCACGGTGTAGCTGTACGGGATCGCCGCGAGCACCGCACCGGTGGTGCTCAGGCTGTTGTTGGCGGTCGCCACCGAGGTCGGGGCGGACACCAGGTACAGCAGACCCTTGACCGTGCTGCCCTTCGGGCCGGTCGGGGTCACGGTCACCTGCAGCGAGCCGCTGGCGCCCGGCTGGACGGTCACCGGGGTGGCGGCCGGGGCCGTGGCGTTCACCGAGGCGGCGTACGGGTCACCGGTGCTGGAGGTCAGCGCCGGGTCGAACGCCAGGGTGTGCGCGGTGGCGGTGATGGTGGCGGTGCCGGCCGGCGCGCCCGCGTTGCTGAACGGGCCGATCTGCTGGACGAAGGTGCCCCAGTTGCCCGGGACGATCGGCTGCTCGGCGGTGCCCTTGTCGGTCACGGTCGAGATGGTCGAGCCGTTCTGCGCCTTCTTCAGGTCACCGAACAGGTCCGGCGACGAGGTGGTGGCGGCCAGCTCCAGCTGAGCCGGGGTCGAGGAGGCCGCGACGCCCTTGAGCTGGTCGGTGCCCGGGGGGACCAGGAAGCCCGGCACCGCGGAGCTGAGGCTCAGCGGCAGGGTGACCGAGGCCGAGGCGCCCTGCGGGACCAGCGGCACGTCGACCCGGTTGTCCAGGCGGCCGTCCGCCGAGATCTTCTGGGTGGCGACGGTGTTGTTGGTGTAGTTCACCGTGACGGTGACCGGCTTGCCGGCCGCCAGCTTGGTCTTCGCGTCGTTCGGCAGACCGGCCGCGGTGGCCTGGTTCTGGTTGAACGCGATGGTGCCGGTGAAGTCCTGCGACAGCTGCTGGCCGCTGATCGGGCCGAGCACGTTCAGGACGAACCGCCAGTGGCCCTCGGCCGGGTTGACGGTGGTGGCCGAGACGCCCGGGTTGGTGCCGGTCAGGTTGCCCTTGTCGTCGAACAGACCGTTGCCCTCGATGTCGATCGGGGTGCCGTTCGGGCTGATCAGCGCGCCCTGCATGAGCAGGTTGGCGTCCTTGGCGACGGTCAGGCCGACCCGCAGGTCCTTCTGGCCCTTCGGGACGTCGAAGCCGTAGGTGAAGCTCTGCGTCGGCGAGGAGCCGCGGCCGTTGCCACCGGTGATGGTGCCGGTGAAGGTGCCCTTGCCGTCCTTGACCGGGACGAGGCTGCGGAGCACGACCGGAACGCTGGTGGTGCTGCCGTTCGAGCTGGAGACCGTGACGGCCTCGCTCGAGTCGCCGCTGGTGGCCGGGGTGGTGAGCTGGACCTTCAGGTTCTTGGTCTCACCGGGCTGCAGCTCGGCGGTGTTCGGGCCGACCGAACCGGCCGGGACGGCCCGCTGGGTCGAGGTGCCGAACTGGACGGGGCCGTTGAAGCCCTTGGCGCCGGCCGGGGTGTAGAAGACGGCGGTCCACTCGCCGGCGACCGGGTGCGGGACGTCCACCAGACCGAAGTTGGCCGGGGTGGCGCCGCCCTGCGGGCGGGTGTTCGTCTCGAACTTGCCGGACGGGTCGAGCAGCGTCAGGCGCACGACCGGGCCGTTGACGACCGGGTTGGCCGCACCGTGCCAGGCGATCGAGGCCGCGAGGCGGTCGGCGCCGGCCGGGACGGTGAACTTGACCTGCTTCTGGACCCAGTCCGAGCCGTTGGTCGCGTACTTGAAGGTGTCCTTCGAGGACGTGTCCATCTGGACGGTCTGGGTGTTGCTCGCCAGCGGCACGAAGGCGCGGGTGGCGGCGCTCACCGTCTGCGGGCTGTCACTGGTGTTGGTGACGGACACGTCGGCGGTGTGGGTCGAGCCCGGGGCGCCCGCGATGTCGAGCTGGCCGGTGTTGACGACCACGGTGTTGGCACCCTCGGTGCCGTCGCCGTCGTCGTAGCCGCGGGCGGCCTCGACGGCGGCCCGGACGTTCAGCAGACCGGCGCCCTGCTCCTCGGCCGGAACGCCGAGGTCCTGGGCGGTGCCGGTGAGGAACTTCTTCACCAGGGCGGGGGACGGCGAGTCGCCGCCGTGGGTGTCGCGGTAGGCCTGGATGACCAGGGCCGCGGCGCCGGTGACGAACGGGGCGGCCTGGCTGGTGCCACCGAACGGCTGGATCGCCGACGGCTTGCCGTTGTAGCCCGTGCAGTCGGTGTACTTGGTGACGTCGGGGGTGCACAGCGCCCAGTCCGACTCACCCGGCGCGACCAGGTCGACGGTCCGGCCGGCCTGGGTGAAGCCACCCGAGGACAGCGCGGAGATGCGGCTGTTGCTCCACTTCTTGTTGGAGAACTGGGAGGCCGCGTAACCGGTCTGCTGGTAGTTCTGGTTGTCCGTCGACGCGCCGACCGCGATCACGTTCGGGTCGGTGGCCGGGGTGCCGATGGTCCCGCTGATGCCCGCGTCACCGGAGGAGACGGAGACGGTGACACCGGCCTTGACGGCCTGGTCGTTGAACAGCGAGATGGTGTCGTGCGCGCCGCTGTCCGGGGTGACGTTGCCACCGAAGGACTCGTTCAGCACGTCGACGTGGGCGACCCGCACCGCGTAGTCGATGGACTGCAGGATCGACGAGTTGGACATCATCTCGCCGCCGGCCTTCAGCGCGACCAGGTCGGCGTCCGGGGCGAGGCCCTTGATCCGGATGTTGCAGCCGGCCGGCAGCGGGTGCGAGGCGTTGACGAACTGCGAGACGTCGTAGACCTGGCGGCCCTGGGCGATGACCGCCGAGGCGTCGCCGAAGGCCTCGGCCGCACCGGTGGGCGCGGCCCAGCCGTCACCGGCGAAGTCCTGGTAGTCGACGACGGCGTGCGAGCCGTCGGCCCGGATGAAGTCCGGGTTGTTCGGGTCGAGGCCGTCCGCGATGTAGGCGACCTTGACGCCCTTGCCGGTGGCCAGGTTCTCGACACCGGGGTGGCCGTTGCCGGTCTGGGCGCGCACCGAGTAGAGGCCCTCGGGCTCCAGCAGCGGCTTGCTCGGGTCGGAGGGGCAGACCGTGTTGGTCGCGTTCTCCTCCGAGCCCTGGCTGCCGTCACTGCCCGGGGCGGCGGCCTTGGCGTCACCGTTGCCGGCCGCCTTGGCGTCGACGGCGTCCTTGCCCGTCTTCGCCGTCGAGGCGGCGACCGGGGCGACCTTGACCTGGGTGTCGGCCACCACGGCGGCGACGGCCGGGTCGGCCTGCAGGGAGGCACGCAGAGCCGGGTCGACGGTGGCCGAGAAGGCGTTGCCGACGACGAAGCTCTTGATGTTGGTGCCGCCGTGGGCCTTGACCTTGTCCAGCAGCGGGGCCTGTGCGTTGGCCGTCTTCTGCTGGCGGGCGCCCAGGTGACCGTGGTCGGCCGGGGCGTCCGCAATCTGGTCCTTCAGGATCACGATCACCGGCGCCGGCGCCCCGCCCTCGGCCGCCGTGGGGGCGTTCGAGGGGGTGGGGGCGGGGGTGGCGTTCGCGCAGGTCCCGAAGGTCAGGACCATGGACGCGGAGGTGACCGTGACGGCAGCTGCTAGCTGGGCTTTCCGCCAGCTGATCAATGGACATCCTTTCGTCTGATGAGACGTCAGGTTGCGCACAGCCCAGCGTACGCGAGTCCGGATCGGCCGCGTGGTTGGTCCGGACCGCGCGTCCCGACAGCGGTCGCATTCCAGCGCATCCGACACGACCACGACAAGGGGTGAAATCCCCATCAGAAAGTAAAAATGACCATCAGAAAGTAAAATACACCGTATAAATCGCGCCGGAGGTGTCCCTTTTTCGCCGATCAGGACCGGTCAGTCACGGTCGAAACCGAGCGATGCCGCCCCGAAAACGCCAGTGGCGGACTCTCGACAGTGGCGGAATGTCGCCAGTCGGTCGACTCTTTGTCGACACCGCGACATTCCTTCCCCGTCGACCCGATCCAAAACCGGGCTCCGCTGTTTCCGCCGGAGCGCCGCTCCGGCGGAGGTGGGGAGGGGGGCCGGCGGGACGGGCGGCGCGGACGGGCGAGGCGGGCGGCGCGGACGGGCCGGATATCCTTACGCCATAAAGAGTTGCCGCCACGGCGGTGCCCGCAGGAATGCTTTACGCCATAAGGAGACTTGGGATGACCGTCCACGCCGGGCCGGGCGACCCCCACCGCCCACGCGCCCCGCGCTGGGACGCGCCCGAACCGTCGCGCGCCGGGCGGGGCGCCCGCAGCGGCCCCAAGCCGGGCCTCAGCGTGGACGCGATCGTCTCCGCCGCCATCGCGGTGGCCGACGCCGAGGGCATGGCCGCCTTCTCCATGCGCGCGGTCGGCGAACGCCTCGGCCGCACGGCGATGGCGCTCTACACCTACGTGCCCGGCAAGGACGAGCTCCTGGCCCTGATGCACGACCGCGCACTCGCCGAACTCCCGCCCCCCGCACCGCGGTCGGACGACTGGCGGGCCGCCGCCACCGACTGGGCCGAGCAGCTGTACGCCTGTTACCTGCGCCACCCCTGGGTGCTCCGGCTCCCGCCGGCCCGGCCCGCCCTCGGCCCGGCCGAACTCGCCGCGCTGGAGAGCCTGTTGAGCGCCCTCGCACCCGCCGCACTCGCGCCCGCCCGACTGCGCGGAGCCGTCGCCGCCCTCCGGCAGTACGTCCGCGGCGCGGCCGCCGCCACCGCCGACGCCAGCGGTGACCAACTCGACGGTTTCGCACCGGACTTCGCCGAGCACTTCCCCCTGCTGACGGCGCTGCGGCGGGACCCCGGCGGCGCACCCGGGAACGAGGACGGGGAGGCCTTCCGCGCCGGACTGGCCGTCCTGCTGGACGGCATCGCGGCCTCCTGAGCGATCAGCCCCGCCGGGCGGCGGGAATCGAGAGCAGCACGCCGAGCGCCAGCAGCGCCGCGTAGCCGACCGTCTCGTGGCCGTCCGGCACCAGGTAGCGGACGAAGCCGAACAGCCGGAACCCCCCGAGCCGGTCGGCCAGCAGGCCGGTGCCGCCGCCGAGGATCAGCACGAAACCGAGGTAGCCGAGCAGAGTCTTCATGTCCGTCAGCCTAGGAAGGCGCCGGCGTCCGGTAATCCGACTTTCGGCGCGCGCCGGGACCACCAAAGTCGCGGCCCGAGCCCGTGCCGCCCGGCCCACCGGACGGAGCAGCAGCCCCGGCGCCCCGGCGGCCGCCCGGTTACGTTCGCCGTGTGCAGTCGAAGCATGTGCAGCGCAGACGAACCCGGCAGACCGCCCAGGCGGCCGCCGCCTCGGCCCTGGCCCTCACCGCCCTGGCCCTGACCACCCTGCCACTGACCGCCCTGCCACCGGCCGCCCCCGCCGCCGTCGCCCAGGACGCCGGGGCCGCGGTCGGCGGCGAACGGCTCGGCCGCCCGGCCGTCCAGATCGCGCCGCTGGCCGGCGCCCCCGCCCTGCCGGCCACCCTCACCGGCCGCTCCTGGCTGGTCGCCGACGCCACCACCGGCGAGGTGCTCGCCGCCCGCGACGCCCACCTGCCGCTGCCGCCCGCCAGCACGCTCAAGATGCTGTTCGCCGACACCGTGCTGCCCAAGTTCGACCGCGCCCTGGAGCACCAGGTCACCCCCGCCGAACTGGCCGGCCTCGGCGCCGGCAGCAGCCTCGTCGGCGTCAAGGAGAACCTGCCGTACCGGGTCGAGGACCTCTGGCGGGGCGTCTTCCTCAGCTCCGGCAACGACGCCGTGCACGTCCTCGCGCACATGAACGGCGGCGTCCAGCGCACCGTCACCGAGATGCAGGCCCGGGCCCAGGCCCTCCAGGCCAGGGACACCAAGGTCGTCACCCCGGACGGCTACGACATGGACGGCCAGGTCTCCTCCGCCTACGACCTCACCCTGTTCGCCCGCGCCGGGCTGCGCAACGCCGACTTCCGCTCCTACTGCTCCACCCGCACCGCCCGCTTCCCCGGCGGACTCGACAAGCTCACCGGGCAGCGCACCAGCTTCGACATCGCCAACACCGACCGGCTGCTCGGCAAGTACCCCGGCCTGATCGGCGTCAAGAACGGCTACACCACCAACGCGGGCGCCACCTTCACCGGCGCCGCCGAGCGCGACGGCCGCACCCTGCTGGTGACGGTCATGCACCCGGAGGCCCAGGGCAAGGTCTACGACGAGGCGGCCAGCCTGCTGGACTGGGGCTTCGCGGCCGCCGGGAAGGTCCAGCCGGTAGGGCAGCTGGCCGAGGACACCGCCGCCCCCGCCGGCGGCGCGTCCTCTGCCGCCGCCCCGCAGGCCGCCACCGACCTGCCGGCCTGGGCCCAGCCGCCGCTCGGCGGCCCGTCCAACGACCCGGGCCTCACCCCCGCCGTCTGGACGGGCGCCGCGCTGGCCGGCGCCCTCGCCCTCTGGGCCGCCGCCCGTACGGTCGCACGCCGCCGGGCCGCCGCGGCCGCCGCGCCTTCGAGCACCACCGCCATCGGCGCCACCGCGGTCGGCGGCCGCACCGGCCCCCGGCTCTCCCGCCGCCTGCGCGCCCGGCTGCACTCCGTCCGCCGCCGGTGAGCCGAGCCGCCCTCTAGACTCTCCGGCATGACCCCCGACCCCACCGGCCCCGTCGACCCCGCCGCCTCGGACCGGCTCGCCCGGATCGTCCGGCTCTCCGCCGGCAGCTACCTGCTCGTCACCACCTACAAGAAGGACGGCACCCCGGTGCCGACCCCCGTGTGGGTGGTCCGCGACGGGGAGGCGCTGGGCATCTGGACCGTCGCCGACTCCTGGAAGGTCAAGCGGATCCGCAACCGCGCCGACGTGCTGGTCGGCCCGTGCGACGTCAAGGGCCGCCCGACCGGCGAGCAGTACCCGGCCACCGCCGAGCTGCTCACCCCCGAGCGCACCGCCGCGTACCGCACCCTGCTGCGCCAGAAGTACGGCCTGCTCGGCGTGCTCACCCTGCTCGGCAGCCGGCTGCGCCGCGGCGACCGCGGCACGATCGGCATCCGGATCACCCTGGCCTGACCGCCGGCCCGTCAGGGGTGCGGGCCCGCTACGGGTGCGGGCCCGCCAGCACGCTCGGCCGGGCCGCGAACTCCGCCTCGGGCCCGAACCGCTCCAGCATCGCGTCCGCGAGCGCGTTCAGCGCGGCCGCGCCGTCCCCGTGGAACGACGAGCCGTGCATGACCGCGAGCGTGCGCGGACGCAGCTCGGCGAGTGAGCGCAGGGCGGGTGAAGAGGTCCTCGCAGAACAGCGTCCGGGTCTCCTCCTCGAACAGCACCCGCGCCTCCCAACCGTGCGGCACGTGCGGGGTGTTGACGTTGCGCACCCGCCGGCGCACCTGCCGCCCGCCGAGGTCCAGCAGCTCCCCGTCGTCCATCGGCCCGCCGATGCCCACCCGAGCGCCGGTCTGCCGCCGGGTCAGCCCTCGCGGGGCATGCCGGGCGGGTCCCCGGTTCGGCGGTGTCCGCGGCTTGCCGGACCGCCACGGCCCCGCCATCGGTGTCGTATAGTCGGATCCGGCTACTAGGATCCGACTATATCGATCGTCGATCGGAGCACAGCACGCATGGCGAAGCGGAAGATCTCCAACACCCTGGCGCTGGCCGTCCTCGGCCTGCTGCAGGAACAGCCGATGCACCCCTACGAGATGGCGACCACCCTGCGGGAACGCCACAAGGACAGCAGCTTCAAGGTCAACTCAGGGTCGCTGTACGACACCGTCGAGTCGCTGGTCCGGCACGGCTGGATCGAGCCGGTCGAGACCGCGCGCGACGGCCGGCGGCCCGAACGGACGGTGTACGCGCCGACCGGGCTCGGCCAGGACGAGTTCGTGCGGTGGATCGACGAACTGCTCCGCACGCCCGTCGCCGAGTACCCCAAGTTCATGGCCGCGGTGTCCTACCTCGGCGCACTCGGCCCGGAGCGGGCCGCCGAGGCCCTGCTCGAACGGGCCGGCCACCTGGCCCGGCGGATCGAGGAGACGAACACGGTGCTGGCCGACACGGTCGGCTCCGGCCAGGTCCCCCGGCTGTTCATGATCGAGGCCGAGTGCGCCGTGCACGCCTGGGAGGCCGAACTGGCCTGGACGCGACGGACCGTCGCCGAGATCCGCGACGGAAGCCTGTTCTGGCCCCGGGCCGAACGCACCGAACAGGGCTGGACCTGGTCCGCCCCCGGAGAGGAGCCCGTCCGATGACCGAGGTGCTGATCGTCGGAGCCGGCCCGGCCGGCCTGTTACTCGCCGCCGAGCTCCGCCTCGCCGGCATCGACACCGTCGTGCTCGAACGCCACCCGCAACGGCCCGGCTACTGCCGGGGCTTCAACCTCAACGCCCGCGCCCTGGACCTGCTGGCCCGGCGCGGCCTCGCCGAACGGCTGGTCAGCGAGGGCTGGCAGGTCCCGCACGCCGCGTTCGCCGGCCTGCCGGCCACCCTCACCCTCGCCGGCACCCGCACCGACCACCCGTACACGCTCGGCATCGCACAGACCCGGGTCGAGGAGGTCCTCGAGGCGCACGCCCTCGCCCTGGGCGCCGACCTCCGGCGCGGACACCAACTGCGCACGCTGACCCAGGACTCCGCGTCGGTCACCGCCACCGTCAGCACGGCGGACGGCACCGAGTACCGCATCCGGGCGGACTACCTGGTCGGCTGCGACGGCGGCCGCAGCACCGTCCGCAAACAGGCCGGCATCGACTTCCCCGGCACCGCGTCGACCCGCTTCACCCTGCTCGGAGACGTCGAACTCGCCGACCCGGACGCGCTGCCGATCGGCCCGACCACCGGCCCCGGCGGCGGCGTCTTCGTCGTCCCCCGCCCCGGCTACGTCCGGATCCTCACCACCGACCCGCGTCCCCCCGCCGACCAGGACACCCCGGTCACGCTGGACCTGCTCCAGCGCGCCGTCGACGACGCGCTCGGCCGGCCCGTCCACCTGCACAGCCCGCGCTGGCTGTCGCGCTTCGGCAACGCCGCCCGGCAAGCGGCCGCCTACGTGCGCGGCCGGATCGTGCTCGCCGGGGACGCCGCGCACATCCACCCGCCGTCCGGGGCCATCGGCGTCAACGTCGCCCTCGACGACGTGTTCAACCTCGGCTGGAAACTCGCCGCCACCGTCCGCGGCACCGCACCCGCCCACCTGCTCGACAGCTACCACGCCGAACGCCACCCCGCCGGCGCGCACGTGCTGGCGAGCACCCAGGCGCTGGCCCTGCTCGCCGACGCCGACGCCGACGTCCGCCTCGGGCCCGTGACCGACCTGCTCACCCGCGTCGCCCGACACCCGGACGGCAACCGCGCCTTCACCGAAACCATCACCGGTCTCGACACCCGTTACCCCATGCACCCCGACACCGACCACCCCTGGCTCGGCCGCCTCACCCCCGACCTCCCCCTCACCACCGCAGACGGCCCCACCCGCCTCACCGAGCTGCTCGCCCCGGGGCGCGGCGTGCTGCTCGACCTGACGGACGACGGCACCCTGCGCGAGGCGGCGGCCGGGTGGACGGACCGGGTGGACGTCGTCACCGCGACCAGCCCCGACCACCCCGAGCTCCGGGCCGTCCTGCTCCGGCCGGACGGACACACCGCCTGGGTACGGACCTCGGACGACGGCCACCTCAACGACCTCCACCAGGCACTGCGGCACTGGCACGGCGCGGGGGCACCCGCCTGAACACGGGGGCGGGCGGCGTGCACCGGCGCACGCCGCCCGGCCCTCGCGGTCCGGGACGATCACCCATGCGGTAGAACGAACCCGTGAAGATCAAGGGCGTCACCTACGACACGGGCACTCCCACCGTCGACGGCTCGGTCACCCGACCGCACCTCACCGCGAACACCGTGGAACGCGAACTCGCCGCCATCGCAGGCGAACTGCACTGCACCGCCGTCCGCCTCACCGGCAACGACCTCGACCGGCTGCGGCTCGCCGCCGAGACGGCCGCCCGGCTGGGCCTCGCCGTCTGGCTCTCCCCCGTGCTGCCCAACGCCGACGAGGCGACGGCCCTGGCGGCGGTCGAGGCGGCGGCCCGGATCGCCGGCGACCTCCACCGCTCCGGCGCCGACGTCACCCTGGTCGTCGGCTGCGAATGGAGCCTCTTCCTGACCGGCCTGGTCCCCGGCGCCGACATCGGCACCCGGCTGGCCGCGCTCGCCGACCCGATGAGCTGGGCCCCGGAGTTCTTCGCGGCCGGCCCGCCGCCGGTCCGGCTCAACGCCCTGCTGTCCACCGCCGTCACCACCGCGCGCCGACACTTCTCCGGCCCCGTCACCTACGCCGCCGGGCTCTGGGAGGACATCGACTGGACGCCGTTCGACCTCGTCGCCGTCGACGCCTACCGGGACTCCGGCAACGCCGCCACCCTCCGGGCCGACCTCGAAGCACTGCACCAGCACGAAAAGCCCGTGGTCGCCACCGAGTTCGGCTGCGCCACGTTCACCGGCGCGGCCGAGCACGGCGGTTCGGCCTGGACACTGGTCGACCGCGCGGACGGCACCCGCCGCCCGCGCGCCGGCCTGGTCCGCGACGAGGAGGTCCAGGCCGGCGAACTCACCTCCCTGATCGACCTGTTCACCGCCGCAGGGCTCGCCGGCGCCTTCGTCTTCACGTACGTCACCCCCGCCTACCCGGCCTCCGAGGACCCGCGGGCCGACCTCGACACGGTCGGCTACGGCCTGGTCCGCTCCTGGCCGGACGGCCGCACCACCCCCAAGGCCGCCCACACCGCCGTCGCCCGCGCCTACGCAGGGGGCGGCGCGGCGTGACGTCAGCGGCCTCGGCGCCGCCCCCGGTCAGTCGACCGTCCCGTCCGCGCGGCTGAGGCGCCAGACCCGGTCCTCGCCGGTGTCGGCCGGGGCGAGCCGCTCGGCGGGGCGGGGGCCGAGCTCGGTGAAGCCGAGCCGGGCCGGGACGGCGCCGCTGCGGTGGTTCGCGCGGTCGTGGCTGATCTCGACGTGCCCGACACCCGGGATCCGGAAGGCCTCGGCGACCAGGGCACGGGAGGCCCTGGTCGCCAGGCCCCGGCCGGTCGCGGCGGGGTGCAGCCAGTAGCCGATCTCGCGGATGTCGTCGCGCTCGTCGTCGCGGCGGAAGAGGCAGCAGGCGCCGACCAGCACGCCGTCCTGCACGATCGCGTAGCTGAGGTTCCCGCCGAGCTCCCGGCGCTCCAACCACCGTTCCTGCCAAGGGATTTCACCGCTACCGGTACCGGATCTCGGCGGCGGCGCCCACCGTTCGCAGGTCCGTGATCAGCCGCTCGGCGCGGTCCCCCGTCACATCGTCCAGGAGCGTGGCCGGCAGATCGCCGAGCAAGAGCTTGCTGTGCCACAGGCTGAGCCCGGTGTGCCGACTGACCACCTTCACCGCTTCCAGCAGGTTCGGGCCGGTGTCGGTCAGCACGACGAGGATGGGCACCCCGTCGCAGACCAGTGCGAAGTACTCGCCCTCCATGACCGCTCCTCCGACCGCCGGCTCCCCGGAGCGTAGGCGCCGCCCCGCCGACCGCTCCACCGAAAATCGCCCGGCGCGGCCCGCAGGTGGCAGGCTTGGCCGCCATGGAGCACGAGGAACGGGATGCCGCCGAGCGGCCGCTGCTGGTCGTGGACGGCGCGAACGTGGTCGGGTCGGTGCCGGACGGCTGGTGGCGGGACCGGCGCGGCGCCGCCGAGCGGCTGCGGGACGCCCTGGTGGCCGTCGCGGAGCACGGTCTGGCGGACCTGCCGGGGCCGCTCGACGTGGTGCTGGTGGTCGAGGGCGCCGCCCGGGGCGTCGCGGGCCTGCCCGAGGTCCGGGTCGTGGAGGCGAGCGGCAGCGGCGACGACCGGATCGTGCAGCTCGTCGACGCCGCCCGCGCCGAACACCCGGGCCGCAGCTGCCTGGCGGCCACCGCCGACCGCGAGCTGCGGGCCCGCGTCACCGCCCTCGGCGCCGCCGTCACCGGCCCCCGCAGTGTCCGCCCCTGACCACCGGCCGGGCTCCCCACGAACGACTTTCGACCGTACGGGAACCACACCCCGCCGCCGTCCGACTGTTGGACCGTGAATGCGAAGTCGTTGAGTGTGCTGGTGGGGTTCGCCCTCCTCCTGGTCGCGGTGTTCGGCACCGCCTACGCCGTGGGCCGTCAGGTGGGCCCGGTGGCGCCGGGCCTGCGGCCGGCGGGTGGCGGTGGCGGGGTGTCGCCGGGGATGGACGGGCACGACATGGGCGGGATGAAGTGAGCGCGCTCGCGGAGCCCGGGCCCGCGCTGGTGAGCACGGACTTGGCGGTCGGCGGGATGACCTGTGCGGCCTGCGTGGGCCGGGTGGAGAAGCGGCTGGCGCGGATCGACGGCGTGAGCGCCGGGGTGAACCTGGCGACCGGCCGGGCGCGGGTGCTGCACCCCGCCGGGGTGCCGGTCGCCGAGCTCGTCGCGGCCGTCGAACGGGCGGGCTACACCGCCGAGTTGGCGCCGGCCGATGCCCCGCTGACGCTCCCCGCCGAGGAGCCGGACGAACGCCGACGGCTGCTGCTCACCGCGCTGCCGGCCGTCCCGGTGCTGGTGCTGTCGATGGTGCCGTCGCTGCAGTTCACGGCCTGGCAGTGGGTCTGCTTCGCACTCGCCGTCCCGGTGGTGACCTGGGGTTCGGCGGGCTTCCACCGCCGGGCCTGGCGCGGCCTGCGGCATGCCACGGCGACCATGGACACCCTGGTCAGCCTGGGCGTGGTGGCCTCCTTCGGCTGGTCCGCGTACGCCCTTTTCCTCGGCGGTGCCGGGGATCCGGGCATGCGGATGCCGTTCTCGCTGACGGCGTCCGGCGGCGCCGCGCACGTGTACCTGGAGGCGGCGGTCGGCGTGCCGCTGTTCGTCCTCGCCGGGCGGCTGCTGGAGGCCCGGGTGCGGCGCAGCGGCGGGTCCGCGCTGCGGGCGCTGGCCGAGCTGGGCGCCAAGGAGGTGTGCGTCCGGTCGGCGGACGGCTCCGAGCGTCTGCTGCCGGTCGAACTGCTCCTGCCGGGGCAGGAGTTCGTGGTGCGTCCGGGCGAGCGGGTGGCGACCGACGGGGTGGTCGTCGAGGGCGGTTCGGCGCTCGACCTGAGCCTGCTGACCGGCGAGAGCGTGCCGGTGGAGGTGGGCCCGGGGGACGCGGTGGCGGGCGCGACGGTGAACGTCGGCGGCGCG
Organism: Streptomyces rubellomurinus; assembly: GCF_000961885.1. Lineage (GTDB taxonomy): Bacteria > Actinomycetota > Actinomycetes > Streptomycetales > Streptomycetaceae > Kitasatospora > Kitasatospora rubellomurina. The sequence continues at coordinate 67,364 of NZ_JZKH01000001.1, forward strand.
CTGGTGGTGCGGGCGACGGCGGTCGGCGCCGACACCCAGCTGGCGCGGATCACCGCGCTGGTGGCCGAGGCGCAGGCCGGCAAGGCGCGGGCGCAGCGGCTGGCGGACGCGGTGGCCGGGGTGTTCGTGCCGTGCGTGCTGGCGGTCGCGGTGTGCGTGCTGGGCTTCTGGCTGGGCGCGGGCGCGGCCCCGCAGGCGGCGGTGACGGCGGCGGTCGCGGTGCTGGTGGTGGCGTGCCCGTGCGCGCTGGGCCTGGCGACGCCGACCGCGCTGCTCGCGGCCACCGGCCGGGGCGCCGAACTGGGCGTGCTGGTGCGCGGTCCGGAGGTGCTGGAGAGCCTGCGCCGGGTGGACACCGTGGTGCTGGACAAGACGGGGACGCTGACCACCGGCCGGATGGCGCTCACCGCCGTCACCGCCGTCGACGTGAGCGGCCTGCCCGACGTGGACGGCCCGAGCGAGGACGACGGCCTGACCGAGGAGGACGTGCTGCGGCTGGCCGGGGCGGTCGAGCACCGCTCCGAGCACCCGATCGGACGGGCCGTCGCGGCGGCCGCGCGCGAGCGCTGCGGCGAGCTCCCGGCCGTGGCGGGCTTCGCGGCCACCGCCGGGCTCGGGGTGTCCGGGACGGTCGAGGGCCGGGCCGTCCGGCTGGTGCGCCCGGACGCGGCGGCCGGGCCGCTGCCCGCCGAGCTGGCGCGCGCGGTGGCAGCGGCCGGGGACGCGGGCCGCACCGCCGTCCTGGTGGAGCTGGACGGGCGGGGCGCGGCCGTCCTCGCGGTCGGCGACACGGTGCGCGCGGGCAGTTGGCGGGCGCTGCACCGGCTGCGCGGCCTCGGCCTGGAGCCGGTCCTGGCGACCGGGGACGGGCCGGGCGCGGCCCGCGCCGTGGCGGCGGAGCTCGGCATCGAGCGGGTGCACGCCGCCGCCTCGCCGCAGCGCAAGGCCGAGGTGGTGGCCGAACTGCGGGCCGCCGGGCGGACGGTGGCGGTGGTCGGCGACGGCGTCAACGACGCGGTCGCGCTCGCCGGGGCGGACCTCGGGGTGGCGCTCGCCTCCGGCAGCGACGCGGCGATCGGCGCGGCCGGGCTGACGCTGGTGCGCGGGGACATCGAGGCGGTGGTGGACGCCGTCCGGCTGGCGCGGCGCACCCTCAGTACGATCCGGGCGAACCTGCTGTGGGCGTTCGGCTACAACCTGGTGCTGATCCCGCTCGCGGCGGTCGGCCTGCTGAACCCGATGCTGGCGGCGGTCGCGATGTCGCTCAGCTCGCTGCTCGTGGTCGGCAACAGCCTGCGGCTGCGCACCTGGCAGCCGGCGCGGGGCGGGGCCGAACGGCGTGGCGCGGTACGGCGTGGCGCGGCACGAGGCGGAGCGGTACGGGGCGGGACGGTACGGGGTACGGCCGTACGGGACGGGGCGGTGCGGCGATGACGATCCTCCAGCGGCTCAAGGTCGTCGCCCCCACGCTCGGCGCGGCCGCCCTCGCCCTCGTGCTGCTCACCGGCTGGACGGCGGTCGGCGGCGCCGGCCGCCCCCGGCCGGTGGAGGCCGCCGGCCCGGGCTGGATGCTCCTGCCGACGGCCGGCGCCGCGCCGGCGACGGCGGCGTTCTTCACGGTCCGCAACCCGGGCGACGTCCCCGACGAACTCGTGGCCGCGGACTGGCAGTTCGGCAGCCGCATCACTCTGAAGCGGCACCTGCACCAGGGCGCCGCCGGCCGCTGGGAGCCGACCCCCGCCCTCCCGGTCCCGCCGGGCGGCGAGCTCGTCCTCACTCCGGAGGACGCCGACCTGATGATCGCCGACCCGCCGCCGCTGACGGCCGGCCAGTGGGTGGAGTTCACCCTCACCTTCCGGCACAGCCCGCCCCTGCGCGTGTCCGCCCAGGTCCTCCCGCCGGGCGCGCGGCCGCGCTGACGGCACGCCACGGGCCCGGGGCCCGGATCGTCCGCTCCCCCGAGCCGGGCGATCCGGGCCCCAAGCAGTCCGGGCCCCAAGCGATCCGGGCCCCGTGGGACGACTACCGCCGCAGCGCGGTCACCACCGACGCCAGGTCCAGGTCGGCGATCGACGGGTCCGCGAGCAGCACCTCACGGGCCGCCGTCAGCACCGGCCCGCCGCCCGCCAGGGCGAGGTCCTTGGCCGCCAGCCGGACCGGGAAGTCCGACTCCGTGCTGCGCGCCCGGGCGAGCGCCCCGGCCAGCGGCGTGGTCGACAGCGCCTGCAGGGCCTGCTCCTGCGGCACGCCCAACTCCTCGGCCACCGCCAGGACTTCACCGATCACGGTGACCGATGCCACGATGCCGCCGATCACCACGACCTTCAGCGCCGCACCCGTGCCCGGGCCGCCGCAGCGCAGCACCGTGCCGAGCTGTTCCAGGACGGGCTGCGCGCGGTCGAGGTCGGCCTCCTCGCCGCCGGCGAGGACGGTCAGGCCGCCGGTGGCCGCCGGGCCGACGCTGCCGAGCACCGGGGCGTCCACCATGCGCACGCCGTCCGGCAGCCCGTCGCGCAGCTCGGCGACCGCACGCGGGCCGATCGAGGACATGTCGATCCACAGCGCGCCCGGCGCCAGCGCGGGGACGAACTGCCCGGCCACCTCGGCCACGGCGGCCGGGTCGGACAGCATGGTGATGACGAGTTCGGCGCCCCGCACGGCCTCGGCCGCGGTCGCGGCCTCGGTGAGGCCGTCGGCCCGGCCCGGGGAGCGGTTCCAGACGGTCAGCGCGTGGCCGGTGGCGGCGAGGCGACGGGCCATCGGCCGGCCCATGCGGCCCAGCCCGAGAAATGCGATCTTCTTCATGGCCCTCACGCTAGGCAGGCCCGAGCCACGCGACAAGCGAATGTCCGGCATGGTATCCATGCGGAATGGACATGGCTTGGCTGGACGTCTTCCGCACCGTCGCCCACCTGGGCTCCTTCACCGCCGCCGGGGAGCGCCTGGGCTACACCCAGTCCGCGATTTCCCGTCAGATCGCCACCCTGGAAGCCGAGTTGGGCACGCCGCTGTTCGACCGGCTGGCGCGCGGGGTGCGGCTGACCGAGCACGGGCGCGCGCTGCTGCCGCACGCCGAGGCGATGCTGGAGCGCCTGGACACCACCCGGCGGGACCTGGCCGCCCTCACCGAACTGACCGCCGGACGGCTGCGGGTCGGCGCCTTCGACAGCGCCAACGTGGCGCTCGTTCCCAGCGCACTGGCCGCCTTCCGCGCCGCCCACCCGCAGGTGGCGATCAGCCTGACCGAGGGGCTGTCCGCACCCCTGCTCGGCCTGCTGGCCGACGGCGCGATCGACCTCGCACTCCTCGCCACCTACCACGCCGACGCCGAACTCATCGACGACACGGGCCAGTTCGACCTCTCACCGCTGGCCGAGGACCCGGTGCTGGTCGCCCTGTCCCGCAGCCACCGACTGGCCGGGCGCCGGCGCCTGCGCCTGGCCGAGCTCGCCGACGAGGCGTGGATCGCGGCCCGCCGCCAGCCGGAGTCCACCCTGCTCGCGTCCTGCGTGCGCAGCGGCTTCCAGCCCCGGATCGAGTACGCCGTCGCCAACTGGACCGCCAAACTCGGCCTGGTCGCCGCCGGGTTGGGCACCACCCTCATCCCGTCCCTGGCCGCCCGCGCCGCCCGCCCGGACATCGCCCTCGTCCCGCTGCACCCGGACGACACCCCGGTCCGGCACGTGTACACGGCGGTGCGGCGGGGGCAGCGGGTGCCACCGGCGGTGACGGCGTTCACGGGCTTCCTGCGGGCGGGGGTCGCAGCCGGCACCCCGCCCTCGAATTGACCCATCAAAACGATGATCGATTGCCCCATGATCATGGGTCTTTCCGACCCTAGCCTGGTCCCATGACGACGAAGCCGAACTCCGCCACCCCGATCCTGGCCCGCCGCACCGAGGCCGAGACCTGCGCCGACCCGAGCGCCACCATGACCCTCCTCGCCGAACCCTCCCCCGCCGAGGGCGGCTTCACCGTCTACCGCTCCGTCTTCACCGAGGGCGCCGCCGGAGCCCCCGCCCACTTCCACACCCGGGCCTGGGAGCTGTTCTTCGTCATCAGCGGCTCCCTGCGCGTCCTGATCGGCGAGCAGGTCACCGTCCTGGACGCCGGCGACTTCCTCGCCGTCCCCCCGCACACCCCGCACGCCTTCGCCGCCGCCCCGGGCGGCGGAGCCGACGTCCTGTTCCTGTTCACCCCCGGCACCGACCGGCACCCCGACCCGAAGCACCCCGGCATGGACCGCTTCGACTACCTGCGCCTGCTCGGCAGCGTCATGCGCGGCGAAACCAGCCCGACCGCGATCGCCACCTCCGCCGACCGCTTCGACAACCACTACGTCGACAGCCCCGCCTGGCGCACCGCCTTCGCCGACCGGAGCTGACCGGAGCTGACCGGCCGCCGCCCCGGGCTCCGAGCGGGCACAGCTGCGGCAGCACCTCGACGTGCCGGGGAGCGGGCACCTCCTCCAGGACGCCGAGCGCCGCGCCCCTCCGGGGCGGGCAGGGCCCAGGGCCCGGCCCACCCCGGGCCGTTGGTCACTCCCCGCCGGTGCGGCCGGTCACCAGTGCGGTACGACCGCGACCGGCGCCCCGGCGTGGTGCAGCACCGCGTGCGCGACCCGCCCGAGCCGCGGCCCGAATTCCACCGGGCGGTGCCCCCGACCGACGACCACCAGCGCGGCCCCGGCCGAGGCCTCGACCAGGCCGCGCGCCGCGCCGAGCCGGACGTCCTCGACCACCTCGACCTCCGGATGCTGCTCGCGCGGCCCGGCCAGGGCCAGCGACAGCAGCTTGGCCTCCAGCGCCTCCAGCTGGCCGACCTCGCCCGCCGGCACGGCGCCGCCCGCGTACCCGAACACCGGCGGCAGGTCCCAGCCGTGCACGGCCCGGAGCCGGGCACCGCGCAGGGCGGCCTCGCGGAAGGCGAAGGCGAGCACCTCCGCCTCGGGGCCGTGCGCGTCCACGCCGACGACCACCTCGCCGCCCGCGCTCGCACCGTCACCGCCGTCGCTCCCGGGCTCCCGCACCACGACGACCGGCGCCGCGCTGCGCCCGGCGACCGCCATGCCGACCGAGCCGAGCAGCAGCCCGGCGAAGCCGCCGAGGCCGCGCGAGCCGAGCACCAGCAACTCGCTGTCGCCCGCGGCCGCGACCAGGCCGTCCACCGGAGCGTCCAGCACCACGTCGGTCCGCACGTCCAGACCGGGGTGGCGCCCACGGACCTCCTCGGCGGCCGCGGCGAGGAGGCGCTGCGCGGCGGCGGGCAGGTCGTCGGGCTCGGCGTAGGAGGCGACGCCGTCGGTCAGCCACGGCCAGGCGTGCAGCAGCCGCAGCACGGCCCCGCGCCGCAGCGCCTCCTCGGCGGCCCAGTGGGCGGCGGCGACGCTCGCCGGCGATCCGTCGACTCCGGCCGCAACGATCGACGTCATGACTTCCTCCACCTGTTCCACGTGTTCCGCGCGTCTCGAACGCCACGGTCGTCCCGGTCCGCCGCGGCCCGGCCCGCCCTGACGGCCCGTCCGCTGCTGCCCCCAACCCTGGCGTCCCCGCCGCGCTGCCACCAGAGCCGCAAGGCCCCCGCACGCGGGACGAAAGCCCCGCCCGCCGCAGCCTACGGCCCGGCCACGCCCCCACCCCCGCCGACACCCGGACCTGCGGGAGAGCGTCAGATCCTCGCGCTACGGGCGATTCGGTACAGCACGTTCGGGCGCAGGGGCCCTTCGGGCGCGGTGGGGTCGTCGAAATCGTCAGCCGGGTCCCGGGTCATGCCGATGCGGCGCATCACTGCCTGGGAGCGGAGGTTGGTGGCAGTCGTCACCGCGAGGATCTCGGGGAGGTCGAGCGTTTCGAAGCCGAAGGCCAGGCCGGCCAGGGCGGCCTCGGTGGCGTAGCCGTGGCCCCAGGCCGAGCGGGCGAGCCTCCAACCGATCTCGATCCCGGTGAACGGCAGACCGTCATCCACCTGGTCCAAGCCCGCGAAGCCGATGAACTCGCCCGTGGCCCGCACTTCGACCGCCCACCATCCGTAGCCCCGCTGGGCGAACCCGGCCTGGAACCGCGCCACGGAGGCATCGCTCTGTTCACGGGTGAGCGGGTCGCCCAAGTGCTCGCGAACCTCGGGATCAGCGTTCATCGCAGCCCACGGTTCGAGGTCGGAGTCTTCCCATCGACGGAGGATGAGACGATCGGTACGCAGTTCAGCCATGCTGCCCAGCAAACGTGAGCTCTGGCCACGAGGCAATCCGTTTTCGTCCGGGGTACGGGCGCGGCGTCCTGCCGCTTGCCCCGACGCGGGAGCAGCCCGCCGTCGGGCCGGGCCGGTCAGCGCGCCCACCAGTCGACGTCGGGCAGCCGTATCCAGACGTCGGCGGGCCCCGTGACGGCGCGGGCGTCGGCCGGGTCGAGGCCCGCGAAGGCGCACGCCTCGGCGACGGCCCGGTGCCGGTAGAGGTAGCCGGTCAGGACCTCCTCCGCGCTGCCGCCGGGGTGGGGGCCGCCGCCGGGGTGGAGGTCCCAGCCCTCCTCGGCGCCGTCGCGGAAGACGTTCCCCTGGTTGCCGCTCTTGGGATTGGCGTAGAGGCCGTAGCCGACGGTCCCGGCCGTCAGCCGGGCCATCGCCCCCGGGGTGAACGGGGTGTAGCCCCAGGGCTGGGTGACGACGCACCCGCCGGGCACGGTCGTGACGCCCGCGATGAGCAGGCATTCGTCCATCGAGAACGCCAGCGGGTCGTCGAGGTAGTCGGCCATGAACTCCTCCTCCGCCCGCACCGCGCCCAGCCAGCGGATCGCCTCCGCGGCGTCGATGCCGGCGACGCAGGCGAGCCCCGTGCCGTCGTAGTAGAAGTCCCCGAGCGCCGCGACGAGTCGGTGGCCGCGCTCGGCGGCGGCCCGCTCCGCCGCCGTCAGGCCCGGCTGCCCCAGGGGCACGGGGAACAGGTCGGGAACCGGACCGGCCAGGGCGAGCCGGCCCGGCGACCAGCCGCCGAGCTGGGGCCGCCAGGGGTCGGCACCGGCGGCGACCAGGGCGCGGGCGTTGTCCGGCCGGTCCGCGAGCACGGCCTCCCACAGCGCGGTCGCCCCCTCCTCCACCGCGTCCACGTCCGGGACGCGGCGCGCCAGTTCGGCCACCACCTCGGGCGAGCCGTACCTCGCCGCCCGGTGCAGGGGGCGCCACCCCCAGCCCGCGCCCTCCGGGTCGGCGCCCGCGTCGAGCAACGCCCGGATCCCGCCGACGTCCCGCCAACCGTCCCAGCCCACACCCTCCCAGCCGACACCGACCCAGCCCGTCATCGCTTCCCCCAACCCCTCACCGCCGGAGAGCGGGAGCCCGTGCGCCCACTCGTCCGTACACGATGGCACACGGGTCTGACAACGCCCGCCCGGTGACGTTCCGTCAAGCGCGGAAGGCCGCCAGGCGGTACCGCGGGTCGGGGCGCGGCGCGGGGCGTCCTGGTCGGGGAGGGCGGCGAGGGCCCGGAGGGCGGCCCCGGCGGTGGCCGGGTCGGCGCACCAGCCGATGCGGCCGCGCTCGATCTGCGCCCGCCAGGCGCGGGGGCTGCGGCCCTGGCCGTGGCCGGGGAAGGTGGTCGCGCCCGCCGGGCGGAGGCCGAGGGCGGCGGCCTGGGCCGTCACCCGGTCGAGCCGGTCGGTGACCTGCGGGGCGTGCCGGCGCCGCCACGGCCGCGTGGCCTCGGCGAGGTCGCCGGGCTCGGTGAACGACGCGTCGTTCTTGTCGACGGTGGTGACCAGCACCCCGCCGGGCCGCAGCACCCGGCGGGCCTCGGCGAGGACGGGCGCGGCGTCCGGGAGCAGGTGGAGCAACCAGACCAGCACCACGGCGTCCACGCTGCCGGCCCGGACCGGCAGCCGGGTGGCGTCCCCGCACAGGACGGCGCTGGGCAGGCGCTGCCCGGCGAGCCGGAGCATCCCCGGCGAGCGGTCGACGCCGAGGACGGTACGGCCCGGGCGGCGCAGCAGGGCGGTGACGATGCCCGTGCCGCAGGCGACGTCCAGCACCGTACGGGCCTGCGGCGGCAGCAGCCGTTCGACGGCTTCGGCGGCGGCCCGGGCCCGGGGTTCCCCGCCGCGCGAGGCATCGTACGCGCGCGCCTCGGCGTCGTAGTCGATCACGGTTCCTCCCCGCCCGCCCGCTTCCCCCCGGCAGTGAACCGGACCGGGCCCGGGCCGGGCAAGCGGCTCGACGGAAGCCGCCGCCCGGTGACGAGCTCGGGGCGGATCAGGATCCGGACGTCGGCGGCAGCGGCGGGATCGGCCGCATCGGCGGCATCGGCAGGATCGGCCGGGTGGGCCCGGGCGCGGCCGAGGACGGTGACGCACCAGCCGGAGCCGTCCGCCGCGTCGACCTCGTCGGCCTCGAAGGCGATCACGGCGCCGTCGACCGCGCGGACCAGGTCGGCGTCGGCTCCGGCGGCGAGCAGCACGCCGCCGGGGACGAGCCGGAACGGGACCGGCAGGACGGCCGGCAGGGCGCCGATGGTGTAGACCACCCGCCCGACCGCCGCCCGGCCCAGCAGGTCCAGCGCCCGCTCGGGGCCGAGGTCCCGCAGGCCGTCTTCTTCCTCGTACAGGTCGCGATCGCGGTTCATACCGGGATGGTCACCCGCCCCCGGCCGCCGCGGCGAGGGCCGATGGTCCCACCCGGCCCGCCACCGGGCCCGCCGCCAGGATCGCGCCGCCGTCAGACCCGGCCCCGCCGCAGCGACGACGGCGTCGCGGCGGCGGCCTGGCGCAGCTCGGTGGCGATCAGGGCGGCCTGCACCCGCCGCTCGACGCCGAGCTTGGCGAGCAGCCGGGAGACGTGGTTCTTCACCGTCTTCTCGGCGAGGTAGAGCCGCTCGCCGATCTGCCGGTTGGTCAGGCCCTCGCCGATCAGCGCCAGCACCTCCTCCTCGCGCGCGGTCAGCGCCGGCCCGGCGGTGGCCGGCCGGGCCGGTTCGGCGTCGCTGCGCAGCCGGTTCAGCAGGCGGGTCGCGGCGCCCGGGTCGAGCATCGAGCGGCCGGAGGCGACGGTGCGGACGGCGGCGACCAGGTCGGTGCCGCTGATCTGCTTGAGCACGTAACCGGCGGCGCCCGCCATCACGGCGTCCAGCAGCGCCTCCTCGTCGTCGAAGGAGGTGAGCATCAGGCAGGCCAGGTCGGGCATCCGCGAGCGCAGTTCACGGCAGACCGAGACGCCGTCGCCGTCCCCCAGCCGGACGTCCAGCACCGCGACGTCGGGCCGCAGCGCCGGCACCCGGACGAGCGCCTGCTCCGCGGTCGCGGCCTCGCCGACCACCGTCAGGTCCGGCTCGCCGTCCAGCAGGTCGTGCACGCCCCGGCGCACCACCTCGTGGTCGTCCAGCAGGAACACCCGCACCGGCGCCGAAGCCCCGGCACCCTCCGCCTTGGTCGCCATCACGCGGCTCCACCTTCATCACCCCCGCGCCCGGCCGGCGGGGCCCAGGTCATCATCACCCACCACCCCCGCCCGGCCCAGGGCCCAACGACCCCATTCGGGAGGACATCCGCGGGACCGTCACCGCCGCACGCTCCTCAGCCCCATCGCCAGGAACAGCAGCGCCACCCCCACCCCGCTGCCCGCCGCCAGCGCGGCCCGCGTCCCGGCCGTCCCGCCCCCGGAGAGGAGGACGGCCGCCGCCCCGAGCGAGGCGACGGCCGCGCCGACGACCAGCCACCCGGCCAGGCCGACCGCCGAGGACCGGCCGCTGCGCGGCGGGCGCGGCGCGGGCCCGGCGTCCAGGGCGATCCACCGCTCGTCCGCCTCCCGCTGCTCGACGCGACGCTCCCGCAGTGCCCGCAGCCACAGCGCCACGCCGCCGACCAGCCCGGCGAGGGCGAGCTGGGCGGCGGGCCGCCAGTCCCCCAGGGCGAGCAGCAGCCCGCCCGCGAGGGCGAGGGTCGCCCACCCGAGCACGCAGGCGGCAGCGGCCGTACGGGTGGAGCGGGGCCGGTCGGCGCCGGCCTGGAGGTCGGCGATGGCGGGCAGGTACCAGACGCAGCCGCCGGCGGTGAGGGCGGCGGTGGCGATGGCGAGGACGCTGTGGTTCATGGGCCGGGCCTTCCGGGGCGAAGCGATGCGAACGGACGGACGGATGCGAACGGACGGATGCGGGCGGGGAGATGGAATGCGGAGGACCGCCCCCGCCCGCGGCCGAGCCCGGGCGGGGCGGCACCTCACGGCCGGGAGCCGTCCGAGCCCGCCGCCGACCGCGCGGCGGCCCGGACCGCCGCCCGGCCGAGCGGCCGGTCGTACTTCGCCGGCTCGACGTCCGCCAGGTGGGGGGCCGGACTGCCGGTGTTCTCCAGGGCGTCCCGCGCGGCGATGTCGGGGTGGTGCAGGTCGAACGCCGGGGATTCGGAGCGGATCCGGGGCAGCGTCGTGAAGTTGTGCCGCGGCGGCGGGCAGGAGGTGGCCCACTCCAGCGAGCGGCCCCAGCCCCACGGGTCGTCCTGTTCGACCTTCTCGCCGTACTTGGCGGTCTTCCAGACGTTGTACAGGAACGGCAGGACGGACAGCCCGAGCAGGAACGAACCGATCGTCGACACCGTGTTCAGCGTGGTGAAGCCGTCCGACTCCAGGTAGTCGGCGTACCGCCGCGGCATCCCTTCCGCGCCGAGCCAGTGCTGCACCAGGAAGGTGGCGTGGAAGCCCACGGTGAGCGTCCAGAAGGTGATCCTGCCGAGCCGTTCGTCGAGCATCCGGCCGGTCATCTTGGGCCACCAGAAGTGGAATCCGGCGAACATCGCGTACACCACGGTGCCGAACAGCGTGTAGTGGAAGTGCGCGACGACGAAGTACGAGTCGGAGACGTGGAAGTCGATCGGCGGGGCGGCCAGCAGCACCCCGGTGAGGCCGCCGAAGAGGAAGGTGACCAGGAAGCCGACCGTCCACAGCATCGGCGTCTCGAAGCTGAGCGAGCCGCGCCACATGGTGCCGACCCAGTTGAAGAACTTCACCCCGGTCGGGACGGCGATCAGGAAGGTCATGAAGGAGAAGAAGGGCAGCAGCACCTGCCCGGTGACGTACATGTGGTGCGCCCAGACCGTGACCGACAGGCCGGCGATGGCGACGGTGGCGGCGATCAGGCCGGAGTAGCCGAACATCGGCTTGCGGCTGAAGACCGGGATGATCTCCGACACGATGCCGAAGAAGGGCAGCGCCAGGATGTACACCTCGGGGTGGCCGAAGAACCAGAACAGGTGCTGCCAGAGCATCGCCCCGCCGTTGGCCGGGTCGAAGACGTGGGCACCGAACTTGCGGTCCGCCTCCAGCGCGAACAGCGCGGCCGCGAGCACCGGGAAGACCAGCAGCACCAGCACCGAGGTGAGCAGCACGTTCCAGCAGAAGATGGACATCCGGAACATGGTCAGTCCGGGGGCGCGCATGCAGATGATGGTGGTGATGAAGTTGACCGCGCCGAAGATGCTGCCGAAGCCGGACAGCGCGACGCCCATGATCCACAGGTCGGCGCCGATGCCCGGCGAGTGGACGGCGTCGGACAGCGGCGCGTAGAGGAACCAGCCGAAGTCGGCGGCGCCCTGCGGGGTGAGGAAGCCCGCCGCCGCGATCAGCGAGCCGCCCATGAACAGCCAGTAGGCCAGCGCGTTGAGCCGTGGGAAGGCCACGTCGGGGGCGCCGATCTGCAGCGGCATGATCCAGTTCGCGAAGCCGGTGAACAGCGGCATCGCGAACAGCAGCAGCATGATCGAGCCGTGCATGGTGAAGGCCTGGTTGAACTGCTCGTTCGACAGGATCTGGTTACCGGGCCGGGCGAGTTCGGCGCGCATGACCAGGGCGAGGACGCCGCCGATCAGGAAGAACGCGAACGAGGACACCAGGTACATGGTGCCGATCGTCTTGTGGTTGGTGGTGGTCAACAGCCTGACCATGGCCGAGCCGGGCTGCCTGGCCCGAACCGCCTTGACCGGCCGGGGTGTTGGCGGGAGGGTGGGGTCGCCCTGTGCCTGGGTGGCGCTCAAGGACGCACTCCTTCGGAACGTCGTGCGGATGATGGCGTTCCATGATCCGAACGCACCACCGCCGCGCCCCAGGGCCGTTGGGCCCGGGCCCCCGGGGCCGCTGGGCCCGTCTTCCGGACCCCGGCCCGGGCCCTCCCGCCCCGGGCCCTCCCACCCGGGCCTCGCGCCCGCAGCCCCGGCCCCGGCCCCGCCGGCCCGGGTGCGTCAGGCGCCCAGCCGCAGGATCTGACCCCGCTCCAGCGCCGCGTACACCACGCCGTCCGCCCCGACCGCGATGCCGTGCGGCTCGGCGCCCGGGCCGGGGATCGGGTACCCGTCCAGCCGCCCGTCCGGGTGGAGCACCCCGATCCGGCCGGCGCCCCACTCGGAGAACCAGAGCGCGCCGTCCGGCCCGGCGGCGATCGCGTGCGGTTTGGCCGCCCGGTCGGCCAGCGGCTGTTCGGTGACCTGCCCGTCGACGGTGATCCGCCCGACCAGCCCGCCGCCGATCCCGACGTACCAGAGCGCGCCGTCCGCGCCCGCGGTGATGCCGACCGGCGCGGTGCCCTCGGTGGGCAGCCGGTGGACGGCCACCTCGCCGTCGAGGCCGATCCGGGCCACCGCGTCGGCCTGGTTGAGCGTGCACCACAGCGCGTCGTCCGGCCCGGCCGTGATCATCGACGGGAACGCCCCGGCGAGCGGGAGCGGGTACTCCTCGACCTCGCCGTCCACGCCGATCCGCCCCACCCGGCCGGCGCCCAGCTCGGTGAACCAGAGCGCGCCGTCCGGCCCGGCGGCGATGCCGTACGGCCCGGCGCCCTCGGTGCGGACGGGGAACGAGCTCGCCTCCCCGGCCGCCGTGATCCGCCCGATCCGGTGGTCGCGCATCCGGCTGAACCAGAGCGCCCCGTCCGGGCCGGCGGTGATGACGGCCGGGCCGCAGTCCGGCGCGCCGAGGCCGTACCGCCGCACCGAGCCGTCCGCCGTCAGCCGTCCGACCTCGCCGCTGTGCACCAGCGTGAACCAGACGTCCCCGCCGGGCGCCACGGTGATGCCGTACGGCCCGGCACCCTCCGGCGCCGCGTCGATCAGTTCCATGTCCCGTCGCATCCGCGTCCCCTCGTAGCAGTGGCGTCGGTCATGATCACATTCCCGCCCCGCCGCCGCCAGCGAGTTGTCCGGCACCGGGCCGGGGCGCCACGCCGGGGCGCTACGCCGGCGCCTCCACCCGGACGGACCCTTCGCCGCCCGCGAAGGCCAGCACCCGCCGCGCCTCGGCCTCGGCGCCCTCCCGGTCGGCCCGGGGCGAGCGGGCCGAACGGCTGCACCACCACGTCCTGCTCCGCCGTCAGCCGCCACGTCCCGGCGACCAGCCCGTCGACCAGCAGCGTGCCGAGCACGATGCCGTTCTGCGTCATCACCCGCCCCCGGTACCGCTCCGGCAGCACCCGGCCCCGGTCGGCGTGCGAGAGCAGCAGGTTGTCGAAGGGCGCGAGCAGCCGCACCGGCGCCGGGACGTCCTCGGCCGGCCGGGGTGCCTGCGGCAGGTCGTGGAGCAGCCGGCCCTGTTCGTCGCGGAAGGTGCGCAGCCGCGGCGCGAGCCTGGCCAGCACCGGGCCGAGGCCGCTGAGGCCGGACCACTTCTTCAGGTCGGCCGGGCCGGCCGGGCCGAACGCGGCGAGGTAGCGCAGGACGAGGTCGTCCAGCGCGGGCGCGGGGTCGAGCGGGCGGCCGAGCCAGGCCTCGGCGGTGGTGTGGGCGGCCGGGCCGCCGCGCCCCCACAGCCCGCGCGGCGGCACCTGGACGAGCGGCAGCAGGCAGCGCGCGGCCTGGGCCAGTGCGGCCGGGTCGCGGTCCGGGCGGCTGGCCGCCAGCAGCGGGCCGAGCTGCTGGAAGGTGCGCGGCCGCTCCTCGACCAGGCTCCGGGCCTCGGCGGCCAGGGCGGCGAGGTCGAGGCCGGCCAGCCGCTTGCCGTAGGTGGTGCGCAGCGCCTGGTCCAGGACGGGCTGGAGCAGCGGCCGCAGGGTCAGGCAGTCCTCGGCGGTGACCAGGTGGATGGTGCCGCGCTGCAGGGCGATCCGGACGACGGCCCGCTGCTCGATGAGCGTGCTGAGCCGGTCCGGGGTGAAGCCGTCCAGCCGGGAGAGCAGGCCGAGGTACGGGGGCTGCGGCGCGGCCTGGGCCTGCAGCCCGCCGAGGTGGCGGATCAGCTCGGCGGGCGGCCGGTCGGTGCGCTCCAGCAGGTGCTGGCGGGCGAGCAGGGCGCGCCCCAACGCCCGGGTGGTCAGCACCTGTTGGCCACCCGGAGGAGCGTTCACCGCCGGCCGTCCAGGACGGAGCGCAGCACGCCGATCCGGTTGCTGGTGATGGCGGCGACGCCGGTGTCGCGCAGCCGGCGCATGGTGCGCCGCAGGTCGGCCGTCCAGGTGGAGACGGAGAGTCCGGCGTCGGCGGCGCCGAGCACGAACTCGGCGGTGACCAGGCCGAACGGCGGGTTGAGGTAGCGCGGGCGCAGGTCGTCGAGCAGGGCCCGCCCGGGCAGCCGGGGCTGCTTCCAGGTGAGCGCGATGTCGGCGGTGGGGCTGAGGGCGCGCACGGCGAGCATGGCGGTGGCGGGGCCGCAGAAGGCGACCTGCCGTTCGGCGCCGAGGCCGGTGACGACGGACCAGGTGGCGGCGGCCGGGCCGGGGTCGTCGAGGTCGATCAGCAGCCGGGGGCCCGGCTGCTCCGCCCGGGGGTCGTGCGCGGCGGCCACCGCCTTGACGGCCTCGGCGAGGGTGGGGACGGCGAGTGCGCCCCGGCGCAGCTCGTCGAGCTGCTCGGCGGTGACCCGGTCGACGGCACGGGTGTCGCCCCAGAGCCGCTCCAGGGTGCGGTCGTGCAGCAGGACGGGCACCTGGTCGCGGGTGAGCTGGACGTCGACCTCGACGGCGTCGGCGCCGGCGGCGAGGGCGGACTCGATCGAGGGCAGGGTGTTCTCGCGGTACCGGTACGGGTCGCCGCGGTGGGCGACGGCGAGCGGCTTCCACCCGGTGGTGCTTCGGGCCGTGGTCATCGGATCCTCCCCGCGAGCCAGGGGGTGAGGTCGTGCACGCCGATGCCCTCGCGGTGGCTCGGCTCGCCGGGGACGGTGACGATCAGGGTGCTGGACGGCGGGAAGGCGCGCACCTTGACCTGGACGAGGTCCTTCCAGACCGCGTCGAGGAACGCGGGGACGCCGTCCCGCGCGACGTCGAAGGGGATGCCCTCGACGGTGACCACGGCCTCGTCGTGGGTGAACAGCCGGACGCCGACGGCCGGGCGGCCGCCGAACTCCAGCAGCGCCTCGTGCGGGACGGCGTCCAGCTCGCCGGGCCCGACCGCGCCAACCAGTCCGGCGAAAGTCCGGTCGCGGCCGATGTCGTGCTGGGCGCGGACCTCGCGGCCGTGCCGCGCGGCCACGGCTTCGATCGCGAGCACGGCGGCCTGGGTGGTCGGCAGCTTCGGGGGTGGCATCCGGGGCGGGCCTCTCGTTCGGCGTTCACTGACGGCGCGGCGGCCGGGACCTGGGGACCTCAGGGACCTTGGGGACCTTGGGGACCTAGCGCCGCTCGATCATCACATTGGTGGACTTGATAACCGCCGTGGCGGGCGCGCCGGGCACCAGGTTCAGCTCCTCCGCCGACTCCCGGCTGATCAGCGACACCACCCGGAACGGCCCGGCCTGGATCTCCACCCGCGCGGCCACGTCGCCGAGCAGCACGTCGGTGACGATCCCGGGGAAGCGGTTGCGTGCCGAGGACGGCCGGCCCTCCGCCTCGGCGGCCTCGGTGCGGGCCAACTCGCGGGCGAACGCGGCCAGTTCGGCGCCGGGAACGATCCGGTGCCCGTGCTCGTCGCGGGTGGCGGCGACCCGCCCGGCGTCCACCCAGCGCCGCATCGTGTCGGTGCTGACGCCGAGCAGCGCCGCGGCCTCGCCGATCCGGTAGGGGTTGACCGGCTGGTCGGCCTGGCCCATGTGCGACTCCTGACGCTGGTTCGAGGGGCGGGAGGGGCGGGGAGCGTGCCGCCGCGCCCCCGGCCATCCTGCCGCACCGGAGCCGCCGCGGTCGCCCTCGGGTCCTCCCGCGAGGGGCCTCACGGCTCGCCGAAGAGGTCCCGCCGGGCGGCGTCCCCGGCGGTGAGCACGGCCCCGGCGAGCACCGCGCCGCCGCCCGCCGTACCGGCCCGCACTTCGGTGCGCAGCGGGGAGAGCAGGGCGAGCCGCCGTTCGACCCGCGCGGCCAGCTCGTCCCCGCCGGCCCGGCCGAGTTCGCCGCCGAGCACCACGCAGCCGGGGTCGAGGACGACGCACACGGCGGCGGCGCCGAGCGCGATCCGCTCCGCCAGCTCGTCGAGGAACGCGCCGCCGGGCTCGCCGGGCCCGGACGCGGCCAGTGCGGCGCGTACGGCGGCCTCGGCGGCGGGCGCGTCCCCGGCCGGGTCGGCGGGCAGGCCGTGGGCACGGGCGAGTGCGCAGACGGCGGCGCTGCCGACCAGGCCGTGGAAGCCGCCCTCGCAGCTGTCGGCGCTGGGCAGGCCGACGGCGCCGGGGACGGGCAGGAAGCAGATCTCGCCGGTGCCGCCGGAGAAGCCGCGGCGCAGCCGCCCGTCCAGGACGACGGCGGCGCCGACGCTGTGGCCGAGCCAGAGCAGCACGAAGGTCTCGCGGTCGCGGGCGGCGCCGATCCGGTACTCGGCCCGCCCGGCGAGGTTGACCTCGTTCTCCAGGATCACCTCGACGCCCGGCAACTCCCGCAGTGCGGTGAGGAGTTCGGTGTGCCAGCCGGGCAGGTCGCCGGTGCTGTGGAGCCGCCCGGTGGCCGGGTCGACCAGCCCGGGGGCGCCGACCGCGATGGTGTGCAGCCGCTCGACGCCGGCGCCGCGCGCGGTCTCCCGCAGGACGTCGACGATCCGGGCGGCCGTCCCGGGCCCGCCGCCGCCGTCGACGGGGGCCTCGGCGGTGGCGAGGGTGCGCCCGGCGAGGTCGGCGACGATCAGGCTGACGCCGCCGGAGCGGACGTCGACGGCGCCGAGGTGGGCGCGGGAGGCGACGAGCGCGTAGACCCGGGCGTTGGGGCCGCGCCGCTGTTCGCCGCGCTCGCCGACCACGGCGACCAGGCCGGTGCGCTGGAGGCGGTCGAGCAGGTCGGCGACGGTGGGCCGGGACAGGCCGGTGAGGCCGCGCAGCTCGGTCGCGGTCAGGGGGCCCTGCTCCAGGAGCAGGTTGAGTGCCAGCCGGTCGTTGATCGCCCGGGCGGTGCTCGGCGTGGCCGTACGCGCGGTGGTCATGGCGGCTCATCCTTCCAGACGGTTTCTATCAGGGTCCCTTCCTGATAATTTATCGAACCGTCCGCCCGTGTGCTGCGCCACCGCGCGGACCCTGTCCGCCCGCGACCGGGAGGGAACGCCGGATGGCACACCCCACCGCACCATCGGCACCACCAGCACACGAACCGCTCGCCGACCCGCGCCGCGCCCGGACCGGCATCGCGCTCGTCTTCGCCGTGCACGGCGCCGTCGGCGGCACCTTCGTCACCCGCATCCCCTGGCTGCAGGAGCGCCTCGACCTCTCCTCCGGCCTGCTCGGCCTCGCCCTGGTCATGCCCGCCATCGGCTCCTCCCTGGCGATGCCGCTGGCCGGGCGGTTCGTGCACCGGTACGGCGGCCGGGCCGCCGTCCGCGGGCTCCTCTCGCTCTGGTGCCTCGCCCTCGCCCTCCCCGCGCTCGCCCCCGGCCTGCCCGTGCTGTGCGCCGCCCTGCTGCTGTACGGCGCCACGGCGGGCATGGCGGACGTCGCGATGAACGCGCAGGGCGTGGAGATCGAGCAGCGCCTCGGCCGCTCGATCATGTCCGGACTGCACGGCATGTGGAGCGCCGGCGGGCTGCTCGCCTCCGGCTTCGGCATCCTCGCCGCCCACCTCGACCTCGACGCCCGGCTCCAACTCGCCCTCACCGCGCTCGTGCTGCTCGCCCTCGCCCAGCCCGTCTGCCGCCTCCTGCCCGAGCTGCGGGCCGCCGAGGAGGCCGAGGCGCCGCCGCGCTTCGCCCTGCCGCCGCGCAGTT
Source organism: Streptomyces rubellomurinus (assembly GCF_000961885.1). Classification (GTDB taxonomy): domain Bacteria; phylum Actinomycetota; class Actinomycetes; order Streptomycetales; family Streptomycetaceae; genus Kitasatospora; species Kitasatospora rubellomurina. The sequence goes on from NZ_JZKH01000001.1 coordinate 85,429, forward strand.
CACTGGTGATCGGCCTGGTCGGCTTCTGCGCGGTGTTCGCCGAGGGCGCCTCGATGGACTGGAGCGGCGTCTACCTGCGCGACGTCACCGGCTCCACGGCCACCGTCGCCGCCGCCTCGTACACCGCCTTCTCGCTCACCATGGCCGCCAGCCGCCTCGCCGGGGACGCGGTGATCCGCCGCCTCGGCGCCGCCCGCACCACCCGGCTCGGCGGCGCCGTCGCCACCGCCGGCGGCCTGCTCGTGGTCGCCGCCGACCGCCCGGCCCTGGCCATCCCCGGTTTCGCGCTGATCGGCATCGGCGTCGCGGTGATCGTCCCGCTCGCCTTCGCCGCCGCCGGCCGGATCGGCACCAACGCCAGCCAGGCCATCGCGGGCGTCGCCACCGTCACCTACACCTCCGGCCTGATCGCCCCCGCCGTCATCGGCACCCTCGCCCAGGCCACCTCGCTGACCGTCTCCTTCGGCCTGGTCACCGTCCTGTGCTGCGCCCTCCTGCCGGGCGCCGGCGCGCTGCGCCTCGGCGAACCGGGTTCCACGAAGGACGTCCCGACCGGCGCGGCTCCGGAGAACCCCTCCGGGAAGAACCTCAGCCCGATATGAGCCGATTCTCGTCACCGGGCCCGGTGCCCTCGCCCTCCCCCGCCCGGCCGTCCGCTCCGCCGTCCGGGTTAGGCTCGGCCGGTGCCCGCCACCACCGCCGCCGCACCGTCCGACGCCGACCAGGACGGCCACACCCCGGTTACCGAGACGCCCGCCCCGGCCGCCTCGCCGTGGTGGCGGTTCGCCGTCCTCGTGCTGCTGCTCGGCGCCGCCGCCGGCTCGCTGCTGCTGTGGAGCCCGACCGCGCTGCTGAACGGCGGCCTCGCGGACCGGCTGCCCGGCTACTGGTTCGCGCCGCTGTTCGCCGCCGTCTACGCGGTCGGCACGCTGGCCTTCGTCCCCCGCCCCGCGCTGAACGCCGCCGCCGGGCTGCTGCTCGGCATCCGGGAGGGCGTGGCGCTGGCGGTGCTCGGCACGACGCTGGGCGCGGTGCTGGCGTTCGGGCTGGCCCGCTGGCTGGGCCGGGACGCGATGCGCCCGTTTCTGCGCGGCAAGGTGCTGGGCGCGCTGGACCGGCGGTTCACCGAGCAGGGCTTCCGCAGCGTGCTGGTGCTGCGGCTGCTGCCGGGGATGCCGTTCCAGGCGGGCAACTACGGCGCGGCCTTCTCCGGGGTGGGCTTCCTGCCGTTCCTGACGGCGACGGCGATCGGCGTGGTGCCGACCACGGCGGTGTACGTCACGGCGGCGGCCAGCGCGGGCAAGCCCGGTTCGGCGGCCTTCCTGGTGTCGGCCGGGGGCGTGGCGGTGCTGGTGCTGGGCAGCCTGGTGGGGCTCTGGCGGGCCGCCCGGGCCCGCCGCCGGCCGCGCACGGTCTGACGGGTCACCGCCGGCGGTGACCGCCGGCGGAAATCCGCTGGCCGCCCGCCGCCCGGGCCCGCGAGGATGGCCGATATGACTGAACTCGCCCCGCGCATCGACCCGCCGATGGTGGCCGACGAAGCCACGATGCTCACCGCCTGGCTCGACTTCCACCGCAGCACCCTCGCCCTGAAGTGCCAGGGCCTGGCCGACGACCAGCTGCGCCTGCGCTCCGCCCCGCCGTCCAACCTCTCCCTGCTCGGCCTGGTCCGGCACATGGCCGAGGTCGAGCAGCACTGGTTCCAGCGCGTCCTGCTCGGCACCGAGCTGCCCGGGGGCATCTTCTGGACGGAGGAGGACGAGGACGGGGACTTCAACAACGTCGACACGGCGGACGTCGCCCACGACTTCGCCGCCTGGCGCGCCGAGATCGACGCCGCCCGCCGCGCCGCCGAGGGCCTGCCGCTGGACACCGTGGCCGAGCGGCCGCGCCGGGGGCAGGAGGTGACGCTCCGCTGGATCATGGTCCACATGATCGAGGAGTACGCCCGGCACAACGGACACGCGGATCTGCTGCGCGAATTGGTGGACGGTTCGACCGGGGACTGAGCCCGGGACCGAACCGGGGCGAAATCGTTTCCGCATTGTTGACAGAAGGTCAATTGTGCGGTGACCGCGACCGATATGGTCTACGCGCGCAACCGTACGGTGCGCCTTCGCGTCGGTGATGGTGCCCGGGCTCGCCCGGGGTTCCGGCGCGGCACGACTCGTACGGAGGTCGCGAGCGGGCACGGGACCGGTGAACAGTGCGATACTCGGACAGTTCCGACGAGTGGATGACGTGTCAAGAACGACACCCACCCCCGGGGGACCAGGACGGGACGAGGCAGGGAGGCGCGGCATGGGAGCACTTCGCGACGAGCACCACAACGGGTGGCTGATGCCCTCGGGGAACTACCCGGCCGCGGTGTACGACGACGAGTGGGTCGATCAGGAGACGGTGCCGTCCGTCCCCGCGCCCGCGAAGATCGTCTCCCTGCGGCCGACCGGATTCGAGGCCGCGCGGACGGTCGGCGAGCACATCCGGGCGAGCACCCCCGTGGTCATGGACCTCACCGAGATGGACGAGGCCGAGGCCAAGCGCATGGTCGACTTCGCCTCCGGGCTGATCTTCGGCACCCGGGGCGGCATCGAGCGGATCGCCCGCCGGGTGTTCCTGCTCACCCCGGCGGACGTCGAGGTGATGGTGATCGACCGCCCGCTGGACGACACCGGCTTCTACAACCAGAGCTGACCGGGCCGTACGGCCGCAGCAGCACCCCGGACCGGGGACGGCGCACCCGCCGTCCCCGGTTTTTGCTGTCCGCACACCCGGACGGCAACGGCCCGACTGAGACCCCCGAACCTATTCTGAGACATCCGTGTCTCATTCGGCTTACACTTGTCTCATGGCCACCGATCGCGACACCGTCCTGGAAGCCGCCGTGGGCGTGCTCTCCCGCCGCCCGACCGCCCACCTGGACGAGATCGCGCGCGCCGCCGGCATCAGCCGCGCCACCCTGCACCGGCTCTTCCCGGGCCGCGAGGCGCTGATCCTGGAGGTCGGGATGCTCGGCCTGCGGCGCTTCGCCGCCGCCCTGGACACCGCCGCCGTCGAGGACGGCGACGCCCGCGCCGCGCTGCGCCGCCTGGTGGACGCCGCCGTCCCGGACGCCGCGCTCTGCGCCTTCCTGGCCGGCGAGAACCAGCTCTACGACGACGACCGGCTGAACGACCTCTGGGAAGTCCAGATCGCCCGGCTGCACGCGCTCTTCCTGCGCGGCCAGCAGCAGGGCGTCTTCCGGATCGAGCTGAGCGCCGCCTGGCTGAGCGAGGCCTTCTTCGACCTGGTCGCCGGCATCGGCTGGGCCGTCCAGGACGGCCGGCTCGCCCCGCGCGACGCCGCCTTCTCGCTCGCCGAGCTGTTCCTCGGCGGGGCCCTGCGCCGCCCCGACACCACCGGCACCCCCGAATCCACCGACACCGCCCCCGCCGTCCAGAACGACCCGGACCGGAAACCGGAAACCGATACGCCATGAGCACCGCCCTGACCACCCGCCAGCGCTGGACCGGCCTCGCCGTCCTCGTCCTGGCCGTCACCGTCGTCGCCCTCGACGCGACCGTGCTGTCCCTCGCCATCCCCTCCATCAGCGAGACGCTGCGCCCCAGCGGCACCCAGCTGCTCTGGATCGGCGACTCCTACTCCTTCGTCCTGGCCGGCCTGCTGGTCAGCATGGGCGCGCTCAGCGACCGGATCGGCCGCAAGAAGCTGCTGCTCACCGGCTCCGCCGCGTTCGGCGCCGCCTCGCTGCTGGCCGCCTACGCCCCGAGCGCCGGCTGGCTGATCCTGGCCCGGGCGCTGCTCGGCGTGGCCGGGGCGACGATCATGCCCTCGACCCTGTCGCTGATCCGCGGCCTCTTCCCGGACGACCGGGAGCGCGCCACCGCGATCGGCATCTGGGGCGCCGCGGCCACGGCCGGCGCCGCGCTCGGGCCGATCGTCGGCGGGGCGCTGCTGGAGCACTTCTGGTGGGGCTCGGTGTTCCTGCTGAACATCCCGGTGCTGCTCCTGCTGCTGGTGCTGGGCGCCCGGCTGCTGCCGGAATCGCGGGACCCGCGGCCGGGCCGCTGGGACGTGCTGAGCGTCGCGCTGTCGATGGCCGGGGTGATCGGCGTGGTCTACGCCGTCAAGGAGGCCGCGGCGCACGGCGTCGCCCGCTGGGACGTCCCCGTCGCCTTCGTGGCGGGCGCGGCCGCGCTGACCGTCTTCGTCCGCCGCCAGCTGCGGCTGGAGACCCCGCTGCTGGACGTGCGGCTGTTCGCCGACCGGCGGTTCACCGCCGCCGTCACGGCTTCGCTGATCTCGCTGGTCGGCGTGTCCGGGGTGGTCTTCGTCAGCTCGCAGTACCTGCAGCTGGTGCGCGGCTTCGGGCCGCTGCACGCGGGCCTGGCGGAGCTGCCGGCCTTCGTCGGCTCGGTGGCCGGCGGTCTGCTGACCGCCCGGCTGGCCCGGCGCTTCGGCGCCCGGGCGCTGCTGGCCGGCTGCCTGCTGGCGATGGGCCTGGGCATGGCCGTGCTCGGCTTCCTCCAGCAGGACACCGCCTACCTGGTGCTGGCCGCCTCCTTCCTGGTGGTCGGTACGGCCGAGGGCGTCGCCTACACCCTCGGCGCCGGCCTGGTGCTCACGGCCGCGCCGGCCGACAAGGCGGGGGCCGCCTCGGCGGTCTCGGAGACGGCCTACGAGCTGGGCACCGCGCTCGGCATCGCGCTGGTCGGTTCGGTGGTCGGCTCGATCTACACCAGCGGGCTCGCCGTCCCGGCCGGGGTGGACCCGGCCTCGGCCGCCCGGGCCGGGGAGTCGCTGGGCGCCGCCGTCGAGACGGCGCAGGGGCTGCCGGCCGAGGTCGCCGGGTCGCTGCTGGCGAGCGCGAAGGACGTGTTCGTGCAGGGCATGAACAGCGCCGGCCTGCTGGCCACCCTGCTGCTGCTCGGCGCGGCGGCGATGGCCTGGCGGCTGCTGCGCGGCGAGAACCGGCCCACCGAGGGCGAGGCGACCGAGGACGCCGCTCCGGCGCCCGAGAAGATCCGCGCCTAGCGCGAACGCGGGCCCCCGCGGTGATCACCGCGGGGGCCCGCGCCGTGCTCAGGACACGCCGAAGGGCAGTTCCAGCTCGGCCCAGACCACCTTGCCGTCCCGGGTGAGCCGGCTGCCCCAGCGCTGGGCCAGCTCACTGACCAGGAACATCCCGCGCCCGCCCTCGTCCTGCTCGGCGAAGGGGCGCAGCTGCGGCGTCTGGCCGCCCGCGTCGGAGACCTCGACGGTGAGCACCCGGTCGCGGAACAGCCGCAGCCGGCGCGGCGCGTCGGCGTGCAGCAGGGCGTTCGTGACGAGTTCGCTGACCAGCAGCTCGGCGTAGTCGGCGAGGGCGCCCAGGCCCCAGCTGTCCAGGGTGGCGCGGGTGAAGCGGCGGGCCTGGCCGGGGACCCGGCCGCCGCCGGTGAGCGGGAGGGTGGCGATCCGGTCGGCGGGCAGCGGCAGCACCCGGCCCATGATCATCGCGATGTCGTCCTCGGTGCCGTCGGTGACCAGGGCGGAGAGCACCGCGTCGCAGCTCTCCTCCAGGGTCCGGCCGGGCTGGGCGAGGGTGGCGGCGAGCAGGTCGATGCCCTTGTCCAGGTCCTCGCCGCGCCGTTCGACCAGGCCGTCGGTGTACAGGGCGACCAGGCCGCCCTCGGGGATGGTGAACTCGATCGACTCGAAGGCGACCCCGCCGACGCCCAGCGGCACCCCGGGCGGGACCGTGACCCGCCGGGCGACGCCGTCCGGGCCGACCCAGACGGGCGGCAGGTGGCCGGCCGAGGCGACCTGCACGGTGCGGTCCAGCGGGTCGTAGACCGCGCAGATGCAGGTGGCGAACTGGCCCTCGCCGATTCCGGAGGCCGTTTCGTCCAGCCGGGTGAGCACCTGCTCGGGCGGCATGTCGAGGGTGGCCAGGGTGCGGGCGACGGTGCGCAGCTGGCCCATGGTGGCGGCAGCCCGGATGCCGTGGCCCATCACGTCGCCGACGACCAGGGCGACCCGGCCGCAGGACAGCGGCACCACGTCGAACCAGTCGCCGCCGACCTCGCTGGTCACGCTGCTGGGCAGGTAGCGGTAGGCGATCTCCAGCCCGAGGGTGCGGTGGATCTCCTGCGGGAGCAGGCTGCGCTGCAGGGTGAGGGCGGTCTCCCGTTCGCGGCGGTAGAGGCGGGCGTTGTCGAGGGCCAGCGCGGTGCGGGCGACGAGTTCCTCGGCGAGGGCGACGTCGGCGTCGGTGAACGGCTCGGGGTTGCGCATGCGGATGAACTCGGAGCCGCCGAGCACCATGCCCCGGGCGATCAGCGGCACCATCATGTACGAGTGGATGCCGGCCGCCATGCCGGGGGCGACCCGGTCGTCGCTGGAGACCAGGCCGCGCAGCACGTCCTCGGTGACGTGGGAGCGCAGCAGCGGGCGGCCGCTGCGCAGGCACTGGATGTAGCTGCGCTCGGGGGCGTACTCGGAGGCCTCGCCGACGACGTCGACGGCGCCTCCGAGGCCGGACTCGTAGGACTCGCCGACCGCGACGGCGCGCAGGGTGATCGGCCGGTCGGTGGGGATCGGGCTGGGCTCGGCGCCGCGCAGCACCGGCTCCAGCAGGTCGACGGTGGCGAAGTCGGCGAACCGGGGGACGACCGCCTCGATCAGTTCCTCGGCGGTGCGGGTGAGGTCGAGGGTGGTGCCGATCCGGGCGGTGGCCTCGGCGATGGTGGCGAGACGTTCCTGCGCGCGGGCGGCGCGGGCCTCGGCCTGGAAGCGCTCGGTGACGTCGATGATCGAGGAGGCGACGCCGAAGACCTTGCCGGTGGAGTCCTCCAGCCGGAAGTAGGAGGCGGACCAGGCGCGGTCGCGCCGGGGGTCGCCGGGGACGCGGCCGTGCGAGCGGGCGTCGACGACGGGCTTGCCGCTCCTGAGCACCTGACGCAGGATCTGCTCGATCTCGCCGGTGTTGATCCCGGGCAGCACCGCCGATATCCGGCGGCCCAGGTGGGCGGAGGCGGGGACGCCGTTCATCCGGGCCAGTGCCTCGTTTATCCGGACGTAGCGCAGGTCGGTGTCATAGACGGCCATGCCGATCGGGGAGCGGCCGAAGATGCCGTCGAGGACGGCCAGGTCGGCCTCGACGGCGTGCAGGGCGCGGGTGTCGGAGGCGGTGGCGAGCAGCAGCAGGGTGCCGTTCGGGCCGGCTATCGGGTAGGTGCGGAACTCCAGCTCGACCGTGTGGCCGTCGCGGTGGCGGACCGGGAAGACGAAGGAGGTGCCGCCGCCGGCCATGATCCGTTGGAAGAGTCCCAGGACGGCGGAGCGTTCGGTCTCGACGGTGAGCAGTTGCGCGGCGTAGCTGCCGACGGCCTCCTCGGAGGTGTAGCCGAGCAGGGCCTCGGCGTCCTCGCTCCAGTGCAGGATCAGTCCGTCGCCCTGGAGCAGGGCCGTCGCGAGCGGGACGAGTCGATGGCCTTCGGCGCGTACCGGGGCACCGCTCGGTGCGAGGCCGGCGGCGTCGGTCGCGTCCCAGTCGTGTCCGTGCATGATCAGGCAGCACCCCGGTTCGGCTCGTGCCCGGCCGGGTGGGCCTCGCGGTCCGTGCCGGCCGGGGTTCTTCTCCAGACTGCACGGACATCGGCCGCCCGGCGACCCCTTGTCAGGGGTTGTCCGGCCGCTGACGGTGTACGGGCGTCATGGGCGTACCGGGCGCAGCGTACTCTGCAGGAGGCCCGCCCACTGCCGGATCACTCCGGAACGTCGATGACTGTCGTCGGTGAGCAGGTTGGCGAGGCCGAGGCCGCGGGCGAGGTCGAGGGTGGCCTGCACCGATTCGCGCACGCCGGGGCGGGTCTCGTCGGCGTCCAGGAACTCGACGGCGGCCCGGTGGGCCTCCCGGCCGACGCGGCCCTCCAGGGCGACGATCCGCTCGCGCAGCGCGTCCTCGGTGGCGGCGGCCGTCCACAGGTGCAGGGCGGCGCGGAACAGCGGGCCGGTGTAGAGCCGGACGATCATGTCGACGACGGCCAGGGTGCGGTCGGGGCCGGCGGCCGGCAGTCGGCCCGCGTGGGCGCGGACGGCTGCCAGCCGCTCGGCGGTGACGTGCTCGACGGCCGCGGTGAACAGGTCCTCGCGGGTCGGGAAGTGGTGCTGGGCGGCGCCCCGGGAGACGCCGGCCCGCTCGGCGACCACGGTGACGGTGGAGCCCTGCCAGCCGAGTTCGGCCAGGCACTCGACGGCCGCCGCGAGCAGCCGGGCCCGGGTGGCGCGGCTGCGGTCCTGCTGGGGGGTTCTGGCGGCGGGGTGGCTGGTCATGGCTGGTGCTGGTTCCCGTTCCGGTCGAGGTGCGGCGGGTCGATCCTCACAGACGGGCCGCGGGCTCCGGCCGCCGGGGGCGGGGGTGGTCAGGTCGTCGCCCCGGCGCGCTCGGCCTCCCGGGCGCGCAGTTCGCGGCGCAGGATCTTGCCGGCGGCGGACTTGGGGACGGCGTCGACGAACTCCACGGCACGGATCTTCTTGTAGGGGGCGACCTGGCCGGCGACGTACCAGGTGACTTCCTGCTCGGTCAGCGAGCTGCCGGGGGTGCGCACCACGAAGGCCTTGGGGCACTCGGTGCCGTCCGCGTCCGGGACGCCGATCACGGCGGCGTCGGCGATCTGCGGGTGGGCGAGCAGGACGGCCTCCAGCTCGGCGGGGGCGACCTGGTAGCCCTTGTACTTGATCAGTTCCTTGACCCGGTCGACGATGTACAGGTAGCCGCGCTCGTCGACGTAGCCGACGTCGCCGGTGTGCAGCCAGCCCTCGGCGTCGATCATCGCGGCGGTGTCGGACGGGCGGCCGAAGTAGCCCTTCATCACCTGCGGGCCGCGGATCAGCAGCTCGCCGCGCTCGCCGGGGCCGAGGTCGTCGTCGCTGCCGTCGAGGGCGGCGACGCGCAGTTCGGTGGAGGGGACCATCCGGCCGACCGAGCCGGGCGAGGGGTCGGTCTCCTTGGGGCAGACGACGTGGGTGGTCGGGGACAGCTCGGTCATGCCGTAGCCCTGGAGCAGGTGCGGCAGGCCGAGGCGGCGGGCGCAGGCGTCGGCGAGCTCCGGGTCGAGCGGGGCGGCCGCGCACAGCAGGTACTCGACGGAGGAGAGGTCGTAGCGGTCGACGACCGGGTGCTTGGCCAGGGCGAGGGCGATCGGCGGGGCGATCACCAGGCCCTGGACGCGCTGCTCCTCGATGGTGCGGCAGAACTGCTCCAGGTCGAAGCGGGGCAGCACGACGACGGTGGCGCCGCAGCGCAGCGGCTGGTTCATCAGCGCGGTGAGGCCGTAGATGTGGAAGAAGGGCAGCACGGCGAGCATCCGCTCGCCCTCCTCGGGGCGGAAGAGGGGGTCGCACTGGGCGAGGTTGGTGGAGACCGAGCGGTGGGTGAGCATCACGCCCTTGGGCAGGCCGGTGGTGCCGCTGGAGTAGGGCAGGACGGCGATGTCCCGGCCGGGGTCGATGGCGACCTCGGGGGCGGGGCCGGTGGCGGCCAGCAGGTCGGCGAGTGAGCGGTGGCCCTCGGCGCCGTCCAGGACGATGACCTCGGCCAGCGGCCGGCCCCGTTCGACCATTAGTTCGGCCGCCCGCAGGGCGGTCGGCAGGAACGGGGAGACGGTGACCAGCCAGCGGGTGCCGGCGTCGGCGAGCTGGCCGGCGAGTTCACCGGGGGTGGCGAGGGAGGAGACGGTGGTGACGGTGGCGCCGGCCCGGGTGGCGCCGTAGAAGGCCATCGGGTAGGCGGTGCTGTTCGGGCTGAACAGGGCCAGCACGTCGCCCTGGCGCACCCCGGCCCCGGCCAGTCCGGCGGCGATCCGCTCGACGGCGGCGGCGAGCCGCGCGTAGCTGGTGCGCTCGCCCGTGATGCCGTCGACCAGGGCCGGGCGGTCGCCGTACCGGGCGGCGTGGCCGAGGACCGCCTGATGGATCGGCAGGTCGATCGTCTCGACGTCGGGGAACTCGCTTCGGAACACCAAGGTAAGCCTCCACTACGGAAGTTGAAGCTGAAACGAGAGCCGGCGGAGGGTCGGGACGACCACCGGCCCGGGGCGCGTTCAGGAGCATACGGATCCCCGGGGCCGCCGCTGGGCCATTGTGGGGAACCCGGCCGAGACTGTGCGTGGCGCGTTGCCGCGCGGGGCGCCCGACAGGACGGTGGTGCACCATGGCCGCCCGCCCCGGGTGCGGCCCCCGACCCCTGGAGCGCCCCGCCGTGCGACCCCTCGCCCCTCCCCTGCCCGCCGCCCGCCGTCTGCTCGCCACCGCCGCCGCGGCGGCCGTCCTCGCCCTCGGCGCCGCCCCGGCGGCCTTCGCCGCGCCGGGCGACAACGGCGACGTGAAGATCCACGAGAGCACCACGCCCGTCGACGACACCCGCGACGAGCCCAAGGTCTGCGTCTTCTACCTGGACGCCTTCAACTTCGACACCATCCAGCAGGTCAACTGGACGATCGAGCAGCAGCCGCCGACCGGCACCGCCCAGGTGCTCGCCGGATCGATCACCCTGACCAACGGGACCGGGCACACCGGCAACTTCACCCTTCCGGACGGGCACTACAAGCTCGACTGGACGTTCGTGGGCGAGAACGGCTCGGCCAAGCACAAGGTCTTCCAGGTCTCCTGCGTGTCGCCCTCCCCGTCGCCCTCGCCGTCCCCGTCGTCCTCGCCGTCCTCCTCACCCTCGCCCTCCTCCTCGCCGTCGCCGTCCTCCTCCCCGTCCCCCTCGCCGGGCGTCTCCCCCAGCCCCTCGCACTCCCCCGGCGCCTCGCCGAGCGCCTCGCCGACCGGCCCGCACGGCGGGGTGGGCACCGGCGGCGGCGGCACCTCCGGGCCGGACACCACCGAGGTGCTCGGCGGCGCCGTCCTGATCGTCGGTGCCGGCGGGATCGCCGTGCGCGCGCTGCGCCGCCGCTCCGGGCGCAATGCCGAGTCCTGACCGTCCCACCCGCGCCCCGCGCGTCGGCCCCGGCCCGTTGACGGCCGGGGTCGTCGCGCTGGCCCTTGCGGCGGGCGGCGTCTGGCTGGTCCGCGACGGCACCAGCGGCCGGGACGGGCCGCCGCTGCCCGCCGCGCCGTCCGCGTCGGCCGCCCCCGCACCGGCCGCGAAGCCCGCCGCCGTCCCCTCCGCGGCGGCGCCGACCCCGCCGCCGGTGCCCGAGGTGCCGCCGCTGCCGGCCTCGGCGCCGACCCGGATCCGGATCCCCTCGATCAAGGTCGACGCCCCGGTCACCGGCCTCGGGCTGACCGCCTCCCACCAGCTGGCCACCCCGCCGATGGACCAGCGCAACCTGGTCGGCTGGTACCGGGACGGCACAACGCCCGGGGCCGCCGGCGGCGCGCTCGTGGTCGGGCACGCCGACAACCGCAGCGGGCCTGCGGTGTTCTACCGGCTCGGGCTGCTACGGCCCGGCGACACCGTGGAGGTGGCCCGCAAGGACCGGCGCACCGCGGTGTTCACCGTGGACTCCGTCCAGGTGTTCCCGAAGAAGGACTTCCCGGACGCCCTGGTGTACGGCTCCGCCGCGCGGGCCGAGCTGCGGCTGATCACCTGCGGCGGGAAGTTCGACCGGCACACCGGGTACGAGGCCAACACGGTGGTGTTCGCGCACCTCAGCTCGGTCCGGTAGCTCGGTCCGGTAGCTCGGTTCGGTAGCTCCGCCCGGCGGTCAGTTCGGTCGGTCAGTACGACTTCGGCAGGCCGAGGGTGTGCTGGGCCACGTAGTTGAGCACCATCTCGCGGCTGACCGGCGCGACCCGGGCCACCCGGGAGGCGACCAGCAGCGCACCCAGCCCGTACTCCTGGGTGAGGCCGTTGCCGCCGAGGGTCTGCACCGCCTGGTCGACGGCGTGGGCGGCGGCCTCGCCCGCCGCGTACTTGGCCATGTTGGCGGCCTCCCCGGCGGCGACATCCTCGCCCGCGTCGTAGAGCAGCCCGGCCTTCTGGGCCATCAGCCGGGCCAGCTCGATCTCCACCGCGCACTGGGCGAGCGGGTGCGCCAGGCCCTGGTGGGCGCCGATCGGGGTGGACCAGACGGTGCGCTCCTTGGCGTAGTCGACGGCCCGGCCGAGGGCGTGCCGGGCCAGTCCGAGCGCGAAGGCGGCGGTGAGGATCCGCTCGGGGTTGAGGCCCGCGAAGAGCTGGAGCAGGCCGGCGTTCTCGTCGCCGACCAGGGCGTCGGCGGGCAGTCGGACGTCGTCCAGGAACACCTGGAACTGCCGCTCGGGGGCGACGATCTCCATCGGGATCGGCCGGTACTCGAAGCCGGGGGTGTCACGCGGGACGACGAACAGGCAGGGCTTGAGCTTGCCCGTGCGAGAGTCCTCGGTGCGGGCCACGAACAGCACGGCGTCGCACTGGTCGATGCCCGAGATGAACACCTTCCGGCCGGTCAGCAGCCAGTCCTCGCCGTCCCGGCGGGCGACGGTGGTGATCCGGTGCGAGTTGGAGCCGGCGTCCGGCTCGGTGATGCCGAACGCGAACCTGCGGCTGCCGTCCGCCAGTCCGGGCAGCCAGCGGCGCTTCTGCTCCTCGGTGCCGAAGCGGGCTATCACCGTGCCGGAGATCGCCGGGGAGACCACCATGAGCAGCAGCGGGCAGCCCGCCGCGCCCAACTCCTCCAGCACGATGGCCAGATCGGTGATGCCGCCGCCTCCGCCGCCGTACTCGACGGGCAGGTTGACGCCCAGGTATCCGGCCTTGCCGGCCTCCGCCCACAGTTCGTCGACGGGCTCGCCGGCGCGGGACTTGGCGAGGAAGTAGTCGGAGCCGTAGCGGCGGGCGAGGTCGGCCACGGCCTGGCGCAGGGCGCGGCGTTCGGGGGTTTCGAGGAGCTGGCTGCCGGTGGCGGGCATGTGCGGTCCTTCCTCAGGCTTCTTCGGAGGTTGTGGTTTTGACGACGGCGAGCAGGGCGCCCAGCTCGACCTGGCGGCCGGGGGCGGCGCGCAGTTCGGTCAGCACGCCGTCCGCCGGGGCGGCGACGCGGTGCTCCATCTTCATCGCCTCCAGCACGAGCAGCGGCTGCCCGGCGGTGACGGTGTCGCCCACGGCGGCGGTGACGCGCACCACGGTGCCGGGCATCGGGGCGAGCAGGGCGCCGGGGTCGGCCTGTTCCGTGGGGTCGGGGAAGCGGGGCAGGGCGGTGAGCGCGAGGCCGCCGGCCGGGGTGTCGACGTACACCCGGTCGCCGTGGCGGGCGACCCGGTAGGTGCGCCGGATGCCGTCCTCGCGCAGCACGACCCGGTCGGGGGCGGCCTCGACCAGCTCGGTGCCGGGGTGGGCCTCGGCCCGCAGGCCGTCCCGGGTGAGCCGGTAGCGGGCCTCCACCTCGGCGCCGGCGTCGGTGCGGTAGCGCTTGACCTGGGGCTGGGAGGGCAGGTTGCGCCAGCCGGACGGCAGGGCGCGGTGGACGGCGCCCCGCGGCCCGGCGCTCCGGGCGGCGGCGTCGGCGAGCGCGGCGGCCAGCGCGGCCCGCTCGGCGCCCGCGCCGTCCGGGGCGGTGAGCTCGGCGGCGTGCTCGGCCAGGAAGCCGGTGTGCAGACGGCCGGCCAGGAAGGCCGGGTGCCGCACCGCGCGGACCAGCAACTCCCGGTTGGTGGCCGGGCCGTGGACGCGGGCGCGGGCGAGCGCGTCGGCCAGCCGGCGGGCGGCGGCGGCCCGGGTCGGCGCCCAGGCGATCACCTTGGCGAGCATCGGGTCGTAGTGCGGGGTGATCACGCTGCCGGCCTCGACACCGGCGTCCAGCCGCAGCCCTGCCGCACCGGATCCGCCGAACTCCTGGTACGGATGGGCGAGTTCGAGCCGGTGCAGGGTGCCGGTGGCGGGCCTCCAGCCGTTCGCCGGGTCCTCCGCGTAGAGCCGGGCCTCGATCGCGTGGCCGGTGCTCGGCGGCGGGGTCGGGCCGGGCAGCAGCTCGCCCTCGGCGACGGCGAGTTGGAGCGCGACCAGGTCGAGCCCGGTGACCGCCTCGGTGACCGGGTGCTCGACCTGGAGGCGGGTGTTCATCTCCAGGAACCAGAACCGGCCGTCCTCGCCGAGCAGGAACTCGGCGGTGCCGGCGCCGACGTAACCGATCGCCTTGGCCGCGTCGGCGGCCGCCGCGTGCAGCCCGGCCCGCACGGCGGGCGACAGGCCGGGCGCGGGCGCCTCCTCGACCACCTTCTGGTGGCGCCGCTGCAGCGAGCAGTCGCGGTCGCCGACCGCCCAGACCGTGCCGTGCGCGTCGGCCAGCAGCTGCACCTCGACGTGCCGGCCGCTCGGCAGGTAGCGCTCGCAGAACACCTCCGCCGAGCCGAAGGCGCTCGCCGCCTCGGCGCCGGCGGCCGCCAGCGCCTCCGGCAGCTCGGCGAGGGTGCGCACGACCCGCATGCCGCGCCCGCCGCCGCCCGCCGCCGCCTTGACCAGCAGCGGCAGGTCGGCCTCGGTCGGCTCGGTCAGCGCGCCGAGGACGGGCACCCCGGCCTCGGCCATCAGGCGCTTGGCGGCGGTCTTGGAACCCATCGCGGCGATCGCCTCCGGCGGCGGGCCGACCCAGGTGAGGCCCGCGTCCAGCACGGCGCGGGCGAACTCGGCGCTCTCGGACAGGAATCCGTACCCCGGGTGGACGGCGTCGGCCCCGGCGGCGAGCGCGGCGGCGACGATCAGGTCGGCCCGCAGGTAGGTGTCGGCGGGCGCGGCGCCGGGCAGGCGGACGGCGGCGTCGGCCTCGCGCACGTGCGGGGCGGCGGCGTCCGGGTCCGAGTGCACGGCGGTGGTGGCGATGCCGAGGTCGCGGCAGGTCCGGAAGACCCGGCGGGCGATCTCGCCCCGGTTGGCGACCAGCAGGTTAGTGATCATGTGGTGGTCCCTCACATCCGGAAGACGCCGTAGCCGCGCGCGCCCTCGACCGGCGCGTTGTGGATCGCGGACAGGCACAGGCCGAGCACCGTTCGGGTGTCGCGCGGGTCGATCACGCCGTCGTCGTAGAGCCGGCCGGACAGGAACACCGGCAGCGACTCGGCCTCGATCTGCTGCTCGACCATCGCCCGGATCGCCGCGTCGGCGTCCTCGTCGTACGGCCGGCCCTTGGCCGCCGCCGACTGGCGGGCCACGATCGAGAGCACCCCGGCGAGCTGCTGCGGGCCCATCACGGCGGACTTGGCGCTCGGCCAGGAGAACAGGAAGCGCGGCTCGTACGCCCGCCCGCACATGCCGTAGTGGCCGGCCCCGTACGAGGCGCCCATCAGCACCGACAGGTGCGGCACCCGGGAGTTGGCGACGGCGTTGATCATCATCGCGCCGTGCTTGATGATGCCGCCCTGCTCGTAGTCCTTGCCGACCATGTAGCCGGTGGTGTTGTGCAGGAACAGCAGCGGGGTGTCCCGCTGGTTGGCCAGCTGGATGAACTGGGCGGCCTTCTGGGACTCCGCGCTGAACAGCACCCCCTGCGCGTTCGCCAGGATGCCGACCGGGTAGCCGTGCAGGCGCGCCCAGCCGGTGGCCAGGCTGGCGCCGTAGCGCGGCTTGAACTCGTCGAAGTCGGAGCCGTCGACGATCCGGGCGATCACCTCGCGCGGGTCGAAGGGCACCTTGAGGTCGCCGGGGACGATGCCCAGCAGCTCCTCCTCGGCGTACTTCGGCGGCGCGGCGAGCCGGTCCGGGTGCGGGCCGGGCTTGCGGTGGTCGAGCCGGGCGACGATCCGGCGGGCGATCCGCAGCGCGTCCGCCTCGTCGACGGCGAAGTGGTCCGCCAGGCCCGAGGTGCGGGCGTGCATCTCGGCGCCGCCCAGCGACTCGTCGTCGGCCTCCTCACCGGTGGCCATCCTGACCAGCGGCGGGCCGCCGAGGAACACCTTGGCGCGCTCCTTGACCAGCACGGTGTGGTCCGACATGCCGGGCACGTAGGCGCCGCCGGCCGTCGAGTTGCCGAACACCACGGCCACGGTCGGGATGCGGGCGGCGGACAGCCGGGTGAGGTCGCGGAACAGCGCGCCGCCGGGGATGAAGATCTCCTTCTGGCTCGGCAGGTCGGCGCCGCCGGACTCGACCAGGTTGATCAGCGGCAGCCGGTTCGCCAGCGCGACCTCGTTGGCGCGCAGCGCCTTGCGCAGCGTCCACGGGTTGCTGGCGCCGCCGCGCACGGTCGGGTCGTTGGCGGTGATCACGCACTCGACGCCCTCGACCACCCCGATGCCGGTGACCAGGGCCGCGCCGACCGGGTACTCGCTGCCCCAGGCGGCCAGCGGGGACAGCTCCAGGAACGGCGCGTCCTGGTCGAGCAGCAGCTCGATCCGCTCGCGGGCCAGCAGCTTGCCGCGCCCCCGGTGGCGCTCCACGTACGAGGGGCCGCCGCCGGCCAGCGCCTTGGCGTGCTCCTCGTCCAGCTCGGCGAGCTTGCCGAGCATCGCGGCGCGGTGCTCGGCGTACTCGGGCCCGGCCGGGTCGAGGCGGGTGGGCAGGACGGTCACTGCGTGGCCTCCGGACTGTCGAGCAGACGGGTAGGGATGTCGAGGTGGCGGGAGCGCAGCCACTCCCCGAGCGCCTTGGCCTGCGGGTCGAAGCGGTGCTGCGCCGCGACGCCCTCGCCGAGCAGGCCGGTGACGGTGAAGTTGACCGCGCGCAGGTTCGGCAGCAGGTGCCGGACGACGGGCAACTCGGCGGTCTCGGGGAGGAGTTCGCGCAGCCGATGGACGGTGAGGGTGTGCGCGAGCCAGCGCCAGCCGTCCTCGCCGCGGGCCCACACGCCGAGATTGGCGTCGCCGCCCTTGTCGCCGCTGCGGGCGCCGACGACCAGGCCGAACGGGGCGCGGCGGGTCGGCCCGGCGGGCAGCGGCTCGGGCAGCGGCTCGGGCAACCGCTGTTCCGCGTGGGCGGGTTCGGAGGTGACCGGCGCCGGCGGGACGGCGATCCGGCGCCCGTCCGGCAGGACGGCGGTGTGCTCGACGGCCTTCGCGTCGACGTACGCGGCGGTGAACACCCCGTACGGCGCCCCCGGGCCGGGCGGGGCGGTGAGGTGGAAACCCGGGTAGCCGGCCAGGCCCGACTCGACGGCGGCCTTGCCGAGTTCGCGGCCGACCTTGGCCGGGTCCCGGTCCCGGGCGGTGAGCCGCAGGTACGCCGAGGCGGCTTCCTCGGTGTCGGCGTCAGGGTGGTCGGTGCGGGCGAGCGTCCAGCGCAGCTCGGCCGGGCGGGCCCCGGGCGGCAGGGCGGCCTCGAACTGCCGCCGCACCAGGGCGGCCTTGGCCTCGATGTCCAGGCCGGTGAGGACGAAGGCGAGCTCGTTGCGGTGGCCGCCGAGCCGGTTGAGCCCGACCTTGAGGGTGGCGGGCGGGGCCTCGCCGCGCACGCCGTCGATCCGCACCCGGTCCGGGCCCTCCGGGGTGAGCCGCACGGTGTCCAGCCGGGCGGTGACGTCCGGGCCGAGGTAGTGCGCTCCGCTGGTCTCGTACAGGAGTTGGGCGGTGACGGTGCCGGTGGTGACGGCCCCGCCGGTGCCCGGGTGCTTGGTGATCACGCTGGAGCCGTCCGGGTGCAGCTCGGCGATCGGGAAGCCGGGGCGGGTGACGTCGTGCTCGCGGAAGAAGGCGTAGTTGCCGCCGGTGGCCTGGGCCCCGCACTCCAGGACGTGCCCGGCGACGACCGCCCCGGCCAGGGCGTCGAGGTCGGCGGGCGTCCAGCCGAAGCGGGCGATCCCGGGGCCGGCGACCAGCGCGGCGTCGGTGACCCGCCCGGTGACGACCACGTCGGCGCCGCCGTCCAGGCAGGCGGCGATGCCGAACGCGCCGAGGTAGGCGTTGGCGGCCAGCAGGCCCTCGGGCAGCCCGAGTTCGGCGCGGCGCGGGAGCAGGTCGTCGCCCTCCACGTGCGCCACGGCCGCCCCGATGCCCAGCCGGTCGGCCAACTGCCGCAGTTCGTCGGCGAGTCGGGCCGGGTTGAGGCCGCCGGCGTTCACCACGATCCGCACCCCGCGCTCGTGCGCCAGGCCCAGGCACTCCTCCATCTGGCGCAGGAAGGTCCGGGCGTACCCGAGCGACGGGTCCTTCAGCCGGTCCCGGGCCAGGATGAGCATGGTCAGCTCGGCCAGGTAGTCCCCGGTGAGCACGTCCAGCGGGCCGCCGGTGAGCATCTCCCGCACCGCCGCGAACCGGTCCCCGTAGAAGCCCGAGGCGTTGCCGATCCGCAAGCCCGCCCGTTCGCGCTCCAATGCGCCTCCCCTGCCCGAGAGTTGGCGGCCCGCCGGAACGCGCGCCGTCGCGCAGCAGCCTGGCACCGCCCGAAGAAAAAAGCAATCATGCCTGCTTGTTTCTCCATCCCACCCACACCCCCGCCTGCCCGGCGCCGCGCGCCGTCCGGGATCATGGGCGCGTGACGACCGTCGACGACGCGAAGGACCCGCTCCGGCTGCTGCTCGGCCGGGAGGTGAGCGCGGTGCGCTTCGGGCGCGACCACGTCGAGCTGCACTTCGACGGGCCCGTGCTGCGGGCGTCGAGCGCCCCCTTCGGGCGGTACGGCTGCCGGGGGTGGCGGTTCCCCTCGCCCGGGTCGGTGGAGCTGCTGCGCTGCTACGTCGGCGAGGTCGTCGACGCCTGCGAGCTGGCGCCGGGCCGGTTCCTGGTCCTGGACCTCGGCGAGCACCGCTTCACCGTCCCGCTGGACGAGGCCTCGCGGCCCGGCCCCGAGGCGGCACGGCTGACGGACGGCGGCACGGGGACGTGGGTCTGGTAGCGGGCGCCGCCCGGGCCCCCGGCCGATAATTCCGTGCGCCCACGGCCCGGCCGCCGCTAGCCTCGGCGCCATGACCTGGCTGCCCGCTGACTTCGTCCACCCCCTCCGCGTCCCGCTGCCGGACGGCGCCCACCACCTGCGGCCGATCCGCGAGGCCGACGCGCCGCTCGACTACCCGGCCGTGATGGGCTCGCGCGAGCACCTGTGGAGCATCTTCGGCCCGGCCTGGGGCTGGCCCGCGGAGACGATCACGTACGAGGCGAACCGGGCCGACCTGCTGCGGCACGAGCAGGAGATCGCCGCCCACCAGTCCTTCAACTACGTCCTGCTCGACCGCGCGGAGACGGCGATCCGCGGCTGCGTCTACATCGACCCGCCGGAGCGGGCCGGCGCGGACGCCGAGGTGTCCTGGTGGGTGGTGGCCGAGCTCGTCGGCAGCGAGGTGGAGCGGGCGCTGGACGCGCTCGTGCCGCAGTGGATCGCCGCCGACTGGCCGTTCCAGAAGCCGCGTTGCCTGGGGCGCGACATCACCTGGGAGGACTGGCAGGCCCTGCCCGCCGTCTGATCCCCCCGGCGTCGGCCCGAACGCCCTCACCCCGCTTGTGGCTTCCGCCAGTACGACGGTCCGTCAGGCTGCGGAAGACTCCCCGGTGGAGGCCGCGGCGCATCCGGGCGGCGTGGCCACAGGCGTGGGGAGGTCGTCGCCATGGCGGTGCAGCAGTACGACGGGATCGGCGAGGCGTTCGAGGGCTTCAAGGCCCTGCCGCTGACGCGGTACGGGGAGGTGCCGAGCTTCCTCGGCCTGGTCGGGGACGTGCGCGGCAGGTCCGTCCTGGACCTGGCGTGCGGAACGGGCTTCTACAGCCGGGAGTTCAAGCGGCGCGGCGCCACCGAGGTGCTGGGCGTCGACATCTCCGGCGAGATGGTCGCCGCCGCACGGAACATCGAGCGGCAGGAACCGCTGGGGATCTCCTACGAGGTCGGCGACGTGGCCGAACTGCGGCTGCTCGGCCGGCAGTTCGACCTCGCGCTGGCGGTGCAGTGCCTGAACTACGCCGAGGACGTCGCCGCGATGGAGCGGATGTGCCGCAACATCCACCGGAGCCTGGTGCCGGGCGGGGAGTTCTTCGTGCTCGCCCAGAAGCCCGACTACGGCTTCGACTGTCCGTCCCTGGAGGCGTACGGCTTCCGCTGCGAGCCGACCGGCGAGGAGAGCGAGACCGGTCCGCGGGTGCGGGTCACCGCCCTCCTCGACCCGCGGCCGATCACCATCGTCGGCGCGGCGCCGCGCCGCGAGGTCTACGAGGCGTCCTTGCGGGCGGCCGGGTTCCGCGCCCTGGAGTGGGTCCCGCTGCGGGTGTCCGAGGAGGGCCTGCGCGCCTACGGCGAGGGCTTCTGGGCGGACCTGCTGGCGCACCCGCCGCTGGAGATGCTGCGCTGCCGGGCCTGAGCGCCGGAGGCCGACGCCGACGCCGACCGAACCGATCAGTTTTCGAGAAGCGCCCGCGCGGGGGGCGGGCCTAGCGTGGCAGTCATGAACGAGATCACCATCCACTGGACCTTCCTCCCGCACACCGACCCCGAGGCCTCGCTCGCCTTCTACCGCGACCTGCTCGGCTTCGAGGTCCGCCAGGACGTCGGCGGCGGCCCGATGCGCTGGATCACCCTCGGCCCCGCCGGGCAGCCCGACGTCTCGCTGGTACTGGAGCCGCCGTTCGCCGACCCGGGCATCACCGAGGAGGAACGGCGTACGATCACCGAGATGATGGCCAAGGGGACGTACGCCCGCGTGGTGCTCGCCACCGCCGACCTGGACGGCGTGTTCGACCGGCTGAAGTCCGGCGGCGCCGAGCTCGTCCAGGAGCCGACCCAGCAGCCGTACGGCGTCCGCGACTGCGCCTTCCGCGACCCGGCGGGCAACATGGTCCGCTTCAACGAGGTGCGCTGACCCGCCGGGCCCGCCCCGGGACACCCCCGGGGCGGGCCCGCCCCCCCCCGCACAGCCAGCAGAGCACCGCAGAACACCGCCGAGCACCGCCCAGCACCGCCCAGCACCGCCGAGCACCGCCCAGCACCGCCGAGCCCGCCCGACAGCCAGGGAGCGAAGACACCGATGGCCGACCCGCACGTCGCCGACAGCCACGACCTGATCCGGGTGCACGGCGCCCGCGAGAACAACCTGAAGGACGTCGACGTCGACCTCCCCAAGCGCCGGCTCACGGTCTTCACCGGCGTCTCCGGCTCGGGCAAGAGCTCGCTGGTCTTCGACACCATCGCCGCCGAGTCCCAGCGGCTGATCAACGAGACCTACAGCGCCTTCGTCCAGGGCTTCATGCCCGCCCTGGCCCGCCCCGAGGTGGACGTCCTGGAGGGCCTGACCACCGCGATCATCGTCGACCAGCAGCGGATGGGCGCCGACCCGCGCTCCACCGTCGGCACCGCCACCGACGCCAACGCGATGCTGCGCATCCTGTTCAGCCGCCTCGGCACCCCGCACATCGGCTCCCCCAAGGCCTTCTCCTTCAACGTCCCCTCGATCAGCGGCGCCGGCGCCGTCACCGTCGAGCGCGGCGGCAAGACCGTCAAGGAGCGGCGCAGCTTCAGCATCACCGGCGGCATGTGCCCGCGCTGCGAGGGCCGCGGCACCGTCTCCGACATCGACCTGGCCCAGCTGTTCGACGACAGCAAGTCCCTCAACGAGGGCGCGATCACCATCCCCGGCTGGAAGACGGACAGCTGGTGGACGGTCGGCGTGTACGCCAACTCGGGCTTCCTCGACCCGGACAAGCCGATCCGCAGGTACACGAAGAAGGAGCTGCAGGACTTCCTGTACCGCGAGCCGACCAAGGTCCGGATCAACAACGTCAACCTCACCTACGAGGGCCTGATCCCCAAGCTCCAGAAGTCCATGCTCGCCAAGGACAAGGACGCCCTCCAGCCGCACATCCGGGCCTTCGTCGAGCGCGCCGTCACCTTCACCGCCTGCCCCGACTGCGAGGGCACCAGGCTCAGCGCGGCCGCCCGCTCGTCGAAGATCGCCGGAATCAGCATCGCCGACGCCTGCGCCCTGCAGATCAGCGATCTGGCCGCCTGGGTACGGGAGCTGGACGAGCCCTCGGTGGCGCCGCTGCTCGCCACCCTGCGGCACACCCTCGACTCCTTCGTCGAGATCGGCCTCGGCTACCTCTCGCTCGACCGCCCCTCCGGCACCCTGTCCGGCGGCGAGGCGCAGCGCGTCAAGATGATCCGCCACCTCGGCTCCTCGCTCACCGACACCACGTACGTCTTCGACGAGCCGACCACCGGCCTGCACCCGCACGACATCAGCCGGATGAACGACCTGCTGCTGCGCCTGCGCGACAAGGGCAACACCGTGCTGGTGGTCGAGCACAAGCCGCAGACCATCGCGATCGCCGACCACGTGGTCGACCTCGGCCCGGGCGCCGGCACGGCGGGCGGCGCGGTGTGCTTCGAGGGCACGGTGGAGGGGCTGCGCGCCAGCGGCACCGTCACCGGCCGCCACCTGGCCGACCGGACGGCGCTGCGCGCGAGCGTGCGCAAGCCGACCGGCGCGCTGGCGATCCGCGGCGCGAACGCGCACAACCTGCGGGACGTGGACGTGGACGTGCCGCTCGGGGTGCTGACCGTGGTCACGGGCGTGGCGGGCTCCGGGAAGAGCTCGCTGATCCACGGCTCGATCCCTGCGGACGAGGGCGTGGTCTCCGTCGACCAGAGCCCGATCAAGGGCTCCCGGCGCAGCAACCCGGCCACCTACACCGGCCTGCTCGACCCGATCCGCAAGGCCTTCGCCAAGGCCAACGGCGTGAAGCCCGCCCTGTTCAGCGCCAACTCCGAGGGCGCCTGCCCGACCTGCAACGGCGCGGGCGTGGTCTACACCGACCTGGCGATGATGGCCGGCGTGGCCACCACCTGCGAGGACTGCGAGGGCCGCCGCTACCAGGCCTCGGTGCTGGAGTACCGGCTCGGCGGGCGGGACATCAGCGAGGTGCTGGCGATGCCGGTGGCCGAGGCCGAGGAGTTCTTCGGCGCCGGCGAGGCCCGCCTGCCGGCCGCGCACCGGATCCTCCGGCGGCTCGCCGACGTCGGCCTCGGCTACCTGAGCCTCGGGCAGCCGCTCACCACGCTGTCCGGCGGGGAGCGGCAGCGGCTGAAGCTGGCCACCCACATGGCGGACAAGGGCGGGGTGTACGTGCTGGACGAGCCGACCACCGGCCTGCACCTGGCCGACGTCGAGCAGCTGCTCGGCCTGCTGGACAGGCTGGTGGACTCCGGCAAGTCGGTGATCGTGATCGAGCACCACCTGGCGGTGATGGCGCACGCGGACTGGATCATCGACCTGGGGCCGGGCGCCGGGCACGACGGCGGCCGGGTGGTCTTCGAGGGCACGCCGGCCGAGCTGGTCGCGGCGCGCTCGACGCTGACCGGGGAGCACCTGGCCGCCTACGTCGGCTGAGGCGCCCCGGGTGCGTCAGTCCAGCGGAAGGACCATCCGCAGCGTGCTCGTCGTCGGGTCCAGCACGAACGGCGCCGCATGTCCGGTGAAGGTGAAGCCGCGCCGCCGGTAGAACGCGGCGGCGCGGTCGTTGGCCTCGTGCACCCGGAGCACCATCGTCTTCTTGCCCTCGGCCCGGGCCCACTCGACGACGGCGTCGAACAGCAGGTCCGTCACGCCGAGCTCGCGGCCGCGGTGCTCCGGGGCCACCCAGACGCCGATCAGCACCGTGCTCGTGGGCTCCTCGGGGTGCGGGAGCGTGAGCATCGTGCCGACCCACTCGTCGCCGCCCTCGCCGTCCACCGCCACCAGACCGACCCGGCCGGGCCCGTTCACCTCGGCGGCCCGGGTGCGCCACTCCTCCTCGGGGTGCCCGAGCGCGGTCGCGTGGGTCTCGACGAACGCCATCGGCGTGTCGAGGAGCTGGGCCAGCCGGACGTCCCGCAGCCGCTGCCAGTCCTCAGCGCCGATCCGCTCGATCCGGTACCGCATGTTCCCGCCCCCGTGTCGCTCCCGCCGCCGGCGGCCACCGGCGGCGGGAGCAGCATATCCGCAGGTCGGGTCAGGGCTTCAGGCGGACCACCTGCGGGTCGTGGTCGCTGGCCTGCTGGGCGAACTCGGCGTTGATGTGCACCACGTCGTACTTGGCGTAGCCGAGCTCGGGGCTGACCAGGATGTGGTCCAGCACCTGCGAGTTGCCCTGGTAGACGTACGAGTACTGCTCGGTCTCCGGCAGCTCGTTCACCAGGTCGCGCAGCACGCCGCCCTTGGTGAGCGCGGCGAGGGCGGGCGAGAACTGGTAGTCGTTGTAGTCGCCGACCGCGACGATCCGGGCCTCCTGGTCGGCGGCGAGCAGCTTGCCGACGAAGGCCTGCTCGACGGTGGCCTGCTTGATCCGCTGCACCTCGGAGCTGCGGGTCGGGGCCTGGAAGCGGCTGTCGATGCCCTGGTCGCCGCCCTTGCTGTTGAAGTGGTTGGCGATCACGAAGACCGTCCGGCCGCGGAAGGTGAACTGGCCGACCAGCGGCTTGCGGCTGTCGGTCCAGGCCTCGTCGGTCGGCTCGATCCGGCCGGGCGAGGCGGTCAGCGCGGTGGCGGCGCCGGTGCCCGTGACGGCGACCGCGGTGGTGGCGGTGCCGCCGGGGATGTCGGTGAAGGAGACGCGCTGCGGGTTGAACAGGAAGACCTGCCGGATGTTGCCGCCGGGCTCGCCGCCGTCCTTGCCGTCCTGCGGGTCGATCGAGCGCCACTCGTACGCGGGGCCGCCGGCGGCCTTGACGGCGTCGACGAACCGGGCGATGGTCCGGCTCGCGCCGACGGTGCCGTCGTTCTTGCTGCCGTTGTCGTCCTGGATCTCCTCCAGGGCGACGATGTCGGGCGAGCGCAGGTTGGTGACGACGCCCTGGGCCAGCGCGGCGAACTTGGCGTCCGGGTTGGTGGCGGCCAGGTTCTCCACGTTGTAGGTGGCGACGGTGAGTTCGCGGTCGGTCGCCTGGGCGGTGACCTCGCGCTGGAGGTGGTTGTCGCGCAGCGCGCCGACGCTGCCGGCGACGAGGGTGTAGCCGCCGAACTGGTTGTAGTCCAGCGGGCCGGTGGTGGCGCCGGTCAGCTCGTCGCCGACGTTGGCCACCGGGAAGGGCTGCTGCGAGGCCGGGGCCTGCTGCTGCACCATCAGGCGGCCGACGTTGGGCTCGCGGTACGACTCGTACAGCACGCCGCCGCGCTTGCTGCGCTGGTCCTGCCGGTCGGCGGCGACCCACAGCTCGTTGTACTTGTCGGTCGCCTGGACGACGCGGGCGTCCCGGACCTGGACGAGCATGCCCTCCAGCGACTCGTAGAAGTCCAGGGCGTACTTCTCCGGGTTCAGCCGCACCTGGTCGATGGTGCCGTCCGGGCCGGCCAGCGGGGTGTAGGTGCCGGGGATGTTCCGGGTGTCCACGACCACGGGGGCGGGCAGCGGGTTGCCGGAGGAGAGCACCGTGACGGCGGGGCCGGTGAGTTCGGTGACGGACTGGGAGCCGCCGCCGTAGTTCGGGTAGTACTCGGTGACCTTGCCGCTGACCAGCACCGAGTCGCCGACCCGCACGGTGGGGGCGGCGCCGGTGTAGACGAAGATGCCCTCGCTGGTCGCCGGGTCGGCGTCCGGGTTCGGGTCCTGCATCCAGAAGCCCTTGGCGCTGCCGTACGCGCGGACGCCGGTGACGGTGCCGGGCACACCGGTGACGGGCTTGCCGGCCTGCGGGGACGTCCGGGTGGTGCCCTGGATGTCGTGGATGCGCAGCGGGCCGGCCTCGGTCGGCGCGGGCGGCACGGCGGCCGCGGGGCCGGCGGCGTACGCGGCCGGCAGCGGGACGAGCACCAGGGAGGCGGCGAGGGCGGCCGGGAGGACGGCGGCGCGCAGCAGGGCGGCTCTGCGGGGGCGGGGTGCGGCAGCGGTGGTCACCGGGGCATGGCTCCTGATTCGGCTACGGGCTACGTCGACAGGCGGCGCGCGCCGAGCGCGCGCTACTCGCGTAGAGAAGGACGGGAGACGTCTGCCGACCCCCGCCGAGCCCTCAAGATACGCGCGTAGAAAATGCCCCGACAAGACCCCGTCGGTGAACTCCCGGTTCCCGGCAGGTGCCATGACGTTTCGTCAACTCCCAGGCGGCTCCCAGGATTTCCCCGAACCGCCCAGGAACCTCCCAGCCTTCTCGGCCCGCCCCGCGCTCAGTTCCCCTCGATCCGCTCCACGATCAGCTCGCACAGCTCGTGGGTGCGCAGCGCGTCGTGCGCGTCGACGGTCTTCCCGTCGCGGACGGCGCCCAGGAACCCGAGCACGCACTGCTCGATCCCGCGCTGCCGGGCGACCGACACCCAGTCCCCGCGCCGGCGCACGGTCGGCTGGCCCCGGTGGTCGATCACCTCGGCCAGGTTGCGCACCTCGCGCTTGGACTCGCCGCCGGAGACCTCCAGCACCTCCTCCGTCGAACCGGAGACCCGGTTCATGACGCCCAGCGCGGTGAAGCCCTCGCCGGCCAGGGTCAGCACCACGTGCTCCACCAGGCCGTCCCGCACCCGGGAGCGGACGTCGAAGTGCTCGATCTCGCCGGGGACGAGGAAGCGCAGGGTGTCGACGACGTGGATGAAGTCGTCGAAGACCAGCGAGCGGGCCGCCTCCGGCAGGCCCTCGCGGTTCTTCTGCAGCACGATCAGGTCGCGCGGCCGCTCCAGGGCCTGCGCGTAGCCGGGCGCGTGCCGCCGGTTAAAGCCCACCATCAGCGAACGGCCCGTCCGGTCGGCCAGGTCCACCAGCCGGCGGGCGCCGTCCACGGTGTAGTCGAGCGGCTTGTCGACGTAGACGTCCACCCCGGCGGAGAGCAGCCGCTCGACGATCGGCACGTGCTGGCCGGTGGCGGCGTGCACGAACGCCGCCCGGATCCCGCTGCCGATCAGCTCCCCCAGGTCGGTGAACCGGCGCTCCGGGCCGACCCGGTACGCCTCGCCGATCCGGTCGAGCTTCGCCGCGTCCCGCGTCATCAGCCGCAGGTCGAGGCCCGGCAGCGCGCCGAACACCGGCAGGTACGCCTTCTGCGCGATGTCGCCGAGACCGATCACCCCGACCGGGAGCAGGCCGTCAGGAGCAGGGGTCGAACTCATCGGATTCTCCACTGGTACGCGCCGGAACCGTCACCCCCACCCTATGCACCGGGCTCCCGTCCCCGTTCACCACTCCCCGCCCCACCGCGGGGCCGCGGGGGAAGGACATTGGACGAACGCGTCCGGAACCGGCGCCCTGCTGGACGGTTGTCACGACTGGAGCCCCGCCCGGCGGGGCATACCGTCGACAGCGCTGCTGAAGGGTCCGGCTGTGGCTCCCCCACGAAGCACAACCGGACCCCTGGCTGGCGCCGGGCCTGGACGCGACTCCCCCCACGGAGCGGCGACCGGGCCCGCATGCTGTTCAACCAGCGACACGCAGCGTACATGTCATCTCCACGGAACGCTACCGGGCGAGGGCCCGCATCGCGGAAACCCTCCAAGGGGGCGCGCTCCCCGCTGCCGGATCCGGCCCCGGCCACCCCCTCGTGACGGTGGGTCAGTTAAGAGGCGTAAGTTCCTTCCCGTGCGAACCCCGTACACGAAGAGCTTCACTCGACACCCACGGAGGTGGCCGTCCATGGCCGAGGAGCAGCGCGGTGCCCGCAGGGACGACGCGAAGGCCGGCGGAACGTCGCGGCGCGGTGCGTTGAAGGCGGTGGTGGCCGGGGCGGGGGCGGTCGCCTCGCTGGGCGTGGCCGCCTCCGCCGCACACGCGGACGGACGCGGGAGCGGCGCGCCCACCTTCGTCCTCGTCCACGGTTCGGGGAGCAACTCCTTCTACTGGCAGCCCCTGCTGCGCGAGCTGGGGCTGCGCGGCCACCGCGCGATCGCGGTCGACCTGCCCGGGCACGGGCTCGGCGCGTACGTCCCCGAGTCCTACCAGTCCCCGCAGGACCTGGAGCGGCTGCGCACCGAGCCGTCCCCGATATCCGAGGTGACGCTGGGCGACTTCGCCGACCACGTGATCGGCGTGGTGCGGCAGGCACGGCGCAACGGCCCGGTGGTGCTGGTCGGCGGAAGCCTCGGCGGGGTGACCCTCAACGCGGTCGCCAACCGGGTGCCCGAGCTGCTCGCGCACCTGGTGTACGCCTCCGCGTTCTGCCCGACGAAGCACCCCTCGGTGCTGCGGCTGATGACGACCCCCGAGGCGGCCACCAGCTACATGACCAGGCTCCCCGCCGTCCACACGCCCCCGGAGCTGGGCATCAGCCGGGTCAACTGGCGCTCGGGCGACCCGGCGTTCCTCGCGGTCGTCAAGGAGGCGATCGCCGCCGACCGGTCGGACGCCGAGGTCCGGGCGCTGATGAACATCCTGGAGCCGGACGAGTCGGCGGCGGTCGGCGCGAGCGAGGACGCCCGCGGGCTGCCCGCGACGTGGGGCCGGGTGCCGCGCACCTTCGTGCGCTACACGCAGGACCGCACCATCCCGCCGGCGCTCCAGGACCTCATGATCCGCGAGGCGGACGAGGCCGCACCCGACAACCGCTTCCGCGTGCGGTCGCTCGGCGCGCCGCACGCCGGCCCGCGCGACGTGGGGCTCCTGGCGCACGAACTGGAGCTGGTCGCACGGCTGTGCCGCTGAGGCGCTCCGCCGGTTCAGGCGGCCAGCAGGGACTCCGCGATGCCGCGGGCCCGCCAGGCGGCGTCCGGGGTGCCCTCGCGCAGGGCGGTGACGATGGCGCCGTCCATCAGCAGGGCGAACTGCTTGGCGCGGGCGGCGGGTTCGGGGACGTCCGCGTCCCGCAGCAGCTGCTCGACCAGCTCGACGACGCGGGTCTTGTGCAGCGCCGCCATCTGGCGGGCCGGGCTGGACCGGTCCGCGATCTCGGTCATGGTGGTGATCGCGACGCAGCCGCGGTAGTCGGGTGCGGAGAACCGTTCGGCGAGCGCGTCGAAGATGTTCAGCGGGTGGCCGCCGTGCGCGGCGACCCGCTCGGACAGCCAGGCGCGCCACCGCGCGTCGCGGCCCTCCAGGACCGCGGTCACCAGCGCCTCCTTCCCGGCGAAGTGCCGGTAGAAGGACGCCCGGCCCACACCGGACTCGGAGAGGATGCGCTCCACCCCGACCGCGTGGATCCCGTAGGCGTAGAAGAGGGCTTCGGCCGTGCTCAGCAGGCGCGCCCGTGCGTTGACTGCCATGCAGACGATCCTAGCCGCCCTTGACGCCAAACGGCACCGATCGGTACCGTCCTCCCAGTCGGAACCGATCGGTACCGTTTCGCAGGCCAGCAGGACAGCAGGACAGCCGCACACCCGGGGGGACGCATGAGCGAGGACTGGACCGAAGCCGCCGTCGAACTCAACACCGGCTACACGGTGCTGAACGCGGACGGCGAGGCGATCTCCTACGTCCCCAGCGCCCTGGTCGCCCTCCAGGGCGGCTTCGCCAAGCTGCGCGTCCCCGGCACCGACACCGTCCAGGTGGTCTCGGCCCCCGCCGTCCACCTCATCACCCTCAAGGGGTGACCCCGGGCGGTCCCGACCGACCGCCCCCACCGACCAGCGGCTGCACGGCCGCCCGAGCCGGGACGCCCCGCCACCCCACCACGGCGGCGGCCGCCCGCCCCGGGACGCCGAGCAGCTGCCGGATTTCCGCAGCCCTGCCCGCACCACGCGCGGGCAGGGCTGCGGCCGTTCCCGGCCCGGCGCCCCGGTCAGCGCGCGGCCCGGGCACCCTCCGCCGTCCGCTCACGTTCGAGGCCGGGCTCCGCAGCGGGCGCGGGGCGGCGGCCCGGGAGGACGGTGGCGGCGGCGAGGGAGGCCGCGAGGAGGAAGGCGGCGGCCAGGAGGTAGCCGAGGCCGTAGCCCTGGGTGGCGGCCACGGCCGGGCTGGCTCCGGCGGCGAGGCGGTGGTCGGTGCGGGCGGTCGCGGCGGCGACCAGGACGGCGAGGCCGATGGCGCCGCCTATCTGGCGGGCGGAGTTGAGGAGCGCGGAGGCCGCGCCCGCCTCCTGGGGCGGGAGGCCGCCGGTGGCGGCGGCGGTGAGCGGGACGAAGGAGAAGCCGATGCCGAGGCCGGCCACCATGGACGGGCCGAGGACGTCGCCGAGGTAGCTGCCGGCCGGGCCGAGGGCGGCCCACCAGGCGAAGCCGGCCGCGCCGATCAGGCCGGCGGGCACCAGCAGCAGCCGGACGGGGACGCCGCGGCGCATCAGGCGGCTGGAGGCCTGGATGCCGACCACCACGCACAGGGTGAGCGGCAGGAAGCCGAGGCCGGCCTGGGCGGCGTTGAAGCCGAGGACCGTCTGCAGGTGCATCGTCGAGAAGTAGAAGGCGCCGAACTGCCCGCCGACCAGCAGGGCCATGAACAGGTTGGCGCCGAGCACACCCCGCCGGCGCAGCAGGCCGAGCCGGATCAGCGGGTCCGCCATCGGCCCGTACCGGACCCAGAGCACGAAGCCGGTGAGCAGCAGCCCGGCGGCCGCCAGCGTCCCGGCGGTGGCGGCGGAACCCCAGCCGACCTGTTCGGTGCGCTCGACGCCGAGGATGAGCAGGCCGACGCCAGCGGTGGCGAGCACGGCGCCGACCAGGTCGAGCCGGCCGCGCCGACCGCCGACCGTCCCGCCGGGGACGCTGCCCGCGGCGAGCAGCAGTGCGGCGACGGCCATCGGCAGGTTGACCCACATCACCCAGCGCCAGCCCGCGTACTCGGTGAGCAGCCCGCCGACCAGCACGCCTGCGCCGCCGCCGACCGCCGAGACGGCGGCGTAGACGCCGAGGGCGCGGGTGCGTTCGCGGCCTTCGCGCTGGGTGAGGGTGAGGACGGCGAGCGCGGCGGGCGCCATCACGGCGGCGCCGACGCCCTGGACGGCGCGGGCGGCAATCAGCTGCGCCTGGTCCTGGGCGAGCCCGCCGCCGAGGGAGGCGAGGGCGAAGGCGGCGGTGCCGGCGAGCAGGACGCGCCGGTGCCCGTAGTGGTCGGCCAGCCGTCCGCCGAGCAGCAGGAAGCCGCCGAAGCAGAGGGCGTAGATGTTGACCAGCCAAGGGAGTCGGGCCTGGTCGATGTGCAGCCCGGCGGCGATGCCGGGCAGCGCGACGTTCACCACGGTCATGTCGAGCGTGACCATGAACTGGACGATCGCGACCGCGCCGAGCGCCCTCCCCCGAGTCCTTCCGATGTCCTCCACGTCCTTCACGGGACTCCCCCCTAGTTTTTGTACACGTATACTTAACGCGTACGGAAACCATAGCGCACGGACCCGGGCACGAAACCCGGGCACGAAAAAAGCGCCGACCGGATCGGTCGGCGCTCCCGTGCGAGGGGCGGGTGTCTAGGCCTCGGCGGCGGCCGCCTCGGCGAGGGCGTCCAGGACGGGCCGGATCAGCGGGTGGCCGTCCGCGCCGGCCCGAACGGCGGCGAAGACGCGGCGGGTGGCGAGTTCGCTGTCCACCCGCCGGACGGCGACCCGCGCGAGGTCGACGCCGCGCAGCGCCGAGCGCGGCACCAGCGCGACCCCGGCGCCCGCCGAGGCGAGCGCGACGACGGCGCGGAAGTCGTCCGAGGAGTGCAGCAGCCGGGGCTGGAAGCCCGCGTGCTCGCAGGCGAGCAGGACGACGTCGTGGCACGGGTTGCCCGGGTAGGGCCCGATCCAGGGCTGGTCGGCCAGGTCGGCGACGGCGAGCGGGCCGGTGTCGGCGGCCAGCGGGTGGTCGAGCGGCAGGACGGCCTCGAAGGGCTCGGCGTACAGCGGGACGCGGGTGAGCCGGGCGTCGTCGGCGCGCGGGGCGCCCCGGTACTCGACGGCCACGGCGAGGTCGGCCCGCCCGTCCAGGACCATCGGCAGGCTGGCGTCGCCCTCGGCGTCCAGCACCTTGAGCCGCACGCCCGGGGCCCGCTCGGCGAGCAGCCCGATCGTCGGGGCGAGGACGAGGGCGATGCCGGTGGCGAAGGACGCGACGGTGACCTCCCCGGCGGCGCCCGCGCTGTACGCGGCGAGGTCGGCCTCGGCGCGTTCGAGCTGGGCGAGCACCGCGTCGGCGTGGCCGAGCAGGATCTCCCCGGCGGCGGTGAGCCGCACGCCGCGGCCCTCGCGGGCGAGCAGGTGGTGCCCGGTCTCCTGCTCCAGGGCGGCCAGCTGCTGGGAGACCGCGGAGGGGGTCAGGTAGAGCGCGGCCGCCGCGGCGGTCACGGTCCGGTGGTCCGCCACGGCCCGGAGGGTCCGCAGCCGTCGTGCGTCGATCACAAGGCCAATTCTGCCAGCGCGGCCGAGCACTCCCGGCCGGGCGGCGGAGGCCGACGGCCCCGCGGAGCCGCGAACGGGGGCGGGCCGGCGGCCGTGCGGCCGGGGCCCGCCCCCGCCTGCGGGAGGGTGGGACAGGTGGTCCTTGGGGTCCGTACGGCGCGGGCGGAGTCGATGTCGCCCGCGCCGTACGGAAGTTGGGGCCCGTGGGGGCGGTCCGGTTCCGAGCGGACCGCCCCCACGGGCAGTTCGGGAGGGCTACTCGTCGCCCAGGGCGGCCCGCGCGTCCACGAAGGCCGCGACGGCGCGCTCGACGTCCTCGGTGGAGTGCGCCGCGGACAGCTGCACCCGGATCCGGGCCTGGCCGTGCGGCACCACCGGGTAGGAGAAGCCGATCACGTACACGCCGCGCTCCAGCAGGAGCTCGGCGAGCTTCCCGGCCTTCGCCGCGTCGCCGATCATCACCGGGGCGATCGGGTGGTCGCCGGGCAGGATCTCGAACCCGGCCTCGGTCATCTTCGCGCGGAACAGCGCGGTGTTGGCCGCCAGCCGCTCGCGCAGCTCGTTCGAGTTCTCGACCAGGTCGAGCACCTTCAGCGAGGCGGCCGCGATCACCGGGGCGAGCGAGTTGGAGAACAGGTACGGGCGGGAGCGCTGGCGCAGCAGGGCGACGATCTCCCGGCGGGCGGCGACGTAGCCGCCGGAGGCGCCGCCGAGCGCCTTGCCGAGGGTGCCGGTGATGATGTCCACGCGGTCCATCACGCCGTGCAGCTCGGGGGTGCCGCGGCCGCCCGCGCCGACGAAGCCGACCGCGTGCGAGTCGTCGACCATGACCATCGCGTCGTAGCGGTCGGCCAGGTCGCAGATCTCGCGCAGCGGGGCGACGTAGCCGTCCATCGAGAAGACGCCGTCGGTGACGATCAGGCGGCGGCGGGCGTCCTGGGTGTCCTGGAGCTGCTTCTCCAGGTCGGCCATGTCGCGGTTGGCGTAGCGGTGGCGGCGGGCCTTGCTGAGCCGGATGCCGTCGATGATGCTCGCGTGGTTGAGCGCGTCGGAGATGACGGCGTCGTCGGCGTCGAGCAGGGTCTCGAAGACGCCGCCGTTGGCGTCGAAGCACGAGGAGTAGAGGATGGTGTCCTCCTGGCCGAGGAAGGCCGAGAGGCGGTCCTCCAGCTCCTTGTGCACGTCCTGGGTGCCGCAGATGAAGCGGACGGAGGCCATGCCGTAGCCCCAGCGGTCCAGCGCGTCCTTGGCCGCGGCCAGCACCTCGGGGTGGTCGGCCAGGCCGAGGTAGTTGTTGGCGCAGAAGTTCAGCACCTCGCCCGGCCGGCCGCCGCCGGTGACGGTGACCGCGGCGCTCTGCGGGGTGCCGATGACCCGCTCGGGCTTGAACAGGCCGGCCTCGCGGATCTCGTCGAGGGTGGTGGCGATGTCGGCGCGCACGTTGTCGAACACAACAGGCTCCTTCGGGGTCAGCGGGGTGCTCAGGCGGTCCAGTCGAGGATGATCTTGCCGCAGTTGCCGCTCGCGGCGTCGTCGAAGGCGGCCTCGAAGTCGTCGGCGGCGTAGCGGCCGGTGATCACCGGGCTGAGGTCCAGGCCGCCTTCCAGCAGCACGGACATCGCGTACCAGGTCTCGAACATCTCGCGGCCGTAGATGCCCTTGATGGTGATCATCGAGGTGACGATGCGCGCCCAGTCGACCGGGAAGTCGTCGGCGGGCAGGCCGAGCATGGCGATCTTCCCGCCGTGCGTCATGTTGGCGATCATCGACTGCATCGCCTCGGGGCGGCCGGACATCTCCAGGCCGACGTCGAAGCCCTCGCGCAGGCCCAGCTTCTGCTGGCCCTCCTCGATGGT
Source organism: Streptomyces rubellomurinus (assembly GCF_000961885.1). Taxonomy (GTDB): domain Bacteria; phylum Actinomycetota; class Actinomycetes; order Streptomycetales; family Streptomycetaceae; genus Kitasatospora; species Kitasatospora rubellomurina. The sequence goes on from NZ_JZKH01000001.1 coordinate 119,293, forward strand.
GTGCTCGGCGACGTTGAGCGCCAGCGTCACGCCGACCTCGCGGGCCAGGTCGAGGCGGTACGGGGAGACGTCGGTGATCATCACGTTGCGGGCGCCGGCGTGCTTGGCGACGGCGGCGGCCATGATGCCGATCGGGCCGGCGCCGGTGACCAGCACGTCCTCGCCGACCAGCGGGAAGGACAGCGCGGTGTGCACGGCGTTGCCGAACGGGTCGAAGATCGCGGCGACGTCGAGGTCGACCGGCACCCGGTGCACCCAGACGTTGGAGGCGGGCAGCGCCACGTACTCGGCGAACGCGCCGTCCCGGTTGACGCCCAGGCCGATGGTGTTGCGGCACAGGTGGCGGCGGCCGGCCAGGCAGTTGCGGCACTTGCCGCAGACCAGGTGGCCCTCGCCGCTGACCAGGTCGCCGACCGTGATGTCCGCGACGCCGGCGCCGATCTCGGCGACCTCGCCGACGAACTCGTGGCCGATCGTCATCGGCGTCCTGATCGTCTGCTGCGCCCAGCCGTCCCACTTGCGGATGTGCAGGTCGGTGCCGCAGATGCCGGTCCGCAGCACCTTGATCAGCACCTCGCCGGGGCCGATCTCGGGCTTCGGGACGTCGATCATCCAGAGGCCGGGCTCGGCCTTCTGCTTGACGAGTGCCTTCACGGGCGACGGCTCCTGACGTGCGGTGCGGGGACGGCCTGCGGAGGGGGGCAGACCGAGGGGCCCGGTACGGCCGCTCCTGGCGGACGCACTCCGGGCAGGCAGAAATCTGCCTGGTGGGAGGGGGTGCGGTCCATCGAGGAATTCTTAAGGCCGGTCACAGCTGGGCTAAACGATCGTGCCCGAGCGGCGGTCGCGGGCGGGTACGGCGTGCCGGTGCTCACCCGTCCGGCCGAGCGCGGGGGCCCGGGCCGCGACACCGATCGGCGCCCGGGGGCGCGCTCATCACCAGCCGGCCGCCACCCGGGTTGGGGCACTCGGCTGACGGCGGGCCCGTTCGGATCAGCCGACGATCGACCCGCGCGCGGGCGGGCCGCGCCGGTGCTTACGGTGGCGACGCTCCCCCGCGGCCCCGTGGAGCCGTCCTTCGAGCTCCGGGGCCCTCCGCCGCAGAGAGGCGCTCCCGATCCATGACCAAGACCAGACGGCCGCGCCCGGCCGCTCCCCGCTCCGTACGCGCGGCCGCCGCGGCCCTCGCCGTGACCGGCCTGCTGACCACCGCGGCCTGCTCCGGCTCGCCGAAGACCGCCGAGCCGGCCGGTGGCGCGGCCGTCACCGCCGAGCCCGCCGCGCTCAGCCCGTCCGCCTCGCCGAGCGCGAGCCCGTCCGGCGGGGTGGTGGCCCTCACGCCGGACGTGATGGGCAAGCTGGACGCCGCGATCCAGCAGGTGATGAGCCAGGCGTCCGTCCCCGGCGTGATCGTCGGCTACACCACGCCGGACGGCAGCTACCAGAAGGCCTTCGGGCTGGCCGACCCCGGTCGCAAGGTGCCGATGTCGACCGACCTGTACACCCGGATCGGCAGCGTCACCAAGACCCTCACGGCCACCGCCGTGCTGCGGCTGGTGGACCAGGGCAAGGTGGGCCTGGACGACCCGATCTCCAAGTACGTCCCCAACGTGCCGAACGGCGACAAGATCACCGTCCGCGAGCTCGGCGACATGCGCAGCGGGCTCTACAACTACAGCCTGGACCCGGACTTCGACCACGCGCTGCTCAGCGACCCGACGCGCCCGTTCACCCCGGACCAGCTGCTCGCGTACTCGTACAAGCACCCGGCGGACTTCGCGCCGGACGCCAAGTTCGAGTACTCCAACACCAACGCGATCCTGCTCGGCCTCCTGGTCGAGAAGGTCAGCGGCCAGCCGCTCCAGGACTTCCTGAAGGCCCAGGTGTTCGACCCGGCCGGGATGAAGAACTCGGTCTTCCCGACCGACGCCACCTTCCCCGACCCGCACGCCCACGGCACCACCAACCAGACGCTGGACGGCGCGGTCGCCGACTCCACCGACTGGAACCCGTCCTGGGGCTGGGCCGCCGGCGCGGCCATCTCCACCCTCGCCGACCTGCAGACCTGGTCGAAGGTGCTGGCCACCGGCACGCCGCTGATCAAGCCGGACACCCAGGCGGAGCGGCTCAAGACCCGGGAGGCCGGGCTGCCGGCGCTCGGCTACGGCTTCGGCGTGTTCAACACCCACGGGTGGATCGGGCACAACGGCTCGCTGCCCGGCTACCAGACCGTCGTGATCTACCTGCCGGCGGCGCAGGCCTCGCTGGTGATCATGACCAACACCGACGTCTCGTACCAGGGCACCGAGCCGTCGACGCTGCTGGCCCGGGCGATCACGCAGATCGTCTCGCCGAACAACGTCTACACGCTGCCGACGCCCGCCGAGACCGGATCGCCGACCGCGCCCGGCTCGCCGTCCGGGTCCCCCTCCCCGTCCCCGTCCGCGGGTGCCAGCCGGACGCCGCTCGGCACCACGACGCCCGCGCCCTCCGGCTCCGCCACGCTGCACATCTCCGAGGAGACGGATTCCTGATCCACCGCCGTCAGGGGCCCGAACCGGTGTACCGGTTCGGGCCCCTGACGCTGCGTCAGATCCCCAGCACCTTGCCGAGGTCGTACGAGACCGGCTCCTCCAGCTGCGCGTAGGTGCAGCTCTCCGGCGTGCGGTCCGGCCGCCAGCGGCGGAACTGCGCGGTGTGCCGGAACCGGGTGCCCTCCATGTGGTCGTAGGCGACCTCGACCACCCGCTCGGGGCGCAGCGCGATCCAGGACAGGTCCTTGCCGCCGGTCCAGCGGCTGACCGCGCCCGGCAGCCGTCCCTCGGCGTGCGCGGCCTCGTCCGCCCAGCCGCCCCACGGGTGCGCGGCGAGGTCGTCCATGCGCAACGGGGCCAGTTCCTCGGCCAGTTCGCGGCGGCGGGCCATCGAGAAGGCCGCGCAGACGCCGACGTGCTGGAGTCTGCCCCGGGCGTCGTGGATGCCGAGCAGCAGCGAGCCGACCACCGGGCCGCTCTTGTGCTCGCGGTAGCCGGCCACCACGCAGTCGGCGGTGCGCTCGTGCTTGATCTTGTACATGGTGCGCTCGCCCGGCCGGTACGGCTGGTCCAGCGGCTTGGCGACGACGCCGTCCAGCCCGGCGCCCTCGTACTCGGAGAACCAGGCCCGCGCGGTGTCCGGGTCGGTGGAGGCCGGGGCGGTGAACACCGGGTCGGCGGCGCCGGCGAGGGCTTCCTCCAGGGCCGTACGGCGCTCGGCGAGCGGCCGCTCCAGCAGCGCGACGTCGCCGAGGGCGAGCAGGTCGAAGGCGACGAAGGAGGCCGGGGTCTGCTCGGCCAGCAGCCGCACCCGGCTGGCCGCCGGGTGGATGCGCTCCAGCAGCTCCTCGAAGCGCAGCCGCCCGTCCCGGGCGATCACCACCTCGCCGTCCAGCACGCAGCGCGCCGGCAGCGCCCGCCGGAACGCCTCGACCAGCTCGGGGAAGTACCTGGTCAGCGGCTTGCCGGTGCGGCTGCCGAGCTCCACCTCGTCGCCGTCGCGGAACACGATGGTGCGGAAGCCGTCCCACTTGGCCTCGTACTGCATCCCGGGCGGGATCCTGGCCACCGACTTGGCGAGCATCGGCGCCACCGGCGGCATCACGGGCAGGTCCATGGCTCCCAGCCTGGCGCGGTTCGCCCCGGGGCGCGCGGCGGGCGCGGCACGTCTAGCGTGTCAGGCATGGGCGCAGCCGTGGAACTGGAAGTCGCCGGGCGCACCGTCCGGCTGTCGAACCCGGACAAGGTGTACTACCCCGAGCGCGGCTTCACCAAGCTGGACGTCGCGCAGTACTACCTGGCCGTCGCGGACGGGGTGCTGCGCGGGCTGCGCGAGCGGCCCACCACGCTGCAGCGCTTCCCGGACGGCGTGGACGGCGAGTTCTTCTACCAGAAGCGCGCCCCCAAGGGCCTGCCGGACTGGCTGCCCACGGCCCGCATCGAGTTCCCCAGCGGCCGCTCCGCCGACGAGATCTGCCCCACCGAACCGGCCGCCGTGCTGTGGGCCGCCAACCTGGGCTGCCTCACCTTCCACCCCTGGCCCGTCCGCCGCGCCGACACCGGCCACGTCGACGAGCTGCGCATCGACCTCGACCCGCAGCCCGGCACCGACTTCCACGACGCCGTCCGCGCCGCCCACGAGTTGCGCGCCCTGCTGGAGGAGCACGGGCTGCGCGGCTGGCCCAAGTCCTCGGGCGGGCGCGGCCTGCACGTGTACGTGCCGCTCGAACCAGAGTGGACGTTCACCGACGGGCGGCACGCCGTCATCGCACTCGGCCGGGTGCTGGAGCAGCGGATGCCCGGCAAGGTCACCACCGCGTGGTGGAAGGAGGAACGCGGCGAGCGGATCTTCGTCGACTACAACCAGATGGCCCGCGACCGCACCATCGCCTCCGCCTACTCGCTGCGCGCCCGCCCGCGCGCCACCGCCTCCACCCCGCTGCGCTGGGACGAGCTCGACGACGCCTCCCCCGAGGACTTCGACCTGCGGACCGTCCCCGCCCGGTTCGCCGAACTCGGCGACCTGAACGCGGAGATGGAGCAGCATGCCTTCCGCCTGGACGGCCTGCTGGAGCTGTACGAGAAGCAGCTGCGCGACGAGGGCCTGGGCGAACTCCCGTACCCGCCCGACCATCCCAAGGCCGCGGGCGAGCCCACCCGGGTGCAGCCGAGCCGGGCGAGGAAGAAGTGAAGTAGCCCGCTAGCCTGGGCACATGAGCATGGACGTGCGGGTGCGGGGGCTGGCGGAGATCCTGGCGGACGCGGCGGGCGGGGTGTTCCCGCCGCCGGACGGGTCGGTGACGGTGGTGCCGCAGCCCTCGCCGCGCGAGGCCGGGGTGCTGTCCTTCGCCGCGCACGCCGTGGTGTTCACCGCCGAGGACCCGGCCTGGGTGCGCGACACCGTCGCCGCCGCGCCGGGCGAACCGCTCTCGGCGCCGCTCAGCCCGTCGTTCCTGTCCGCCTTCGCCGCCCGCACCGGCCGGGTCGTCGGCAACACCGACCTGGTGACGGCCGCCGGGCGCCTGCCGGGCGAGCCGCCGCTGCCGCTGGCCGAGGTCGAGGACCGCGAGCACCCCCGGGTGGTCCGCGCCCTCGACTTCCGCGAGGACGTCCGGGTGTTCACCACGGACGGCGGCGTGCTGGTCCTCGGCCGCGGCGTCGCCGGCCGCTGGGAGGCTGCCATCGAGGTCGACCCGCACACCCGCGGCCGCGGCCTGGGCCGCGCCCTCGCCACCGCCGCCCGCCACCTCCTCCCCGAGGGCGAGGTCGTCTGGGCCCAGCAGGCCCCCGGCAACGCCCCCAGCGTCCGCGCCTTCCAGGCCGCCGGCTACCGCCCGATCGGCGCGGAGGCACTGCTGGTCTCACCCCACCGCTGAGCCACCCCCGCCGGGCGGCGGCCGCCACAGCACCCGAACCCGGTCGGCCTCGGCGTCGTACCCGAGGAACGGCGCCCGGGTGTCGCCCTCGACGTACATCGGCACCGGTTTGCCGAGCCGCCGCCCGATCGCGGCCAGGAACCCGCAGAGCACGTCCAGCCGCTCCTGGCCCTGGAGTTCCCACAGGGAGACGTCGAAGTCGATCTGCTCGTCACCGAGGAACCGGAAGATCGCGCAGACGTCGGCGCTCGGCCGGACGCACAGGTTCGGGCACTCCGCGTCGGCCGGTCGCGCCAGCACGGTCTCGGCCCTCGGGAGCGGCCGGACGGTGTCGCCCTCGGTGTACTCGTACGCCCAGCCCCGCTCCACGACGAGGTCGAGCACCGCCTGCCAGTCCGCCACCGTGGTGTCGGCGACGTAGACGTCGGGAAGGCAGCCCCCATCGGTCGGGTCGAACAGCCAGGCGACGTCGTCCCAGAGCAGATCGGTCATCCCGCCATCCTGCCCGGAGCGCCCCCACCCCGACCAGCGGTTATCCGCGCCGCGCGCCCGCCGGGGCGAGGTCGGCGATGGTGCGGACGGCGTCGGCGATCTGGGCGTCCGTCAGGTCGCCGCGGGCCGTGAGGCGCAGGCGGGAGATGCCGTCCGGGACGGACGGGGGGCGGAAGCAGCCGACCGCGAGGCCGGCGGTGCGGCAGTCGGCGGCCCAGGCGACGGCGGCCTCGGGGCCGGGGGCGCGGACGGAGACGACGGCGGCGTCCGGCTCGCAGGCGTGCAGGCCGGCGGCGGTGAGGCGGGCCGCGAGGGTGCGGGCGACCTCGCGGGCGCGGTCGGCGCGCTGCGGTTCGGCGCGCAGCAGGCGCAGGGCGGCGAGGGCGGCGCCGGCGGCGGCCGGGGCGAGGCCGGTGTCGAAGATGAAGGTCCGCGCGGTCTCGGTGAGGTGGCGGATCACCCGGCGCGGGCCGAGGACGGCGCCGCCCTGCGAGCCGAGCGACTTGGAGAGGGTGACGGTGGCGACGGTGTCCGGCTGCCCGGCGAGCCCGGCGGCGGCGAGGGCGCCCCGCCCGCCGGGGCCGAGCACGCCCAGCCCGTGCGCGTCGTCGACGAGCAGCGCGGCGCCGTGCGCGCGGGCGGCATCGGCGAGGCCGGGCAGCGGGGCGGCGTCGCCGTCGACGGAGAAGACGGAGTCGGTGACGACCAGGGCCCGGCGCTGCGCCCGTGCGGCCAGCGCCTCGGCGACGGCCGCCGGGTCGCTGTGCGGGGCGCGGTGGACGTCGGCGCGGGCGAGGCGGCAGCCGTCGATGAGCGAGGCGTGGTTGTAGGCGTCGGACACGATGAGGGTGTCCGGGTCGGTGAGCGCGGTGAGCGCGGCGAGGTTGGCGGTGTAGCCGGAGGAGAACACCAGCGCGGCCTCCACTCCGCAGAACTCGGCCAGCTCGCCTTCGAGTTCGGTGTGCAGCGCGGTCGTTCCGGTGACCAGCCGGGAGCCGGTGGAGCCACCGCCCCAGCGCAGCGCGGCGTCGGCGGCGGCGCGGGTGACGGCGGGGTGGCGGGTGAGGCCCAGGTAGTCGTTCCCGGCGAGGTCCAGCACCGGGTCGTCGGCGGCCCGGCTGCGCAGGGTGCGGGTGAGCCCGGCGTCGGCGCGCAGCGCGGCGGTCTCGTCGAGCCAGTCGAAGACGTGCGCCTGGGCGGGGAGGGGCGTGGAGGTGAGGGGGTGGACCATGCTCGGCACTCTGGCACGAGGGGCGAGGCGGGGGCAATGTGCGACTGGGCACAGGTCCGCACCTCGACGTTCATCGCCATTCACCGTGTGTTCATTCGAATTCCGCGCTCAATACACGTAAACCCGGGTTTCGCAAATCTTTATGATTCTTCCGCATACGCCACACGGCTAGCCCACGCCGCATTCGGTACGCTCCGTTCCGTTCTTCCCAGGGGGTGGCAAGTGACAGACCTCGACTTCGAGCGTCGAATGAATCCGTGGCTCTTCGACGACAAGGGCAATCTGACCGAAGAGGCCAAGAAGCAGTTCCCGGACCTGGCCGGCGCCAACGACGCCCCGGTCTCGCTGACCCCGGCGGGCGGCGGCGGCAAGGCCGTCACCGTGAACACCGGAGTGCTGCAGCAGGCCGCGCAGAACGCCTTCGCCCTGCGCGACGCCGTCAAGACCGAGTGCGGCCAGCCCGCCGAGCACGTCGGCGCGGCGGGCACCGCGCTCGCCGGCTGGTCCCTGGGCACCGTCCTCCCCGCCGCCTGGAGCACCTGGTCCAACCAGGCCGACGCCCTGAAGACCGCCGTGGGCGACATCGGCACCAACCTGCAGACCACGGCGCAGTCGTACGTCAAGACCGAGGGCGACGTCCACGCCAGCTTCAACAAGCCGCAGGGCGCCAACAGCTAGCCACAGCACAACGGGGGGAGCAGCACCGCCATGGTGACGTTCAGCCAGCTCAAGCAGGTCGACCTCGGCAGCCTCGACTCGGCGGCCGGCGACTTCGAGAAACTCGTCCGCAACTGGGACCTCACCCGGCGGATGCAGAACGAGGTCATCGGCACCGTCCAGCAGTCCGGCTGGCACGGCGACGCCGCCGGCCTCGCCAACGCCCGGTTCACCTGGGCCCGCGACCAGATCCACGCGGCCTTCGAGGAGGCCACCGCGCTCGCCAAGACCCTGCGCGACGCCCACACCGCGATCTCCGCCGCCAAGAAGGACCTGGCCACGGCCGTCCAGAACGCCGTCACCGCCGGCCTCACCGTCACCGACGACGGCACGGTGAAGTGGCCCGCGCCCACCACCCCCGAGGACAAGCACGACCCGGACTACACCAAGAGCTGGCAGGCCAAGGCCGAGACGGCCGCCAAGGCCATCTTCGACGCGGTCGACCGCGCCACCGAGGCCGACCAGGACGCCTCCCGGGCCCTCGGCGACGACACCGGCAGCGACGGCACCGCCTTCAACGCCAAGCCGGTCGGCGGCATCGCAGAGGAGGAGGCCAAGACCGCCACCTACATCATGAGCCTCGGCGCCGGGGCCTCCGACCAGCAGCTCAAGAACCTCCAGACCATCCTGGACCACTACCACCAGGACCCCCGGTTCGCCTCCGCCTTCTACGGCAACCAGGACCCGGCCGACTTCATGGCCAAGTACGGCGCCATGGCCCAGAGCGGGGACTACGCCAACAGCACGGCCCGCAGCGCCGCCATCAAGGGCATCCAGAAGGACCTCGGCCTCACCCTCGCCACCGCGACCGACACCAAGCAGCCGCTGCACGTCTCGGACGACTGGGAGAGCAGGTTCCGGGCCGCCGGCGCCAAGCAGATCCCCGTCCCGCCGGGCGCCGACCCGGCGCACAGCCCGTACGGGTACCAGATCGTGTCGAACCTGCTGCGCGAGGGGACGTACGACTCCCACTTCCTCAACCCGATCGCCGAGCACGTCACCCAGCTCACCGAGGAGAACCCGGGCCGCTGGCAGGCCGTCGCCTACCAGAACAGCTACCCGTTCGACTCGCTGAAGTTCATCGGGCAGGTCGACAAGGACGGCCACCTCCAGGGCCTCAACCCGCTGTCCGGCATCCTGGACGCCTTCGGCCACAGCCCCGAGGCGGCCACCAAGTTCTTCCACGACCCGACGACCACCTACAACCCGGACGGCACCGTCAAGAGCACCGGCGGCGAGAACAACTACGTCAAGCTGTTCACCGCCGGCGGGGACAACTCCCTGATCAACGACATCAGTTACCCGCTGCGCCCGATGGAGACCAAGCCCGACCCGGCCCACGTCCTGTCGCTCGGGCACGCCCTGGAGGCCGCCGCCACCGGCCGGGCCTGGGACGACACGACCAGCCCGTACCCGCCGCACACGGCGGCGATGAACGACGTGATGAGCAAGGTCGTCGACCGCTTCGGCACCGGCGACGGGCCGAACATGCTGCGCGGCGGCCCGCTCGCCAACCTCAACGGCAGCATCGGCAACATGGCCGCCAACCACATCGCGGACATCGAGAACGCCCTGGACGGGCCCGGCCCGAACAGCGGCGGCCCGAACTCGCGGCTGCCCTCGAACGGCGCCCCCGGCTTCCTCAACCACGACAACACCGCCATCCTGCTCTCGACGGTCGGCCGCAACCCCGACGCGTACGCCACGATCGCCACCGCGCAGCAGGCGTACCAGTCGGCCCAGATCCAGCAGGTCATGATGCACCCGGAGCTGCACCCGGACATGGCCACGGCGATCGAGAACGTGACCATGCCGGGCGGCCAGGTCGCCGGCCTGATCACCCACGCGATGTCGGACGAGATCCAGCAGAACCACGCGATATCCGACAAGGCGATCAACGACGCGATCGACTCCAAGAAGGACATCGCCAAGATGGTCTGGGACAACAGCGGCGGCATCCTGGTGGACAAGATCCCCAAGGCGGGCAGCTTCATCAACGACCAGATCGGCGACATCATGACCCAGGTCGCCGACAGCTACCACGTGGACACCACCAACCAGGGCCGGGACGAGGCGCACAAGACCACCGGCGCGACGGTCCAGGGCTCGCAGCAGGCGGTCGTCAACGCCGTCGAGGACGCCGGCCGCGAGGCCGGACTCGACCAGAACCGGGTGGACGACCTGGCCACGCGCGCCAAGCAGACCATCACCCAGGGCTGGTCCGCCGGCCACGACCTCTACGACCCGACGATGGCCTCGAAGGCGGACTGAACCATGGCCGACGACACCCACCCCGCTCCCGGCCCGCCCGAGGGCCCGCCGCCGTCGCCCGCGCGGCACCGGCGGGCCCTGCCCTGGCTGGCCGGCGCCCTCGCCCTGGCCGTCCTCGGCGGCGGCGCCCTGTGGCTCTGGAAGCCGTGGCAGTCGCAGGAACTCCCGCAGAGCGCCTGCTGGTCGGCGCTCTCCCGGGACGACCTGAAGCCGCTGGCCGGGAAGTCCGGAAGGACGACCCAGCAGGGCGCGGCGCGGCTCCAGACGCCCACCGGGCCGCAGGATCCGGCGAACCGCGGCACCACCTGCGTCCTCGACTGGTTCCCGGACGGCGGCGACGGCAGTCGCGCGCTCCTCTCGGTGCAGGTCGGCCCCGCCCTCCACGGGATCGAGGCCGATCGCACCGCGGAGTCCGCGCAGGGCCGCCCGGTCGCCATCCTGGACGTCGGCGGCGGAGCGGCGGCCCTGGCCACCACCGAACCGAGCCGCCGCGTCCAGTTCTACGTGCGCTGCGACGTCCGCGTGCCGCCCGCCGGCCCGAACGCGCAGTACATCCGCATCGACGTCGGCGGCAGCACCATCGACGGCGCCTCGCCGGCCAAGGCCCGTCAGGCGTACGCCGACATCGCGCTGAAGGTCGCGCGGGTCGCCGCCGAGGAGTACGAGTGCGGCGACAAGGCGCAGTTGCCCGCCACCGCGCCCGCCGTCCCGGACCTCGCGACGCACTGAGCCGTCCGAGCAGGCCGCTCGCCGCCGCAGGCTTTGCCCGGGGTGGCGGCGAGCAGGCAAGATAGCCGGGTGACCCTCCTTGATCTGATGCCGAAGCCCGCCACGCCCGACGCGCTGTACGAGACGTTCGCCGCCTGGGCGCAGGAGCGGGGGATCACGCTGTACCCGGCGCAGGAGGAGGCGCTGATCGAGCTGGTCTCCGGGAACAACGTGATCCTGGCGACGCCGACCGGTTCGGGCAAGAGCCTGGTGGCGGCGGGCGCGCACTTCGCGGCCCTCGCCGAGGGGCAGCGGACGTTCTACACCGCCCCGATCAAGGCGCTGGTATCGGAGAAGTTCTTCGACCTGGTGAAGATGTTCGGCACCGAGCAGGTCGGCATGATGACCGGCGACGCGAGCGTCAACCCGACCGCGCCGATCATCTGCTGCACCGCCGAGGTGCTGGCCCAGATCGCGCTGCGCGACGGCGCCCGGGCGGACATCGGCCAGGTCGTCATGGACGAGTTCCACTTCTACGCGGAGCCGGACCGCGGCTGGGCCTGGCAGATCCCGCTGCTGGAGCTGCCGCAGGCGCAGTTCCTGCTGATGTCCGCCACGCTCGGCGACGTGCGCCGCTTCGAGGAGGACCTGACCCGCCGCACCGGCCGGCCGACCACGGTGGTGCGCAACGCGACCCGCCCGGTGCCGCTGTTCTACGAGTACCGCCGCACCACCATGCACGACACGCTGGAGGAGCTGCTGCAGACCGGCCAGGCGCCGGTCTACGTCGTGCACTTCACGCAGAAGGAGGCGGTGGAGCGGGCGCAGTCGCTGATGAGCATCAACATGTGCTCGAAGGCGGAGAAGGACGCCATCGCCGACCTGATCGGCAACTTCCGCTTCACCACCAAGTTCGGCCGCAACCTGTCCCGTTACGTGCGCCACGGCATCGGCGTGCACCACGCGGGCATGCTGCCGAAGTACCGCCGGCTGGTCGAACGCCTCGCCCAGGCGGGCCTGTTGAAGGTGATCTGCGGGACGGACACGCTCGGCGTGGGTGTCAACGTGCCGATCCGCACGGTGCTGTTCACCGCCCTGTCCAAGTACGACGGCCAGCGCGTGCGGATCCTGCGCGCCCGCGAGTTCCACCAGATCGCCGGGCGGGCCGGCCGGGCCGGCTTCGACACCGTCGGCCAGGTGGTGGCGCAGGCGCCCGAGCACGTGATCGAGAACGACAAGGCGATCGCCAAGGCCGGGGACGACCCGAAGAAGAAGCGCAAGGTGGTGCGCAAGAAGGCGCCGGAGGGCTTCGTCGGCTGGACGGAGGAGACCTTCGACAAGCTGATCTCCGCCGAGCCGGAGCCGCTGGTCTCCCGCTTCAAGGTCAGCCACGCGATGCTGCTGTCGGTGATCGGCCGCCCCGGCAACGCCTTCGAGGCGATGCGCAAGCTCCTCACCGACAACCACGAGGACCGGGCCGCCCAGCGCCGCCACATCCGCACCGCGATCGCGATCTACCGCTCGCTGCTGGAGGGCGGCGTCGTCGAGCGCCTGCCGGAGCCGGACGCCGAGGGCCGGATCGTCCGCCTCACCCTGGACCTGCAGGAGAACTTCGCGCTCAACCAGCCGCTGTCCACCTTCGCGCTGGCCTCCTTCGAACTCCTCGACCCGACCTCGCCGACCTACGCGATGGACGTCATCTCCGTCGTCGAGGCGACCCTCGACGACCCGCGCCAGATCCTCGCCGCCCAGCAGAACAAGGAGCGCGGCGAGGCCGTCGCCGAGATGAAGCGCGACGGCATCGAGTACGAGGAGCGGATGGAGCGGCTGCAGGACATCACGTACCCGAAGCCGCTGGAGGAACTGCTCACCCACGCCTACGAGGTGTACCGCCGGGCCCACCCGTGGATCGGCGACCACCAGCTGCAGCCGAAGTCCGTGGTCCGCGACCTGTACGAGCGGGCGATGACCTTCTCGGACTACGTCGGCTTCTACGAGCTGGCGCGCACCGAGGGCATCGTGCTGCGCTACCTGGCCGGCGCGTTCAAGGCGCTGGAGCAGACCGTCCCCGAGGACGTGAAGACGGACGAGCTCAAGGACGTCATCGCCTGGCTCGGCGAGCTGGTCCGCCAGGTCGACTCCAGCCTGCTGGACGAGTGGGAGCAGCTGGCCAACCCGACCGAGGCGGCCACCGCCGAGGTGACGCTGGAGGACAAGGCGGCGCCGGTCACCGCCAACGCGCGGGCCTTCCGGGTGCTGGTGCGCAACGAGATGTTCCGCCGCGTGGAGCTGTGCGCGCTGGAGCACTGGGACGAACTCGGCGAGCTGGACGGCGAGTACGGCTGGGACGCGGACCGTTGGGCGGACGCCATGGACGGCTACTGGGACGAGTACGACGACCTGGGCACCGGCCCGAACGCGCGCGGCCCGAAGATGCTGATGATCGAGGAGGAGGACTCCGCCTGGAAGGTCCGGCAGATCTTCGACGACCCGGAGGGCGACCACGACTGGGGCATCAGCGCCGAGGTCGACCTGTACGGCTCGGACGAGGAGGGCCGGGCGGTGCTGCGGGTCACCTCGGTGGACCGGCTCGGGGGCTGACGGCCCTCCCCCACTCCCTCCACTGACGAACCGTCAATGCCGTGGGGGTCCGACCGGGTTCTGCCGGTCGGACCCCCACGGTTTCGTCACCGCCGCTTTGTGACATCAGGACGAAGCCCTCGCGTCACATCCAGGCGAACGGCGCTCCCGCCGCGTACGACAGCGCGCGGTTGGCCTCGTCCAGGGACTGCTCGGTGCTCGGCGCCCCGGAGGCGGACGGCGTCGGGGCGGCCGCCGGGGTGCCGCTCGGGCCGGCGGTCGGGCCGCCGAAGCGGCCGTCGTTGACCCGCGAGCTGGTGACGGTCACGTAGTGCCCGACCGCCTCGACCCGCGCGTCGCCGCCGGCCGGCTTCGCGGCTCCGGCGGTCGGCGCGGGCGCCGGGTTGGTGTCGGGGAGGATGAAGGCGAGCGCGCCCGGCTTGGCACGCAGCGCGTCGGCGGCCTTGGTGGCCGCGGCCTGGTCGGTGAAGCGCAGCAGGGTGACGCTGCTGAGCACCGGGCGCTCCTGCCCGGTGAAGCTGACCGTCAGGTAGGCCTGGCAGCCGCCGTCCTTGAACAGGTCCTGGGAGCGGTCCTGCAACGCCTCGGCACAGTTCTCGCCCTGCCGGGCGCCGTTGCGCTTGGCCTTGTAGCCGGCCACGTCGACCGGGCGCTGGGCGGGGAAGTAGTCGTCGAGGTTCAGGCCCTCGCCGTCGGTGCGCGGCGGCAGGGTGCCGCGCACGGGCGGCGTCTTGGAGGCGTCCTTGCTGGACGGGCCGAGCCCGGGTATGTAGTCGCCGGGCATCGGGCGGGTGATGATCCAGCCGCCGGCCGCCACCACGCCCAGCACCACGACCCAGCCCACCGCCCGGCGGGGCGTCAGCCGTCCGACGGCGGCCCTCCCGAGCCCGGCCCCCCGACCGGATCGCCGCTGCTCTGCCTGGCCGTCCTGGCCCTCTCCCGGAGTCGGGGTGCGCTCCCCCTGCGTGGTCATGGCGCAGATTCTAAGCACCCGCCAGGTGGCGTGGATCACGGGGTCGGCCCTTGTTGATCACGCTTTCGCGGACCGGCCGAACGCGGGCGAACTACTCGCCGGTAACTCGCTCGCGGCGTCCACGTCAAGGGTGTGACCAGCGCCGACGCCGTGAGCTTCGACACTGTGGCAAGTGGCACATCCATCAGCCGATCTTCTGGCGGGTTTCCTCTGGCGCCGCTCGCGGGCCGCTTGGCAGGATCGGCCCCATGGATCTCCTCGATACCCTCACCGCCAAGGGCCTGCGCGGCGAAGCCCCGACCCGCGAGGAGGCGCTGGCCGTCCTCGCCACCACCGACGACGAACTGCTGGACGTCGTCGCCGCCGCGGGCAAGGTCCGCCGCCGCTGGTTCGGCCGCCGGGTCAAGCTCAACTACCTGGTGAACCTCAAGAGCGGCCTCTGCCCGGAGGACTGCTCGTACTGCTCGCAGCGCCTGGGCTCGAAGGCCGAGATCCTCAAGTACACCTGGCTCAAGCCGGACCAGGCCGCCGAGGCCGCCAAGGCCGGTGTGGCGGGCGGCGCCAAGCGGGTCTGCCTGGTCGCCAGCGGCCGCGGCCCGACGGACCGCGACATCGACCGCGTCACCGACACCATGGCCGCCATCCGCGAGGCCGACCCCGAGGTCGAGCTGTGCGTCTGCCTCGGCCTGCTCTCCGACAACCAGGCCGAGCGGCTGAAGGCGGCCGGCGCCGACGCCTACAACCACAACCTCAACACCTCCGAAGCCACCTACGGCGACATCACCACCACCCACACCTACGCGGACCGGGTGGACACCGTGCAGAAGGCGCACGGCGCCGGCCTGTCCGCCTGCTCCGGCCTGATCGCCGGCATGGGCGAGAGCGACGAGGACCTCGTCGACGTCGTGTTCGCGCTGCGCGAGCTCGGCTCCGACTCCGTCCCGGTCAACTTCCTCATCCCCTTCGAGGGCACCCCGCTCGCCCAGGAGTGGCACCTCAGCCCGCAGCGCTGCCTGCGGATCCTGGCCATGGTCCGCTTCGTCAACCCGGACACCGAGGTCCGCATCGCCGGCGGGCGCGAGCTGCACCTGCGCACGATGCAGCCGCTCGGGCTGCACATCGCCAACTCGATCTTCCTCGGCGACTACCTCACCAGCGAGGGCCAGGCCGGGCAGGCCGACCTCGACATGATCCGCGACGCCGGGTTCGAGGTCGAAGGCACGGGCGAGGCCACGCTGCCGCGGCACCGGGCCGATGTCGCCGCTTCCTCCGCGTCCGGTTGCGGCAGCGCCGCGTCGGCGTGCGGCAGCGGCGCGTCGGCGTGCGGCAGCGGCGGCGGATGCGGTCCGTGCGGCGGCCACGCGCACGGCGACGACGCGGCCGCCGACGACTCGCACAGCGACCAGGTCAAGGTCCGCCGCCGCGGCGCCGGCACCGAACTCGCGCCCAACGCCTGACGACACCCACGGGAGAAACCGGAGAACCGCCCACCATGCCCCCGCTGTCCGCCGACACGCTGATCGCCCTCGACCGCGCCCACGTCTGGCACCCGTACGGGCCGATGCCCGGCACCGTCACGCCGTACGTGGTCGAATCCGCCTCGGGCGTCCGGCTGAGACTGGCCGAGCCCGTCGCGGGCGGGCAGCGCGAGCTCGTCGACGGCATGTCGTCCTGGTGGGCGGCCATCCACGGCTACCGGCACCCGGTGCTGGACGAGGCCGTGCGCGAGCAGCTGGGGCGGATGAGCCACGTGATGTTCGGCGGGCTCACCCACGAACCCGCCGTCCGGCTGGCCGCGCGGCTCGTCGAGATCACGCCCGAGCCGCTGCGGCACGTCTTCCTCGCCGACTCCGGGTCGGTCGCGGTCGAGGTCGCGATGAAGATGTGCCTGCAGTACTGGCAGTCCATCGGACGGCCGCAGAAGCGCCGGCTGCTCACCTGGCGCGGCGGCTACCACGGCGACACCTTCCACCCCATGTCGGTGTGCGACCCGGACGGCGGAATGCACCACCTGTGGGGCGGGGTGCTGCCCGGGCAGCTGTTCGCGCCCGAGCCGCCGGCCGGGTTCGACGCGCCGCTCGACCCCGAATACGCCTCGCAGTTCGAGGAGTTGATGGAGCGTCACGCGGACGAGCTGGCCGCCGTCATCGTCGAGCCGGTCGTCCAGGGCGCCGGCGGGATGCGCTTCCACTCGCCCGCCTACCTGCGCATGCTGCGCGAACTCTGCGACCGGCACGGGGTGTTGCTGGTCTTCGACGAGATCGCCACCGGCTTCGGCCGCAGCGGCGCCCTGTTCGCCGCCGACCACGCGGGCATCTCGCCGGACGTCATGTGCCTCGGCAAAGCCCTCACCGGCGGCTACCTGACCCTCGCCGCCGCCCTGTGCACCAGCGAGATCGCGGACGGGATCAGCCGCGGCGAGATGCCGGTGCTCGCCCACGGGCCGACGTTCATGGGCAACCCGCTGGCGTGCGCCGTCGCCAACGCCTCCCTGGACCTGCTGCTCGGGCAGGACTGGGCGGTCGAGGTCAAGCGCATCTCCTCCGGCCTTTCCGCCGGACTCTCGGCAGCTTCCGAGGTGCCCGGCGTACGGGACGTGCGTGTTCAAGGCGCCATCGGCGTCGTCCAGCTGGACCACCCGGTGGACGTCCCGGCGGCAACGGAGGCCGCCGCGCGGGAGGGCGTGTGGCTGCGGCCCTTCCGGGACCTGATCTACACCATGCCGCCGTACGTGACCGGGGACGAGGACGTCGCGCGCATCGCCGCCGCCGTGACCGCCGCGGCGGTGGCCGGATGAGCGCCGCCCGCATCCTCTTCGTCACGGGGACCAACACGGACGTCGGCAAGACCATCGCCACCGCGGCCGTCGCCTCGGCGGCCCTGCGGGCCGGGCAGCGGGTCGCGGTGCTCAAGCCCGGGCAGACGGGCGTCACCGGCGACGAACCGGGCGACGCGGCCGAAGTCCAGCGCCTGGCGGGCGACGTGACCATCCTGGAGCTCGCCCGCTACCCCGACCCGCTGGCGCCCGACACCGCAGCACGGCGCTCCGGGCTGCCCTACCTCTCCCCCGCCGACGTCGCCACGGCGGTCGCCTCCCTTGCCGCTTCGCACGACCTCGTCCTGGTCGAGGGCGCGGGCGGCCTGCTGGTCCGCTACGACGACGAGGGACGCACGTTGGCCGACCAGGCCCGGGCCGTCATCGCCTCGGGCCTGCCCGCCTCGGTGCTCCTCGTCGCCTCCGCCACCCTCGGCACCCTCAACATCGTCGCCCTCACCGCGGAAGCGCTTTCCTCGCGCCAACTCCCCCTCGCCGGCGTCCTGGTCGGCTCCTGGCCGTCCGACCCCGGCCTCGCCGAACGCTGCAACCTCGCCGACCTCCCGCGCTCCGCCGGCGCCCCCCTCCTCGGCGCCCTCCCGGAACGCGCGGGTGCCGCTGACGACTTCGGCGCGCTCGCCCTCGCCTCGTTGGCCCCTGAACTGGGCGGCACCTGGGACGCACAGCACTTCGCCGACCTCCACCGCCCCGATTAGGTCCTGTCTTCGCTCGAAGGTGTGAACCCCACGCGCCGACCGCGCGTGTCACGGCTATCGCCTCAATACGGTTCCTCCCATGACAGACGGGCTGACCGTGGACGAGGCCCTGCGGGCCTTGGCCGCCCTGGAGGCGGCGTGGAAGGACGACGACGAGGCGCTGGCCGCCCTCGCGGCGGGCGGCGACGGGGAGCGGCCGCTCCCGGCGCTGGTCGCCGCGTACGGCGAACACGCGATGGACACGCTGATGGCGCTGGCCTTCGGGCTGCGCGCCACGATGAGCGAGGAGGAGATGGCGGAGCTGTCGGACGCCGTCAGCGCCAACATCGGCGCCCGGATGAGCGCCCTGCTCACCCAGACTCTGAAGGCCTGGGGCATGCTCGCTCCCGCCGACGACCTGGGCGTCACCAAGGTCATCGCCCACACGGTGATCGACGCCATGAGGGCCGTCACCGAGGAGCCCAACAAGACCGAAGTCCTCCCCCTGCTCGCCACCTTCCGCACCTACGCCCTCAACGACAGCTGAGGGCAGAGAACACGACGGCGCGGGCTTCGACCGTCCTCGAAGCCCGCGCCGCTATGTGTGCATCTTCATCCACCCTGCCACGAACGTGAATCCCCCCGTGGACGAGGCAAGGAAGATGAGGACGAACACCAACGCGCCCGCAGAATCGGAAACGCGCTCAGGAATCATCGTCACGACCGCACCCGCGATCGCCAGACTCCCAACAACGATGATTCCAGAGCCGATTACGGCCGCATACATCTGCGGAGGACGACGACCAGCCGCTCGATGATCTCCGGCCGCGCGGCCCCGAGGTCGATCAGGATGACCCCGGTGGCCTTGGCCGAACGCCAGTCGATACCGAGGGACGGGAGATTCACCTCGGCGGCGTAAAGGACGGCCTGGAGGTCGTCGAGAATCTCGGCCGCGATGCGACGGTCCTCGGCCGTGATCTTGTCGATCATCTTGCTCATGGGGCATCTCACTGTTCGGTGTTCGTGATCCAACGCGCCTCGGTGTCCCACTCCACGCCGCCGGTGGCGGGCCGGAGGTAGGCGCGCCCACGCTGCCACCCCATGAAGGCCCCCCACCTGCCCGAGCGGACGTCGAAGACCCGCTCGCCGACGACGGACGGCCGGTAGGCGATGGACGGCGGCGCCACCCGCCTCACGGGCGGCGCCGCCGGGGCCACGACGTCGGCGTTCATCCGCGCTTCGGGAACGGAATCCCCGCACTGCGCGCATCGGCACGGCGGGAAGTTCCGCCTCAGAATCAGGCTCTCGCCCGAATGACTACTAGTCATATTGCTATCCACCTTCCGCGGACGCACCACACCTCAGGACCGCTCACGTCTTGGCGATCGCCCTTCAAGGATCGAGACACCGAGCTACGATCGGAAGGCATTTCAACTCAACACTCAATGCGTTGAATCAAGGTGATCATGAACGGCGAGCCCTCAGAGCCAGCCCGATCGCGCCGCGAGGCCTTCGGCCGGAAACTTCGAAGCCTCCGCCAAGCGAAGGGCCTCACGCAGTCCCAGCTCGGCACGTTGATCAACTACTCAGGCGCGTTCGTCTCCTACGTCGAACTGGGCGACCGCCCGCCGCCCTTCCGCTTCGCGACCGCCTCTGACACTGCTCTGGATGCCGGCGACACGCTGGTGTCTCTGTGGTGGGACCTTGAGCAAAGCTCCATGATCAAGGGCTTCTTCAAATACGCGTCATATGAATCCAAGGCACTGCAGATCAGGCAGTATCAAGACAGGATCGTTCCTGGGATTCTTCAGACCAGGGAATACGCAGAAGCAATCCACAACGCAGCCGCGAATCGCGGCTCGATCAGCCAGCGACAGGCCGACGAACGCGTCGCCTTCGCGCTTTCCCGCCAGCGCCTCCACGAGAAGCCCGATGCGCCACGTTGCCACTTCGTCCTCGACGAGAGCTGCCTTCGCACAAGGATCGGTGGCAACGCCGTAACAGGCGCACAGCTTCAGCGCCTTGAACACTTCGCAGAGAACCCCAATCTCACTCTTCAGGTCTTCCCATTCGCACGAGGCGAGGCTTGCTCATTTCCGTGGCCGGCCATCATGCTCACGCTTTCCGATCAATCGACCGTGCTCTACTCGGAATCCAAACTCGGAGCCCTGCTCAGCAAGGACCCAGACGAAGCCCTGCGCTGGGAACGGGATTGGCGGCATCTCCAGAACAGTGCCCTATCCCCTGCTGACTCCCTGGCCCTGATCCGAGCCATTCGGTCCTCCGACGACTTCGTAACCGTCTGATCGGAGACGACGAGGGCCACATCGAGGTCGCACCGGGCATCCTCCCCGTCCGCGACAGCAAGGATCCGACAGCCACTGATCGAACGCTAGGGTGCCCCTGCCCCGCACGACGGGGCAGGGGCACCTGCTCGCCAACTCCTCGCCGAAGGGAGTCCGTTGCCTGCACAGCACGACATCGCATCCGAGCGCGAGCTCTGGGACACCTACGCGGCCGGCATCAAGGACGACGTATTCGACGCCGGGCCGGTCTTCCGCTGGACCCAGTACGCCGACCACGGGCCCGGCCTCGAGCTGCTCGGCTCCCCGTCCAGCGCCCTTGAGATCGGGTGCGGCACCGGCCGCGCGCTTGCCGCACTGGCCGAGCAGGGCGTGAAGACCACCGGCGTGGACCTCTCGCCCGTCATGACCCAGAGGGCCACCGAACGTTGGGGGCCGTCCGGGGTCCAGATCCACTGCGCTGAAATCCTGGACTACCTGAGCGGCACTGACGAGACCTGGGACGCGATCTACTCCGTGTTCGGAGCGGTCTGGTTCACGGACCCGCTGAAGCTGTTCCCTCTCATCGCTTCCCGCCTGAACCCCGGCGGCGTCCCAGTCTTCTCGCAGCCCCCCGCCATCCCCGGTGCCTACGGCCCCCAGGGCATGTACAAGGGCGGGTTCGCCGGGAGGGCGCTGTACACGTACCGCTACTCCTACACACCCCGCAGGTGGACCAGTCTCCTTCTGCGTAGCGGATTCGAGTCGCCGCAAGCTGATGTGCTCGACGCGCCGACCGAGGGGCACATCGGGACCTTGATCGTTACGGCCAGGACCCCGAGCACCTGACCCGCGTCGCCCTACCGTCCCGCCGGCCAGCTTGGCCTGCTGAACGCTGGACGACGCGGACACGGTCAGCGCAGCCGGAAGTCCTCGTGCGGGACCGCCCGTTCCCAGACGGCCTCGAAGGCGGAGGCGCAGAGCTTCAGGGTCTGCGGATCAGTGATGACCTCGTCGTCCACGAAGTCGCCCTCACCGCTGAAGTGGTGAACCACGAGGAACTGCCCGTCGATCAGCCAGAAGTCGTTGCCCGGAAGCGCCAGGCCGGTCGCCCGCCGGCGGGGAAGCCACCTGACCTGCTCGCCGGAGGCGACGTTCCGGAACGTGATCTCGTGCTCGAACCGGATGTAATCGCTCACCGGCTCCGAGACGACCCGCGCACGCAGCACCTCGACTCCGCGGCTCGTCGTCTCCTGGATGAGCTGCAACCAGGGGCTCCACCACGACGGGCGGTCGGCAGGGTCGTCGCGTCGTCCGCCGAGCCAGCTGAGGAACAGCGGGTCGTCCCGCATGTATCCGTCCCGCATCTCCAGATGGAGAGCCGACCGGGTACAGCTCCGCAGCAGGTCCTCAAGCGATGGGACTGCTACCACCGTGCACCTCCGGGAAGAACTGCATCATGCGCCTGGGGAATTCGATCACGGTCTCGTGCCCGGGGATGTCCATCTGTGCGAGCCGTTCCGGATCCAGCACCTTCCAGCCCTGGAGAATGTAGTTGCCCGTCGTGTCGTCGAAGTAGACGGTCGGGGACTTACCTTCGGGGCTGTGGGGGTCCTGTCCGAGCTTGTGCAGTGCCATGGTGGGCCTCCTACCAGGTCGGAGTCGATCGCCTTGAGCGATCTTGCCGCACGCGTCGCCGCTCGCACCATGAACTTGCTCGAACTTGCTCGCTCCTGACCCGTCGGCAAATCGATGGCCTGTCCGATACCGGCCAGGCGATACTCGTCCGCCATGACGAGCGATGAATACCCGGCCGGTCCGGCGTTGCGCCGAGTTCTGGCCGAGGCAGGCGGACCGGAACTGCTGGAGCTGCTGGCCGAGGGGCTGACCGGGGCGGATCTGACCACGCTGCTCCTGGAAGTCTTCCGACGCCGCGCCGATCGGCTCACCCCGGCCGAGGTGATGCGGCGCTACCGCACCGACCGGTTCGTGACCCCGGCCCCGACAAGCTTCACACACCTACGACGAGGCGAAGACGCCCTGTTCTCGGCGCTGCCGGATGACTTCCAGATGCTCACCTTGGCTCCGCTCGTCCCCCTGGCAGCGCATACGGCGGTCGCGACCGTCGACCCGCGCAAGGTCGTCGCCACCATTCGTGGCAGCGAGGTCGCAGCCGACCCGACCAATGCCCTGGCCTTGGAAGCAGCCCAGCGGAGATCCCAGGCCCTGGCTTCCGATCCCCGCTCGGCCGTGCCGGTCCGGTTGGCTGCGAGCCAACGAGTCGTGCGCGCCCAGCACTTCGACGCACCCGGCATGCTCGCCCACTTCCAACTGTTCGCCCTGGTGACAGCCGGCCGGGACACCGGCAGCCGGGCCTTCGAGCAACAGCACCTGGTCGAGCACCTGCAGTTCGCCGTCCGGGCGATGGCATGCGCTGGAGTGCGCCAGACCGAGATCCGCATCACCTGCCTCGACGAGTCCGCCGCTCCGATCCTGGCCCGCGCAGGTACCGAGCTGGCCGGAACACCGGGCCTTGACATCATCGGTGACCCCGACCGGGTGACCGGACGCGGCTACTACACCGGCCTGTGCTACAAGGTCTACGCAACCATTCACGGCCAACAACTGGAGGTCGCGGACGGCGGGTTCGTCGACTGGACCCAGCGCCTCACCGGGAGCCGTAAGGAACGCCTCCTGATCAGCGGATTCGGCGTCGACCGACTCGCCACCATGCTGACGCCACCCACCGAGCCCGAACCATCACCTCCGCGCCGGACCAGCTAGCAGATCCGACGAAGGGCGTGGCCGAGCATCGGAATGCAGCCGGCAGGGACGTCGATCGGCCGCAGCACCTTCGGCGTGCGGTTCGGCTCAGGATCGGCGGTGGCGCGTAGCGTGGCCCTTTCCGCCTGCCCGAACCCACGGGGACCTCCCGGGGTGGGCGGGTGAGCGTGAGATGGTGTGGCCCGGCCCGCCCGTCGTCTCCCTGGGCTACAGGAGCGAGAGCGCGTCCAGGGCCAGGTAGGCCGCGGCGGTGTCGGTCTGGCGGCCCTGACGGAGTACGCGGCTGCGGAACTCCTGCAGGGTGAGCGTGACGACCTCGATGAACTCGGTGCGCTCCGGCCTTGGTTCGGCGACCTTGACGCAGTCGGTTGCAAGGAAGGCGAAGCGCTGGGCGTTGGAGTAGGCGTCGTGCCAGTACGGCCCGGCGGGGCGCATCTCGCCCCGGTAGCCGGTCTCCTCCAGGAGCTCCCGGGCGATGGCGTCCGCCGGTTCTTCGCCGGGTTCGAGGAAGCCGCCCGGCAGCTCGTACAGCACGCGGTCGGGGCCGGGCCGGTACTGGCGGGCGAGGATGACATGCCGGTCGGGGGTGAGGGCGAGCACAGCCCCCGCCGGGCGCTCGCGCTTGAGGTAGAACTCCTCCTTCCGTCCGTCAGGCAGCTCGAAGTCGACGCGGTCCACGGATCGGCCGAACTTGCTGAAGACGGTGGCTCGTTCGACTTCTCGCCATGGTGCGGTGGTGTCGGTCATGCCAGGACTGTACGGCTCTGGCCCGAGTCCAGGTGCCGGCCTCGTCGTCGACGGTCCGCCGCCGCCGACCAGTGGCTGGGGCGTGTCCAGGAGACCACCTGATCACCGGCCGCGACAACCCTCAGGTCTTCCGACCTGCGCCGGGCCGCCGTGCGACGGGCCGCGGAACGTCCTCTCAGGTCTGGCTGAGCGCGGCGTCGATGAGGTCCCGTGCGGCGCTCGCCTTCGGGAAATACGAGTTCGACGCGGGCTTCGACCGTCCTCGAAGCCCGCTCGTGCACCGGCAGCCCACGCCCACCGGTCGTCGGGCGAACCCGGGGCGCTTGCACCTCACGCGACGTCAGGGGGCATCGTTGGTGCATGAGCATCGACCAGACGTGGAAGGTCGGGCCGCTCGCTGAGGCGAGTGGGCTGACCGTTCGTACGTTGCACCACTGGGACCAGATCGGGCTTCTCAGTCCGTCCAGGCGTACCGCCGCCGGGCACCGCGAGTACACCGAGCAGGATGTGATCCGCCTGTACCAGGTGCTCGCGCTGCGTCGTCTCGGGCTGGGGCTGGAGAGCATCGCGACGTGCCTGGAGGCCGGAGTCGACCCGGTTCGGCTGGTGAGTGAGCACCTGGCCGGGGTCGAGGCGTCCATCGCGTCCCTGGAGGCCCTGAGGCAGCGGCTGGCGCACATCCACGGCGAGCTGGCGTCCGACCGGGCGCCGGACGTCTCCGCGTTGATCGGCGCGCTCCAGTCGATGGGCAGCGCGGGACCGCAGGGCCAGGAGGCGCTGCGGCGTCACCTCGACAGCGACCAGCTGCGGACTCTGCGGGACCGGGCGGCAGGGCTGGGTCCTGCCGCGCACTACCTGCTGGAGGTGGAGTGGCCGGAGCTGTACCGCCGGGCCGAGGCGCTGCGGCTCGCCGGGGTCGATCCGGCGGCGCCCCGGGTGAGGAAGCTGGTGGCACGCATGGATGAGCTGAGCTCGCTGTTCACCGGGGGCGACGGCGGCGTGTCGACCGCGGTGCGCTCGGCCTGGCGGCACGAGCCGGCCGCGATGTCCGGCGACCCGGTGGCTCCGGCCGACGCCTGGCACGACCTGGCCGCCTATCTCGACCGCGCCCGCACCGCCAAGTGACCGTTCATTCCGTTCGCCCCTTCTTTCCCAGAGGAGTCGTCATGACCCGCCACATCCGCATCGGCATCTCCGTGTCCGCCGTCCTCCCCACCCTCGTCGCGGCCCTGGTCGTCTTCACGGCTCTGACGATCGGCGGGGTGCTGCCGTGGACCGTGCTCCCCTCCGTCCTCCTGGCCCTCACTGTCCAGGGGTTCATCACGTTCTACCGGCTCGGGCGGACGACCACCGTCTGACGCGCCACCGGTCCTCTCAGGTCTGGCTGAGCGCAGCCTCGATGAGGTCCCGTGCGGCCGGGCCGTAGACCGCGGAGGGTTGCAGACGGTCGAAGGCCCTGCGGAAGACGGCGAGGCGGTCCGCTTCGGCGTACTGGGGTGTCTGGAGATTGCTTCAGACCATGGCCGGCGAATAGCCGACGTAGTGCCGGGTCTTCCTCACGAGGTCCAGGAAGGACTCCTGTACCGGGCCGGTCCCGTGCTGGAGCAGGTCGTCCCAGTTCCTGTCGGCAGGACTCGATGCAGTCGCCATACCCGAGATTGTTCCAACGGATCGCAAGGGCTGTCCGGGAGTTGGCCACTCCCGTCTCCGGGGTGGCGAGTCCCGTTCGACCGCCAGGAGCCGGTTGCCCTCCTCCCCTGGGATACGGTGCTGCGATGTCTCGATCAGCCGAAACCGGATCAGTGTCGTCCCCCGTCACCGCGGACGACGTCGACCTTGCCGTGCGGCTCGCCGTGGGCGTCCTGCGGGACGCGCCCTCGGAGGGGTGGGGCGGTAAGGCCGGTTCGCTGGAGTGGGACTGCTGGGAGACCGTCGAGCACCTCGCCAACGACCTGCTGTACTACGCCGTGCAGTTGGGGCCGCAGAGCCCGCCGCTGGACACCCATGTGCCGTTCGCGTTGAACCGGAAGAGGCCGGACGGACCCACGGTCTTCGTCTTCGCGGAGCGCACTGCGGGTCCGGCCGGCCTGGTGCAGGTGCTGGAGGCGTGCGGCGCGCTGCTGGTCGCGATGGTGCGTACGGCCTCGTCCGAGGTCCGCGCCCACCACGCCGCCGGGGTGTCGGATCCTGAAGGCTTCGCGGCGATGGGGGTGGTGGAGACGCTGGTGCACATGCACGATGCGGCGGAGGGCTTCGGGCTTGCCTGGACCCCGCCCTCCGCTCTGTGCTCCCGGGTGCTCGCCCGTCTGTTTCCGGAGGCGCCGGGCGGCGCGGATCCCTGGCGCACCCTGCTGTGGGCGACCGGCCGCGCCGAACTGCCGGGGCACCCTCGTCTCACCACGTGGCGCTGGGTCAGCACGCCGCGGCCGTAGGAGGGGTTCGGCTTCGGACGTCAGGCCCGGAAGGCAGCGAGCAGCATGTCCGTGAGACGGTCCAGGTGGTCCGGGGCGGTCGGGGTGTGGACGACCGCGAGGCGCCAGTAGAGCGGGCCGGCGAGGAGGTCCAGGGCGATCTCGCGGTCGACGTCGGCGGGGAGTTCGCCGCGGGCGACCGCCCGCTCCAGGAGCTGGGTGGCCCTGCTGCGGCGGGTGTCGCGGACGGCGGCGAACAGTGCCTCGGCCAGTTCGGGGGTGCGGCCGCCCTCGGCGATCAGGTCGGGGATGATCCGCGCGGCGAGCGGCTCGTTCAGGGCGTCGGCGACCTCGGTGAGGAAGGCCAGGACGTCCCCGCGCAGGGTGCCGGTGTCGGCGGCCCCGGAAGCGTTGACGGCGACGGCGGAGACCAGGTCGACGGTCATGTCCAGCTTGGACGTCCAGCGCCGGTAGATGGCGGCCTTGCCCGCCCCGGCCCGCTTGGCGACGGCCTCCAGGGAGAGTCGCGCGTAGCCGGCGGCCGCCAGTTCCTCGAAGAAGGCGGCGGCGATCGCCTCCGTCACCGAGTCCTGGAGGACGGGGCCGCCGGGGAGCCGGCGTCCGGGGGCGCGGCCGGGAGCCCCGGCGGTGGCGGGCTCGGGGAGCGACGGCTCGGGGAGCGACGGCTGGGGCGTGGGGGCGCTGGGCATGCCCCGAACCTACCCCAGGCGGAACGGTTGCGTCTCGACTAGGTGCGGCCTATCGTCGACCGAAGACGAGACGGAACCGTTCCGTCTCGACAAACGCCCGAGGTGCACCATGCGATTCCTGTACGAGGACGAGTCGTTCTCCTTCGAGGCACTGCGCGCGGCCGGCTTCGCCAACGACGGCGGCGCCGACCTGGGCGAGGTCCTGTCCACTCTCCGCGACGTCGGCGAGGGCGACGAGGAAGCCTGGCTGCGCGAGTGGAAGCGGACCGCGCAGCGCGTCCACGCCATCGGCACCGCCGCCCTGGCGGCCGGTCACCGGGTCAGCGCCCGCGAGGCCCTGCTGCGCGCGTCGAACTACTACCGCACCGCCGAGTTCTACCGCCGCGACGACCCCGCCCACGACCCCGAGGCCAAGGCCCTCTCCGCGCTCTCCCGCGAGACCTTCGCGACCGCCGCGACGCTGATGGACACTCCCGTCGAAGCCGTGCGCATCCCCTACCAGGACACCTCCCTGCCCGGCTACCTCTTCCTCGTCGACGACTCCGGGCAGCCCCGCCCGACCATCGTCTTCACCGGCGGCTTCGACTCCACCCTGGAGGAGGCCTACTTCGTCATCGGCGCGGCCGCGCTGCGCCGCGGGTACCACGTGCTCACCTACGACGGCCCCGGCCAGGGCGCCGCGCTGCGCGAACAGGGCCTCGTCCTTCGCCCGGACTGGGAGGCCGTCGTCACCCCCGTGCTCGACTTCGCGCTCACCCGCCCCGAGATCGCCCCGGACGGGCTCGCGCTCATGGGCTACAGCCTCGGCGGCTACCTCTCCGCCCGCGCCGCCGCCCACGAGCACCGGCTGGCCGCCCTAGTGCTGAACGACGGCCTCTACGACTACCACCAGGCCCACACCCGGCTCATGCCGCCGTTCCTGCGGGAGTGGGTCGGAGCCGGGCGCGACGACCTCGCCGACCCGGTCCTGAGCCTGATGATGCAGGCCTCCACCCAGCTCCGCTGGGCCCTGCGCAACGGCGTGTGGACGTTCGGCGCCGATTCCGCCGCGGACTACATCCGGCGCACCGCCGACTACACCCTCGACGGCGTCGCCCCGCTCATCGACTGCCCCACCCTCGTCCTGGACGCCGAGCACGACCAGTTCTTCCACGGCCAGCCCCAACTCGTCCGTGCGGCGCTGACCTGCCCGCACACCCTGGTCACGCTGTCCGAGTCCGAGGGCGCGGGCGAGCACTGCCACATGGGGGCCATGGCGCGATTCCAGCAGGTCACGTTCGACTGGCTCGACACCACCCTCGCCCCGGAGCGGCCGGCGGGCGGGCAGCGGAGGCACTTCAGCCGCGACGACAACGGCGAAGTGGTGGGGGCCGGCCTGGCCGGGCGATCGTTCCGGCGGATCTGACGCCCCCCTTGCGTCAGGGCGCCGCCGCGTCGGCGACGAGCTTGAGGGCCAGTTGCCGGGTGGCCTCGTCCGCCTTCTCGGGGCTGCCCGTGTCGAACGGCGGCTCGGGGTCGTACTCGATCGCGAGCTGCATCGCCCGGCCGACCTCGTCGTCGGAGAGGCGGGCGGCCAGGTGCAGGCCCAGGTCGATGCCGGCGGACACGCCCGCCGCGGTGATGATCTTGCCCGATTCGACGAAGCGGCCCGGCGTGACGACCGCGCCGAACGTCTCCGCGAGGTAGGGCCGCGAGGCCCAGTACGTGGTGGCCGGGACGCCGCGCAGGAGGCCGGCGGAGCCGAGGACGAGGGCGCCGGTGTAGACGGACGTGGTCCACGTCGAGTGCTGGTGGATGCGGCGCACCCAGGCCAGGACGGACGGGTCGTTCATCGTCGCGATCGTGCCGCGGTTGCCGCCGCCGGGGATCAGGAGCACGTCCGCGTGCGGCACGTCCGTCATGGCCCGCTCGGCGCCGAGTGCCAGCTGCCCGGTGTCCGTGCGGACCGGACCGGCCTTGCGGCCGACCGTGACCACACGGACGCCCGGGACGCGGCACAGCGCCTCGTACGGGCCGACCGCGTCCAGGGCGGTGAAGCCGTCGTAGAGCAGGACGGCCACGCGGATCCGCTCGCGCTGCCCAGCGGATGCGGCGGTCGGGACACCGGCCAGGCCGACACCGAGAGCGCCTGCCGCTGCCGTTGCCCTGCGGAGCACCGTGCGACGGGTGGTGCCCGTGCTCGAAGTCATCGTCGAACCAACTCCCTTGATGGGTGATCACCCAGGCAGTCGGATCGGCGGCCGGGCCGGTTCCCGAAGGGATGTCAGAACCCGGTCAGGCGACGCCGCTCGGCTACTCGGCGACCCTGATGTCGAACGACTCCCGATGGCGGGCGCCGCCCGGGTCGTCCGCGCTGCGCACCTCGACCGAGCCGCCCTCCAGGATCCCGGGCTCCTGCTTGGGGGAGATCAAGATCCGGACGAGGGCGGTCGCGCTGCGGCCGCTCGGCAGGCCGGGCCCGAACACGCAGTGCACCTGCCTGCCTCGCGCCCCGACCTTGCAGTCCGTGGGAAAGAACGGGGCCTGCGGGGTCACCCCCTCCGGCAGGGTGACGGTGACCGTGAACGGCGAGGCGGTGGTGTCCGGGCCGAAGTTGGCGACGAAGGCGTGGATCGTGGTGGTGCCGCCGGGCGCCGCCGGGTCCGGGTCGATCCGGACCACCTCCAGGTGGGAGTGGGACGGCTTGGCGGCCACGGCGGGCAGCGTGGCCGCCTCGGGCGCGCCCGGCACGACGCCCCCCAGTGCCGGCCGCGGGTCGGGCTGCCGCAGCGCCCAGGACGGGCCGGCGGCCAGCACCGCCACCGCACAGCCCGCCATCGCCGCCGCGACCAACCCGGCCCCGCCGAATCCCCTACTACGGTGTTCCATGTCGTTCACCCTGCTCTCGTGCTCCGGCCGCCCGCGCCGTCGCGGGCGGCGTCCGCATCAGCGTGGTGGAACAGCAGCCGCCCGCACGGTGGACGCGCTCGGGGGACCACCGAACGGAGGAACCGGCAGGAGGCCGAGACGGCTGACGGTCCGGTTGACGTCGATGGGCAGCGCGTCCCCCCGGAGGCAGTCCGCGAGCGGAGCGTCGGCGACGAGGTACAGCGTCGCGTCCCGGTCGTACAGGACGTCGACGAGGTTGGCGAAGCGCTGCGCCGCGTCCCGGCGGCCGGAGGTGAGTTCGGGCAGGCCGGAGAGCACCCAGGTGTCGAAGCGGTCGGCGAGGCCCAGGTAGTCGACGGTCGAGGTGCGTTCGTCGCACAGCTCGTGGAAGTCGAACCAGACGAGACCGTCGCGCACCGCGCGGGCGGTGAGCTCGCGGCCGCCGGTCCGGACGGTCTGCCGCTCGGCGGCGGCCGGCGGTTCGAGCCCGGCCTCGCGCAGCTGCCGCTCGCTGCCGGGCCAGAGGTAGCCCCCGCCCTCGAACCGCGAACGGGAGCCCCTGGTACGGGACTTCGCGCGGGAGCGGTAGTCGTGCGGGCCCGCGACCTCCAGGACGTCCAGGGAGCTTTCGAGCAGCTTGATGGTCGGCTCGAACATGTGGTGGTGGACGGGGTTCGGCAGCAGGCCGGCGGGCGGGTAGTTGGAGGTGGCCACCAGGGTGACCTTCTGCTCGACCAGCGAGGTGAGGACGCGGCCCATCATCATCGCGTCGCCCGGGTCGTGCACGTGGAACTCGTCGAAGAACAGCAGCCGGCAGTCGCTGAGCAGTTCCGCGACGGCGAGGTCGCAGGCGTTCCGCTCCTTGCGGTGGCGGGCGTGGACGGCGTGGAACTCCCGGAAGAACTCGTGGAAGTGCACCCGGCGCTTGTTCCGCAGCGGCAGCGCCTCGTAGAAGACCCCGGTCAGCCAGCTCTTGCCGCGCCCGACCGGCCCCCACACGTAGACACCGCGCGGCGGCTTCCCGGCACCGAAGAGGCGCCGGCGGGCGGACAGGTCGGCGCCGAGCCGGGCGAGCCGCTCGGCCGCCGCGGTCTGCGAGCCGTCGAGCGCGAAGCCCGCTTCCGCGGCGGCACGCTCGAACATCTCCATCATCTGACGGCCCCCCGGTCCCACGCCGACACCACCGAAGCCGGTGGCGGTGTCCGCTGCCCCCGGCGCGCGCTCGTGATCTTGCCAGATGCCCCTGGCCTGCGACAACGCCCGACCGACGGCGGCCGCTCAGCCGACCGTGAAGCCCCCGCGGGTCACCGTCTCCCGCAGCCAGCCGAGCCAGTCGCGCCACACCTCCGCGGCCTCCAGCTCGGCCCGCAGGCCGGCCGGGGCGACGGCGTAGCGGCCCAGGGCGCCGGCGATCTCCTGGGGGCCGACGATCCACGGGCCGTTGCTCGACAGCTTGAACTCCGGGACACCGACTCCCCCCGGCACGGTCTGCGCGGCGGCGGCCCGCTCGGCCGCCCTGTAGGCGTCCCGCCGGGCCCGGCTCGCGGACCGCCAGTCCTCGGCGCCCTCGAACGGCCAGTCCGGAAACGGCTGCCGCTCGGCTCGGTAGCTCATGCCGGCCCGGCGCATCCCGTCCCGGCACACCGCCATCCCGGCGACGTTCAAGCAGAACCGGAACGGCTCCGCGAGCGAAAAGTACGCCTCCGCGCACCTCGGCTCGTGATCGCACACCAGGCCGCTCCCGGTGCAGTCCTCCCACCGGCTCCGCACCCGCCCCGCGGCCTCGGGCAGCTCCACCCACTCCACCTCGTAACCCACGAGCCCTCCCCCGCTCCCGGACCAGCCCGCCACAGGATGCCACCCGGCACCTGCCCGGGCGATCCGAATTCGCCCGCCGCGCACCGCACGGGCGGTCGGCCCGCAGCCTGCCGGGCCGAACCGGCAGCGACGCCCGCCGACGCCCGGGGCGGCTTCCGCGGCCGCCCCGGGCACGTTCCCCCTCGCTTCCGCTACTTCGTCAGGGCCGCGCGGAGGTACGCCAGGATCTCCGCCTGGGCGGCCGCGGCCTGCGGTTCCACGCCGGGCAGGGTGAGGAACGCGTGCTTCGCTCCCGGGTACTCGGAGAGCCGTACGGGGGTCCCGGCGGTGCGCAGCCGCTCGGCGTAGCGGCGGCCGTGGTCGGCGACCGCGTCCTGGGTGGGGACCACGAGGAGCGCCGGGGCGAGGCCGCCCAGGTCGGCGGCGAAGAGCGGGGAGACCGCCGCGGCGTCGGCTCCCGGCGGGACGGCGAGCCGCCGGAAGAGCCGCAGCAGCGGCAGGGCCCGGGTCGGGCGGTCCGCGTACTCGGCCATCGAGGGGTAGTCGGGCATCGACTCGGTGACGTCGACGACGGGGTTGACCAGCACCTGCGCCCTGAGCTCCAGGCCGGCCTCCCGGGCCCGCACGGCCGTCAGCGCGCTGATCAGCGCGCCGCAGCTCTCGCCGAAGACGGCCACGCGCGCCGGGTCGACGCCCCACCGCGCGGCGTGTCGGACCACGTGCCGGAGCACGTCCCAGCCGTCGTCGGCGGCGTGCGCGAGCGGGCTGTCGGGGGCGAGCAGACGGTGCTCGACGGAGACGACGAGGGCGGGCAGCCGTGCGGCGAGGTGGCTGCTGGTCCAGTCGCACTGCGCGGCCGTGCCCACGAAGCCGCCGCCGTGGACGTGGACCACGAGGGGCAGGTCGGTGCGAGCGCCCCCTTCCGGCGGGGCCGGCCGGTAGACCCGGACCGGGAGGTCGCGGCCGGGCAGCGCGATCCGCTGCCAGGCGATCGCGGCGCCGGGGTGCGGTTCCCCGAGGATCGCCCGCGCGGCGTCGGAGGCGCGGAAGCGGTTCTCGGCGTCGCGGTACGTGCGCAGTTCCTCGGGCGTGATCGCCGCGAAGTCCGGTTCCGGCGGCCGGGTCGCGGTCGCCGCCGTGGTCGTGCTCGTGCTCGTGGTCTCGCTCATGTGTCCTTCTCCCCTCGAACAGTGCGCCGCCCTCATTATGCACGCACCGCGTGCAACACCAAGCGCAATGCCAAACGCAACAACGAGTGCATGGTTTAGGCTGTGCCCGGACGAGAGGGGCGAGATGACTGGCCGCAGGCGATGGTCGACCGAGGAGATCCTGGACACGGCGGCGGAGCTGCTGCGCACGGGCGACGCCGAGTCGTTCAGCGTGCGCAAGCTCGCCGCGGCGCTCGGGACCGACTCCTCCAGCCTCTACCGGCACTTCCGCAACAAGACCGAGCTGCTGCGCGCGGTCGCCGACCGGGTCCTCCAGGCGGCCATGGACGGCTACCGCCCCGAGGGCGACTGGAAGCAGCGCATCACGGCCCTGGGCCTGCGCCTGCGCGAGGCCTTCGGCGAGCAGCCCCAACTCGCCGCGCTGTGGGGGCGTTACGCGTCCGGCGGCACCGGATCCCGGCTGGTCATGGAGGAGTTGCTGCAGGCCCTGCGCGCCTCGGGCCTGCCCGACGAGGAGGTGCCGGTGCGGTACCACCGCATCGTGATCCTGATCGCCTCGCTGATCGCCTCCGAGGGCGGCATCGGCAGCATCACCGCAGCGGAGTACGAGCAGGCCATGGAGCAGTTCCGGGTCGCGGTGCTCGGCGCCGATCCCGAACGCTTCCCCGCCCTGGCGCACTTCGCCCGCGACGTCCGCCCGCTCGGCGCGGACCGCCGCGCCGCGTTCGAGGAGATCCTCGCCGCCCACCTCGCCCGGATCGAGGAGTCGATCAGCGACGCGCGGCCGTACCGGTGATCAGGTCTCCGGGCGTCAGTGGCCCTCGACGACCATGAAGGGGCCGGTGCGCCAGTAGACCCGGGACGGGCCGCCGCTGGGGCGGTCGTGGTTCAGGTAGCGGCGGCCGGCGCCGAGGGTGCCGAGCCGGAAGGGGGTGAGGGTGCCGGCGGCCAGGGCGTCGGCCTCGGGCGGGGTGACCGGCAGGAGGGTGAGGTACTGGGCGTCGTCGCCGTTCTTCCAGTCGATGAACTCGGTGAAGATCGAGGCGAAGTGCTGTCCGCAGGTGCGGCAGCGGCGGGTCGAGACCATGAAGTGGGAGTCGTCCACCACGTCCGTCCCGTGCGCGAAGACCGTCGCCCGGTCGCGCCAGACCGCTTCCGCGCTCGGCGCGCAGCACACCTCGCAGCCGAACTCGGCGATCGTCTCGCTCATGCCCACCACCCTCCCGTTTCCTCGGCCTCACGATAGCCGAGCGCGCGGGGCGTCGGCCGGGCCGGCGCATCGCCCCGGCGGGCTACCGTCCCGGTAGCAGGCGGCCTCCCCCGAAGGGGTGAACGGGGCGGGACGGGCGGTGCCGGAGGCGGACGCGGCACCCCCGCCCGCGGCGCGATCCTCGATGCGTCGGATCGTTCAACCCCAGGTCACACCAGGAGAGTTCGCCATGACCGCCGCTCACACCCCGCTGGCCCGGCTGCACGGTCGAACGGCACCGGGCGTGCCCCGCTGGGCGGTGCGGGCCGCCTACCTCACCTCGCTGACCGTGCTGCCGGCCGGGCTCTGGCGGGTCCTCGCCGTCGACTTCCGGCTGCCGCTGATGGACGCCCCCGCGGACGGCACCCCGCCGCCGGACTGGTTCGGCGGCGAGTGGTGGTACGTCATCGCGCTGAGCGTGGTGAGCGAGCTGCTGGCGTTCCTGGCGGTCGGGTTGGTCAGCGAGTGGGGCGAGGTGTGGCCCCGGTGGATCCCGGTCCTGGGCGGGCGCCGGGTGCCGGTGCTCGCGGCGGTGATCCCGGCCGGCCTGGGCGCGGCGTTCAACACCCTGCTGTGGCCGTACTCGCTGACCATGGTCAGCCTCGGCTACCGGGTCGACGGCACCCCGGGCGTGGGCCTGCACGTGTCCGCCTGGCGGGACGTGGTCTTCTGCGCGGCGTACTGGCCGCTGGCCGCGTGGGGGCCGCTGCTCGCCGTCCTCACGGTGCACTACCACCGCCGGCGTCGCGCTAGTGCCCTCCAGCCCGTTCAGTAAACCGAACGAACCGCTCGCTCAGTCCTGGTGCGGCAGCCGCTCGCCGCCCACAGTCCCGCCTGCGTCCCCGG
Source organism: Streptomyces rubellomurinus (assembly GCF_000961885.1). Taxonomy (GTDB): domain Bacteria; phylum Actinomycetota; class Actinomycetes; order Streptomycetales; family Streptomycetaceae; genus Kitasatospora; species Kitasatospora rubellomurina. The sequence continues at coordinate 154,090 of NZ_JZKH01000001.1, forward strand.
CCCCGTCCGCGAGGTGCGGGTGCGGCTCGGCGCGGCACTGGAGCAACAGGACGGAGCGGACCGGCTCGCCGCCCACGGCCGTGTAGGCGTGCGGCAGCGCGGCGTCGAAGCCGATGTAGTCGCCGGGGCCGAGCTCGACCTCGCGGCGCCCGGCCCGCACCCGCAGCCGGCCGGACTGGACGACGGTGTGCTCGGTGCCGGTGTGGCCGGCGGAGATCTGGGTGCCGTCGGTGCGCACCACCTGGTCGTAGACCTCGAACACCTCGCCGCCGGACTCGATCCGGCGCAGCGGGCGCAGGTCGACGCCCCGGCCGCTGAGCACGTCGACCTCGGCCGCCCGGACCACCGTGACCTGGTCGGCGGGCCCGGCCTCCACCAGGTCGGAGATCGGGACGCCGAGCACCCGGGCGAGGCCGAACACCGTCTCCAGAGTGGGGTTCCCGGCGCCGGACTCCAGCTGGGAGAGCGTCGCCTTGCCGATGCCGGCCTGCCGGGACAGCTCGGAGAGCGAGAGCCCGCGCGCCGCCCGTACCCGCTTGAGGTTGGCGGCGAGGACGCCCCGCACCGAGCCCTCGAAACCGTTCACCCTCGACCTCTTCTCTCCCGTCACCGTTCGTTATACCGTACGGAACGCTTGCCGTACGCCTGCCGCGCACGCCCACCGGGCAGCGTAGCGAAGGCACCCCGCACCGACCCTCCCCCTCTGGAGACGCCATGTCCGAAGCCCAGCCCGCCGACGCCGTCAAGTACCGGAAGAACGGCCTCACCCGCGGCGTGACCGACGAGCTGGCCGCGAGCATGACGCAGGGCTGGGCCGACACCGAGCGCCGCGACCTGGAGCCGATCGCACAGGCCGCACACACCGCCCGCCGCCGCGCGGCGCTCTCCGCCGCGTACCCGGGCGAGCTGCTGGTCGTCCCGTCCGGCAACCCGAAGGTGCGGGCCAACGACACCGACTACCCGTTCCGCCCGTCCTCCGACTACGTCTACCTGACGGGCGACCAGTCCCAGGACGCCGTCCTGGTGCTGGAGCCGACCAGCGCGAGCGGCCACGAGGCCGTGCTCTACCTGCGCGGCCGGTCCAGCCTGACGAACGGCGAGTTCTGGCTCGACAACCACGGCGAGCTGTGGGACGGCCGCCGCAACAGCCTGACCGAGAGCGAGCGCCTGCTCGGCCTGCCCTGCCGCGACGTCCGCGGCGTGCACGACGACCTGCGCGCGGCCGCCGCCGGCGGCGCCCCGGTGCGCGTGCTGCGCCGGCACGACGCGGCGCTGGAGCGGACCCTCGCCGACCGGCTCGACGCCGAGCGGGACGCCGAGTTCGAGGTCTTCCTCTCCGGACTGCGGCTGGTCAAGGACGAGTTCGAGATCGCCGAGCTGCGCTTCGCCTGCGACGCGACCGCCCGCGGCTTCGAGGACGTGGTGCGCGTCCTCGGCACCGACTCCGCGACGCCGGAGCGCCTGATCGAGGGCACCTTCTTCGTCCGCGCCCGGATCGAGGGCAACGACGTCGGCTACAGCACCATCGCCGCGGCCGGCCCGCACGCCACCACCCTGCACTGGGTCCGCAACACCGGCCACGCCCAGCCCGGCGACCTGCTGCTGCTCGACGCGGGGGTGGAGACCAACGAGCTGTACACCGCCGACGTCACCCGCACCCTGCCGGTCAGCGGCCGCTTCACCGACCTGCAGCGCAAGGTGTACGACGCCGTGTACGCCGCCCAGGAGGCCGGCATCGCCGCGGTGAAGCCCGGCGGGCAGTTCCGCGACTTCCACCACGCCGCGCAGCGCGTCCTCGCCGAACACCTCACCGCCTGGGGCCTGTTCGGCGACCTGAGCGCCGACAAGGTCTACGAACTGGGCCTGCACCGCCGCTTCACCCTGGCCGGCACCGGCCACATGCTGGGCATCGACGTCCACGACTGCGCCCACTCGCGCACCGAGGAGCACGTCGACGGGCCGCTGGTGGCGGGCATGGTGCTCACCGTGGAGCCGGGCATCTACTTCCAGGAGAACGACCTGACGGTGCCGGAGGAGTACCGGGGCATCGGCGTGCGGATCGAGGACGACATCCTGGTCACCGAGGAGGGCAACGAGAACCTGTCCGCCGCCCTCCCCCGCCGCTCCGACGAGGTCGAGGCCTGGCTGGCCCGCCTCCGCGGCTGAGCGGGACTCAGCCCTGCAGCGGCTTGACCCAGCGGCTCCACTGCGGTTCCGGCTGGTAGCCCGCGGCCTGCCAGGTGCGGTGGCCGAGGGCGTTGTCGTCCAGCACCATGGCGTCGGCCCGGCGGCCGCCGAGCGCGGTGAAGCGCTGCTCGGCGGCCGCGAGCAGGGCGGCGCCGATGCCGCGCCGGCGGTGGTCCGGGTCGACGGCCAGGCGGTAGAGGTGGCAGCGCCAGCCGTCCCAGCCGGCGATGACGGTGCCGAGGAGTCGGGCCGGGTCGTCGGCCGGGGCGGCGACGATCAGGCACTCCGGGTCGCGGGCCAGCAGCGCGGCGACGCCGACCGCGTCGTCGGTGATGCTGGTGCCCTTGGCCGCGCGCGCCCAGAGGGCGAGCAGGGCGGGGATCTCGTCGGGGGTGGCGGGGCGCAGGACGATCTTGTCGGTCATGGCGGCCTGTCTAGCAGGACGCTCCCCCGCGCTGCCGGGAATTCCACGTCACGGACGGTCGCCCCGGCCCGGCCCGGCCCGGCCGGGCCCGTCGCGGTGAGGATCAGCCCAGCCGCCACACCGTGGTGGTCTTGACCGCGGTGTCCTCCAGGTCGGCGACCACCGGCACCCGGTACGCGGCGAGCGAGGTGAACCGGTCCCGGGGCAGGTAGGCGCGGCCGGGGTCGCCGACGATGACGGTGGCGCCGCGCGCGACGGCCCGCTCCAGGAAGGGCAGGAAGCGGGCGGCCATGGCCCGTTCGTAGAAGACGTCCCCGGCGAGCACCACGTCGGCGGGCGCGCCGTCGCCGTCGACCAGGTCGACCAGCGCGCCCTCCACCCGGACACCGTTGGACTCGGCGTTGAGGCCGATGGCCGCCACCGCGTAGGCGTCGATCTCGGCGGCCCGCACCGTCCGCGCGCCGCGCAGGGCGGCGGCCACGCCGACCAGACCGGAGCCGGCGGCGATGTCCAACACGTCTTTCCCCGCGACGAGTTCGGGGTGGTCCAGGACGTACCGGGCGACCGCGACCCCGCCGGCCCAGGCGAACGCCCAGAACGGCGGCGGCAGGTCGGCGGTGCCGCGCTCCCGCTCGGTGGTCTCCCACAGCGCGATGGCGTCCTCCGCCATGTGCAGGCTGATCTCGGGCAGGAAGGGGACGGGCTTCAGCTCGGTCTCGCGCCGGATGAAGGCGAGGTCGTCGACCGGCTGGGGAGTTCGCAGCTCACTCGGCATGCCCGCAGCATAGGGCCCGTAGGGGGGTTCTCACGCACCGTGAGGGAGCGAGGTCGGCCCGCGCACCGAGGACCCGCACCGAGGACGCGGGCGACGGGCCGGCGGCCGGGCTGGACGCCGCCCCGGTCGAACGTCTACATTTCTGTAGTCGCCGGAGACGTACGACATCACCCCCCGGACAGCCGTCCGTCTCCGGCGACCTCATGACTCCGGGGCGCGCCTCAGCCGCGCTCGTCCACCACCCGCTTGATCTTCCCGACCGAGCGCTCCAGCGTGTACGGATCCACCACCTCGGCCTCGACGGTGACGCCCACCCCGTCCTTGACCGCCCGCACGATCGCCGCCCGCGCCTCCTCCCGCTGCCCGGCCGGCGCCTCCGGGCGGGCCTCGACCCGCACCGTCAGGTGGTCCATCCGCCCGCGCCGGCTCAGCCGCAGCTGGAAGTGCGGGGCGACGCCCGGGGTGCGCAGCAGGATCTCCTCGATCTGGGTCGGGAAGAGGTTCACCCCGCGCAGGATGATCATGTCGTCGCTGCGCCCGGTCACCTTCTCCATCCGCCGGAAGGCGGGCCGCGCGGTGCCGGGCAGCAGGCGGCTGAGGTCGCGGGTGCGGTAGCGGATGACGGGCAGGGCCTCCTTGGTGAGCGTGGTGAGGACGAGTTCGCCGCTCTCGCCGTCCGGCAGGGCCCGGTCGGTGAAGGGGTCGACGATCTCCGGGTAGAAGTGGTCCTCCCAGATGTGCAGGCCGTCCTTGGTCTCCACGCACTCCTGCGCGACGCCGGGGCCCATCACCTCGGAGAGGCCGTAGATGTCGACGGCGTGCAGGTCGAGCCGGTCCTCGATCTCGCGGCGCATCTCCTCCGTCCACGGCTCGGCGCCGAAAATGCCGACCCGCAGCGAGGTCTTGCGCGGGTCGACGCCCTGGCGTTCGAACTCGTCGAGCAGGGTGAGCAGGTAGGACGGGGTGACCATGATGATCTCGGGCCGCAGGTCCTGGATGAGCTGCACCTGGCGGGCGGTCATGCCGCCGCCGGCCGGGATCACCGTGCATCCGGCCCGCTCGGCGCCGTAGTGCGCGCCGAGGCCGCCGGTGAACAGCCCGTAGCCGTAGGCGATGTGCACCTTGTCGCCGGGCCGGCCGCCGGCGGCGCGGATCGAGCGGGCGACGAGGTCGGCCCAGGTGGAGAGGTCGCGCTCGGTGTAGCCGACGACGGTCGGGCGGCCGGTGGTGCCGCTGGAGGCGTGCAGCCGGCGGACCTGGTCGAGCGGGACGGCGAACATGCCGTACGGGTAGCCCTCGCGCAGGTCGGCCTTGGTGGTGAACGGGAAGCGGGCGAGGTCGGCCAGGGTGCGGCAGTCCTCGGGGCGCACGCCGGCCGCATCGAACTTCCGGCGGTACGTCTCGACGTGGTCGTACGCGTGCCGCAGGGTGGCCCGGAGCCGGTCGAGCTGGTGGGCGCGCAGCTCGTCGGCGTCCATCCGCTCGCCGGCGTCGAGGAGCTCGGGCGGGATCGGGTCGCCGAGGCGCCGCTGCGGGGTGGGTGCGCTGCCGGTCATCGTCGCTCCTTCGCGGGTCGACCCCCGGGGGCCTACCGATCGTTCGGTTCGGACGGGCTCGGCCCAGGTAACCGAGCGGGTGGATCACCTGTCAAGACACCCTCGCCTCCCGGCTCCCTCCCGTCTTGGCAAAGTTCCGGAATGCGAAGTTTCAGGGGCTTCGCAGGGAGATCACCCATCCGCTTAGCTGGCCGATATGAAAATCATTACGGAATTTTGACCCGTGGACCGCCTCCCCCGGCCCGGACGCGTGGAACAGTGGTGCGGCTTCCCCCCACACCCCGGAGTGATCACCTTGGCCTCGACTCCCGCCCTGGTCAGCGCGCTGCGCGAACTCGGCGACCGACCCGCCGTCGTCGTCGGCAGCCGAGCGATCAGCGGCATCGGACTGCTGCTCGGCGTCTCCCCGCCGGGCGGCCTCCCCAGAGCCCTGGCCGAACGCGTCGCCCAGCACGCCGCGCTCGCCCCCTCCGCCGCCCGCACCGCCGAACAGCGGCTCCGCCACTGGGCCGGCGTCCTCGGCCCCCTGCCGATCCGGCACACCGTGCTGCACCCCGCCACCGACCTCGCCGTCGAACTCGGCCTCGCCACCCTGCTCGCCGGCGGCACCGTGCACTGCGGCGACCCCGAGCAGCAGCCCGACGAGCTGCTCGCCGCCCTCGCCGCCACCGGCGCCACCCACCTCAGCCTGCCCTCCGCGCTGCTCTGGCGGCTCAGCCGCCAGCCCGGCCTCGGCGACCACGACCTCGGCACGCTGCGCCTGATCCTGCACGTCGGCCCCGAACCCCGGCAGGACGACGTGTACGAAGCCGTCGAGGCGCTCGGCGCCGTCCTCGCCCACGTCCGCGCCCCGCACAGCGAGGACGAGGACGCCGACCGCCGGCTGCGCGCCGACGCCGAAGCCGCCGAGGCCGCCGCCTGGAAGCACAGCATCGGCGTCACCGCCGAACACGTCCGCGACTTCGGCGCCCACCTCGACCGGGCCGTGCTCGCCTCACTGCTGCTCACCCTCCAGCAGTACGGCGTGCTCACCGACCCTGCGCAGAGCCACCACGAGGCCGAAATCCTGGCCACCGCCCGGGTCACCCCGGCCGAGCGGCCCCGGGTCCGGCGCTGGCTCGACGCGCTCGCCCGGCACGGCCTGATCAGCCGCCAGGACGACGGCGCCCGGCAGGAGGACGGCGCCCGGCAGGACGGCGACGCCCAGCCGCACGACTCCGGCACCCAGGGTCCGTCCTACCTCGGCGCGCCCGCCCTCGCCGCCACCGACGTCCGCGAGTCCTGGCGCCCCGCCGCCGAGAGCTGGGCAGACGGCCTCGGCCCGGCCAACGCCCTGGACCGCGTACGGCGCGGCGCCGCCCGGCTCCCCAAGCTGATCAGCGGCGAGGAGGCGCCCCGCCCGGGCGCCGCCCCGGTCCGCTGGGCCGCCTCCCGCGGCTACCTCGGCGCGGCGCTCGGCGCCCTGGTGCGCGCCACCGCCGAGGCCCACACCGGGCCCGCCCCGCTGCGGGTGCTCGAACTCGACCGCGACGGCGCCGAGACCACCGTCGCCCGCGCCCTCACCGCCCGCCCCCGCCCGGACGCCGAACACCACCTCAGCCCGGACGGAGACCGCTACGACCTGGTCGTCGCCACCGCCACCGGGCGGCCCGAGGAGGAGGCCGCCGCCCTCACCGCCCTGCTCGCCCCCGGCGGCCGGCTGCTCCTGCTCGCCCCCACCGCCGAGCAGCTCGACCTGCTGGTCACCGGTGACGCCCGCGGCCTCGCCGCCGAGCCCGCCGAGGCCTGGCGGGCCGCGCTCACCGCCGCCGGCTGCCCGACCGTCCTCGCCCTGCCGGCGGACGGGCACCCGATGGGGCTGCTGGGGCAGCGCCTGTTCGCGGCCCGGGTGGGCTGAGTCGGGCCGGGCCGGGCCGGGCCGTCGACGTCAAGGCTGCGGCCGAGGCTGGGGCTGAGCCCGAGGCCGAGGTGCCGTGACCCGGAGGTGCCGTAACCCGGGCTCGTGGCCGTCCGGTGAAGTCCGGATCACGCACCGCCACCCGATCCGTACCATTTCGATACCGAAGCCGGGGTGAGCTGCGAAGATCCTCGCCGCGGGGGCCCGGCCCCCGGTAGGCTCCGGCATGTCCTCCGGCCCCGGTGTGCGGGCGGCTTCCTTCGCCGCCGTGCCGTGTCCGGGCGGCAACCCCCGCGGGCCATTCGGTGGGCACCGCGCACTCGACACCGCGCGCCAGGGCAGTCGCGCGAACGGCGAAGGGCAACGCATTGGCGGATCGGCTCACCGGAGGAGACTCCTCCCTGCTGCGGCGGATCAATGCGGCCGTCACGCTCCGGGCGCTGCGCTCCGGCAACTCGGTGACCCTCACTCAACTCGTCGGCGAGACCGGCCTCTCCCGCCCGACCGTCGAGGGCGTGATCGAGGGCCTGGTCGAGACCGGCCTGGTCGCCGAGGTCGAGCAGCCCCGGGAGGACGGCCAGCCGGGCCCCGGACGGCGCGGCCGGCCCGCCCGCTGGTTCCGTTTCCGCGCCGAGGCCGGGCACATCCTGGGCATCGAGATCGGGGTGCACGACATCCGGGTCATCCTCGCCGACCTCACCGGCGAGGTGGTGGGCAGTCACTTCAAGCCCGTCGACGAGACCCTGGAGGCCGAGGACCGGCTCTCCGCCGTCCGCACCGCCGTCGCCGAGGTGCTGCGCAAGGCCGGCATCTCCCGGGACAACCTGTGGGCGGTCGGCATCGGCACCCCCGGCATCGTCGACCGCGAGGGCACCGTCCAGCTCGGCACCGCGATGCCCGGCTGGACCGGCCTCGACCTCGGCGCCCGGCTGCGGCGCTCCTTCCGCTGCCCCGTCCTGATCGAGAACGACGCCAACCTCGCCGCCATCGCCGAGCACTGGCAGGGCGCGGCGGTCGGCGCCGACGACGTCGTGTTCGTGATGGCCGGGCTCAGCCCCGGCGCCGGCTCGCTCATCAACGGCCGCCTGCACCGGGGTTACGGCGGCGCGGCCGGCGAGATCGGCGCGCTGCACCTGCTCGGCCAGGAGGTCACTCCCGAGCGGCTGCTCTCCACCACCGGCAAGCCGCTCAACCCGCTGGACGAGGCCGCGGTGGCCCGGGTGCTGCGGCTGGCCCGGGAGGGCGACGAGGTCGCGAAGGTCGCGATGGACCGTTTCCTCACCCGGCTGGTGCAGGGCGTCGCCGCCCTCGTCCTGGCCATCGACCCGCGACTGGTCGTCATCGGCGGCTGGGCGGCCGGGCTGGACGGCGTGCTGGAGCCGCTGCGCGAACGGCTCGCCCAGTTCACCCTGCGCGCCCCCGAGGTCGCCCTCGCGGCGCTCGGCTCGGAGGTGGTGGCGATGGGCGCGCTGCGCGTCGCCCTGGACCACGTCGAGGAGCAGCTGTTCGCCGTCGACCCGCCCCGGATCTGAGCCACCGGGCCGGTTCCCGCAGCTCCACCAACTCCTCTGTCTCCCTCAACTCCTTCAACTCCTTCAACGACCGGGGCCCGGGCGCCAGTTGGCGTCCGGGCCCCGGTCTGAGGGTGTCGGGAAATGGTTCAGGAGGCGGTGCGGACGCCCTCGGCCGCGCCGACCGGGGTGACCTCGACCAGCCCGGTCTCGCCGAAGGTCAGCTTGCAGGTGTCCGCCCGGTAGGTGGAGACGGCGAGCGCGACCAGGCGGCCGGCGGCGGCGTACTGGGTGGTCATGACCAGCACCGGCGAGCCGGGCGGGCGCTCCAGCAGGGCGGCCTCCTCGGCCTCGGCGACGCCCAGCTCGACCGCGCGGGACTCGCCGTCCACCTCCAGGCGCTCCAGCTGGCGCAGCACCGAGCGGGCCCGGTCGCTCTCCGCCCGGAAGCCGGGCAGGTGCGGCAGCGCGGCGGCCGGCACGTGCAGCGACTCGGTGGCCATCGCGCGGCCCTCGACCAGCCGAACCCGCCGTACGGTGTGCACGGTGGCGCCCTCGGCGATGCCGAGGCCCTTGGCCAGCGCCGCGGAGGCGGGGGCGGTGGTGCAGTCGACCGTCCGCCAGGCCTGGCTGCGGGCGGCGCCCGGCCAGCCCTCCTCCTGCCGGTTGACCGGGACGCCGACCCGCGGGGCCGCGATCAGCGTGCCGATCCCGCGCCGGCGCACCAGGCGGCCCTCGAGCTCCAGCTGGTCCAGGGCCTGCCGCAGCGTCGCCCGGGCCACGCCGAAGCGGGCCGACAGCTCACGCTCGTTGGGCAGGACCTGGCCGGTGGAGAACTCCGTGTCGATGGCCTTCAGCAACACCGTGCGCAGGTGCCAGTACTTGGGCTCCGGCACCGCCGAGAGCTGTCCAGTCGTGCCCACCGTGTCCTCCACCCTGTTCCGGTCGCTTCCGGTCCTGCTGTTGTGCGCCTGTTCGCCGCTGCGGCGAGAAGGACGGATCGCCGGCCCGCTGCCCGCTGACGCGGCAGGTGGGAGAGCGGGCCTTTATCCGTCCTTCTTTATTAAAGGTCCTTGCAGTAAGCGACCCTAGGGGCTCCCTCCGGAGATGGTCAAGACCAATGACAGGCGTCAACGCGACCGTCACCCCCCTTCATGCCGCGTTCACGTCAGCGCGGTCCTCACCGACCGCACCGCGCACCGCCGCGCACCGCCGCGCGTCAGACTTCGGGGCCGGCCCCGGCGCTCGGTAGGCTGCCCGGGTGATCGTGGTGACCAGTGTGAACGTGAACGGAATCCGAGCGGCGGCCAAGAAGGGCCTGGTCGAATGGCTGGCCGGCACCGAGGCGGACGTCATCTGCCTCCAGGAGGTGCGCTCCGAGCCCGAGCAGCTGCCCGTCGAACTGCGCGACCTCGACGGCTGGCACGCCGTCTGGGCCCCCGCCGCCACCAAGGGCCGGGCCGGCGTCGCCATCCTCTCCCGCCGGGAACCGCAGCGCACCGCCATCGGCTTCGGCTCCGCGGAGTTCGACGGCTCCGGCCGCTACGTCGAGATCGACCTCCCCGGCCTCACCGTCGCCAGCCTCTACCTGCCCTCCGGCGAAGTCGGCACCGAGCGCCAGGACGAGAAGGAACGCTTCATGGCGGAGTTCCTCGTCCACCTCACCGCCCTGCGCGCCCGCGCCGCCGCCGACGGCCGCGAGGTCGTCGTCTGCGGCGACTGGAACATCGCTCACCGCCCCGAGGACCTCAAGAACTGGAAGGCCAACCAGAAGTCCGCTGGCTTCCTCCCCGAAGAACGCGCCTGGCTCTCCCGCGTCTACGACGAGGCCGGCTACGTCGACGTCGTCCGCGCCCTCCACCCCGACCGCACCGGCCCCTACACCTGGTGGTCCTACCGCGGCCGCGCCTTCGACAACGACTCCGGCTGGCGCATCGACCTCCAGGTCGCAACGCCCGGCCTCGCCGCCAAGGCGGTCGAGGCCTACGTCGAACGCGCCGCCACCCACGCCGAGCGGTGGTCCGACCACGCACCCGTCACCGCCGTGTTCGATATCGGCTAACTGACTGACAGCCAACGAGAGTTCAGCAGCACTGAGACGTATCCAGAAACGAATAGAACCCAGTCGCGCCAGAATTTCTTCCCCTGTGCAGGACGACGCGACACCGACCTCAAGCTCCGGCGGGCTTCCCCGCTGGAGCGTTTTACAAAGCGAGTCGATCGCCAGCTCCGATAGCCTTGTCAGCACTCCAGCACCTTGCAGCCGGAAACGGCCGCCTTCGGTTCGACGGCACCCTGGCCCAGACCAGCGCCGCCAACATCGACGCCGCCCGCACCAGCCTCGCCGCGCCCGAGCCGCTACTGCGCGAGCCCCGCAGGCGACCTCGCGGCCCTGCGCGAGCGGCCGCACTGTGTCCTAGACCTCCCCGAGATCCCGCCGACTCATCACCCAGTCGTGGCGGCCAACTCCACGATCGTGCGTACCCACCAACGCGCCGGCCATGCCCGCTCCTGCGGCCGCCAGCGCCAAGGACCGCTGCGCCGGTGCGTCTGATCCCGAGTGGCCGCCAGACACGGCGGAGCCGCGGGTGCTGCGACGACACCTGACATCCATTCACAAGTGCACGTTCTAATTTCATGTTCAGAACAACTGGACATGGAAGCTATGCTCCCGTTTGTGACGTCAACCGTTGATCTGCTCAGTGGGATGCTGGGCGAGAACGCGTACGCTGCCCTGGAGGCCTTGGCGGGTGCGACCGTGCCTCCGTCAGGCCGGATGCTGGCACAGGACTTGGGGATCTCCCCGACGACGGCAACGGCGGCGCTGGAGAGATTGCGAGAGGCTGGCTTCGCGACCTCAAGCAAGGTCGGCCGGGCCAACCGCTGGCACCTAACCACCGACAACGAGACCTTGCGCGCGTGGCTGGAGGAGACTCGGTCGGACGCCGCCGCTGACGTCGCGGCAGGGGTGAGTCCCTACGCGACCGGTGGCGGCGGTGTCACGTTCGAGCGAAAGGTCGCGGTCCAGTACCTCGCCCATCTTCTCCTCGGGACCGGCGCGACAGAGCTGGGCGACAGCCGGACGGTCGTCGGCGTGGAGTTCCAGAGAGCACCCGAGCACTCGGCCGACGACCTGGTCATCCGTGCGGCCCGGGCTGACGAGGTCGAGCCATCCCTCGTACTAGCCCTCGCGGTGCGTCGGGCTCCCGACCTCGTGCAGAGCAACGAGGCGAGCAGGAAGCTCATCGGCACGCTTGTCCAGGAGGTTGTCAACACGCCGACGGGCGGCCCTGAATACCGCGCCGGCCTGGTTGTTGCGGGTCGGCAGGAGCACACGGAACAGCTGGCGCTACTCGCCGCTGAGGCCTTCGTACACAAGGACGCGCCCAGCTTCTTCGGCCTCATCCGGACACACCGGAAGTTCCCCGCTGGCGTAAGGACGCGGCTCAGGCACCTCGAAGGTCTCGTGAAACTCGCACTGCCGGAACTCGGGACAGCCGCCCCCGACTCGCGGCTCGTCGAGCAGCGCACATGGGAGTTGCTGTCGCGCCTCACCGTGCTGATGCCCAGGCTGGAGACGCCGGACGAACTGGACTGGGGCCCCATGACGAACTCCCTGATCCTGAAGGCCCGCGGAACGGATCTATATGGGGCGATGCGACTGCAAGAGCGGCTCGTGGCCCTGGCGGCTGAGTACGCGCCGAAGGCAGCAAGCGTCGACCTCGGGCTCCTGCGGCGCCATTGCCACGAGGTCCTCGACTCAGCAACGCGCCGTCACCAGCCTGGCTGGGCCATGCTCGCTCGCCTTCACCAGAGCGCGGTCGCTTCGGTGAGCGACGCGATCTCCGGCGACGGTCGCAAGGTCCACCTGGAACGGCGCGACACCGCAGATCAACTGCTCCAGGTAGTGCAGTCCTCGGCAGCAGCGGTTGTCGTGCGCGGCGACTCCGGTGTGGGAAAGAGCGCGCTGGCGGTCCGCACGATCGCCGATGCCGCATTGGACCCGGACGTCCTGCAAGCCCTCTGCATCGACCTCAGGTCACTCCCCGGTACCGGCGTCGAACTGGAGTCCGCGCTCCGCACCTCGCTCGCAACGCTCCTCGGAGAACTCAGCGCCCCTCAGCGACTCCTACTGATCGACGGCGCGGACGCACTGGTCGAGGGGAAAGCGAGTGTCTTCTTCTACCTCGTCGACGCGGCCGTGCAAGCGGACGTCAAAGTGGTCGCTGTGACAGCGAACGACGCACAGCAAGTCGTCCACGACACGCTCAGCGATCGCGTCGGTGGGGATATCGCCAGCTTTGAGGTGCCGTCCTTGACCGATGCCCAAGTGGCCGAAGTCACGGCGGTCTTCAGCGAGTTGTCGGCCCTCGCGGAACAGCCGCGGTCACGGGAGCTGTTGCGCAGGCCGGTGGTCGTCGATCTCCTCGTGCGCGGGCGCGTGACGGCTACTCCCCTGAACGACGCCGACGCGATGCATCAGGTATGGAACGGGCTGGTGCTGCGCAAGGCGCATCCCGAGCGCGGTCTTCCGGAGGCCCGCAGCATCACGCTCCTACGCCTGGCCGCCCTTGAACTCGGCCTAGGAGACGCCCTGGACGTGATGGGGACGATCGATGCCACGGCGCTCGCCGGCCTGCGCCAGGACGGACTGCTACGCACGGACCCGGACGACCCGTTCACCATCGGCCCCCGGTTCGCCCACGATGAGGTGCGCCGATACGCGATCGCCCGTCTCCTCCTCACCACCGCTAGCCCCACCGCGAGACTGCTTGAGGCCGGTGTGCCGCGCTGGACGCTCGGTGCCGCGCGGCTAGCCTCCCAAGCATTCCTCGCCCAACCCAACAGCCCGAGGAACCCCCTCCGGGGCAGGTTCACCGGCCTGCAAGATGCCTTCGACCGCCTGGTTACCGAAGGCCACGGGGACCGTTGGGGGGACGTACCTGGCGAGGCACTCCTGACACTCGGAGCCCCCGACCCAGTGCTGCGCGACGCATGGCCGACGCTGCGTGCCGAGCCCGACACGGGCATGCGGCGACTGCTGCGTCTCGTGGACCAGCGGCTGCGCAACGGAGCGGGCCTGGTACGGATCGACGCGGTCGAGCCGCTGATCGCCCTGCTGCTCGAGGGGGAGGAACCCTGGCAGCAGGGCAAGCACGTGCAGGGAGCCCTTCGCGACTGGCTCCACGCGGTCACCCTCGCGGGCACACCTGCCGGGTATCCGCTTCGGGTGAAGTTGCACGACCGCTTGGTCGCCGCCTGTGCCGAAGCCGACCGCCGGTTCCACGAACAGCAGGCGGCCGCCGCCACGGCGCAGGCCGCACTGCCACCAGAGGAAGTCGAGGCGGAGCGTCAGCACCTGGAGAAGCAGCGGCTTCTTTTCATGGGACGCGGTCGCCGCCGCACGCCCCGCCCGACGCGCCCTGAGATCCCTCGCGAGATCGCGGACGATCTCCTCCTCGAGCTGATGGCCCTGCTGGGCCCAGATCTCGGAGAGGACGGTGAGGTACTTCTGCGTCGAGTGGCGCATGACGCGCCGGCATGGGTGGGCCCCACCGTTGAGGAGGTACTGACTGGCCGGGCGCTGGCCATGTACCGGCGCGGCCTCCTCGCCGATCTGACCGAGGCTTACTACCTGAACGAGGACGAAGACGGCACGGGCTTTCACGAAGACGGGATCCGGCACCACACTGCCCGCGGGCTCGGTGTGACCCCACTCGCCGCCTGGTACCGTGGCCCGTTCCTTGCGCTGTTCCAGTCGGACTTCCGCAACGGCGTCGCGGTACTCAACCGCATGCTCAACCACGCCGCACTGACGCGTGCACGCACCTTGGCCAGCAGCCACCTCCAGTACGGCTCCCAGGTAGAGGAGCATGACCTCAATGCCTTCCGCACACGGCTTGACGTCGCGGGCGAGCGCCGGACATACATCGGAGACGAGCACGTCTGGCACTGGTACCGCGGGACCGGCGTCGGCCCCTACCCCTGTATGAGCGCGCTGCAGGCGCTGGAGCGAATCTGCGACCAACTGATCGAAGCGAACACCTCCCTGGAACGGATCATCGCCATCCTGCTGGAGGGCTGCGAGAACCTGGCCATGGTTGGCCTGATCGTGAGCCTTCTCGTCCGCCACCTGGAACGCGCCGACCGCCTGCTGGACCGGTACCTCACCGAACCGGACATCTGGCACCTGGAGTTCGGACGCGTCGTCAGCGAAGCTGGCGGCCTGGGGGCGGCGCCCTCCGACGGGCTGACCGCTCCCGAACGTCGCCGCTGGTCCCTGCGGGAAGCGGCTATGACGATGGTGCTGCACGCAAACGACCAGCGTGCGGAGGAGCTGCGACTGGTCGGCCAGGAGCTCATCGCAACGGCCAGGCGAATGGTCGAGGAGGAACTCGGCGAGACCGACGACCAAGTCATCCAGGACGAGCTGACGGCCGTGCGCGGGTGGGCGAGCAGCCTGGACCGCAGCACCTACCAAGCGCAGCGGGTCGAAGGGGGCGTCGAGATCCAGAGCACGCCCCCAAGTGACGTCGTCGAGGCCCTACAGGCCAAGAACGTCGAGTCGGCACGCGCTCACGAGGCCATGCGGCTCAACGTCCGCTACTACGTCAACCCCAAGAACGGCAACACCGAGACCCTCACGGCGCAGGACCTGATCGCCGACCTCGCCGCAGCCTGCGACCTGCTCGAGAACCCACCCGACCCCGACTCGAGTAGTCAGTGGGATGCACCCGCCGCAGTAGCCGCCGCAGCGCTCACTGCGCATGTCATCAACGGCGTCGATCTGCCCGTCGACTCACTGCTCTTCGCCGCCGACACGCTTCTGCGCATCGGCCAGGGCGCAGGATCACCGCGCCCGTTCGAGTTCGAGGAGACATACTTCGAGCAGGGAGCGGACCGCCATGCTGCGCGGGCCCTGCCCCTACTCCTTCTGCCTGGCGCAGCGCGGCTCCGTGCCCAGCTCGACGGCAAGGACGGGTCTGCGACGTACTACCAGACGGCCAGCGCGGCGGGGAAGCTGGGGAATGCCGTAGCCAACGAAGTGCGCGTGCATCTGGCGCGTGGCCTCGACCAACTCTGGCGCACCAACTGCACAACCGATGACAGCGTCTGCCACCACGAGACCGCATTCGAGCTCGCGGTCGAGACGATGCGGGACTGTGTCCTTGGCGAATGGGACCCCCAGACCGGCCGGCGCAAGCCCGCCACACTCGACGACCCCATCGCACGCTCACTGGCGGAAGTAACCGCGGACTCCATCCACGAAGCGCGCCTCGATGGGGCGATCAGGGCCCTCGGGCCGGCAGCAGCTGCACAGACCTGCGTCTCGGACCGGGCTCGCGAACTCCTGAATACAGTCCTCGCAACGCAGCGCCGCTCACTGCTAGCCTCCGAGAACGACCGGGACCACCGCGGCACCCGCGCCTTGATCGCGGCACGGGCACTTCTCTCTCTCGCCAGCACAGGCGAGGACGCCCCCGTCATCCAGCACATCGATGCGTATGCTGACCACGGGACGCGCTTGGGCAGTTTCCTGAGCGCGCTGGCGGCTGCCGCCGAAGAGTCAGCGGACGCAGGAGCCGTCGCGCGCCGGATGTGGCCGGCCGTCATTACGCATGTGATGGACCTGCAAGCCGACGGCCACTCGCCCTTCATGGGCCGACGTGACTACGGATCGGCCCTGGCCTCCCTCCTGCCGAACAGCGCCGCCGAAGTCACCTACCTCTACCGGGAAGTGCAAGGCGAGCCCATCATCTGGTGGGACCCGCTGGCCTGGCGGGACGCCGTCGCACGGTGGTTGCCGATCACTCAAGGCAGTGCCGCATGCGTGGACCAGCTTATCGGCTTCATCAGGCCACTACCGGCTGAGGACCAAGCGCGCGTCGGCCTCCCGTGGGTGGCGGACCTGGTGCTCGCGCATCCGGGAAAAGCAGCACGCACCTATCTGCTCGCCTCCTGGCTGATTGAACTGCGCCAGACCGTGGCCGACGTGGGCATGACGGAGGACTGGCAACGGGTCGTCGACGCCTTGGTGGTTGCGGGGCTGTCCCGGCTCGCACCGTACTCCGAATAGCCAGACCGGAGCCGGCGAAGCACCTTCCGTCGAAGGTGATGCGAACGGCTTCTCCAGCTCCTGTGCTGGCGAGCCAGCACAGGAGCCGCTGGTCGCCTGGCCTGACTCCCGTGACAGACTAGGATTCTGAGATCCTCGGAAACCTCCGATAGTTCGCCAACGATCCCCGGATCGACCGAGCATTCGTCGAGGACCGGTGGAGCCGTGCTCGAACACGACGGCCGGGACTCCCACTTCGCCCTGGCGGAACCCGCTCTGCCCCTGCCCCGCCAAGCATGACCTCGATACCATCGCTGCACTGCACACGGTCTGCATGCCCGCTGCCGCCGCCGAGTCCGCATTTCTCCCAACATTCCGACTTCGCCTGGTCCGAGCTGATGTTGGGAGACCCGGTCGCTCTCGACGGGTGCCTGTCAGCCGCCGGGTCAAAGATGGACGGAAACCGCGGCAATGCCGTTCGGGCTGCCGAAGACAATGGTCGGCTGGTTGCCGTCCGGACTCGTGGCGTGTGGCTGTTGTACTGCGAGTGCGGTGACCGGGGCTCCTGTGACCAGTCGCAGGACTTCCTCGCCGGCGTGGCAGTCCCACACCCGGATTGTGGTGTCGTCCGTACCGGCGCTGACGAGGAGGGGCTGGGAGCGATCCTGACGGTGCAGCACCGCCAACGCACCCACCTTGCCTTGGTGGCCCAGAAGAGCCGGATAAGCTTCCCGCCGAAGGGAGAAGGGATCCCACAGCCTGATCGCGCCATCGGCTCCCCCAGTGACGAGAAGGGGCGCCGGCCCGGCGGTGAGGAATGCCAGGCTGTGTACGAAACCGATGCGTGAAGGCAGAGCTGTGGTCGGCGCGCCTCCAAGGTGGAGTAGCCGAACCGTCTTGGCGGCCACGGCCACGAGCGGCTCCTCAGTGCCGGATGATGCCACTGCCAGCGCTCGTACGGGGCCATTGCTGTACCGCCAGTCCATCCGCTCCAACTGCGACCCGTCGTCCAGGGAGAGGAAGGCGACAGCGGAATCGGTAAATCCGGCGACGATGGCCAAGCCCCGGCCCGGCCGCGCAGGCAGGAAGGCCAGCTGACGAATGTGGGGATGGTTCGGATAGTCGTTCGCCCCGTGGAGGACCCGCCGCTCCCCGTCTCCTGTCAGCGCGAGCAGCATTCCGTCCGTGTAGGCAACGGCAAGTTCCGGTGTGTCGGGAGCGACGGCCAGAGCACTGATCCTGCCGTGCGGCTCGTCGATGCCGTCGTGCAAGAGTCGTGTGGGAACACCGGTTTCGGAGGCGTGTACCCGGATCCCGCCGTGCTGATCGGAGCTGACGAGGCGGGACGGGCCGGCCGGCTGTGGGACGAGGGCGACATGCTCGGCGGACGGGTCGGTGACGGGTTCGTACGAGTTGGTGCTGCGCTCGGGGCTCCAGAGACGGATGGTTCCGTCGAGGGAACCCGAGACAAGTAGGGGGCTCGACCTCCTGCCCAGGACCGCAAGTCCGCGGACCGCTTTCGTGTGTTCGGTCGGCAGAGAGAACACTTGCTCCCCGGTGAAGGTGTCGAAGAGGCGGATGCCTCCGTCGACCCCGCTGCCGACGGCCAGGAGTGGCTCGTGGTAGTGGTCGTCGTAGAGCGCCATGGAGGCGACCGACTGGCGGATCGGTGCGTGTCGCTGCACCTCACAGGTGACGGGATCGAAGATCCTCACGCCTTTACCCGATCGGGAGGCAACCGCCAGGCGGGCCTGGCCGTCCCGGTTAGTGAAGGCCTGCAGGGCGGAGGTACCCATGCCTTGGCCAGTCAGCTGGCCGACGGGCTCGAGGGTGTCCGCGTCAAGAAGCGGCACCTGGTTCCCGTCCTGTCCGATCGCCAGGAGCGACTTCTCCCGGGAGACGGGGATCTCTTCCAGCGCGTGCACGACCAGCGGACGGCGGCCATCCGGGCGGACATTCAGCTCGTGGGGCTCATTGAGAACGGCACCGGTGTACGGGTCCACCATGAACACGAAGTGCGGGGTGGCGACGGCCAGTCGGGGTCCCCAGTAGCCGCTGGTGGTCAAGGCCAGGGCCCGGATGCGACCGGCCATCAGTTGCCGGGTGCGACCGGTGTCCGGGTCGCACTGCCACAGGCCCGTGTCGCTGCCGACCACTAGCATCGGGTCCGCCCGCGTCTCCTCCGCTGGCAGGACGACTGCGGCACGGACGTAGCGGCCGAGGCCGGTGAGCGGTGCCCCGAAGGGTACGCCGGTACGGGCGTCCCACATGGTGATGGTTCCGTCCGCGTGGCCCGCCGCGATGACGGCGGATCCGTCGACCGTGCGGAAGGCGACCAGCTTCCAGATCCCGGTGGTTGTGCCCGCGAGGACGTTGGTGGGCAGCTGGAGACGGTTCCACCGCGGTGCCAGCGCCGGTAGCCGCGGTGGTGCCCCTTGGTGGGCCGGGAGCCCGGCGTCGCCGGCGCGTTCAGCCAGCGCAAGGCTGTCGGACCGGGCGGCGGGCGGGGCGTCTCCCAGGAACGGCTCAACGCGGGACCAGGCTGCGAGGCGTTGGGTGGAGGGACCGGCCGTCACGGGCAGTCCTAGGGTGCCCCTGACCCGGCCTTGGGATTCGAATGGCAGGAACGACGCGGGGACGTGCTCGTCGTCGAGGACGCCCCCGGCGGCTGCGTGGCCGATCAGGTGACGGCGAAGGTAGGGGTGGGGCGGCTGCTCTGAGCTGTCGGCCAGGAGAGCCGTGAACGCCTCTGTGAGCCGCCGGTGGGCCGGAGTGCCGTCGGGGGCCGGGTCGTCTGTCAGGTGTTCGAGGCCGGGCAGTGCCTGCGCGACAGGGGTCCGCGCCAGCAGCAGGGTGTGCGGAGCGGTGCGCAGGACCTCTGCGACGCGTTCATGGATGGGCCGGTAGACGGTTCGGCCGTCCTCGACGGCGGTGGTCAGGTAGCCCGTGAGACGGCTGTCGCGCACCACGCGGATGCAGATGTCGGGCGCCTCGCAGCGCGGTTCGAGGCCGCGGACGGCGGCGGGCCACACTGTTGCCCAGGGGAGGCCGGCTCCGAGGGCGAACGCCGTCGCGCGCAGGACTGCCAGCAGGTCCTCGGGCCGACTTCGGGTGTGTTCGGCGACGTCCGCGAGGTCCTGCCGCAACAGTTCCTCTGTCCCCGCCCTGAGCCGACTGCGCCAGTCCTGGTCGTCCGACGAAGGCAGGAAGAGGGCGGCATGCAGCTGCTGAGCCGCCAGGCGGGCGTCCAGGAAAGAGGGGGCGACCTCCTGTGCGATGGCGGCGGCGGTCCGGGTGACGGCGTGGTCATCGCGGTGCAGCAGCCGGGTACCCGTCGCGGGAGTGGCGCGCAGCAGTGCTTCGGCGTAGGCGGCGATGTCGTCCCGGGCGGCGTCGTCGTCGGTGCGCAGCAGGGTTCGGGCGCCGGTGGTCTGTTGCAGGAGTTCGAGCAGTCCGCGTCCCTCCTCCTCGACGGCTACCTGGTGTGGCCGGGGGGTACGTGGTGAGCTGCGGATGCCGAGGATGAGCCGTACGGCGTGCGAGCCGTCGGGGTGCGGGGCGGCCAGTGATCGCAGGACGTCGGTGATGATGCGGCGGGGGTTGCGTGCCTCGTCGATGCCGTCGACGACCACGGTGAAGGGCCGGCCCCTCGCTGGCGACGCGGTGCGGACGTGCGCGCGCAGGTGTTCGGTGGCGTCGCGGTCGGCGGGGGCGGATTGGCCGGTGAGGGCCTTGTAGATGGCGGCGGACAGTTCCTGTGGGTCGGTGTTACGGGCCAAAACTGCGGCATCGACGGCGTTCGGGGCCACTTGGAGGTGCTCGGGGATTGTTTCCACGTAGGGCCGGTATGCGGGGTCCGCGCGGAATCGGGGGTCGCTGAGAGTCACTAGGCGGGCGAGGAGGGCGCTCTTGCCGGAGCCGGCCTGCCCCGTGACGACGAGCGCGCTGTCGTCACCGGCGAGGAAGTCGTGCATCTCGCTGATGAGTGTGGCGCGGCCGGTGAAGTACCAGCCCGCGTCTCCGGACATCTGGCCGGTGGCCCGGGTGATCCAGTAGTCGTCAAGTTCGGCTCTGGTCCACCCGACCTGGCTACGGGCATCTTCCAGCAGAGTGGTGTCGGTGTGTCCGGGATTGGGCAGGCAGGGGGTCGGTTCGCTGGCGGCAAGGCGGCGGCCAACGCTGGACGGCGGCCACAGGACGTGGACGTCGGCCATCTCGGCAGGGTCCCAGACCGTGTCCAGAACGGTGCGGAACTCCTCCCAGCTAAGGTGTGAGCGGGCGTAGCCACTGGCCTCGTCGGCGCAGTGGGCATGGACGGCGGCCAGGGCCGAGGTGAAGGCTCGCAGGCGGGGTGTGCTGTCCTCATTTCCCGCAGCCAGGACGACCAGAGTATGCAGGGCCTTCCGGTCCGGGTGGAGCGCCTTGAGATGGCAGTTCAGTTCTGCCGCGAGGCGGCCGGAGTAGCAGGAGTCGACCATGACCAGCACGTGCTCGGCCCGGGAGTCGAGCGCGGCAGTGATGAGTTCGGCGGTCGGGAAGGCCGTGGAGAGCGGCCGTTCCAGTCGCGTGTCGGTCAGGCGCAGGAAGTGTTGCGACCCCTGCGGGGCCAGGCCGTGGCCTGTGATGTAGATGACGAGGGCCTCGTCCTCGTGGGCGCCGACAAGGTCCTCGTCGATGAGAAAGGCCCGCAGGTCGTGGACACTCTGCAAAGGTTTGGGCGGATGTGAGGGCGTGAAACGACGTCCGTCGTCCAGGCCGGCGCCGCCCCACCAGTCCTCGACAACCGCTACCTGCGCGCCGATCCCCGCCCGGAACTTCGTTCGGGCCGCCTGCGTGCCCTCGTCGTACTCGCTAACGGCGATCACGACGAGGCGGCGCCGAAAGGTAGCGGGGACCTGGCCGTCCGTCATGTCCACGTGCCGGTGACGGCCCGGGCCACAGGGACGGTACGCAAGTATCGGGTTGCGGCGTGCGGATCGATGCGGCCGTTGTCGACGTGGACGTCAAGAACGGCGGGCGCCGCTGCGGCCAAGCCCGCGCCGCCGGTGATGACGTCCCCGGGGTCGAACACGTTCACCCACCTGATGTGTGGCGGCAGCGCCATCGCCTCCCCATCGGGTACCGCGAGGCCGCGCCGCACGGTGGGGATCGCGAGGGGTGAGCCGCAGGTCACGAAGGTATGCAGGGCGGCCCCCGCCGCGCCCGGTGCGGCGATCTCCCCTCGCCGGATCAGGTCGTAGGCGATCACGCTGCCCAGGGAATGGCCGATGAGGACACTGGTGTGCTCGCTCGCGGCCTCGGTCACGTGGGCGCGCACCTGGGCAGCGAGATCCGACCGGGTCAGGTACAGGTGCACCTCGCGTAGCGCGCCGATGAGCTTTGCGACCGCCCCGCCGGGCTTGCGGCGGTCGTAAGCCATCGCGATGCGGGTGACGCTCGCTGGCCACAGCTTGGGCAGGCCCAGCGTCGTCGGGTCCGTCCGGGCCGCATAGGCGCGTTCCTCGCTTGTCAACAGGTCATCGAGGGCCTGGCTCACGAACGCCTCCTCGTCCGCGGTGAACGGGGTTAGGTCGGTGGGCACCAGGTCGCCGCCGCTCAGGCTGCCAGTTTTCTGAGCCAGCAGGGCCGTCCAGTGGGGGACTTCCACCGCGGGCACGGCCGGCGGCCGGTCCTGAGAGTCAGCCGTGCTCCGCAGGCCGCCGACGCCTCGTTCGAGGGCCTCGGTCCAGTCCTTCGTCAGCTCACGCTGCGATGTCCTGCCCTGCCGGATCCCGTGCACTCCGAGCACATGCTGCCGTTCCACCCGCTCGCCCACCCCTCACTCCGCCGTCACACCACGGTGAGGGACCACTCTATGGCCCGGGTGCCCAAGCGATCATCCCTCCATGGCCCTCGGCCTGCCGGTAGCCGACAGACCGGATCCTGACGGCAGGAGAAAACCGCTTCACCCTGGCTTTGGCGGCATCGGCTGACGGTCGCGCCTCCGGCCGAGCCGTCAGAGGCTCCCGGGGCGCACTGCCTTCAGAATCCAGCGGTTCCGGCTCCTACTCCGGCGTCTGTTCGCGCTTGGTCAGCGCTGGCTTCGTTGTGAAGGTCGCGGAACTGCGGTGCGGACGGCACAATAACTTCCCACTGTGCATTCTGTTCCTGCGGCTTGCACCATCCGCGAGGCCGCCGAGCACCTGGCCGAGGTCCTCGCCCGTCCGCGGTTGCCTGCCATCGTCCTTGCGGTGCGCCGTACTGGCTGCCACTGCGTCGACTACCGGTAGCTCTCCCGGCACGCAACCGGTACATCCGGCAATCCGGCAGCGGTAACAGCGCGGCCCCGGCCTCTTTCAGGGGCCGGGGCCGCAGACGGCGATCAGGCGCGCGGGCGGCTACGGTTCTCGGCCTGTGTCAGGAGACCAAGGACCGCCCGCTCCTCCCAATGCGCGCGCCACCGGTCAGCCTGGTCGCGATTGACGAACATCCCGAGGCCGTAGTCGGTCGAAGGCGTCAGCTCGATGGCCTCCCACCCGCCCTCGGCGACGGCGAACCCATCAGCAATCTGAGCGAACGCCGGGCCCCGGAAGTGGCTTACGGCGGTGTCGGCGGTATCCAGCGGCACGCCAGACAGGTCAGAGGCGAATGTCCCGGCGGCGAGCCGCGACTCGAAGTAGGCGGTCTTTTCACCCTCGATCTCCACCTGCATCACGTTGTGTACCTGGGATCGAAGGCTCGGGGTCGTGAGGCAAGTCTTGTAAGAGAAGTCGATCGTGCTGCCGTCCGTCCGCACCACCTCGAACCCGGGGTACTTGCCCTTCTGCGGAGGGGCGATCCGGATGCCAGCCACGCCTACACCAATCTTCTCCTCGGCCTCGTGGTGCATGTCGAGAAGGTCCCGCACAAGGTCGAACTCCTCTCCAGCCAACTCGGTGCCGATCGGGTTCCCATGCAGAATCTTGCGCACCGCGTCGCCAGCCGCCGTCTTCGTCGTGTACCGACGTCGCCCGATCCAAGTCACTGCCACCAGATCAACCTCCTGATCATCCGCCCGCCGCATCCGGGCGCCCCCACAACGATGGACCCGCCAAGCGGCACGAGGGAAGTGAATACCGCGGCTGTGGTAAGGGAGTTCGCGTCTCCAACACCAACCCGTCCGGGCATACCCGGGCCAATTCGTCTGCTCCGCCTTCACGGGGGTTCGGATCCAACAGCGATCCCGGGTCACTCGACCTACGCCGAGCTGCCAGCGCGCTCCAGCTTCGGTGCTCGTGCTTCGAGTTCGGCAGGTAGACACCAGTTTTCGATCGTGGGTGTCATGTAGAGCTGCGCCCGCGTCGAGCACGGCTTCGCCCGTTCACTCACCCCGGCTGGTGAACCGGCCGGGACCGGGCACCGGCGCAGCGCCGTCACTCCTCCTGTGGCAGGACGAAGCGCAGTCGCATAGCAGTGCTGACGATCTGATAGCTAGTCAGGCCGGACTCGCTGAACGGGTTGGGCAGCGGGGTGATCCTCCGGCGCTCGTGGTCGTTGACGTGGGAGACGTAGACGATCCGGTACTCAACGTCGGGCTCCAGCTGGCTCGCCCGTGCGGCCCGCGTCTCGGTGTCCCCGAGGTGGATGTCGCCGTCCGCGCCGGTGGACGACTTGACCTCGAAGAGCAGCGTACGCTCGCCGTCCCGGATCAGGAAGTCGTAGCCGAGGCTGTCGTTGCCCAGCCCGTCGGCGAGGACGTGGCGGCGCATCTCCGACTTCCACGACTCCTCGGGCGGCACCCCGAAGTGCCGTTCCAGCCAGGCGCCGACCACCACCTCGCCGGCGAGGCCGACCGCGACGGGCTTCTCGCCATTGCCGGACTCCCGCAGGCCGCCCGTGCCGTTCCCTGAGCCGCCGGATCCGCGCTGGCGCGGGATGGCGGCAGCGGGTCCGGGAGCCTCGGGGGGCACCACGTCGACCGGCGTCGCCAGCTCCGCCTCGGTAAGGTCGGCTACCACTGTGCGCGCGAGTTCGCGCAGGTCGTCGCTCCCTATGGGCAGGAGCTCGCCGTTGAACTCCAGCGTCGGCGTCTGGGACCGCCCCGACGGTGCCGCTGCCCGGCCGTCGCGCGGCGACGACGGCTGACGGCCCGCCATATCGCCCTCCAGCCCGAGGTCGGCGAGGTTCGTCGTGGCCGGCATCCCGTCCGGCCAGTAACCACGCGAGCGCAGCCAGGCGATCAGTGCCTTGCGGGTCAGCGGAGCGAAGTCGAGGAGCCCCTCCGCCTCCATCTCCTGGGCGACCCGCGCCGCCCCAGGGCAGGTGAACTCCGTTCCGGCCCCCTGCCGGGTGACCCAGCGCTCGATCAGGCTGCGCAGTTCCGGCAGTCGGGCGTGCACGAAGCCCACACACGCGCCCCGGAGCTCGCTCACCGGCGGCAGCGCCCCCGAGTCCTTGCCCGCCGGGGGCAGGTGCTCGGCCAGCCACCGGTCCGCGTGGTCGGCCATCAGCTGGGCGGGGAGCTCCCAGAGCGTCCGGTGCCACGCCGGGTCGGGGCCGAGCTCCGGCAGTTCGCGAAGCCGCACGTACTCCCCCAGCTCCCGCCCGGCGCGGTGGGGGGCGGCGAACGCGTCGCGCACCCGGTCCGCCAGCCGCGAGCGGTTGCCCTGCAGCCATGCCTCGAATTGGCGGGTATGCAGGGCAGAGTTGTCGATCGTGGCAAGCCCAAGGACCTCCCACGCGCGGTTGGCCCGCTCCAGCGGCACACCGAGCCGTAGCAGCAGCCGCTGCCAGTCGTCCTCCGAGAGTGAGAGCAGCAGCTCGGCGCGATCGGCGCCGAGGTTCTCGGCCAGCCAGCCGCGCAGCTCCTCACGGCTGTTGAACGTCTCCTGGAGCTGCTGTAGCTGCTCCGCCAACTCAACGTCCTCGCAGGCGAGCACGGGGACCATCCGGGCGCTGCCCGAGCGGGCGGAGGCACGGTCGGAGAGCACCGCCTCCAGCCGGTGGAGCGGCAGGCGAAGTGCTGCGGCCAGGTCGGCCTCCGTCACCTCGGCGGTTCCCCGATTCCGCATTCGCTGCCCCAGCCTCACCAGGGCGATCTCCAGTGCGTCGGCTCGGTACGGCGCGCCGACCAGCTCGGCGATGCCCGGCGCGGCCGCCTCCAGGACCGGCCAGTCCGCTCGCGGCGGTGCCTGGACGACGACCAGGCAGGGGCGCTCGGGGTCGTCGTGCAACACCGAGCGGTCGGTGGCGGTCAGCACGTGTCCGGCGACATGGGTGACGGCCTCGGCAGCGAGCACCAGGGAGCAGGAGCGCAGACGCCGGGTGAGCCGGGCGACCGTGACCGTCCCCGGACGCAGGGCACGGTCCTCGTCGTACTCCACCACCGCGGCCACCAGGGTGCGCAGCCAGGGGCCGGCAAACTCCAGCAGGGGCGTGCTCGGCGCCTGCGGTGCGGGCAGCTGGTCCGCGACCACCTGGACCGCCGCCTCGCTGCATGGACGGGGCTCGAACCCGTCGTGGTCCGAGAGGTGCTCGTACACCCGGCTGCCCAGCGCCCGGTCGCCCAGCGGCAGCACCGGCACGGGGACCTGGTCGAGCAGCTTGCGCTGCTGGCCGCTGCCCGGGTCCGGCAGGTAGACCGGCTCGGCGGCTTCACAGTCGGGGCCGACCTGAAGGACCTCCAGGGCGCCGGCCCGGGAGATCAGGAGGGCTTCCGGCCCGGTGGGCCGACCGCCGACCGGACAGCCGTCCTGGCCCGGGTGGGGCGGCAGCAGGTCCGACCACGCCCGCTCGTAGGCGCGACGGATCGCGTTGGCGTGCACCCCGTGGCGCAACTGAGGCGCCTGGAGCAGGAGTTGGGGCAGGTGACGGAGCCGGTCCAGGGCGGTACGGGGGTCGGACCAGCGGCGCACGCCCAGCAGGTCGAGCCGGCCCAGCGCCTTGCCGGTGGCCAGCTGCCGCAGCCCCGCGGGCACGACGGAGAGGTAGGCGGGCGGCTGCTCGCTCTCGCTCCACCACCACGCGGTGGAGACCGGGGCGAAGGTGCTCCGGCCCCGATAGTCCAGGGTCTGCGGTATCCACGGCGCGTGGCAGAGGAAGGCGGCGAGCGGAGTCGGCCAGAGGGTGCCGGAGCGGTCGCTGCCTCCGGTGAAGCGGGCCTCCAGCGCGCTGTCTCGCCACCTGTCCAGGCCGTGGACGATCAGCTCGGCGTAGAGCCGACGGCCTTCGTCGGAGAACTCGGCGTAGGCGTCCTGGCCCGGGAGCTTCGCCAGCACGCCGTTATGGGGCCGGTAGGCCACGGTCGAGTAGAGGCTCCCGTGCCTGTTCCGCCAGTTCTGGGCCGTCTCCGTCCAGTCCCGGTGCGCTTGGAGGGTACGGCAGATGGACCCATATGCGTCGAAGGACCTCGGGTAGTTGAGCTGGCTCCCCTTCACCGACCCCATGACAGCCTGGTACGTCGGGCGCAGGCCGTGGCTCACACCCTGGCGCTCCAGGAAGCGCTGGAGCGCGGCCGGATCGGTGCCGCTGCCGTCGCACACCTCGGCGGCCGGCCGGAGGAGCGCGCCGTGGGCCTTCCGGAGGGAGTCGTCCAGGGCCTGGGTCAGGTCCAAAAAGCTGACGAGCGTGTCGTCGACGGCCGAGGTCACTCCCGACCAGCCCGGGCCGAACATCGCGTGCCGGGCGGACGACCACCCTCTCCTGGTGGGAACGAGCAGACCCTCGATGTGACCGGCCCGCTGGCCCTGCGCGCTCCATAGGCGGCAGGCCAGGTGCAGGCACTCGCGCCGGGTCTCGTCGTCCTGCCCGTCCTGCCGCATCACGGCGGTCAGGACGGGCAGCAGTGCCGCCGGGGTGTACGTCTGCACGAGCCCCTGCTGTTCGAGCCACCGGCGCCCGGCGACACGTCGGCTCCGGGCCCTGCCCCGGCCTCCCGACCACGGGATCGCATCGCGGACGAAGGAGAGGTGCTCCCGCACGCGGACGGGCAGCGCGTCGGGTTGGAGCAGGACGTCACCGGTGTCGGGGAAGAAGACGTGCTCGCCACCGGCGGGGACGAGCCGGCCGCTCGTGTCGAGGACGATCCGCTTGCCCCGCAGCTCGGCGGCGTCGGGGAACGACAGCGCCAGGTCGTGGTAGAAGTCGGCCCAGCGCTCGTGATCCGCCTCCTCCGTGCCGGTGGCTGCGGCCAGCCCCTCGGCCACAGCCTCGGCCCACCGCGCGAGTTCGGCGGTCGGTGGTTCCAAACGCAGTCGGAGCAGACGGCCCATCGTCCGGAGCCGTTCGGCGCGCAGCGGGTCCAGGGCCGGGTCGATGATCTCGGCCCTGCCCGTCGCGCCGATGGCCTGCGGGGTGAAGACCTCGACGCCCTCGGGCTGCTCGACGAGGTAGCCGTGGTCGAACGAGGTGCGAGAGCCCTCTGGGTGGACCCTCGACATGAAGGCCACCTCGTTGAGCTTCCGGTCCAGCTTCCGGAACGCCTCCCGCAGGCGCTCCAGCTCCGCGCCCTGTCGGCAGACCAGGTCGATCACGGCCTCGCCCGGCAGCGACACCCGCCCCTCGTCGACCAGTACGGCCGCGCGGGCGCACGCCGTCGCCACCTCGTCCAGCAGCAGCTGGTTCCACGACGTCTCGACGGCGAGCGAGCGGCGGCTGAAATGGGCGAAGAACGGGGCGTTGACGTACCCGTCGACCGGGCACTCCGTCGCAGTGCTCATCGGCAGGAAGGTGTAGAGCCGACCGCGCGTCAGCGGCTTGCCCACCGGGACCGCCACCACCACCTCGGCCGACCCGCGCCACTTGTCCCATGCCTTGCCCATGTCGCCGCCGGCCGCGATGGCGGGGAGGACACGCTCCTCCGGCACGCTGCTGCGGACCAGGACCAGCTTCAGGCGCCCCCGGCGCAGCGCCACCTCCTCGATCCTCAGGCCGCGGGCCTTGTACAGCGTCGTCACCCGCCGCCCGAAGACGGCGCGGTTCGGGGCGGCACCGGCCTCGGTGTGGGTCACCACGACCGTGGCCAGACGGTCGAGGAAGAGCTCGAAGGGCGCGCTGTCGTCGATGAGTTCGCGCAGCTGTCGGACGGCCGAGGCGCGGGCGGCGGCGTCCTTGAGGGGCAGGCGGACGACGGTGACGATCCCGTGGCGACGGAGCTGCCGCACCGGCTCGGGGATCTCGTCCACGGGCACCGGGACGGTCAGCGCGGACAGGTTGGCGCGCAGCTTGTCCGCCGCGCCGGGGTCATCCGGGGCCGCCTCAGCCGCAAGCCGGTCGAAGTCCGACGGAAGGGCGAAGCGGAAGCAGTAGCCGTCGAATGCCTTCGCGACCGGGCCCGAGACGCTGTACAACTCGGGGGCCTCGGTCAGCTCACGGACGCTCTTGAAGCCCACCCCCTTGTGCCCGATGCCCTCGTCCGGCCGCTTGCTGGACGACGCGACCCGGCACAGCGCGCCGAAGCGCTTCGGCGTCAGCTCACGGCCGCCGTTGGCCACGTAGAGGACCCCGTGCTCGCCCTCGGTCTCGTCGAGCAGGATCTCCACCCGCCCGCCGCCTGGTGTGGCCGGGTGCGCGTCGTGGGCGTTCTGCAGGAGCTCGACGATCACCCGCCCCTTGTACTCGGGAGCCAGTACCTCCTCGATCACGTCCTTCAGCTCGCGCGAAGTCGTGTCGCCCTCCGCCAGGCCTCTCAGGCACGTCCGCGCCTTCCTCACGGACTGCGCCCACACCTGCCGCCGACGGGAACCCGCCGCCCCGGAGCCCTTCAACCGCCGCCTCCCCGTGCCGTACGAAATCATCCGCGGCCACGCTACTAGGGCACGCATTTGGTCATACTCAATGGGTCCGAGGCCTTGATCCATCAGCTCGGTCTTGTCCAGCACCGTGCCCAGCACGTCGCCAGGACTGCTTCAGTGGGTGAGCGTAAGGCCTGCGCACACAGCCCCCGCAGCCGTGTAACGCCAAATTGTCGCAGCCGCCGATGGTGCTATCGCGAGCTGCCGGATCAACCATAGCTTCCAGCCGCCGGAGCACGTCGAACGTCAAGTCGAAACGTCGAACGTCCACACACTCTGAGCCAGGGGCGGCGACTTGTCCGTCGCAATGCCCACGCGATGGAGCCAGACCCGATGCTCTTACACCGACCAGACTCAGCGGTCCTCGACGATGAAACACGCCCGCTGGTAGAGCTCGTCGAACGTGATGATCTCGACGTCCTGGATCGACGTCCGGTACAGCTCGAAGGAGCTGAGCTTCTCCGGGTTCACGGCGCCGTTCTGGATGAACTCCTGCAGGCTCCCGATCACCACGACCTGCCGCGGGCGGGTGGTAGACAGCCCGACATCGATCGGGGTGCCGTCGTCCTCGTAGATGCGATCGAGGAACTGACGGGAGATGAGCTGCTGGGCCTTGTTGACGGTCTTCTGCACCTGGGCCACGCCCCCGCCCAGCTCCTTCGATGCCTGGTAGACGCCCGATCGGTACGGGATTCTGGCGAGTAGCTCAGTCTCGTGGGTCTTGATCTCGCAGAAGAGCATGCTGCTGATCAGACCCTTGGAACGCATGATGGCGTCGATGCGTTTCCCGGCACCGCCGAAGATATTGGCGCCTGTGGTGATGCGTTCCAGCTTGCCGTCGTCGATGGATTGGCAGGCGATGAGGTTGAGGCCGTAACCGAAGATCCACTGGTTCTCTTCGAAGAAGGCCTGCCAGACCGCCTCCGCTCCGCGTGTCGTGGCCAGGCTCTCCGCCTGCTGGAAGTAGTCCGGATCGTTAAGGAGCCGCTCGAACCTCTGGAGCTGTTCCTTGCGGTTGCTGATCAGCCGGATGTCCGCTTCCGTAAGTCCGCCACCGACCGCAGACCTGACCGCACCGAGAACCATCCTCCGGTCCTGACCGGTCAGCAGCTGGGCCAGCTGCGCTTCGTCCCCGGTCACCAGCTGGTGGAGGACACCGGGGGTGCTCAGGCCGACGCAGCCCTGCATGAAGTTGATGACCTTCCAGAAGTTCTCGTGAACGTCGCCGGTGTCGACGAGCGCCTTGACCGCCCGGGTGGCGCCGGTGTCAGGCATCATCTGGGAGATGGGGGTGTCCCCCGCCTTCTTCTTGTCCTTCTTCCAGAGCTTGATCCTCGGCGTGTAGCTGTCGCCCTTCTTGATGATGGTGACGTTGAGCAGGGTCGCTACCTGAGGCCGATCGTCGAGGACGAAGTCGGTGATCATTCGGCGTGCGCGGGTGTCGTAGAGGTGCTGGAGCCCATCACCGTCTTGGGAACCGCGGATCTCCAGGCTGGCGAAGTCACCTCGGGTGACGTCGAACTCGGTGCTGGTGAAAGGGAGACGGAAGCCCCGAACGATGGGGGTGGCAGGGGCAGCGGCCCGGGTCCGCCAGTCCGGCGCGATGTTGGGCATGGGCCGGGGATCGCCTTCGACCACGAGGCTCTGGACGTCGGTGCGCCCGAGCTGGCGCAGCACGCTCTCCAGAGTCCGCCAGACCAAGTCCTTCGTCTCTTCGGTGAAGGCGTGCAGGAGCTCGCGCTCCACCGTCAGGACCGCCTCGTACGTGTCCGCCGTCCAGCCGTCACCCGGCATGGGATGGAAGAAGCCGCCGTCGCGGCGCAGGGTCAGAATCGCGGTGCGCAGCAGGTCCCGTGCGCTCTCCTCGCCGGCGCAGTCCAGAAGGCTGTAGGTCTGGCCAAGGACCAGGTCGAGCTTGCCCGTGTCCTCATCGCCCAGCGGCAACGGGACCAACGGGCCCGTCGGCGCGACGCGCACCGGGGTGTACAGCGGGCGGCCGGAAATGAACTCATAGGGACGCAGGCTCCATCCGTCCGGTGCCAGAAGCCGGTTCAGCTCCTCGACGTGCCCGGTCGCCTCCTCGACGTCGGCCGCCACCTCGGGATGGACCACCCGGGCCAGAAAGGCGAGCAACACCTCATCCGCTCCGCGGAAGAGCTCCAGCCTGGGGTCCTCGAAGATCCAGTCGTCAGGCAGGTCGAAGTTGTTAAACCGGTGCTGCTGGATATCGGCGCGGACAGTCGGGAGCTGGCTGCTCTCCGACGGCGGCAGGTCCAGGTCGTAGAGGCCCTCCAGAAACGCGACTTCGTCCTGTTTTCCCCACCAGGGCCTCGACATCCCGCGCAGGTACTTGAAGATGTCTTGCCGCGTCACCGCCGTGATATCGGGTCGTGCTTGTGCCGGGGCGGGGTCACTGGACGTCATGCCTCCATGATGGACGGCCGGGATGCCAGGAGGCGGACTATCGGGAGATTCCGTTCTCGCGCGGGCATCAAGGAGTCTGGAAGGCCGGCCGCGAGAACGCCGCAGTGTTTCCAGCGAGGCCAAGGTGTCGGCAACGGTCTGCCCATCCTCAACGTCGCTTCAGGTGAACGGCGTTCTGGGAGAGGGCATCTCCCCCAACGATGTGCCGTGCGCCCACGGACTGAGGTCAGCCTGCGCTTGCGAAGGCGACCACGTTCGACGCCCCATCCACCCCACGACCAGCTCGGGCCGACGACGTTTCAGGGCAGCCGACCTGCACCGATCTCCCATCGCTCTCCAGTTGCCCTGCATGTGCTTCGAGTTCGGCGGGCAGGTACCAGCCTTCGATGGCGGGTGTCATGTAGAGGCGAGCTTTGAGGCCGAGAAGGAGCTGGCGACGCCCTTCCTGGTCGGCCACGGTCCAGGCGTCGGCAAAGGTCTGGCCGGTCTCGACCTCGACCCAGGCGGAGGGGCGTTGTGGCAGGGCAGCGAGGCGGCGGCGCTCGTCAACCAAGGTCTCGAGGCTTCGGCGTACTCGTCGTCGCCGCCGGGGTAGTCGAACAGGTTGCGGCGCTTCTCCTCGCGCAGGTCGCGCATGGCCTGGGTGACATGGTTGAGCTGTTCGGTGTGGTCCTCTCCGGGATGAACCTGCGCACAGTCATCGCCAGCCCGGCCAAAGCCTGGCGCCGGTGCTGCGGAACCCCTGAGGAAGTGTCCGCCCCGGCTACTCCTGGGACGGCCAGGTCTCTGCCATATCGATCGCGGAACGGGGTGCGATCCGGTTCGACTGCTGCGAGGATCGCCGGATGCACCTCGCCCTTCACCCGGGAGCGAACCGGGAGAACGTCCTTCAAGCGCTGCGAGACGTGGAGACGGAGGTGAGCAACCTCTACACCGGCTCCCCGCTGGGCGCAGGCGAGCTCGTACTGGCGTACCTGGAGTGGGCAAACAACGCGGTCGAGCGGCTGACCAGCCAGCTGAGCGAGCGGGAGATCGAGCGCCTCGTCTTCACCCGCCGCTACGAGCACCTGCTCGCCGGAGCCGCCGACTTCGGCTCGGGCTCCATGGAGAGGTTCACCAACAGCCTCGTCCGGCTGGAGTTGCGGCAGCGGCAGACCGCGTTCGAGGAAGCCGTACGCAGGCTTCAAGAGGCCATCAACCGAGGGCCTCAGGCGGCCCTGACAGTGGTGTTCGACACCAGCATGTTCATCGAGCACCCGCAGGAGCTTGAGTACATCGACTGGGCCGCTCTGGTGGGTGCGGAGTTCGGCACCGTTCACCTCATGGTACCCATCGTCGTCATCGATGAGCTGGACCGCCTCAAGGAGTCCACGAACAAGCACGTGCGCCATCGGGCTCGTCGCGCCCTGAAGGTGATCGACGGCCTCTTCCCGAAGGGGGATCGGTGCTACACGATCCTCCGGAAGGGCGACGGTGGGCCCGGCGTGGCCGCTGAGATCCTGTTCGACCCGCCGGCGCACACTCGCTTGCCGATCGCCGACGACGAGATCGTGGACCGGGCGCTGGCCGTGAGCCCGGTCGTCGGCGGCCGGATGAAGCTGTTCACCTACGACGTCGGCCAGTCGAGCCGAGCGAGGCACGCCGGGCTCGACGTCGAGAAGCTGAGCACGCCGGAGGACGCGTAGAGACGCGGTCTCGCGGTCTGTGTCATCCTGTGCAGCCCAACCAGGCGAGAGGGCGCACAGGGATGACGGCCCTTGAGATGACCAGCCACGACCATGTGAGCCACTCGCCCCGGGCGGATGGCACGTTCGCGACCGAGCTGACAGCGCAGGGGGCATCGGCTGGCCGGCGCCGTAGGGCAGCACGGGCAGGCGATGACCGAGCCGGAACACAGTGCGCTGCGACTGACAGTGTGTCCCATGTGGTGGTCGGGTCGCTGAATCGGTCATGGGGAGTGGCGGGTGGGGCTGGATCCTTCCTGACGGCTTGTGGGGTCTGGTGGTGCTGGTGCTGCCAGCGGCCTGGGTGCGGCCGCAGGGCGGTGGGACGGCGCTCAGCCGCCCTGGACGAGGCCGTCAACAGCCGTGGGGCCGCCTCCGGGAACGTAGCGGGGCCGCCCACCGGCACCCATGACGTGGAACGGCTTCCCGCGGTCATCGACGACCGTGGTGCCCGGCTCGCCCTGCTTCACCCAGTCCAGCTCGATCGTGAACCAGCACTCGTCCGACGTGTCGGAGATGTTGAGGACGAACACCTCCGGGTCCGCCGCTTCGATCCGGAACGGGAACTGCGTGAGGGGCTTCGTCCCCTGGACGGCTATGACCTTTGGAGGAGTCGGGTCGAGGTCGACGTCGAACGGGCGCTCATCCTGGCCTGCGCCGCAACCGCCCTGCCCGAGAACGATGCCCTGCTTCGGCAGCGGCCCGCGTTTGACGATGTTCACCCGCACGCCCATGAGGAGGACCGACTCGTAGGACGATGTCTGGGCGGTGACCTCGATCACCGGCTTCACCGGGGCTGACGCCACCAGGGTGGCGCCGTCCCAGGGCGCCCAGTTGGTCCGCTTGGCCTGCACGAACGCCTCTCCGGGTGCCTGTAGCGTGTAGTACTCGGGACAGGCCGGAACGAGCCGGCCTGGATGTGGACGTCTCCGCCGGCACTCGGCCACAGGGTCGTCGCCGCGCCGATCGCGAGGGTCGGCAGGATGCCGAGCCAGCCGTACCGCCGGACCATCCGTGCCACCGAACGCGTCGGCTTGCGGTACGAAAGGCCCGAGGAGGAGCTCCCGGCGAACGGATCGTAGTAGTGTCTCCGCACATGGTCGGCTTCCGGCCTCAGCAGCCTCGCACGCAGGGCCGTCTCGTCCCAGAGCTCTATCACGAGGCCATGGGCATGCTCGTTGCGCCGCTTCCAATCATCCCACCACTTCGCCGTCGGCGCGTCCATGTTTGACGGCACGCACAACACCCACCGCTGGACGGTGTGGCCCTGCTCCCGTGCGGCCTTCACGGCCGCGTTGAAGGACTTACGGATCTGGCGCCGGTGGCTGTCTCCGGCGGTGGCGGGGAAGAAGTACTTCGCCTGCCAGACGGTGACGGCACCGTCGAGGTCGCCCGCGAAGGCGTCGATGCCCCAGTCCCCCGGGTTCGCCGCGATGATGCGGACGCCGGGGGTGAGCGCGAGTGCGAGCTGGCCGATCATTGCCTCGAAGTCGTCGCGGGCGCCGCCCATGCCTCCCGTCCGCACTTGGTGGGTGGCGAAATTGACGGGTGGCACGCCAGCCCCCGCCGTCACCCCTCTGTTCGGCACGGTCCCCCCTGAAGCCCGAGACCAGACGGCCCGCACCCGCGGTGCACGCTGCGCGCGACTCACGGAGTGCAACGGGCGATCCTAGTCGACGATCTGATGGATACTCTCGTTCACTGGCCGCGTTCGGACGCCTCGGTTGTGAGCCGCCATGCCGCACATTCAACAGCACGTCACCGACAGTCCGGTCCCGCCGCCGCGAGGCCCTGGCCCTGGGGGTGGGGCCGACGGGGATGGCACGACTCACCCTTCAGGACGTGATCTGAGGAATCCGCCTGACGTCGAGCTCGTCGAGGCCGCCCTCAGCCAGTGGGGCGGCCTCGACGAGACCGTGCGGCGCCTCAGGACGTGACCGAAGAGCTGTTGCCGCCCGCGCCTCGTGGGGGAGGCTCGGAGTGTGGGCGGGAGGTCGTTGGTGCCAACTCCCGGATGGTGAGCCACTGAGTGTCTGCGAGGTGATGGTTCAGGTTTGCGGCTTCCTGGGCGACGCGGTCACCTGCCGTGAGCATCACGAGGGCTTGATCTTGCAAGGCGGGTGGTAGCCACTCCACGAGCAGCCGGGCGCGGCTCGGATCGACCTTGAGTGCTGTGTTGCGAGGGCGGGTGAGGAGGAGCCGGTAGCAGCCTTCCGCTGGTTCAACGGGCGGTAGGCCCAGAAGCGTTGCGGTAATGGAGGCCCTGGCCGGGATGGACAGGCCGTCCGCGTCGAGATCTCCGTAGTAGAGGATGCGGTGGATCTGCGGGAGTTCGGCGATGCTGGCAATGGTCGCCTCGAAGGCGCGGCCGGCGCCGAAAGCGACGTAGCCGATCCGGCCGGGGTCGCGTTGGAGCAGGTGGCGCAGGGTGGCGAAGGTATCGCTGTTCTCGATCACGAGTATGGTGTCGCCGTCTCCGAGGTGTCGATAGGCGAGCGGTGGGGCTTCCCGGTAGGTGGCGAGCTGGTCGAGGTCGAGTCGGCCCGGGCCGAAGAGCGCTCCGCCGATGAGGCTGTCAAGGCGCTTCTCGTCGTTGAAGATCTCGTGGGATCGTTCGCGCAGGGACAGGGGGCGGCGGGCCTCCGCTGTGCTACTCGTGTCCCGGAACCACCGGTTGATCGCGGTCAGGATGTTCGTCTGTGTGGTGGTGACGCGCGCGGTCGATACCCAGCTGAGCTCTGGTCTCCATGA
This sequence comes from Streptomyces rubellomurinus, assembly GCF_000961885.1. Taxonomy (GTDB): domain Bacteria; phylum Actinomycetota; class Actinomycetes; order Streptomycetales; family Streptomycetaceae; genus Kitasatospora; species Kitasatospora rubellomurina. Next base: position 190,144 of record NZ_JZKH01000001.1, read on the forward strand.
CCGCGCTTCTCGGGGGGCCGAGGGGGCCGGGTGGTGCCGGACGATGCGGACGGCGTCGGGCAGTGGGGGGCGCCCGGCGTCCCACTTCGCCGGGTTGGAGGGCAGGGTGAGGAGTTGCGCGTCGGCAAGCTCGATGAGCAGGGTGGCGAGGCTTTGGCGGCTGTTGCCGCTGTGAGACAGGCCCGGTAGAGCAGAGGCGAATGCCTCCGTCAGGGCTGTGCGAGAGAGCGTGCCGCTGCCGGGGGTCCTGGCTTGCAGGGTGTCGTTGAGCCTGGTGGCGGCTGGAGACAAGGGTGGCACCGGGCTGTCGTGTGGCGTGGTCATTGTCCGGCCTCGGTCTTGGTGTAGAGCCGGGCGGTGCTCAGGTAGCCAGCGGGCTCGGGGGCCTCGGGGTCGGGCGTCACCCGTGGCCTAGGGACCAGCGATGCGCGCACACGTTCGTCGATGCGGACGAGGGACAGTCCGCTTCGGGCTTCCGCGTCGTTGCGCAGTTGGATGCGCAGGGGAAACCGCAGGGTGGCGTTGTCGTCGCTGAGTCCGGTGGTGTAGAGCAGCTGGATACCGAGTGCTGTGGCCATCTCCTGCTGGATCTGCATGAGGTAGTCCGCGTTGGCGCGGCCGATGGGGTTGTCCAGCATGAGGAGGCCGCCGTGCCGAGTGCGACTACGCGGGCCTGGTGAGGTTCGCAGGGCGGCCAGCGCGCAGTACAGGAGGATGGCTCCGGTGAGTTCTTGGCCGCCTGAGAAGATCGTTTTCATGTCTTCCACGGGCACGTGCTCGATGGTGCGCGAGGCAGTTGGTTTGATCACCTTGGCGGTGAAGCCTCGTGGGACGGCGCGGTGGAGGCAGCGCATGACGACGTCGATTCCCTTGAGCCCACCGGCGTTGGGGGCAGTGGCCATGGCCTGGACTGCTTCGCGGACAAGTCCATGGAGCAGGGGCTGCTCCGGCGGCTGGTACTTGATCGTCAGGAAGCGCTGGTTCGACCATGGGCCGGCGTCGTCGGGGAAGACGGAGAAGGCGCTGGCGCGGTCGAGCTTCTTGAGCTCTTCGGAGACACGACCTGCCAGTTGGAGGACCAGGGTTTCGCGTACTTGCTCGACTCCGTTCAGCTGGGAGGCCAGGACAGCGGCGCGTTCAGTGAGAGCGGTGACGAAATCGGCGGCCAGGGGAGGGATCATTCGTCCGTCTAGGGCGGAAATCTGTGCGCGCAGGGGAATGTCGAGGTCGTGGTAGGCGACGTTGGAGACGGCGTCCTTCAGATCGGCTACGGCTCCTTCGACAGCTCGGTCGGCAGCGCCCTGCTGCTTGTGGGTTGTCGCGTGGAGGCTCACGGCTTCTCGGGCTTTGGACTCGGCGCCTTCGAGTGATCCAGGGTAGGGTGCGGCCTCCTGATCGATGGGCATGCCCTTGATCGCCGCCTCGAAGAGTGCAAGGACCGGGGCGAGGGCGGTGCGGCTACGCTCAGCCTCCTTCTTGGCGCGGCCCGCGGCCTCGAAGGAGTCCCCGGCCGTCCGCGCTGCCCGGTCCGCGCTGCTCTTCAAATCTCCGGCTGTCTCCAGCAGCTTCTGGGCCTGGGCCCGGTCATGCGGGGTCCACTCCTGTGCGGCCTCCTCTTCCAGAAAGGCTTGGCCCTCTGCCGGTTGGGCTTGCTCGAGCTGCAGTTGGACGCGGGCGCGCTCCGAGTTGAGAAGGCTTTCGTCGGTCTGCAGACGCGTGGTCTGCTCGGTCATACTGCGCACGAGGGCGTCTCGCTGGATGGCATCGTCAGCACGTGTGTCCTGCGCGAGGACCTGTGCTCGATCTTGTACAGAGGGCGGGACCTTCTTCCAGAGGGCCTGGCAGCTCTGGAGGTCGGCCTCGGCAGTCCGCGCGCGCTCGCGAAGGTCGTCACCGACCTCACGGGCGTGTAGATCGGAGGCGGCTTGCTTGTACTGCTGTCGCAGCACGGGCAGGGGGGCGAGCACGCCGGCCTGTGCCTGGCGGCGTTCGGCCTCGTCGGTGGCCGTGATCACCTCCAGCTCCCCGCTGTGTCTGGCCGCCTCCTGTTCGTGGTTCTCAATGAGGCGGGCACGGCGAAGGTTCTCGTCCTCCGCTGCGGAGCAGGCTGCTTCCAGCTTGCCGAACTCGGCGAGCCGCAGTGTGGTCTGGCGCTCGAGTTCGGCGATCCGGTCGGCGGCACGGCCGGCCTCGGCCTCGCTGTCGGCCAGCCGCTCCAGGTCGTCTGCCGTCCTTTGCTGGGCTGCCCACTGGGCGAGGACGTTATCGCGTTGCGACTCGGTCTCGCCCAGGGCAAGTTCGAGTTCCTGTGCTCGGTCGGAGGCCGCGTCGGCTGCTTCCCTGGCGACTCCGGAGGCGGCCTGAAGGCTGCTCAGTTCCTCAAGGCGTACGTCTAGGGGAAGCTCTCCGATCTCGTCCTGCCAGTGGTCCAGGGCGGCAAGGAGTCGTGCCGTTGCCGTTCGGCGTGTCTCCTGCTGCTGGATTTCCTCGGAGGTCTCCCGGATACGCGTCTCGACGATCTCTCGCTCGCGTGCGGCGGCCAGTTCATCGTGCATGGCGGGTGTGGGCTCCACCACGGTGCGCCCCGCCTGGTCGCTGGGGGCCGTGTTGGCGAAGCGGTTGCCGGTTCCGATGGCCACGGCCGCTGCCGGCAGTGGGCGGAGATCTTCCAGGAACTGGCGCGCCTTCTCCAGCGCGAACTCGTCGGTGACGATCACTCCGTCCACCAGGTCGGGGTGATCGGACACTGCCCGGGCGTGGAGGTCGGTCGGCAGGTTGTCGCGCATCCAGATCCATCCGGGATGTGCAGCGACTCCGTGCCCGAGCAAGGCGTCGCAGACCTCGCGGACGTGAGTGCGCGCGGGCAGCAGTCCGGCACTGGTGTCCAGGGCGGTCAGGTACTCCTGGTCTCTGTCCAGCTTGCGCCGTTGAGCTGTGAGGGCTCCTTCCAGGGCTGCATGGCGGCGGCTGGCGACGTCGTGCAGCGGCCCTGCCGCAACGGCGATCCAGGTCAAGGCATCATCGCCGGTCGCGTCGAGTTCTGTCTCCAGCAGCTCTGAGCTGAGGGGATCGCGCTGGATGTGCCGCGCCCTGGTCCGGAGCCTGTCGATCACAGCGCTCGCGTTGTCTGCAGCATTGCTGGCCGCGGACGCGGCGGCATCGGCGGTGGAGAGCTCTGCCCGAGCTTGGGCAGCGCTCGTCTTCGCGTCATCGACAGCTGCTTTCGCATCGTCGGCCTGCTCCCCCAGGTCCCTTTCCGCCGTACGGGAGCGGGCAGCTGCGTCCGCCGCCGTCTCTCCGGCCAGCACGTCCCGCGATTCGCGCGCCCGCTGGAGGGCGGCTTCGAATTCGGCGACGAGCGAGCTGAGGTTCGCCGTCTCGCCCTCCGCGACACCGTCGAGCTTGCGCAGGTCGCCCATGCGGGCGCGCCACTGGCTGACGTCGATCCCGCTGGCGCGCGTGGCCTCCTGCAAGTCGCGGATCTTCTTACGGGCGGCCTCTTCTGCCAGCCGCAGGCTGATCCTCAGCCGGGCTGCGGCGTCATCGGCGGCCCTCGCATAGGGCGCGATGGCCCCTTCGGCCCGGGTCAGGTCGAGCTGGGTACTGTCGAAGGCATGGCGGGCAGCCGCGAGGGCCAGGGCCAGCGGAACTTGGGTCCAGCCGTCGCGTTCCTGTTCGACTTCGAGCCTCCTCGCCTCGGCATCCGTCCGCCTGGCTTCCAGGTCGGCCAGATCCAGCCGGAGGCTGTGCCATTGGACGTGTCGCAGCGCGCGGTCGGCCGCGTCCTGTGCGCCCAGTCTCGTCCGGTTCTCGACATCCGCCTCCTCGTAGGCGGTACTGCAAAGCTCGACCTCACAGGCCAGTTGCCTGTCCCTGGCCAGGAGTGTCGAAGCCAGCGCCACGAGGTTCGTCGAGGCTTGTGCTGCCTGTGCCGCCTGCGAAAGTTGTGCCGTGTGGGCGTCGTCGACCTGTTGGCACTGGCGCTGCATCTCGAGGGCGAACGCGCGCTCCTTCTGCCAAAGCTGGTACTGCGAGACTGCCCCCGCGTACCCGGCGAACATCTTGCCGACCGCGTCGTAATCGGAAGCGTCGGAAGCCTTCGTGAGGAGCCACTCCACGAAGGCACCGGACGTGGTCGTGGTGAACGCGTTGGCGGCACCGCTCTCTGTAGCGTTCATCGCGCGCTGGACGTTGAACAGGTCGGGCTCGAGGCCGAGGCTGCTCTGGTGGGCTTCCCACTCCTTCTGGCCGGCCTCCTCCCGCAGGCCCAGCCCTTCATGGCGGGCCCTGAGGTCCCGCAGCTCGGTGCAGAAGTCGTCGAAGGAGAGCCAGGTGCCGTCATGGTGGAATGGCAGGCGATCCGCGGTGAGGGCCGCTCCGGGCTGGAAGCTGTAGAAGAGCCTGCTGAGGTTCTTGTCTGCTGCCGGCGCGAGGACCTGACCGGTGACCAGGAGCCGGCCGGTGCGCGCGTCCACCCACTCCATCACGATGTGCGACGGCTGGGCGGGCGAGACGACGAACTTGCGAAGCGCCTCGAGATCCTTGTGACGGTAAGGGATGGTCGTGCACATGATTGCGGTGAGGAGCACGCCCTTGCCACCCCCGTTCTGCAGCATCACCAGGCTCGCGGGCGAGGGCCGATGGGGAACGTGGCCGGCGTCGGGAACCAGAGCACCGGTCGATACCGGCTCTCCGACCCCGGACAGGTCGAGGTCGACGCACTCGTACCGGGCGTCGCGAGGGCCGAAGTTCCGCAGCAGGACGCGGTTCAACTCGTACACAGTGGACTCCCGTGGGGTCAGTCAGCGAGGGTTGCGGCGGGCGTGGGACCAGGTGCGCCGGGCGTTGGAGGGGCGGGATCACCGGTTTTGCGTCCGAGGTCACTGCTCGGCAGGCGGGAGATGCCCAGAGCCGCGAGTTCTTTGAGCATCTCGCCGGCCGCGAGCTCGCGGATCTGCACGCGGTACTTCACGTGCGTGACGTATGTGCCCTCGCCATCGCCTGGCACCTTGTGCATGAAGCCGTAATCGACCAAGTGCTTAAGCGCCCGCTCGACGATCTTTCGGCTGGATCCGAACGGCTCGTTGTCGCCCTTGGTCCTGCCCGTGGCGCTGCGCCGCAGGTACGCACGCCACAGGGCTTCCAGCCCCGGTTGGCCGGTCGGCGGGTCCTGGTCCTCACCGGCCGCGTTGATGCGCTGCTCGATCGCCAGAGCGTGTTCGCGCACGTAGTCGTCGACGGCGCTGACGGTGACACGGCCCACGAACTCGTCGTCGTCCAGGTCCTGCGGCCGGGGGAACGTAAGCGTAGCGATGGCGAGTTGGGCGAGCAGATACAACGGCCGGTCCCCGGTATTGGGCACCAGCTCGGTGACCGACAAGGACAGTGAGCTCTCCGCGGTGGTGCCCAGGATGAGTCCTGAGCGGTGGTCGACACCCAGGACCGTCAAATCGAAGCCCTTCGCCGCCATGTGCACCATGCGGGCATAGTCAGGGTCTCGGTGGTACCGCTGGACGAGTCTCGCGTACTCGCTCGATCGCGCCGGCACTCTGCCGCGGCCCAGGGCCATAGCGATCATGCGGGTGGCGTCCGCCACGTCATCGTTCGTCATACCTGGTCCTTCATGGGTGCAGGGGCGCCGGGACGGCGGGGCGAGGGAATAGGACGGGCTGCGGGCGGACCTCCCGTGGCGTTGGCCGGGTCGGCCCGCACGCTCAGCACGAGGAAGTCAGATCCTCCGAACCGCTGGTCATCCAGCTCCACGCCGTCGTCGATCGCCACAACCGACTCCCTCCCTTCGGCCAGCCGGGAGACGGGGATGTTGCGGAAGAGCTCCTGGACACGTAGCGCGACCAGCTGATCGGTCCCCCACCGCTGGCTCGCGCCTGGCGGGTTGAGCCGTGCTTGCTGCAGGAGCGAGGACAGGCGTACCCCCGCCGCCGGCACGCCGGCGAGGATGTCTGCCACGTCCTGCTCCTGTTCTGCGGTGAACAGAGGTTCGTCGGCTGATTCGTCCCATTCATGATCGGTTTGAACCACAGCCGGCTCCAAAGGCTGAATCTCGGTGACCCGGCACAGTGCGGCGAAGAAGTCGGGGAGGTAGAGCACGTGCGGGCGCTTGGAGCCGAAGGCCGCGCGGGTGAAGGCCGCCAGCGGCCCGATCGCAGTGTCTATCGGCAGCTCGAGGACCGGCCGCAGCAGCTGGTCCTCGAGGTGAACCCGTGTGTGCAGCGCGGGTACGACGAACACCTGCCGGTCCTGCTGTCGGCGGAACTCCGAGCCGAGCTCCATCAGCAAGGTGGTGAGCCCCGCGTGGCGGTCGAGGCAGTCGGCGAGCACGGCGCCCAGATCGATCAGCTGCTGGCGCTTCTGCTCGTCCTCGGTGATTGCGAGCAGCTCGCCCGCCCGCTGCTGCATGGCAGTCTCGGCATCGGAGCGCGCCTTGACATGCTCGAGGGCGAGTTCGACCTCCTCGTCGACCTGGTCCGCCCAGCTGATGGCGCGTACGCTGCGCTGCATGGCGGCCCTCCAGTCGGTGAGCTGCTTCGCGTAGCGCAAGCTCTGTCGGCGGGCGTGCAGTGCCGCCTGCAACGCGTCCTCGATGCGGGCCCGCTTCAGCATCGCAGTCAGTCGGGCCTCGGCCGCGATCTGCGCCGATGCGACGTCGATGTCGATCGCGTGGAGGAGGACATTGATCGCGGCCTCGGTCACCACCAGTGCGGCACGCCCGACCTCGTCGGGCACCTCCCTGAGGATCTGGAACGGGAAGTCCCTTACGGAGAAGCCTTCTTCGTCGAGGGTGCCGATGGGCTGTCGGAACGCACGGTCACGCTCCTCGACGTTGATCAGTCGCTCGGTGATCCACGTACCAACGGCCTCACGCTCGCTCTCTGTCCCTTCGGGCACCTGCAGAGCCGCGTATCGTGCGACTTCCTTAGCCACGGCCTCCTGGCGAACCATCGTGCCCATGTCGCTGCTCAGAGCGACGAAGTCGACGGCCGCCAGAGCCAGTTCTGCGAGCCGGTAGCCGTGCCAGCCTCGCTCAGTCTTCGCCTTGCTGGAGTCGAGGCCGACGATCGGGCGAACCACAGCCAGCGCTTTCATCCGTGCGGTCAGGCTCTCGTAGGCCGCAGTCGGTTCCTCGAAGAACACTGGCAGGGCCCCCTTCCGTAGATGGCCGACACGAGGGCCAAGCTAGAGGGAGGGTCTGACAATACGTCATATTCGAACTGTCAAACGATTATTTTCGGCAGCTGAATCCTCCTGCCGGTCGGTGCCCGAGCCAGTAGAAGTCGACTTGGAAGCGGCCCACAATCCAAATGGGTAGGCCAGCACCGCGGGTCCCGCACGTCGCGTCCTGGTGGAACGGTCGAGTTCACTCTGCTCGGAGCGAAAACCTGACTGGTTCGGACAGGACGGCTTTCGCCGATTCGAGGTCCGCCATCCTGGTCGCGAGTGTGGCCATGGCCAGGCGTTCCGGGAGGGCCTCGTGGAGCTTCAGGCCGCGCATGGCTTTCACGTCGATGTCGGGCAGGCACAGGCGTGAGACGGCGTCCGCCGCTGCCGTCTTCCACATCTGCGGGGTGAGGTCGGTGCGTAGGCGCAGGTATTCGTCGGAGAAGCGCTGGCGTTCGTCGGTGAGGCCGGCGAGGGTGGCGTTGGCGCGGTAGCCGGCCCAGGTCCACCAGCGGATGTCGTCGCCGGCTCGGGTGATGACGGTGCCCCCGGGGTGGACGGTGTCGACGTTCTGCTCCCGCACGTGGGCGAGTTGCTGGGTGGCTCGGCGGGTAAGTTTGACCGGCGGGTCGGTGCCGAGCAGGACGTCGCGGGCGGACTGGTTGAGTGCGTAGGAGGTGCCGCTGCCCCGGTCGGTGCTGAGCGCTCAGTGGATCGGCAGGAACGGGCTGGGGGCACCGTGCCAGGAGATCAGTAGTGCGTCGCGGGCACGGGTCGCGGCCACGAAAAGCAGGTTGCGGCTCTGCTTCAGTTCCCGCTCGTAGCGCTTGGAGTCGGTGTGCGCGAACTTCTCGATCAGTGCCGTGCGCGGCAGGATGCCGTCGCTTGCGCCGACGATGGCAAGCTTCTGGTACTCCAGGCCCTTGAACCGGTGCATGGTGCCGATGTGTACCTCGCCACCGCCTTGCGGACCGTCCTTGGTGAGGGTCGCGGTGGTGATGCCGTGCTTCAGTGAGAGATCGGCGGCGACGCGGCCGGCCATGTCGCCGTCTGCAACGCAAACGGCCATGGCGCCGCTGGGGTCGCGAACGGTGCCGTCCTCGCCGGGGCGGGTGATCTCCTCGCGCCACAGCTTCAGTCTGGCGGCGAGCCGGGTGATCTCGTCGTCCCAGTCCATGCAGGCGACGAATTCCGGTGCCGGGCCCCGAAGCAGGGAGTGGTAGCCGCTGAGGTTCTCGGTGCCGTCGTCGAGGTCGTCGTAGGTGGAGTCGCCGACGACCTTGGCGGCCTGGTCGAGGATCTCCTGGGTTGTGCGGTAACTCAGGGTCAGTTTGGAGGCCTTGCCCCGGATGTTGATCCCGACGGTGGAGAGGGTGACCTGGCGGTCGTAGATCCGCTGGTGGGTGTCCCCGGCAATGAAGAGATCGTTCGGACCAGGGGCGGCCATCGCGCGCAGCATCTTCCAGTGGGCGGCGCTGAGGTCCTGGGCCTCGTCGACGACGATGTGCTGGTAGCGGTGACGGAGGTAGCGGATCGCGGAGCTGTTGTCGTCGAGGTGCTTCAGGTCTCCGCCCCCGATCTCTGCCTTGCGGTCGGCGCGCTCCCGGATCTTGCGGGCGCGCTCCATCTCGTAGCGCGCGGCCCGTTCCGCGGACTGCGCCCAGGTTTCGCGCTTCATGCTGTTCAGGCGCAGGGTGAACTGTTCCAGCAGCTGCCAGACGCTTCCGCGTTCGGGGCGGGTGAGGGCGCGGCCCATGCCCGGGCGCCGGGCCTTGAAGTAGTCCTGCCGGGTGGCGAGCGACTGGCCCAGGATCACCTGTTCCCACTCGTCGAAGAGGAATTCCGTGTCCCAGCGCCGTTGCGGGTCATGCTCGAAGAGGATCTCGCCGAGGACTTCCTTTGCCTGGGCGTCGCCGATGAGCGAGCGCTGGGCGCCGGCGGCGCTGTTTTCATTGAGGACGCCCTGGGCGAGGATGTCGATGTGCTTGATGTCCACGCGGGCGAGCAGGTCAGGGGTGATCAGCGAGCTGAGCCGGGACCGGAGGTCAGCGGTGAGGTTCTTGGTGTAGGTGGTCAGAAGGATCGGCTTGTCCCGGCCAGGCTGGAGCTGGGCGGCGAGCCGGGCGGTGCGGTGCAGCGCGACGATGGTCTTGCCAGTGCCGGGGCCTCCGCTGACCCGGGCCGCACCGCTGTAGTTCCGCTCGACGATCTTGCGTTGCGTGGGGTGGAGGTAGACCTTCCAGGCCCGGAAGTCACCCTCGGCGAGCACGTTGCGAAGGTCGTCGTCGACAGTGGTGACGGCGGTACGGATGAGGGCGGCGCCCATGTCGTCCTCGAAACCTGGTTCGAGGACCGTGGCGGCGGGCCGGGTGATCTCGTTCTCCACCTCCTCGACGCTCATGCCGGCGCCCAGGCCAGTGAGCACTTCGGCGGTGAGGCGCGGTGCGCCGGCGACGAGCTGGTCGAGTTCGTCGTCGCTGGTGACCAGGAGGGACACCTCGACCAGGGCTTCCGCGACGCCGAGACGGCGGAGGTCGTCGGCGGTGCAGGCGGCGAGCAGCGGCACCGCGGACGGTTCGGCGTCAGGGGTCGAAACGGCGGCAAACTCGGGTACGGCAACGGGCTCGCGTACAGCAGCGGCCTCCAGCGGAACCCGCTCCGCCGGGTCGGGCGTGAGCTGGATGCCTGCCCGCTTGAGCACGCTCTGGCCGACGACGCCGAGGTCGACGAATTCGATTTCGCCGGTGACCCGGTTAATGGCGACGCTGAGCTCTTCGTAGACGTGCTTGCGGTGCCGCACGGCAACGACGAGCCATTGCTCGACGCCGTCCGGGCCCACGCCGGCGGGAGCCAGGAGGGCGCGGTACGAGGGGTCGATCTTGGCGTGGTAGATGCGGCGGTCGCCCTTAAGCGGCTTGAGGTCGAGCTTAGGGTGCCCCGGATCGTTCCGGAACAGGTGGCAGAAGTCGTAGAACTTCGTCTTGACCGACGAGTCCATCTTGTAGAGCTCGTTCTCGGCCTTCTGATAGAGGCTCAGGCGTGCTGTCATCGTGCGGCACTCGGTTCGTGGGAGTCGGAGGCGGAGTCGGGGCGGTCAGTGGCATCAGGGAGGGCGGCGAGCAGGTCGTCGAGCCGGTCGAGCCATTCGTCAGCGGAGCGTACGGTGAAGTCCGCGTCGCGGTAGGCCTGCCAGGTCCTGTGGTTCTCCTCGTCGTCGCCGTCGTACGGCCCGGCCATGATGGCGATCCGCAGCCCCTCGTCGGCCCAGACGAGGTCGGCGAGCCAGCCGCGGTCACCGAGTTCGTAGCCGTAAACGGGTGCCCGCTTGCCTCGGTCGGCCAAGGCGTGGGCGAGGCGGGCGAGCGGAGCGTCGGGTTCATCCTCGTCCAGGTAACCGAGGATCTCCCGGTCCCACAGCAGGTCCCGCAGGGCGGCCTCGAGCGGGGTCTCGTCCAGCGGTTCGGCCGCTGTGGGCTGCTGTGCCCGCTCGCCCTCGCCGTACTGGACGACCAGGGATTCGAGTTCGCCGATCCCGCCGAATGCTTTGAGCATGCCGAGGTCGAACAGGCCGGCGCTGGAGGTGGTGAGCTGGACGCCGTCGCCACCGGCGTGGGTGAGGAACTGCAGCAGGTTGGACCACTGGAGCCAGGCTCGCCACCTTGCCTTGTGCTCGGGGGTACCGAGCTGGTCGGTCTCCGTGTCGTCGAGGCACACCAGCGCCGTCCAGCGACCGGTGGTGCCATCAACCATGAAGGCGACGGGCAGTCCGGACCGGTCGCTGGCCTGGAACAGGTTGACCGTCCCGCCCCCGGTCACAGGGGCCGGGTCGATGCCGCCGGTCCGCCCCCAGGCTTCAAGGAGCGTCCCCAGCGTCCGGTGTGCCTCCTCCGCAGAGCCGTTGCCGACGAGCGCCATGGGGTTGGCACCGAGCAGTCCGCCTACGACGGATGCGGCCCGCCTGCCCCAGGCGGCGTCATCGGGGCTGCGCAGGTAGGCGAGGAGCTGGCTCATCGGGTCGAGGAAGGCAGTCGAGTCCAGGTCGTCCTCGCAGTGGTCGGCATGCAGCTGCTTGGCCACCGCTCGGGCGCTGTGCTCGTACGGCGGCCACACTGGGTCGGCTGCATCGCGGTCCCCCTTGTGCACGCCTATCTGCTGTTCGAATGCGGCCAGGTCGTCCCACGTGAGCTGGAAGACGGCACGCCCCTTCGCTCGCAGCCGGTTTCGCTTGTCCGCGTCACCCGCGAGCCGATTGTGGCGGCGGGAGGCGTGGAAGCGGCGGCCGTCGAGGTACACCGTCACCTTCCGCTTGGGGCCTTCGGTGCGTTCGAAGGTGAAGTCGGTGCGGGTGAAGCCCTCGCTGCGCTGCGCGGTGAGGCGCCAGCCGTGAACCGTGGTCGAGTCCTTGAGTCGGAGGTACCCGCTGTTGTCACCGCTCTCGTCGAGCGAAGCGTCGCTGTCCCGCTTCTCGGCCCAGGCCCGCAGCACGGTGAGGAAGCGTGCCTCGAGATCGGACTCGACCTGTCCGTCCAGCCCGATCTGGTCGGTGTTGCCGACCTCCTGGGTGGTCCAGGCGTCGGTGTTCCGGCCGAGGAGGTCGTCGAGGATCTCCAGCGCCGCCTGCCGGGACACGGTCTCGATGCGCCGTTCTTCGGTGTAGCGGTACAGGCAGCGGTGACAGGCGGGCCGGTTCTCCTGGACGCACGGGCAGTCGACGAGCACGGTCCGCGCGTCTTCCAGGACCTGGCGGAAGGCGGCCGGGGTGGTGAGCCGGTCGAGGTAGCCGGTGCCGTGCGGAAGCCGGTCGTAGAGGACGAGGAAGTGCCTCGTCTCCTCGGTGTCACGATCGGGCATGGTGGCGAGGCAGGAGTCAAGGTGCTGCGGGTCGCCGCCGAAGGCACGGTCGACGCCGAGCCGCAGGGCGGCCTGGAAGGAGTACACCTTCTCGTCGACCAGAACGGTCGCCGCGGGGAGCAGGATGCGCAGCGCCTCGGTCTCCAACTCGTGGGCGAGCAGTACCTGTTCCTGCGGCACCGTCTTCGTGCCGCGCCGGTGGGGACACCAGGGCGTGTGGTGCTTGAGGGCGCGCTGGCGGTTGGCAGAGATGTCGACGGCGTCGCGGTCGTCGTCGAACACCGGTTGCCCGTCCGCGCTCGCCGCGCCGCATGCGGTGCACACCTGGAAGGACGCGATCCGTACGGGCCGCCCGGCGAGCTGGTCGCCCTCCTGGGCGCCGATCCTGAGCGGCCCGACGTTGACCCGGCGGATCACGGCCCGCCGCGTGTAGTCGACACCGAACACCTGACTGGTATGCCGCCAGGAGGTCCTGGCCACGAAGTCGCCGGGTGCGATATCGACCATGTCGACGACGCTGTAGAACCGCCGGTCACGGTCGTCGCTCTCGTCTCCAATGCGGGCGTCCTCGCGCTTGGCGCGGGCGGTGACCGTGGTCGGCTGGACGATCTGCCACAGGCTGCCGGAGTCGGCGATGCCGGCGTCCCCGCAGCGTGGGCAGGGTGAGATGTCGTGCTCGGCGTTGTGCGTGCGCACGTGGCCGCAGGAAGGGCAGAACCGCCAGTAGCGCCAGTCCTGTTCCTCGCCCGTGACGATGTCGATGCCGGTGATGCGGTGCTTGTAGCCCTCCGCGTAGAAGGTGTTGCCGGGCGCGAGTTCGGCGATGGCGAAGGAACGCGGCCGTTCGTAGATGTACGACTTCGACTTGTACTGCTCCTGCCCTGTGCCGGCCTTCCCCTCCGACCAGTAGAGCGTGGCCGACAAGGTGGTCGTCGAGTCGATCAGTGCGTAGTTCGGGAGCAGCCCGAGATCGCACAGGACGCTCTGGGCGGGCTGGCGCAGCCGGGCCCCGCCCTTCTTCGACAGTGCCCGCGCCTCGGCCTCCAACTCGGCCTTCGTCCGGGCCTGTTCCTCGTCGCCGTCCTTCAGCTCGTCGATGGCCGACCGGATCATACGGATGCGGTCGCGCAGCTTCTGGCTCTCGCGCTCCCAGGTCCGCTCAGCACGCTCGACCGCGCTGCGCAGGCGGCGCGTCGCGTACTTCGTTAGTTCGGCCCGGGCGTTCTCGCTGACGCCGGACGGGAAGAGGTCGAGGAAACCGCGGACCAGTTCCTCGCCGTTGGCGAGGGCGGCGGCGGCGAAGTCCTCTAGGTACCCGGACGGGCCGAACAGTTCGTCCACCCGGCGCGGCAGCGCGGCCAGCGGCCTGCCGTCCTCGCGCAGCAGCCGTCCGCGGGCTGCGAGGTCGAGCAGGTGGGCGGTGTACTGGCGGCGCAGGATCTCGACGGCCGACAGGTACGAGCCGGGCGGCACGATCTCTCCGTCGATCATGTCGCGCGGCCGGTCCAGGAAGTACAGGTCGCGGCGCGAGCGGTCCGGGATGGTGAGCAGGAACGCGTTGCCGGTACGGCGGCCGGCCCGGCCCGCCTGCTGGGTGTAGTTGGCGGGACGGCGTGGCAGGGCCCCGAGCACGACGGCCGACAGGTCGCCGATGTCGATGCCCATCTCCAGGGTCGGGGTGCAGGAGAGCACGTTGGGGTCGTTGAAGCCCTCACCCTTGCGGAACGCCGCCTCGACGCGTTCGCGCTTCGCTCGGGAAAGAAGTCCGGTGTGCTCCGCGGTGATCACCTGGAAGGTGCCGGCCCGCCGGTAGAGGCCCCGGTAGTAGTCGTCGCGGTAGTCCCGGTCGCGGTCGTGCCGGTCGATGGTCTCCTGCCAGCGGTCGCCGGCGACGAGCCGCCCGGAGGCACAGCGGTACGCGCGGCAGGGCTGGTCGTGGTACTGGGCCAGCAGCGACGGGTGCACGGTCTGTTCCCAGAAGCACTTGGGGCAACGCACGTACGCGCTGTTGACCTGCTCGTCGGAGAGCAACTGGATCTGCACGGCGCCGGGCTGGAGTCCGTAGATCCGGGCCGCCGAGTCGCCCGGCGTACGGACCGCGAGCAGTCCGGCGTCGGCGAGCCGCGGCAGCAGGCGGAGCCAGAACTCGTCCGCCTGCTCGCGCGTCAGGCCGAGGCAGCGCTGCGCCCACGTCTCGTACCAGGACAGGCGCCCAGCCGCGACGTCGAACTCACTGTTGGGCTTCGGCTTGGCGAGCAGGAAGGCCGGGGCGGAGACGCCCTTGGGGAAGGCCTTCATGCCGGGCGGGCGGCCACCCCAGATGAAGAACCGGCTGGTCCCCGCCTCGTCGAGGTATTTCCCCAGCCAGCGGTGACCGATTGCGCCACGGGTGCGCATCCGGTCGAGGAAGCCCCGCAGGAAGGCGAGGTAGCGGTCGTCGTCGTACTCGACGATGGCAATGCCTCGGTCCGCCGTCTCCTCGTGGGCCGTGCGGACGAGCGCGATCGCGGCGGGCGCGTCGGGGATCTCGGCGAAGGCCGCGGCGGTGCGGGTGAGTTCGAGGGTGCGACCGTTGCGGGAGCGGTGGCCGAACTCCATCACCGCCTCGAAAGCGAACCGCTCGCCGATCAAGTCCCAGGTCCGCTTGTCCCCGCCACGGCCGGCACCCGACAGCAGGCGGGCCACCCCCGCGTCGTCATGCAGATCGGGCGGGACAACGGCGGCCAGGGTCTCACGGTCGGTGGTGGCTTCGACCACGTCGGCCACCAGGTCGTTGAGCGCGGTGGGCCGGTGCTCGTTCAAGTGCTTGGTGAACAGGGCGCGCAGGGAGAACGTGTAGGAACGGGAAGCGACGAAGCCGGCCCGGTGCGCGGCGTCCTGCACTGAGTCGTTGAACATCAACGTCTTGGTCTCACGCTGCTTCTTGTCCATCTCGCCGCCGGTGAACAGCTGAGTGACGGAGGCGGCGGCGAGCGCGGCGGCACCAGTACCGAGGAAGCGGATCGCGTTGTGGGTGCCACAGGCCGGGCACCAGTCGTCCTGTGCCGCGCGCTCGGCGCGCTCGCCCAGTTGAACGAGGACGAACGCCGCATCCGCGCCTCGCGGTCGGGGATCGCCCTCGGCGGTGTAGTCGTCGATCGGATCCGGCAGCCGCAGCCGGCGGTCGGGGCCGTCCAGCACCATCAGGACGCCCGCACCTCCGGTGGTCAGCGACCGCTGGGCCGCCCGGTCCATCGCGGCCCGGCCACTTCCCTCCATAGCCTCCTTGTCGGTGGCCGCGATCAGGGCACGGATCTTCGCCTTGTCAGCGGTCACCGAAGCACGTCGGATCTTGTGGGACTCGAAGCTCAGCTCCTCGTCGTCCGACTCGGGTGCCAGCACCGACCAGCCGGAGCGACCGCACTCGCGGCAGTACACAGCCGGCAGGAACAACCTGGTCTCGCGGGGACCAGTGGTGTCCGGCGTCGTCCGCGGCTGCGCCTGCGCCCCGGCCGCGTCCCACGCGAAGGATGCCTGCGGCCAGGGCTGGACACCGCGCAGCATCCGCGTCACCGACCGCGCCCACTGGTGCACCTCCACCTGCACCAGCGGACGGCCGGTCCCGGCGGGCTCGTCCGGATCCCGGGCGACGGACAGCAGGGCGACGAACCGCGCCAGCGCGACGGCCGCCACCTCCGGCCGGGTCGTGATCGCCTCGTCCCAACTCGCGGCCCCGCTGCGCCGCATGACGTCCAGGACCTCGTCGTACGTGCGCACCGAGCCGTCGAACGCGGACAGGACGGCGTAGGTGAGCCGGTTCCGCTTGAGCGCCGCGCCCAGTTCCCGGACATCGATCGGGCCGGACGCGTCGAACCGGCTCCCAGTGACGGCCTCGGCGAACGCGGCCAGCGCCGCCGAGCCCGAGGCGGGGTCGGGAAGCGTGGTGAGCGCTTCGGGCGGGGGCACCCGGCCGGGAAGGAACCTGGCGTCTGGGGCCGCTTCGTCGAGCATGAACCCGTCGACCGTGAGCCGGTCCTCGCCGACGATGGCATCCTCGGTGAACTCGGTGCCGAAGACGTGCGCGGCGACGTCGAGCAGCTGGCGCACCCCGTCCGCGTCGGTGCCGGACGCGAGGGTCGCGGAGGTGGCGACCGGAGTGATCGTCCCCAGCGGACGGCCAGGCTGCGTCGCCCCGACTGCGGAGGCCAGGCGACGCAGCAGCATCGCCACGTCGGTGCCCTGCGCGCCGTCGTAGGTGTGGAACTCGTCCACGACGACGTAGCGGATGTCGCTGCCGTCCCAGAGCGGGGCGTCCGCAGAACGCTGCAGCAGCAGGTCCAGCATCTTGTAGTTGGTGATCAGGATGTCGGGCGGGGACAGCTGCATGTCCTGGCGGCGGGTGTAGACGTAGTCGTAGTGCGTCGCCGCCTTGTCGCCGATGTACAGACCGGCGCGGACTCCCGTGAGCACGTCCTTCTCGGCGTCCAGCAGGTCGTTGATCCGTCCCGCCTGGTCGGTGGCGAGGGCGTTCATCGGGTACAGGAAGACGGCCTTGACACCGCGGTTCCCGGCAGCGCGCTCGCGGGCGCAGTGGTCGAGCACCGGGTAGAGGAAAGACTCCGTCTTGCCGGAGCCGGTGCCGGTGGTGACCAGAGTCGGCTGCGGGGTGTGCCCGTCCTTCGTGGTGAGCCTCGCGAAGGCGCGCGCCTGGTGCGCGTACGGGGACCAGCCGCCGGCGCGGTGCCAGTCCAGGTGCTGCTGCCAGCCGTCCTCGGCGCGCGTGAACGGCGTGCGCAGGCGCAGGTACGGGCCACGGAACATGCCCGTGGCCTCGTCCCCAAGGAAGGTGTGCAGCGCCTTGCGAGCACCCTCGTCGGCCAGGCCGTAGGTGGTGGAGAGGTACTGGAGCAGGCTCTCCTTGAGTCCCTGTGCTTCGAGGGTCGGCCTCACGGCTTCGGGACCTCCATCGTCGTCGGGTCCCACAGGTTTTTGGCCACTGCGTCGTTCAGGCGCTCGGTGAAGTGGGCGTGGGCGCGTCGCATCTCCGCTTCGCGGTCGGCCTTGTAGAAGGGCGCGGCGTAACCATCGGGGACGGGGTTCGCCGCGGGGTCCCCCTGGTGGGCCTCGAACTGCTGCCAGTGCTCCTTGGTCTGGTCGAAGCCGTAGGTGTAGCGGTCGCCAGCGATCTTGCGTTCGTTGGCGTCGAACCAGGTCACTCGGTCGAAGTCCTGCATGATCGGGAAGCGGGCCCGGTACATCGCGACGAGCGTATCGGCATCGATACCGAGCCAGACGGCGACGAGCGCGTCGATCTCGACGAGCGCGGCACGGCGCGCGTACTCGGTGCGGAGGGGCGTTTCCCGCTGCCAGGACGGGCTTACGGCGTGCAGCTCGGTCTTCATGCCCGGCCACTCGATCGCCCACGGCTCGTAGCCGGGCCAGCTGGGGTCGTAGAGCTCTTCCCAGAGGTCAGCGTAGGCAGTGGTCAAGACGTTCAGGCGAAGGGTACGGAGAAGGAGCGCGGGAGCGAGGGGATGGTCGGGCTGAGGCGCCGGAAGACTACTAGCCGCACCGATGCGCAGGTGACCGACGCCGGTGATCCGAAGCAGGTAGTCCACCGGGAGGGCAGCCCACATCCCGCTAACCAATGCGGTTAGGTTCTGGCTTCTGCCGACACGCATGCTCTGAACGTTGTCTACATGCGCCACTCCACGTGGCAGCAACGCCGAATAGAGGGCGCGCTCTGTATCAGGCGCGATCATCTGGCGCCACGCCAGGCGGTACCATCCGCTGTATGGCGCACCGGCCTTGTCCCGTAGAACCTCCGCAATCTCCGCCTCTGCGACTTCCTCGGGCTCCACTTTCCGCTTCTCAGCAACCGCCAGCCGTACCAACGCCCGTTCCTCTTCCGAACCGAGCAGCTCCTCGTAGCGGTCCCAGTCGGTCCAGTGGTCCTGCTCTCCCCGGAACACGTGGATCGGCGCCACCCGCCGGTACTCTGACTCCGGCACCGCGTCGTCCGCGAGCTCCCGCAGGTCGAGGCCGCGTGTCTCGCCGCCGCCCTGGCTGGGCTGCTTGAACATCGGGTTGGCGACGCCGATCTGCGGGCCCTTGAGGATGACATCCTCCCAGGATTCCGCCTGGTAGTCCTCTTGGCCATCGACCCCGGTGTTGTAGTCGATGAGCCGCACGTTCTTGTCCGGCCCGTAGGACCGCCTCTTGGAGTTCGTCTCGTTATACCCCTGGGTCACATCAGGCCGCAGCTCCCCGAGCCGTATAGGGTATAGGCCCAGTGCGTCGATCGCCGGGTCCTCGGCGGTACTCACCGGCGTGAGCAGGCGGGTGTGCTCCACCGGCCCCGAATCTCCGGCGAGGCGCTGCCAACGTCGCAGGGTGTCCGGGGTAACGCGGATGACCCGCTTGGGGTGCGGGCGCTCGTCCCAGTCGCCCCGGTATTTCACACCGGGATCATCGTCATCCTTCTCGGCATCAGCAAGTGCTGACATCCGCAGGGCATCGACCGTGAACAGCCAGGACAGCGAGTCGAAGGCAATCTCCCTCTCGCTCCCGTAGACGTGGACGCCGAAGTGGCTCGACCGGCCCACCGGCGGCGGGAAGAACCGGTTGCCCGCGTTGACGAAATCGCCGTGCACCCGCAGTCGCGCGTAGGCGGCAGCCCGCAGCCGCGCTTCCTTGTCACCAGCAAAGTGTGTGTCCGGGTGCACCATTCCCGCCGTGCCGCCGACGCCCGCGTGATCCCACACCTCGCACATGAACGCGCGGTACAGATCGGGCCGAGTACCGGCAACGAGCGGATACGCCGGCGCGGACGCCAGATACGAGGCCATCGTCATCGTGTTTGTGACCTCGCGCAGCAGGTACTCCTGCACCTCCCGCTGCCCGAGCTCGACCTCCCGCCGCCTGGCCTTCTCCTCGGCCTTCGGCTTCTCCGTGAGCACGAACCACGGCTCGGACTCGGCGAGGACCGGGTCTTCCTTCCACTCCGGCCGCACCCACGGCGGGTTACCGACTTGAAGGTCGAACCCTCCGGACGGCCCCGCAAAGACCCCGGCGTATTCCAGCTCCCAGTGAAGGAAGCCCTGTTCCGCCGCGATATCCCGGACGGTCCGCATCCACGGGTACCGCGTCTCGACCGCTCGGCGGGCATCGTCCATGCCCATCTCGGCCTCGACCAGCTTCTCCAGGTCCTTCAGCTTCGTCAGGGAGTCGACGGACGTGGCGAACGTCCCCTCAGGCACCTCACCCGTCCCGACCATGGACTCCAGGAACGCGAGCCAGTCGTCGAGGCCGGTCAGCGCGATGACGTCACGGCGACGCACCGGCCCGCCCGCGCCGCCCTTGCGGCCGGACGACGACGCGCCAGCCTTCTTGATTTCCCGCCGCTCGACGAGGTCGTCTCCGCCCTCGCCAAAGGCCAACTGGTCACCGGGCAAGGCGAACAGCAGCCCGTGCTCCACGAACGCGGGCTCCGCCTCAGGTTCGGCGACCGGCTCCGCAGCCCCCGTGACCGGCGCCAGACCGGAGGACAGCAGTGCGTCCAGACCAACAACCGGCGCGGTGGCGTACTCGGGATCAGAGCCGTCCAGCAGGCCCACCTTGTCCAGCGGCCAAAACCAGAGCGCGCACCAGGCGTCCATGACCTGCTTGAGCCGCCAGTACGGCGAGCCCTCCGCCGCGAACAGGTCCTTGAAGACCTGCTCCTTGGTCAGCGGCAGCGCACCGCCCGCACTCTCCTTGTCCCGGCGCAGGAAGGCGTACTCCTCGGCGTCCTCCGGCCGGTCGGCGCCCCAGACGTCTATCGTGCGGGCAATCTCCCGCTCGCTCAGCTCCAGCCGCATGGCGACGAGCCCCCACAGGTACTCCACCCGCTCCGCGACGGCTTGGAGCCGGGCCAGCTGGCTACCCTTGCCGCCAGTGGTCTTGGGCTTCGTCATCACCGTCTTGCGCCACGCCTTCAGAGCGTCGACCTGTTCCCCAGCGAGCCGCTCGACCAGCTTCCTCGCGTCCCCGCCGGCGTCCTGGACCGCACCCCACGCGGGCGAGGGCAGCAGAAACTGGTGCACCGCGCCGTCCGGCAGCGGCTGCTTCTTGCCGTCCTCCGCTGACCGGAACGGCAGCTTGGTCGGCGCCTGCGCGGCGACCGTCCGCTCCTTCTTGACGGCTTCGGCCGAGTACACCCAACGCCGCGCCCCGATCAGCGAGTTGCCGCGCCGCAGGTGCAGGCCGAACCAGGGCGCGCGCATGCCGGGGTGCATGGTGTTGAGCCACAGCGACACCTCGGCGAGTTCCACGCCCGTGGCGTTGAGGTCGACGCCGTATGCGTTGTGGAGGGCGATGTACGCCTTGACCTTCTGCTTCGCCTCCAGCGCCTGCGAGGTGTCGAGGGTGAGGCCCAGCTCCTCCTGGCGGCGCTTCAGATACGCCTCGGCGACCTGGTTGATCGCCTCGTTGAGGAACGCGCCGGAGCCCAGGGCCGGTTCGCAGATGGTGTAGCGGAGCAGCTCGCTCGCCCGGGTCCGGACGGTCTTGCCGTCCTCGTCCTTCTTCTGGTCGAGCCGGTGTTTCAGGGCCAGCTCGACGGTGACCTTCGTCAGCGACTCGGGGGTGTAGTAGGACGCCGAGGTCTCGCGGTCGCGTCCGGCGAGGCGGTAGACGAAGGTGCCGGGCTCGTACTTCTTCGGGCCGCGGAGGCCGTGCTGTTCGGCGTCCTGCGCCGAATAGACCACATGGGTGTTTGCCGGGTAGTCGCTCAGCCGGTCCGCGGGGATGAGCCAGGAGCCCTTCTCGGGGTCACCGTGCTGCTGGGTGCCGCTCTTCGCACCGGGTTTGGCGACCTCGGCCAGCAGCCGCTCGTCGTCGATGATGCCGGTGTAGGACATCAGGCCCTCGTAGACGGCGCCGAGCTGGTTGATGCCGAGGTTGCGGTAGGAGATGAAGCCGCCCTGCCGGCCCTTTGCGCTCGCCTCCTTCATGGTGAGCAGGCGCAGGACCTTGTGCAGGGCCTCGTTGCGCAGCCGCAGGTCGAGCCACTTCGGGAACTCGTCCGCGCCGCTGTCGGCATCGACGCGCGGGTCGCGGATGCCCCGGCCGATGAGGGTGATGGCCTTCGGGTCGAAGAGTTCGCTGCGCAGCGGCTCGAAGCGCAGACCGCGCCGTTCGCTGCGTTCACCCGTGGCCTTGTGGTCCTCGGGCTCGGTGCCGTGCGGGCGGTGGCCGTAGTTGACCTTGTTGAACAGGACGTCGAGCGAGGCGTAGAGGTGGAACCCCTTCTTGCTCTCCTCGTCGACCAGCTTCCTGTCGCGGGAGACCAGTTCGCGCAGCCGGGCAACGGAGTAGCCCGCCTCGTAGGTGGAGTCGTCGGCGGGCAGGATGCCCAGTTCGGGACGGGCCTCGGCGTACAGCAGGAAGAGGATGCGGTACAGGTAGCGAAGCGACTCACGGGTCAGCTGCTTGGCGAACGGTCCGTGCCGCTCCGGGTCCTCGATCTGCCGCGGGGTGACCTCGTGTTCCTTGAGCCGGGCCAGCACCTCGTTGGCGATGATCTCGACCGAGCGCTGGAGCCCCTTGCGCAGCTCGGAGTTGACACCGACTGCGTTGTCGCGGGACGCCTTGAGAAGGTCGTCCATCCGGCGGCCCTTGCCGTCCGGGCGGGGGGCCAACATCTCGTGGGAGAAGAGTGCCGCGAGCAGGGCGAGCTCGCCGGTCTTCTTGGTGTCGTTGCGCAGCAGCGCCGCGTCCACGCTCGCCGCGAGGTACCGGCCCTCGGACCAGGTCGTGCGGTCGGCGAGGACGATCACGCCGCCGCAGAGCAGCAGTACGAACCGCGGCGCCTCGCCGCCGGGCTCGTGCAGTTCGCTCTGGAAGAGCCAGCCGGCGAGCTTCTCACCCGTACTGATCAGGCCCTCGGACGTCTTGAGGGGGTCCAGCAGGCGGCCCGCGCCGTCGGAGTCGAGGGCGTCGTCGAGGCTGTCGGTCCACCCGCAGTCGAGGGCGACGATTCCGTCACCGTGCCAGGCGACGGGGAGTTCGTACGCGCGGCCGGCATTGTGCAGCGGCAGCACGCGGTCCGAGCTGCCGTACCCGAGGGCGGCGAGCAGGCCGGTGTGCCAGGCGGCGAGGCGCTCGGCCCGCTCGCCCGCCGGGTCGTCGTCAGCGGCGAGGATCGGCCGGACCCGGCCGGCGTACTCGGTGTGCAGCCTGAGCAGCAGCTCACGCGGGGTGGACTGCGTGTCGTGCTGGTCGGTCTCGCGGTAGGTCCACAGGGTGAACAGGCCCTCGTCGTCCGCCGACTTCTTCTTGAGGGTGTTCTCCAGTTCCTCGCTGAAGTAGTGGGCGGAGAGGTACTCTCCGCGGTTGGCGAAGGAGTCGAAGGTGTAGCTCATCGGGCGGACTCCTCGGCGCGGGCGGCGGTCGGTGCGGTGGAGTAGAGGGGTTCGAGGACGGCGAGGACCCGGATCATCGGATCGCCGGAAGTACGCAACCGCCGGACGAGCTCGCGGCGGTCGGTCGCGGTGTCTTCCACCATCTCGCGGCGGCGGTGGTGGTTACCGGCGACTTCCAGCGCGATCTGCTCCCAAGTCTGGACGCGGTCCTCGTACGGGGCGAGGTAGCCGTCGATCAGCAGGTCGTACTCGGCCCGGCGGTCCCGCAGGTGGGCCTCGGCCGCGTCGACGGCGGCCGGCACGAGGGCCTTCAGGCCGTCCTTGTCGAGGATCCGGTCGCGTCCAGGCATGTTCGGGCCGACGCCGCAGGCGGCGAGGAACGCCGAGTCCATCCGCCAGACCCGGGGGTCGGCACTGTCGAGGCCGGTGACGGCCATCCACTCGACCACGGTCGGAGTGCCGGCGGCGTTGGAGTGGACGCCCTGCAGCAGGTAGACGGGGCCGCCCAGAGCGGCCGGCAGGTCGGGGTGGATCCGGGCGGCCCTGGCGGCGTCCGGCTGATGGGCGAGGACGAACGCCTCGTCGTACTTGAGCTTGGCGAGGACCTTGTCCGTCACCCAGTCCAGGACCGGGTGGATGTCGGACACGTAGGAGACGTTCGGCCACTGCGACGCGGTCTGCTCGGTCTTTCCCCGCTTGGCGTCGCGGGCCGCTTCGAGCCGCTCCGCCGCGTACTTCCGGTTGAAGGTGATGCTCAGCGTGCCGTCGTACTTGGACGTGGTGAGGATCTTCTCCTGGTCGAGGTACGAGGCGGGCAGTGCGCGCAGCCGATACTGGAGATCGTCCGGCGGCGTGAACTCGACGCGGCCCCGGTCCGTGACGGGCTTCCAGCCCATGGCCTCGCGCTCGGCCTGCGGGTAGACCAGGTCCATCGCGGCATGGAAGTACGCCTCGGTGTCGGCGAACAGATGCGGTACGTCCGCCTTAGCCACCGGGGGGATCCCCGCGGCGGCCGACGCGGCCGACGGATCGGCGATCAGCGCGTTGACGTTCGCGAGGAGGCCGGCCAGGACGCCGCCCGCCTCCTGCCGGGACTTCTGGATGGAGCGCTCCGCCGTACCGCCCTTGATGAGGTCGCGGGTCAGGCGGTCGTCCTCCTTCCTGGCGTCGTACAGGCCGGTGACGGCCTCGGCGCAGCCCTCGCCCGTCTCGATCTCGTGGGCCTGCGCCTCGCGGCTTAGCAGCCGGACACCGACCAGCCGGTCGTCGAGGGTGAGCTGCTCTCCGGTCGATTCGTCGCGCCGCCACGGAACGTCGGCGGTCAGGGTGATCGCGCGGAACTCGGGACTGACGGCCTGGCCGTAGCGGTCGATTCGGCCGTTGCGCTGCTCGATGCGGATGAGCGACCACGGCAGGTCGTAGTGGATGAGGTCGTGGCACTGGTGGTGCAGGTTGACGCCTTCGGAGGCGATGTCGCCGGTGAACAGCAGCCGTACGGGCTCGTCGCGGCGGCCGAAGCGGTCGACAATCTCCCGCTGCTGGTCGTCGTTCGTGGCGTCGCCGTGCATGACCTCGACCGCCCCGCCGTACGCCTTCCAGGGACGCGCCTTCTCCGCCAGGGCCGGCTTCGCCTTGAAGCCCAGCCGCTCCGGGACGACCTGAGCGAGCCACTCCAGCGTGGCGATCCGCTCCGAGAAGACCACGACCCGGCGTTCGGAGCGCGGGCCGACGCCGAGCTCCTTCTTCAGCGTGTCCACCAGAGCGTCCAGCTTGGCGGAGTCCTTGTCCTCGAACTCCGCGACGAGCGCTTCGAGTTCGGCGAGGGCCCGGTGTTCCGCCGTGAACGCCTCGCGGGCCTTGGGAGCCGCCTCGGCGCGCCGCGGGTGCTCCAGGTAGGCACGGCGGTTGGCGAGCGACTTGCGCAGGGCGACGTGGGAGGAGAGGAACGCCTTGAGGAAGCCGTACGCCACCATCGGCTCGGCGCAGACCGAGGAGCGGGCGGGATCGCCGGGGGTCCATTCGGCGGCCAGCTTCTCCAGGACGGCCACCTCCTTCGGCGTGGCCGGGGCCGGGACGGGAAGGGACGGGCCGCGTTCCGCCCACGGCTTGTCCTTCAGGCCGTCACGCACCTCGCGGTCGGTCTTGGTGCGGCGGATGTAGAGGTGGTCGAGGTCCGCGACCTTGTAGTTCTTGACGTCGGCGATCGCCGCCGGGTCGAGCATCCGGATCAGCTCGGCGAAGGACTCGGCCTCGCCGTTGTGCGGGGTCGCCGAGGCCAGGATCAGCGCGTCGGTGTTCTTGGCGAGCCGCTCTGCGAGGCGGTTGTTCCGGGTGCCCTTGTTGACGAGGTTGTGCGACTCGTCGATGACCACCGCGTCCCAAGCGGTGTTCTCCAAGTGGTGCGCGTAGGTGGCCGACTTGAGCGTGTCGACGGAGACGATCACCCGCTTGAAATGGGCGAAGGGGTTGCGCCCGGCGGGGATCTCCTGCTGGATGCGCTGGATGCCGGTGGAGTCCAGTCGCACCAGCGGCAGGGAGAACCGGGTCCACATCTCGCGCTGGAACTGCTCCAGGACATGGGCCGGCGTGACGACGAGGATGCGCTCGCCCCGGCCCCGCCGGATCAGTTCCGCAAGGGTGATGCCGATCTCCAGGGTCTTGCCGAGCCCGACCACGTCGGCGATCAGAAGCCGCGGCTGCGGATTGCGCATGGACAGCGCCCGCTCGGCCGGGCGCAGCTGGTGCTCCTGGCGGTCCATCAGGAACGAGTCGGCCAGAGCGAGCCCGTGCTCGGTCTGCGGAAGCGCGGTCTTGCGGATCACCGCCTCCAGGTAGAGGCGGGCCTTGGCGTGCTTCGAGGTCTCGTCCTCGACGAGGTCGGTCTTGCGCGGGTCGAGCACGTCGATCTGGTCGAGGCCCTGGTAGAACACGGCGTCCGTGCCCCGGACGAACGAGGAGACACCGCTGACCTCGACCATCAGCCCGTCGCGGCTCTCGGTGACCGACTTGACGAGCCACTGCTCGTCCCGGATGCGGACCTGGGCGCCGGGGGCGAAGGTCGGCTTCGCCCCCGCCGGGAAGTGCGAGTCCTCGGCGGTGCCCGCAGCAGAATCGTCGGGCAGTGGCGCCGTGGTCACGTTGTGCTCCTCGATGATGGTGTGCTCGGCCGGTTCAGCGATGCCGCCGTATCCGTGCCTACTGTCTACTGCAAGCGGTCGGGGCTGGGCGAGGCGCTCAGAGCTTCTGGCGCTCGGACCAGGTCAGCTGCCCACGGGCCGCGTACCGCTTGCGCAGTTCGTCGGCCACCCGCCGGGACGCGGGCGGACGGCCGGGGCGCGCGGCGGGGGGCCGGGGTTCCGTGGGCGGGCCTGCCGGTGCGGGTGTCGGTCCGACAGGGAGGTCACCCGCGGCGGGGCTGCCCTCCTCGGCGGGCGCGGAGTCGCCCTCGGCCCCGGGCACGGCCTCCGGCTGCTCCCGCAGCAGCTTGTCGAGGGCCTCCAGGCGGTCCAGCATCAGGGCGTCCGGTTGCGGGAGGGCCACCGGCGCGCCGTCGGCCGGCCTGGTCTGCTGGATCAGCGCGTGGCGGGCTCGAGCCGGGCTGGTGCCCAGTTCCCGCAGCAGGTCGGCGCAATGCCTGGTCACCTGGTCCAGGGTGGGACGGTCGCCCGGCTCGTACGCGAGCATCGAGGTCAGCAGCGGGGTGAGCTGCTCCGGCAGTCCGGACAGGTCGGGCCCGACGTCCGGGCTCACCACCTGCACCGCGATCGCCTCCCACCGCACACCGTCGTAGGGTGCGTGGCCCGTGGCGGCGTGCAGGAGGACCGTTCCCAGCCCGTACACGTCCGCCGCTCCCGTCACCTCGGTCTCGCCGCGCGCCTGCTCGGGCGGCATGCAGCGGACCGTGCCGAGCACGGTTCCGGGCTGGCTCATGGAGCCCTTCGACGCCTCCAGGAAGGCGCCGAGACCGAAGTCGATGATCACCGGGCCAAAGTCGCCCAGAATGACGTTGGACGCCTTGAGGTCCCGATGGAGCAGACCTGCCCCGTGCACCGCGGCCAGCCCCTCGGCGAGCAGTGCGCCCACACTCGCCACCAGTGGTGCCGGCAGCGGGCCCTGCTCCTTCACGACCTCGGTGAGCGGGCGGCCAGGAACGTAGTCCATGGCCAGCCACGGCTGCTCAGCGAGCGGATCCGCGTCGAGGAAGCGCGCCACCCGGCCCGTACCCGAGATGGTGCGCGCTATCTCCGCCTCCCGCTCGAAGCGGGCCCGGGAATGCGGATCGATCTTGTCGGGCCTGATGACCTTGACCGCGACCGGGTCGCCCGCGACGGAGTACGCCAGGTACACCGCCCCCATGCCTCCGGTGCCGAGACACCGCTCGACGGCGTACGGGCCGATCTGCTGCGGCAGGACGGTACCTGTCACCAGCTTCCCCCCGGGTTCCACAGTGCCGACACGAACGCGATTGACGTGAGCGTCTCACCCGCCTCAGAAGGCTCTGCCGAGCAGTGTGGACACTGACGAATCACCCGCACAGCGTACCGATCGATATCGGCCTGGCAGAAGGCGCCGTCGTCCCGTGGCCCGGAGAACGGGCGGAAGCGGCCGAGACGACAAGCAGCAGGCACCGCGACGTGCGTGTCAGCACCTGATCACAGAGCGATGGAGTACACGGGCGAGGGGGCGGGTCATCGACAGGTCGACGCGCTCGGCCAGCAGTCAAGTGAGCATCCCTGATCACCGCCATGAAGCTGCTGTCGGCGCCCGCGGGAAGTATCAGCTCGCCAACAGCCCCCGCGGGCCACAAACACCCACCGTCCGATACGAAGCCTTCGGGTAGGCCGGCCTATCGCCGCCTATCCGAAGGCTTCGCACCAGCTACAGCCGCTCGGGGGTTCCGATGCCGAGGAGGTCCATGCCCTGGCGGAGGGTTTGGCCGGTGAGCTGGCAGAGCAGAAGCCGGGTCTCCAGGACCTCGCGGCTGGGGGCCTTGAGGACGGGGCAGTGCTCGTAGAACGTGGTGTACGCCGCCGCGAGGCTGTGCAGGTAGGCGCAGAGGCGGTGGGGTTCGAAGGTCTCGGCGACGAGGTCGATGGTGGCGCCGAATTCGTCGAGGAGGAGTCCGAGGCCGCGTTCGGCCGTCTCCAGGGCGAGGTCCTGGTGGGCGGTCGGGGTGACGCCTTCGGGGGCCTTGCGCAGGATGGACTGGATGCGGGCGTAGGCGTACTGCAGGTAGGTGCCGGTGTCGCCGTTGAGGGAGACCATGCGGTCGGCGTCGAAGATGTAGTCGCGGGTACGGGAGGTCGACAGGTCGGCGTACTTGACCGCGCCGATGCCGACCTGCCTGGCCCGGTCTTCGAGTTCCTCGGTGGCGAGCTGGGGGCTCTTCTCGGCGACGACGGTGCGGGCCCGGTCGACGGCTTCGTCGAGGAGGTCCATGAGGCGGACGGTCTCGCCGGAGCGGGTCTTGAAGGGCTTGCCGTCCTTGCCGAGGACGGTGCCGAAGCCGAGGTGCAGGGCGCGGACGTTGTCGGGGAGCCAGCCGGCGCGGCGGGCGGTCTCGAAGACCATCTGGAAGTGCAGGGCCTGGCGGCTGTCGACGACGTAGAGGAGCTGGTTGGCGCCGAGCATGCCGACGCGGTCGCGGATGGCGGCCAGGTCGGTGGTGGCGTAGCCGTAGCCGCCGTCGCTCTTCTGGACGATGAGCGGGGTCGGTTCGCCGTTGGGGCCCTTGATGTCCTCGAAGAAGACGCACAGGGCTCCGTCCGAGCGCACGGCGACGCCGGAGGCTTCGAGGTCGGCGCACACGTCGGCGAGCATCGGGTTGTAGTAGCTCTCGCCGACGGCGTCGGCATCTTCGAGGAGGACGCCGAGGCGGGCGTAGACGGCTTCGAAGTAGACCTTCGACTCGTCGACCATGCCCTGCCAGGACGCGACGGTCTCGGCGTGGCCGGCCTGCAGCTCGACGACGCGCCTGCGGGCGCGATCGGCGAAGTCGGCGTCGCTGTCGAACTTGGCGCGCGACGCCTTGTACAGGCGGTTGAGCCGGGACATCGACGGCCCGGAGTCGTCCGGCTCGGTGCCTTCGTCGAGCTCGGCGGGGTGCTCGACGAGGTACTGAATGAGCATGCCGAACTGGGTGCCCCAGTCCCCGAGGTGGTTGCGCCGGATGACCTTCTCGCCGGTGAACTCGAGGGCGCGCACGAGCGCGTCCCCGATGATCGTGGAGCGCAGGTGGCCGACGTGCATCTCCTTGGCGATGTTCGGCTGGCTGTAGTCGATCACCGTGACGCCGGCCTCAGCGTTGCTGCCCACGCCGAGTCGGGCGTCGGCTGCGCGGGCGGCCAGGCGCTCGAGGATGGCGGCATCGGTGACGGTCACGTTGATGAAGCCGGGCCCGGAGACCTCCAGGTTCGCGATCACCTGGTCGACGCCGAGGTTCTCGAGCACGCGCGCGGCCACCTCGCGGGGGTTGACCCGCAGCGGCTTGGCCAGGCCCATGATGCCGTTGGCCTGGAAGTCGGCGCGGTCACTTCGTCGCAGCTGGGGGTCGCTGTCCGCGGCGTCGGGGAACGCAGTGGAAATCGCCTGTGCGAAGCGCTCGCGCAGCACGTCGGCGATGGAGAGGACCGTAGGCATAGATCGAAGGACCACTTCTGTGAGAGGGCGGATCCGCGGACGGGCCGCGGGAGTCGCACAGCGCCGCTCCGTCGAGTCGGTCGGCGCCGTCTGCCGAGTATCCCATGCCCCGCACAGCCGACGGCCCGATTAACGTCGTCGCGAAGCTAACCCTGCAACCTCAAGGCCCTTGACCGTAGATCATCTTGAGTGATCATCAGCACCACTGGTGGAGCCCTCCGCCTCCGGGGAGGCACGCGTTCCGCATCCCCCTTGGGTCGAATCCGCAAATTCGATCGAACACAGCGTGATGGAGCGGCTACGGTGGCAAGCCTGCTGTGCGGCGCTCGGGAGGGGAGTGAGGTGAGCAGGCTGTCTGGGGGTGCAGGTGGTTCGCCCGGCATCGCTGCGGCGATCCGGGCGGTGTTCGCCGGGGACGGCGAAGGGCATGCACTCAACGATCCGAAGTTCGGCGACGTCACCGGTGCGGTGCGGCGGCTGCGCCACGAAGGGCGGGACCTCGTGGTCAAGCTCCGGGCCCGGACAGCGGCGCACGCGGAGCGCGCCCTCGCCTCGGAGGCGGCGCGTCGCCTGGGCGCGCTCACAATGGACGGGTTCGGGCGAATCGTGGTGTGCGTTCCCGACCTGGTGCCACTGGATGACCGTACGGCGGCTCTGGTGTCGCCCTACCTCGGGATCCCGCTCTCTGCCTCAACGGACGGCCTGGCCGGCTTGTCAACGGAGGAGATCGAGGATCTCCTCCTGGCGGTGCTGGGACGCGGTGTGGAGGCGTCCGGGTGCATTCCGCGGAACATGTTCCGGCAGAGCGGCCGGACGGTCCTGATCGACTGGGAAGACGCGCTGCTCGTCCCGGCGGGCACCGCCGCCCCCGGTGCGCTGACCGTGATGAAGTGGGACATCGGGTGGTCCGACCTGTTCGGCCGCGATCTGGGACTTAGAAGGCGCATCACGGCGGGGAGCGTCGACGAGCCGACGCTGGACGGTTTCGAGTCCGTACTCGCTGCCTGGCTGCCGGCCGGACTGGCTGCGCAGGAGGTGCGTCGTCGCGGCATCGAGTTGACGCTCGCGAGCGAACTGCCCGCCGCGGGGTCGAAGTCCGCAAGCGCTGCCCGTCTGGGGCATCTCGCCGAGGACGTCCTGTCGCCCGGCCTCGGTGTCTTCCACACGGTGCTGACCTCGCGGCTGCGAGCAGACCAGGGCGAGGACGCCTATGCGGATCTCATTCACCGGCTGGATGCCCTCACCGAATGCGCCGGTAGCGGTGGCAGCCGTCGCCTGGAGCGGTTACGCCGACCGTGGGTCCTCGCGATGTTCTCCACGGCCGAGCGCCCGTTGGCCGCTGGCCTCCGATCGCTCGAACAGCTGGCCGCACGTCTGGAGGAGCTGCGGGGCACCTGCGGGTGGAATGCGGCATGTAAGCGCGCCGAGGTCGCCGAGGAAGTCACCGCCCGCATTGCCCGGACTGCTCAAGCCATCCTGGGACTGGAGGGGTTGGAGCTCATCTTGCGCGGCTCGTGCGCACAGGGAGTCCTCGGACACGGCAGCGACGTCGACTTCGAACTGAGCTCACCCAACCACCCCAACGGGCATCGGGCGCTTGAGGACCTCGTGATCGAGGCGCTCGCCTGCCTGGGTCTTGCCGCCGAGGGCTCCGCCGCCCGGCCGACCGAGCGCGATGTCGTCAGCGCGAACGGGAAGTTCAGCCGCGACCTCCACGAGTGGTTCGAGCTGCGCCGGCCCGGCACGGACCATCACTCCCCTGGCTGGGTCGCCACCGCCATCGCCGCCCCGTCGACCACCGTCATCAGCCGGCCAAGCGAGTGCGAGCAGCAGGGCCGCGAACTCACCGCCAAGTACCTGTGGTTCGAGTCACGGGCGCTGCTGGCCCGGCTCGTGTTCACCCGTGCCGCAGTTACGCCGCCCCCGGTGAAGCTGGTCCCCCAGCTGTCGCTCCTGCACGAGCTCGTTCCGGCTGACAAAGCCGCCGAGGTGGAAGCCCTGGTGCGCCAGGCGTTCGCCCTGCGGGAGGCGGCCGATCCCGCGCCGCCGGCCACCGGCCCGGACACGGAGGTGGAGCAGTTGGCCGGCCGGCTGGACGTGCTGCGTCGCCGCCTCGGTCTGCCTGGCCCGCTCAACCTGTAATCCCGTTCCGCCCCGATCCGCGCCATCTCAACCCGAGAGGTCAACCGTGATCAGCGACGCGATTCCACTGTCCACCAGCGATGCTTCGCACGTCTCCTTCGCGGACGGCTACACCTTCCATGTCCGCGGCGGCCAGATCACCGCCCCGGGCCAGCCGTGTCCGTGCGGCGCGCTGGAGCCGGTCCACCAGATCACCTCCTACCGGGAGGCGTACCCGCAGGCCCAGCTGTCGCTGACCGACGTCTGCAACATGGGCTGCACGTACTGCTCGTTCCGGGACCGGGTGCACGCCGACGGCAAGCCCGTCACGATCCCGCTGGAGACCGTGGTGCAGGGCCTTCGCACCCACCGCGAGCGGCTGGTCGAGGAGAACGCCCGGTACAGCCGGATCGACTTCGGCCTGGCCGGCGAGACCATGCTCGTGCGCCACATGCACGACACAGTCCAGGACTTGGTCGCCGAGAACCTCGCCGATTCCCCCGTCGCCGTGGTCTGGGCGGGGCCCATGGTCACCAACGCGACGCTGTCGATGACGTCGGAGCTCGCCGAGCAGCTCGGCCCGCCCCAGGACATCAGCCTGGACGGGCCCAGGGACGTCCACGACCGGGTGCGCTTCTACACCGGTGACCGCGGCGGCACGTACGACCACGTGCGTTCCGTGCTCGACCAGGTGCTGGCCCGCCACCCCGACATGGGGGTCTCGGCCGTCCTGACCGCGTACTGCACCGACTTCGTGGCGATCTTCCGCCACCTCTTCGAGGACGTCGGTGCCCGCAACATCTACATGAAGCCGGTCAACGCCACCCACGACAAGGACTACGCGCTCAACGCCAAGACCCTGCCGGCCTTCCGCCAGGGCTACACCGGCCTCGTCGAGCACATCCTCGCCCAGCCCCCGGAGGGCATCCTCGCCCGGCTGCTCGCGCTGAACTCCGAGGACTTCTTCATGCGGTTCTTCTACCGGGTGAAGGATCGCGCGGCTCAGGTCTACCGGTGCGGGGCCGGCAAGAGCGGCACCTACCTGGACACCAACGGCAACCTCTACCCGTGCGCGCACTTCATCGGCAAGTCCGGCTGGCACATCGGCCACGCCTCCACCGGCGTCGAAGACACCGAGCGCCGCAAGTACCTCGACCTGGTCGTCGACCAGCGGGACGAGTGCTCCTCCTGCCCATCGCGGTACGTGTGCGGCGGCGGCTGCTACTACCAGGCGGTCCTCACGAACGGTGACATCACCAAGCCCGACGGCGTGAAGTGCGACCTGATCCGGTTCCTGACCGACCTGTCGATCCGCCTCGTCGTCACCCTGCGCGAGCTGCACCCCGAGGTGCTGGACGCCCTGCCCTCGCCGTACGGACTCACCGCCGATTCCCTCGCTTCCTCCCCCGAATCCGCCTACCTACCCGCGGCCCGCCTCGACACCACGGTCGACGATCAGCCGATGTCCATCCCGCTCGCCGGTCCGGGCAGGGTGCGGGGCGGACTGGCCAACCCTGCGGGACTCGCCGTCACGCTCGCCCGACGCGCCGAAGGGCTTGCGGTACGGCTGGAGCTGGGCGATACGCCCGACGCCGTCCAAGCGGTCCGCGTCCGCCTGCAGCCGGTGGGCGAGAGCGTGTTCACCCTGCATGATCTCGCCGCCGGGCAGTGGCCAGGCGAGCGGTACCTGTGGTGCACCCGCGACGGCGCCTGGTGGCTCGCAGCTCCCGACATGCGGTTCCGCCGTGTTCCGCATCCCGATCCCACCTGGGAGGACGCCCACGACGTCCGCCTCTCCTGGGAGGCCGATCACCTGGAGCTCCTGCTGCCGCTTCCCGAACCGTTTGCTTCCGACGAGGGACTTGGTGTGAACGTGTTCGGGGACTTCACGGACGGTGGATGGACGGCCTTGACGCTGCATGAGCCGTTCGCGGTCCTGGGCCCGAACGCAAAGGGTCCGCTTCACCTGTCCGGCCCGGAAGCACCCGGGCGGCCAGCTGCGGCGGGAGTCAACGGCCGCATGCCCGTTGAGCTCACGCCGCTGGGCCGCTGGGCCGGGCTCCAGGGCAACACCTGCTGACGGGAGGCGAGATGCGCATTCTTCTGGTCACCCACCGGTTCGCGGGCGAGGAGGCCGGCGGGACGGAGATCCTGGCCGACGACCTCGCCCGGGCCCTGATGGCGCGAGGCTTGGACGTCGCGTGGCTGGCGGCTGGCGACCCGCCGTCGCCGCAGCGACGCACCGCGGCCGAGTACATCAGCGTGCCCGCGGTCTTCAAACGCGACTACCCGGTCGGCTGGCGCGAGCAGGAAGCCCAGCAGGCGGCGCTCATCGAGCAGTTGCTCGCCTCGCGACCTGCTGTCGACCTCGTCCACGTCCTGCACTTCAGCCGCGTCGGCCTGGCGTTCCTCGACATCGCGCCGCTGCGGAACGTGCCGGTCGTCGCGACCCTGACCGACTACACCGCCGTCTGCCCCGACCACCAGCTCCTCGTGCGCTCCACCGGTGCGCAGTGCACCAGCACCGCGCACTCGACCAGCTGCTTGGGATGCCTGGGTGCGCCGACTGCGGCAGCTGGGGACGTGGAGCTGTGGCGGGCACGCAACGTCGCGTGGCTGAACGAGCGGGTGCGGGCGCTGTGGACACAGACACCACACCAGGCTGCGGAGCTCGCGAAGGCCGGCGTCGCGATGAACAAGGCGGTCCGGGACCAAGCTTGCTACGGGCTGCCCGACAGCTGGCAGCCGCTGACCGAGAGCGGCAGTGGCAGCGGCGAGTACCTGCTGTTCCTGGGCCGGTGCTCACCCGAGAAGGGCCTCCACGTCCTCCTCGACGCCCTCGCGGACAGCCCGACCACGCTGCCTCTGCTGGTCGCAACTGTGCCGGACGATGCCACATACGAGGAGCGGATGCGCCTGGTCGCCGCCGCCGATCCGCGGGTGCGCTGGCTTCCTCCGCTCTCCCGCTCCGACGTCGGGCCGGTGCTGGCCGGCGCACGGGCGCTGCTGGTGCCCTCGCAGTGGTGGGAGAACCATCCGATCGTGGCGCACGAGGCCCGAGCCCTGGGCGTGCCGGTGTGGTCCTCGGCGGTGCCGTCCATGCGCCACCTCGCGAATGACGGAGGCGTCCACCTCGTCGAGCGGTACGCCGACCCGGCTTCGTGGAGGCAGGCGATCGATGCGGCGGCCGGATTCCAGGGGCCGCGGGTGCTGTCGTTCAGCCGCCGGGTGTCGGCGTTCGAGGCGTTCGTCGACGAGATGGTCTCCGTCTACCGGAAGGAGGTGACCAGGTGATGCCCGAGCAGATGCAGCCGGTCGTGGTGCCGGAGCGCTTTCGGAAGTTCCTCGTCACAGACGACTTCGACCGCTACGGGCTCGAACCGGGCCGGCCAACGCCAACTCCCCAGTACCTGCAGGTGGAACTCACCGACCTGTGCAACCTCGCCTGCGCCGGGTGCGTGCGGGCCGTACACGACAGCAGCGGCGGACACCTGTCGCTGGACGCCTTCGTCGCGCTCCTCGAGCAGCTGCCCGATCTCGGCCACGTCTCCTTCGTCGGCGCCGGTGAGGCGCTGATCGTCCGCGACTTCGCCTCCTTCGTCCAGGCGTGCACCGAGCGGTCCGTGTTCACCTCGACGAACACCAACGGCCTGCTCGTGCGCCGCCGTCTCCAGCCGGTCCTCGACGCCGGACTGGGCCTGCTCGCCATCAGCGTCGACGGCGCCGACGATGCCACGCTCGGGCGGATGCGCTCCGGCCTGCGCCGATCCCAGCTGTCCACCGCACTGCGCAAGGCCGCGGAGATGACGCGACAGCGCGACACCGCGCTGTCGGCCGCGGTGACGCTCTCCACCGCCAACCTCGACCAGTTCCCGGCGATCGTCGACTTCGTCGCGGACCACGGCGTCACGCGGATCAGCGTGGAGAGCCTGCACCACTGGGGCGAGGACAAGACCCTCAACGCCGAGTCCCTGTTCGCCGCCCCGCCCTCCCAGGTCGTGCCGCACCTGGAGGCGGGCCTCGCCCGCGCCGACGAGCTGGGTCTGCAGCTGTCGATCTTCGACTACTCCCGGCTGGCCTCCCCGGCCGCCGGCCGGGCCGTGTGCCCGTGGCCCTGGGATGCCAGCTACATCACCAAGGACGGCGACATCACGCCGTGCTGCATCCACATGGAGTCCTCACCCGGCAACGGGCTCGGCAACACCCACCAGCCGCAGATTGACGAGATCTGGACCTCGAAGCCGTACGGGGCTCTGCGGGACTCCTTCCTCTCCCAGGCCCCGGCGTGGTCCTCGTGCGAAGACTGCGTGTACCGAATGGAGTTCGGACGTGTCTGACACCCACCCACCCGCCCTCCTGGGCAACCGCCCGACCGCGGACAGCCGACGGCTGCTGCACCGCGCGGTCGACCTCGGCCTCGACTTCACCTCCGGCGCCCTGCGCGACGACCTGGTCCTACGGCACGGAGAGGTCAGCGAGCTCATCGACCGCTTCGCCGGCCCGCTCCCCCAGGACGGCGAGAACGACGAGCAGCTACTGGAGGCCCTGACCGAGATCGCCAGGTGGTCGATCTCCCAGGCGGACCCGCGCTATCTCGCATTCCCCGACACCGGCGACAGCATCGCCTCTCTCGCGGCCGACATCGTCGCGTCCTTCCTCAACCAGAACCTGATCGCCTTCGATCGCAGCGCGCCCGCTGCCAGCGTGATCGAGGCCCAGCTGATCACCTGGCTGCGGGAGTTGGTCGGCTACGACACCACTCCCTTGGCCGACTACCAGGGGCTCGGGTCGCTCGGCGGCATGTGGACCTCCGGCGGCAACATGAGCAACCACATCGCCATCGCCGCCGCCCTCGCCCACACCTACCCCGAGATCCGCACCACCGGCATGCGGGCCCTGCCCGAGCAGCCGGTGATCCTGCTGGCCAGCGGAGTCGAGCACTTCTCCTACCTCGCCGCCGCCCAAGCCCTCGGCCTCGGCACCGACGGACTGCTGTGGGCGGACGCCACCCCGGACTTCACCAGCGACCCGGCCTCCGTCGCCCGCCTGATGGCCTCGCCACCTCCCGGCAAACGGATCTTCATGGTCGTCGGCGTCGCCGGCAACTGCCGCACCACCGGCATCGACGACCTGCAGGCCCTCGCCGAGCTCAGCACGCAGCACAACGTGTGGTTCCACGTGGACGCCTGCCACGGCGGTAGCCTGCTGTTCTCCGAGAAGCTCAAGGTCCAGCTCGCCGGCATCGAGCACGCCGACTCCATCGCCCTCGACCCGCACAAGGGACTGTTCGTCAGCTACCCCTCCAGCTACGTCCTCTTCCGCGACCCCGCCGCAATCGGCCGCTTCGCCCGCTACCCAGGCCGCGCCCACGACCCCGACTGCCTCGACCTCGGACTGATCACCCCGTTCTACGGCTCCCGCGGCTTCGAATCGCTCAAGCTCTGGGCGCTGATCAAGCATCAAGGCGTCGAAGGCATCGGCCGACTCGTCGAAGACCGTCAGGCCACCTTCCAGAAGATGGTCGACCTACTCGAACGCACCGGCTGCTTCCGGATGCTCGGCACCTCCGACTTCTACCGGTGCGCCTTCGTCTTCCTCCCCACCCCGGTCGCCGAAGCCCTCAAACAGGCCGCGCTGCCGACCGCGCACCACGCCGCCGTGCGCGACCTCATCTCCCACTACACCGCCGCCTTCGCCGACCGCCTGTACCGCGCGGGCACGGTCGTCTTCGACCTGTTCGCACTGCAGGACCTCGCCGACCGCCTCGGACTCGGCAGCAGCGCCAAGTACCAGGTCATGGGGATGTGCGTGGGCCACCCACACATCCCCGACGAGATCGAGCACGGAATCGAGCAAGACATCATCGAAGCCGCCCACGAGCTCACCGGCCGCATGCTGGAAGACCTCCGCACCCTACTGGCATCCGCGAACCCGGCCGCCAGCACCCCGAGGCCGGGCGTGACCGGACCCGCGGGCTGGTGACCGCCGTGACCTATCCACCCGCGTTCACGATCGCCTACCTCGTCCACAGCGACGTCGAACTCCTGCGCCGCACCATCCCCAGCACCCTGGACGCCCTGACCCGCGGCACCCGCCACCCGTACGACCTGGTGCTCGTCGTAGACGGGGCAGAAAGCGCCCCGGCCGACGAGATCGTCGAACTCGCCCACAGCACCTGGGGCTTCGACGAAGTGCGGCTGCGCTGGCGCACCCGCCACCGGGCCTCCGGCGACCAGGCGAACAACATCCACACCCACTTCGTCAGCGACAAGAGCCGCTTCCTGATCACGATCGAAGGCGATGTCGCCGCCTTCCGCGACCCGAACGCCACCGATGTCCTCGCCGAGATCGCCGAGACGTTCGACCAGTGCCCCCAGCTCGCGCTCGCACAGCGCATCGACGACCATGACTGCTGGCAGTGGAAGCTCGAAGAGGTCGGCCCGCCGCTGAGCGACCGGGCCCGCTCGGTCAACCGCGTCTCCTCCCACTTCCTGATCTACGACACCCAGCGGGCCCGCCCCGTCATGGCCGCGGCTGGCGGCGTCCCCGGCGACCGGTTCCACGACGACGGCCGGCGCTGGATGAACTACGAGGACTGGCTCTCCCACACCTTCGCCCAGCCCGCCGGCCCCGGCATCGGCTACCTGCACCGCCTCCCGCTCCGGGTCTTCCACTGCGACGAGAAAACCGCGCCCGGTTCCGCCCACTACCGCCGCGACATCGCCACCCGCCTGCGTGTCTTCGCCGAACGCGAGCACGCCGTGAAGGAGGAACTCGGTGCCTGACCACCGCCTCGTCCCCTCTCCCGTGTTCCTCCTCTCCCCGATCCGCTCCGGATCGACCCTGCTGCGCTGCCTGCTCGGATCCCACCCCGACGTCCACGCCCCGCACGAACTCCACCTCGCCGGCTACACCGTGGCCGTCGACGACGAGTTCACCGACCTGTCCATGCGCACCCTCGGCCTCGACCACACCGACATAGAGCACCTGCTCTGGGACCGCCTGCTGCACCGCCAACTCACCGAGGCCGGCAAGAGCGTGCTCGTCGAGAAGTCCCCGGGCAACGTGTTCATCTGGCAGCGCCTCGCCGCCTGCTGGCCCCAGGCCCGCTACATCGTCCTGCGCCGGCACCCGGTCGCCATCGCCGACTCCATCCGCCGCGCCGGCGACGCCAACGACCTCGCCGAAGCGGCCGTTACCGTCGACAAGTTCGCCACCGCCCTCGACGAAGCCGCCGCCAACCTGCCAGGCGCCGTCCACGTCACCTACGAGCAGCTCACCGCCGACCCGGAAGCCACCTGCAAGGCCCTGTGCGAGCACATCGGCATCCCCTGGGATCCGAGCATGCTCGACTACGGCCGCCACGACCACGGACCGTTCGTCTACGGCATCGGTGACTGGTCGCCCCAGATCGCCTCCGGCCGCGTCCAGGCCGCCACCCCACCGCCTGCGGAGGCAGACGTCCCGCCGCTGCTCAACTTCTGGTGCCAGAAGTGGGGCTATGCCCCGTGAACCAGCCGCGATCATCGACCGTCTTCTGGTTGTTCGGGCTGCCGGCCTCCGGCAAGACCACCCTCGCCCGCCACCTCCTCGACCACCTCCGCGCCGAGCACGGCGCCGACTGCGGGCTCTACGACGCGGACATCGAACGCGCCACCGGCATCCTGCGAGATCTCGGCTGGTCACCCTCCGACCGCATCGCCACGATCCGCGCACTCGCGCACGCCGCCAGCCAGCATCAGGTCGGCATCGTCACCCTGGTGACCTCCACCGAGGCGGAGCGCCAGCTCGCCGCGGACCTCCTCGGAGAACGCCTCCATCTCATCCACGTCCACGCACCCGAACCGGTGCGCCACGCCCGCGACGCCCTCCGCACCGTCCGCGCCTACCGGACCAACCCGGCCCCGGACGCGCCGGAGCTGACCTGGTCCGATCCCGAACAACCCGCGCTGGCGCTGGACACCACGGCCCCGCTCAGCACCACCGTGAACACCCTATTCACCTTCGCCGCCACCACCCTCGCGAACGTCGCTTCCCCATAGACGCTGGTCAAGCAGCAGTCGGGAGATGCAGCATCGAGCCGGCTCCCACGGGTGCCGCCCGCCGGCCGTCGTGCGAGCCCGCCCCATGCCCTATGCGACCGCTCCTGGTCTTCTCCGCCACTGCGATGAACGCCAGCTCGGAGAAGAAGAAACCGCCCAACTGGTCCGCATCGCGCACCGAGGTGTACCACGCCTCGACCTCCTCCGGGGCGACCGCGCCACGACCGTGCCTGGCGGCCGACAACAGAGCCTTTCGGATCTGGTCAACCCGATCCTTCGCATGCCCCGTGAACTCGGTCGACCACACCAGCAGTGGTTCAACGCCGACGAGATCCAGCGGGCTATAGGCGAGGAGCAG
Organism: Streptomyces rubellomurinus; assembly: GCF_000961885.1. GTDB lineage: Bacteria > Actinomycetota > Actinomycetes > Streptomycetales > Streptomycetaceae > Kitasatospora > Kitasatospora rubellomurina. The sequence goes on from NZ_JZKH01000001.1 coordinate 229,713, forward strand.
CCCGAGCTTGCGACCGATCCTGCCGTCCGCGTGATCCATCCAGCTCTGCGCATCGTCCGCGAACGCATGGCACACCCGCCGGTCGAGATCGGCGTCCGCGCCCGCGATGACCATCGAGTCGAAGTCGACGTGCGCGATGACCGCCCGCCCCCCAGGCCGCAGGACCCGCGCCACCTCGGCCAGCATCTCCAGCGGGTCCGGCAGGCACTCGATGGTGTTGTACGACAGGACAACGTCCACGCTCGCGTCGGAACACGGGAGACTGTCGCGCAGATCCGCAACGATCGTCGCCGTCGACCCCTTATGGCCTGCCAGAGCCGCGTGCACCTGGCGCAACGACTCCGCCGAACGGTCGATCCCAATGAGGGAAGCCTGCGGCGCTTTCCGGCTGACAGCCCGAAGCGTTGGCCCCGCACCACACCCGAGATCAACAACAACCTGACCAGAATCCGCCGGGCCAGCAAGCTCCGCAAGGCGCACATGGATCGGCTCAGCACTGTCGGACACAGCACTGCCCTCCTCCCCTGTCCGCGCCAGAGCCCGAGATGGCGGCACCAATAGTCCAGATTTGCACCATATGACATGATTTGAGATATCACATCTCGAGACGCAACTCTCCTTGCTGCAGGGGCTCCCATTGCCACCAATCAGGGGAGATTCCCAGGTCACCGCGCTTGTTTAGCCGGGTGGTCGCGACGAGGTCGCCCTGCGGCCTCGGGCGGGAAGGAGGACGACCCGCGCGCGGCCCTTCGAGGCGATCACCGTGCGCTGCTCATCGAACCCCAGCAAAGACGCGGTCGCGTCTGTCGGCGCTGCGGATGCCGCGAAGGCCATCACCGCGAGCTCGGCGCCCGCTGCGACGCCTGGTCACCGACCCCGGCACGGCATGTGGCCTTCGCCGTCGGACATTCCCTCCGCCAACGACCACCGCCACACCATCCGCCGCGCCCATCTATTCCCGCCTACTTGAAATGCGATATACGCAACAACCGCTAGATTGTCCGGTTTCTGGCATGTACGGTGTGCCGTCCATCGCCGGACGGCCCGGCGGGTGGTGTGCTGGGGGGTACGTGGCGGGACTGCAGGTGTTTCGGGTCGCTGGTGGGGATGTTCGCCGTGTCGAGGGCGCGACTGTGGAGTTCGAGCGCGACCTCCAGCGGCTCGTGGAGGCGAACATGGAGGAGATGTTGGGCGGTGTTCGCTTCATGGCGAGCGAGTACTCCACCGGACCGGTCCACCGGGGTCGGATCGACAGCCTCGGTCTTGACGAGGACGGGAGCCCGGTCCTGGTGGAGTACAAGCGCACGAGCAGCCAGAGCGTCCTCTCCCAGGGGCTGTTCTACCTGGCCTGGCTGATTGAGAACCGCGGCGAGTTCGAAGCCCTGGTCGAGCAGCGGCTCGGGCCGGAAGCCGCCAAGCAGGTGGACTGGAGCCGGCCGCGTGTGATCTGCATCGCGGCGGACTACGCCCGTTACGACTTGGTGGCGGCGGGCATGTCTCACCACCGTGTCGACCTGGTGGTCTACCGGCGCTACGGGGACGACCTGGTGACGCTGGACCTGGCTGCTTCGGTCGCCGGCGGCTGCGGCTCCTCGACGGTTGGCCAGTCGGAACGGATGCGGCCTAGCTCACCAGTGCGCCGGACGGTCAGCGATGCGCTGACGCAGGTGCGCAGTGAGCTCCGGGAGCTGTATGAAGAACTCGACGCCCGTCTGCTCGACCTCGGCGAGGGCCACTCGGTGGAGCTGCAGCACTACGTCGCCTACCGTCGCCGTCGGAACTTCGCCTGCGTCCGCGTCCTGGCACGGGAGCAGGCGCTGGTCGTGTTCCTGCGAGTCGACCCGGCGACGGTGCAGCTCGTGCCGGGCTGGACGCGGGATGTCCGGAAGATCGGGCACCTTGGGACGGGCGAGCTGGAGGTCCGGATCGCTTCGGTGGAGGATCTCGACCGGTCGATGTCGCTGCTGCGAACGAGCTACGCAGCAGCGACCTGATCGGACACGGCAATGGGCCGCGCACCCTGCTTGGGTGTGCGGCCCATTGCCGTCTCGGGCGCTGCTGCCATGGGGGGCGAGGTCCTCGCGCCGGGGCGGCCCAGCTGCTCGCTGGGCCGCCCGGGCTAGTTAAGCTCGCCGACCTGGATCCGTGGGGGACGGATCGGAGGGCGGCAGTTCCGCATCGCACCCGGGTGGGGGCGCTCGTCGCGGTCAACGAGGGGGAAGGCTCTCAGGCGCGGTCGCCGGCAGCGCGGTGATGAGCGAGCGCTCGCGCACGAAGTCGGCGTAGCAGTGCCAGGACGGTCCCCTGGGGGGACCTTCTAATTCGACCCGTGGGATTGGTAGTTGGTACCCCTTCAGGGGCGATGAGGAAGCGGCACTGCTTTTCAAGACCGCTAGGCGAATGGTGTTGTTGCCCCTGCTGCGGGATGTTGAGTGCGCTGCAGTGCAGCCCTGATGCTACTGGCGGTCGTCACACGACCTGGCCGGTTTGGTAGGCGTGTTGGTTGGGGCCTCGGATGGCGAGGAGGCCAAGGTCGGGGTCGTAGTCGGCGTCAAGGATGCGGACGTTGAGGGCCTTCTCGTAGCGGGTGAGTGGGGCGGCCCAGGCAGGCATGGGGATGAGGTACTGGTCAGCGGCGAGTCGTCCCTCTGCGGTGGTGCCCTGGGTGAGTGCATCGGTGTAGGCGGCACGGTGTCGTTCGAGGATGGCTTCGGTGCCGTCGAAGAGTTCGTCGAAGGTCTGTGCGAGGTCGGTGCGGTCGGCGAAGGGCCGGCGGAAGGTGAGGAAGGCGTTGTCGAAGGCGTCGCGGTGGTTGGTGACTTCGTCGTGCCAGCGCCGGCCCCAGTCGGTGGTGTAGATGGTGTTGAGCCAGCCGGTTGCGTCAGCTTCGCTGACGATGCGGTGCTGGTGTTCGAGAAGGCGGTGCCAGCCGGCCTCGACCGGTTCGCGGGGGTAGATGCCGTCGGCGTACTCGCCGGGCTGGTTGCGTCGGCGCTTCCAGGCCGGTGTGTGGACGATGACGTCGGCCGGGTCGTAGGCGCCGAGGCGGTTGATGCGGCCGAATCGCTGGAGTAGGGCTTCCAGCGGAGCGGCTGCGGTGAACAGCACGTCGAGGTCGAGGTCGAGGCTGACCTCGACGACCTGGGTGGCAACCAGCAGCCCGGGGAGGCGGTGGGCTGCTGCGCTGGCGAATCGGTTTCGGATGTTCTGCTCGATACGGCTGCGGTCTTGGCGGGTGAAGCGGGAGTGCAGGAGGAAGGCGCTGTCGTCGCCGTGGAGGGCCCCGCAGTGCGGGGCGAGTTCGCTGAACAGGGCCAGGGCGTGCGCGACGTTGTTGGCGACGACCAGGACGCTCTGACCGCGGTCGAGCCGAGCGCGGATCTCGTGGGTGGTAGCTGGGTCGGTGAGGTGGTGGCGGCGGACCTGAAGGCGGTGGCGGGGCGGCAGGCCGAGATCGGGGGTGTCCACCAGAGCGGGTGCCTGGGCGAGCGTGTCCTTGAAGAGGTCGGCGAGGACGTCGGGCAGGGTGGCGGAGACGACGGCGATCCGCCCGCCCAGACGTTCCCACAGCCGGGCCGTGGCGAGGATGTAGCCGAGGCGGCGGGAGTCGTAGGCGTGCAGCTCGTCGAGGATGAATACCGAGTTCGCGGCGTCCACGAGCAGGCCGGCATGGGCCGGGCCCGCGAGGGCGGCGCGGAGTAGCTGGTAGGGCGTGCCCACCCGCACGCTCTCGCGGAACAGCCGTGTGGCCGCTGCCCTGGCGAGGGCCTTGGTGGCTTCGCTCTGTTGGCAGGGCCCGGTCTCCTCCTGCTCCTCGCTGTCGGGGCTGTCGGTGGAGTGGATGGCGGCGGCCAAGTGGTAGGAGGCGGCACGGGAGTGAGCGACGCCGACCAGGTCCGGGTTGCCGAGGAGGTCGGCGAAGCGGTCGGCCATCGCGTTGATGGAGGCGAGGTAGGGCAGGGTGAAGAAGACCCTGGGCACGCCGCCCGAGTGCTGGGTGAGCTCCGTGACCTGGCGGGCCGCCCACAGCAGCACGGCCTCGGTCTTCCCGCTGCCGGTGGGCGCCCGCAGGAGCAGGTGGCCGCTGGTCCCGGCCGCGCGGACCTGGTGCTCGCGCAGCGCCCGGCCCTTGGCGGCCATCTGCTCTTCAAGGGCGGGCCGGAAGCGGTGGTCGAAGGGCTGGGTGGTGTGGACGGAGCCGTGGGCGGAGGAGAGGTGGTCGGCGACCGTTACTGCCCCTTGGAGCAGGACGGCGGCCAGGCCGACGTCGGGAGTCACCCGCCGGTCCCAGCGGTGGAGCAGCTCGGTGAGGGTGCGGTGCGCCGCGTCGATGAGGTCGGTACTGCTCAGCGAGCTGGTCTCCGGGGTGGTGGGGAGCATGGCCGCGGTCGCGGTGGTGTGCAGCCAGCCGAGCAGCGCCGTCACCGCGTTCTCGTCGATCGGGCCGATCCGCTTCGCGAGATCTTCCGGCGTCAGGCCGTGGTAGAGGAAGCGCAGATCGCGGCCGTTGCTTCCGGTCAGTGCGCGGTGGTGGGTGGCGACGCCGGCCGCCACCCAGCCGCACAGTTGCTCGTCCGGTACGAGGATGGGGAGGAATCCGAGGGAGACGACCTCGTGCCTCTCGCCCCAGGAGCGGACTCGGCCGAGGAGCATCTGCTGGCAGCCGTCGGGGAGCTTGCCGCCGTCGTGGTACAGCCCGCTCAGCTGGGCGGCCAGCCAGAACCGGCCGTCCAGCACACGCTCTGCGGCCTCGATCCGGCCGACCCGCCGGGCGAGCTCGACCCCCGCCGTCAATGTGGTCTCCAGATGCACCGTCAGTTCTTCGGGCGGCACGGCACCGCGGGCGCTCTTGGCCAGCAGCGTCCGCAAGGGATCGGCGCTCGTGCCCAAGGTCGTCTCCTTCTTCCTTGCTGGGTCAGGCCGGGCTGACGGCGGTGGTGAAGTGAGCGCCGGGGTGGACGGGCGGCAGCAGCAGAACGGCCTGGCCGTCGGCATCCGACCAGCTGCCGGGCACGATGGTGCTGCTGCGGCTGGTGGCGTCGTGCCGGTAGTCGCCCCAGACGGTCCGCTCCCGCCCCGGGGCCACTGCGGTCGGCAGTCGCAGCAGCGTGCCCTGAGCATTGGGGAAGGCGGGGACGACGGCGCCGCGCTGCTCCCCCTCGGCCGGGGTGAGGACGGTGTGGTCGAGGCGGATTCCGACGAGGTCCTGGCTTCGGCCCAGCCGCAGCGGCCACACCGGCCTCCGCAACCGGCCGCGCCATAACTCGGTATCGTCCAGCAGCCAGATGCGCATGGTGGCGTCGGCGAGGAACTCCCGGGTACGCGGGACCGGGGTGGTGGCCTTCCCAGTGGCATCCAGCGGGTGGTAGGTCTCCAAGTCGACCCCGGCGCCGGCGGCGTGGAAGGCCATGGCGAACCGCAGGCCGACGTCGACCGCGTCCCAGCCGCCGGCCGCCGCCGCGAGTATCCCGGCGACGGTGGACGGCGGCGGACAGGGATGAGTGACCTGCACACCGGCATACAGGTGGTTGCGGAAGGAGACCACCGGCGCGGTCAGAGTCACCCGCAGCGCCGTGACCGAGGCGGCCGTCATGCCGCGGGGTCCTCGAACCAGGCGTCGTGCTCGCCCTCACCGATCCGGTCGGCCAGGCCGTTGAGGATCACCCGAGGGTGCCCGAAGACCACGGCGCCGCTGTCGACGAGGTCAGCGAGGTCCTTGACCGCCCTCTCACGCTGGTCTCCGAGGAACCCGGGCGCCCAGCCGACCAGCACCGGACCGTCCAGCTCGTCGCGCCACGCCTCGATCTCCTCGCGCAGCACATCGGCCTGGAAGACAGGCCGGCCGTCGTCGGCGCCGACGATCCGGGTGAACGGGTTCACCCCGCCCTTGACCGAGGCGAGCAGCACCAGCGCCGGGGCGCGGTCGCCGTAGTGGAGGGCCTGCTTCGCGCCGCCGCGCACCGAGGCGAGCGTGCGCAGCACGGTGTCCACCCGCCGCCGACGCTCTGCCAGGGGCAGCCGCACCGCGCCGACGCTGCGCAGCACCGTCTTCTCGGCACCCGCCTTGACGGCCTCCTCCGCGGCGGCCGGGCTCAGCGCGGTGCGCAGCCCCGTCCCGTCCGTCTCGAATACGCCGACACGGGGAAGGTCCAGGAGCACGTCCCCGGCCAGGACGGCGCTGTAGAGCTCGTGGGAGTGGATCACCGGGTGCTCGCCAGGCGGGAAGTCCCGGCTCATGGTGCCGAAGTCGCTGGTGGGCCGCTGCGGGACGACCGACACGAACGTGCCGGTCGCCAGCACCGTCTCCCGGCCGTAGCTCTCGTTCTTCACCGCGACCATGTAGCCGAACAGGTCGTCGTCCAGGTGCAGATCGGGGCGGCCCGCGGTGTAAGCCTGCTGCTTGGCGCCGGCGCCGCTCCGGGTTACCGGCGACCGTGACTCCTGCGCGGGCAGGCTGTCGCGCAGCCAGCGGCGGAACGCCTGCGCGGACACGTACGGGTGGACGTCCCGCCCGACCCGCAACTGCTTGACCTTGCCGTTGTTGTCCTCCGCCAAGCCGTTGTTCGGGGCTCCCGCCACAACATCCAGAACGATCTTGCCAACCAGGTACGTCACTGCTGCTCATCCTCCGTGTCGAACGTCAGGGCTTCGAGGTCGCGGGGATCGAGATCCTCCTCGCCCTCCTCCTCCGGTTGCTCGGGCTTCCAGCCGAGCGAGTTCAGCTCCTGCAGCACACCGACCAGGAGCATGTCCCGGTGGAACCAGGCCGGGTTCTGCGAGACCGGGCTGAACAGCAGCTCGAAGCCCCGCTCGGTCACCAACGGCCCCTCTGCTCCGGCGGGCGGCTTGACGGTCCACTGCACGCCCTGGGATGTGAGCCACCCGCGCAGCTTCGACGGGTCGCGAAGCAGCGTGCGGAAGCTCCGCAACTGGCCGCCGGTGGTGGCGGTGTTCAGCAGCGCGGCCACGTTGCGGGCGGTCCTGGCGATCTCGGCCAGGTCTTTCTCGGTCATCAGCATTACCTCGGTCGCGAAGGAGTTGAGCAGCACGGCCAGGGCCTCGGCCCGGGATCGGTCACGCCCGGTGCGGGTCAGGCAGCCGAGCAGCCGACCGTGGCCGACGGCCACGATCCGGCCGGGCGAGCGGAAGACGTTGCGGGCCAAGGCCACGAGCCCAGGCGTCGACGTACTGGCATGGGCGCGAACCAGCTCCACGAAACCCGCACGCCGATCACCCAGCCGCTGGGTGCGGCGCAGCCACTCGGCCAGCGGCTGCTCCAGCGCGTGGGTCTCCAGCTCCTGGCCACGGTTGTTGTTGTTGAACACCACGAGGTCGACGGCAGCGCCCATCGGCCGGCGGTGGGTGCGCAGCGCGACAAGTGCCACGACCTCCTGCGCACCGGTCTGCCGTTTGCTGCCGTCACCGGTGGCAGCGAGCATCCGGTTGTGGTCGACCTGCTCGGCCACGGCGTGCTGGAGGAAGTCGTCGTCCCAGCTGTGCAGGGCGATGGACGGGCCGCCGGTCAGGCGCACCCCGTAGGGCAGCGCGTAGAAGCTGCACAGACACGGCCAGCACAGGGCCATCCCGTCGTGGCCTCGCGGGGTGGTGTTGCGGTAAGACTGGCTCTCGGCGAGCGGCACGTCGCTCTTCCCGTAGTACCCGACCGCCTGCCGTGAGCACAGCGAGCACACCGTGGGCGGCCAGCCGGACGGCGGGGGCAGAGTCCGCCACTGCTCCACCCGCTCCGCGATCGCGGCATCGGTGCGCTTGCCGTTGCTGGGGTGGTTCATCGCGGTGTTGGGGAAGAAGGAGTAACTGACCTTCAACCAGAAACCGCCCGGTGCCTTGCTGTCGCGTCCGAGCGCTGCACGCAGCGCGTCCCGGGCCATCTGCGACAGCGCCGCCTCGAACTCGGCCTCGGTGGTCTCCTCCGGAGAGCCGTCGCCGGCCAGGGCCGCGAGCGCGAACGCCCCCACCCGCTGCAAGGGGTGCGCGGTCAGCACCAGTCGGCCCTGGCCGAGGTCACCGCGAACCGGCGCGGTCATGCCGCCACCCAGCCGAACCCGGCCGAGTTCGCCTGGCCCAGGCCCCAGCTCCACAAGGCCCGCAGCGTCTCCGGCGCTCCAGACAGCTCCACCTCGACGGCGGCCCCAGGCTTGGCACCCTGCCCCACCGCGAACGACCTCTTCGGCCCCACCCAGGACACGGACTCCAGGCTGACCCCGGCGTCCAGGCCCAAGGTCTCGGCCTTGCGCCGCAGGTTCCCCTGGAAGTAGCCCGCCCACTCCAGCTCAGTCGGCAGCACCCACGCCTGACGCGGCCCGCGCACCCCATCAGCGCCGTATCCGGAGCCCTTCATCACCACCGGAGTTGACGTCCGCAACACCGCCCGGCCATCCGCGAACTCCGGCGGCTCCACCAGGCCGAGGCCCGTCAGGCGCAGGGCAACCCCGCCCCAGTCCAACAACTCACGCTCCGCGAACCCTGCCGCCAGTGCCTCCACGATGGCCGGCACCGGGCTGCCGAACTCGACCGCCCCCCGCCCGCCAGCCGCATACCGCCCCGGCCGCCGACGTGCGGACGAGAACACCGGCGCACCATGCCCGAACGGCGCCATCCCGTGGGGCCCCTCACCGTGCTCGTGCAGCCGGCGCCCAAGATCGGGAGCCACCCGCCCCAGCACGTCGTAGACCACCCCCCGACCAGGGGCAAGCACGCTGCCCCACGGCACCTCCTCCGCCGCCGTCACCACGGCCAGCCGCACCCTCATCCCGCACTCCAACGCTCAAATGGCATGACAAACCAGCAAGCTGACGAACCACCAGCCGCACAGTCCAGGACCCTAAACTGCACCACTGACAGCCGTCACAAGATTGCGCACAGTCACCCACGACCCCGGGCAGAACTCGATGCCCTACCGTTGAACAAGACCACCCAGACCAACGCCAAGCTGCCCACCGCAGCGCCACGACGCGGCCAACAGCATCACCGGACTCCTACCGCAGAACCTGACTCACTGGCCAGTCACACCCGGCGTCTGACCTGCAGCTTTACCATCGGGCCTCATCGCCCCGGGGAGGGGTAGCAACGCGACCTGGGATCCGGTCATGCCCCGTCGACTGCGCCCTCATCGCCCCTGGGAGGGATAACAACGCCGACTTCACGCCGAAAGTCGTGGCGGCAGCGCCTCATCGCCCCTAAGAGGGGTAGCAACCTGCCGATCTGGTCAGCCCGCTTCGCGGCGATCAGCGCCTCATCGCCCCTGGGAGGGGTAGCAACTAGGCGCCGACCTGGACCAACTCCCGCGGGTCCGCCGTCTCATCGCCCCTGGGAGGGGTAGCAACTCGGGAGTGTAGTAGTACTGGTCATCGAGCAGATCACGTCTCATCACCCCTCGGAGGGGCAGCAACTAAACCTCGTCGAGGATCCGGTCCAGGGCGCCCCAGCCTCGTCGCCCCTGGGAGGGGTAGCAACAGGTCAGCCTGCCGGTACAGCTTGACGACCACCCCCGTCTCATTCCCCCCCCCGGAGAGGTAGCAACAGCACGTGGGCGTACCGTGCGCCCGCCGCTCGCGCGTCTCATTGCCCCCGGAGGGGTAGCAACCGGTTGACCGCCCAGCGGCCTTCGGTGCCGGTCAGGTCTCATCGCCCCTGGGAGGAGGGGCAGTAACCCGTAGTACCTGACGACGTGATAGGAGTCGGCGCCGGCCTCATCACCCCTGCGAGGGGTAGCAACAAGCCGTATGGGGTGCTGCTCACACCCCTCTCCTACACCTCATCGCCCCTGGGAGGGGTAGCAACAGGTCTACGCTGACCGCACAGTGGTCGGAAGGCCCCGCCTCGTCGCCCTTGGGAGGGGTAACAACCCGACCATCCAGTCCACCCGCCCGCAGGCATCCGGCGCCTCATCGCCCCTGGGGGGTAGCAACGGGATGGTCTTGTCCGGCCAGGTGCTCACGCGGCGGGCCTCATCGTCCCTGGGAGGGGTAGCAACGAGACGATGCCGACGCGGGCGTAGGCGGCCGGGGATGCCTCATCGCCCCTGGAAGGGGTAGCAACAGGCGGGCCGGGGAGCCAGCCCGGGTACCGATCTTCGCCTCATCGCCCCGGGGCGGGGTAGCAACTAGTGGCGGAATCGGGTGGTGATCAGGCCGCCCTGCGCCTCATCGCCCCTCGGAGGGGCATCAAGAGCAAGGTCAGCACGAAGATGGCCGTGCGGCACAGGACCTGATCGCCCACCGGAGGATAGCAAGATAGTCTGAATAGCCATCATTTTTGATCCCGGAGGGATCACCGCCTCCTGGAGGGGTAGCAACACGTCCCTGAGGTTCTGGCCCGAGGGCACCAGCCACGCCTCATCGCCCCTGGGAGGGGTTGCAACGTCTCCACCTGCAGCCACAGCCTCGACAGCGCGCTGGCCTCATCGGCCCTGGGAGGGTAGCAACTACGAGTAGGCGAAGCACCCGTCCACGCCGCGGGTCGCCTCATCTCCCCTGGGAGGGGTAACAACTGGCCGCACGCGGCAGTGTAGGCGGCGGTCATCCATGCCTCATCGCCCCGGGAGGGGAAATAACTCACCGCGGTGATGGGGTGACGGACGGATGACTCTGTCCTCATCGCCCCTGGGGAGGGGTAGCAACTCCTACTGCCCGCTGTACGTGGTCAAGGTGACGCCTGCCTCACTGCCCCTGATAGGGGTAGCAATAGGGGCACGTAGGCGTCGAGGGCGTCCTCGACGTCCAGCCTCATCGGCCCTGGGAGGGGTAGCAACATGACGACGTCGCGGAGCGCGCGGCTGGCGACCACGCCTCATCGCCCCTGGGAGGGGTAGCAACAAGGGGGTGATGCGGACTTCGCCTTCGGTGCCTGATGCCTCATCGCCCCGGGGAGGGGTAGCAACTACGGCCGCCGGCACCCCTTGCAGTACATCTCCATGCCTCTTCGCCCCTGGGAGGGGTAACAACCTGGCGACGATGGCGAGGCGGTATGCCTCCGGGTCAGCCTCATTGCCCCTGGAAGGGGTAGCAACCACAGCGAACTTGCCTGGGTGACAGCCGACCGCGCCGCTTCATCACCCCTGGGAGGGGTAGCAACGTAGTGACCGGGACCAGGCGCACCTTGGCGTCCTTGCGGGCCTCATCTCCCCTGGGAGGGGTAACAACTCGCGGGCGCCGTTATCAGACCCGGCTGGTAGGCATGCCTTATCGTCCCTGGGAGGGGTAGCAACTCCCAGGCGGTGCAGCGCGATCGCTTGACGCCGTCTTGCCTCATCGCCCCGGGGAGGGGTAACAACGCGCTGACCGGGGTCCACTGGACGCCGATCACGGCCGCCTCATCGCCTCTGGAAGGGGTAGCAACTCGTAGTCTTTGGCGGGCCTGCTGCGCTGCTCCTCATGCGTCATCGCCCCCTGGGAGGGGCTGCAGTGTGTTGGCGGGCACCCGACGCTTCGCCAACGCGCTGGTCCTCATCGCCCCGCAGGGGTAGCAAGGTGATGCCGTGGATGTGGGTGGCGTGGATCGGCACCGACTCGTCGCCCCTCGGAGGGGCATCAAGAAGAAGCTCAGCACGAAGATGACCGTGCGGCACAGGGCCTCATTGCCCGTCGGAGGACAGCAAAATGATCCGACTGGCCATCATTTTTCGATTTCGGAGGGATCATCGCCCCCGGAGGGGTAGCAACACGTCCTTGAGGTTCTGGTCAGAGGGCACCAGCCACGCCTAATCGCCCCTGGGAGAGGGGTAGCAACAGGCCGTGGCGGGCGAGGGAGGCCCGAAGGCGCTCGCGCTCATCGCCTCTGGCGAGGGGTAGTAACCCGGAGGGCGTGGTCATCGGGTGGACGTTCGCCAACGACTCATCGCCCCTGGGAGGAGTAACAATCTGGTGCGTGGTGCAGCCATGCTGTCCGTACCTCCAGCCTCATCGCCCCTGGGAGGGGTAGCGACATGCGCGCCGGGACGGGGATGAGGTTGGCGACGAAGCCTCATCGCCCCTGGGGGGTAGCAATGCGACATCGGACAGAACCCATGCGAGGCGTTCGGGCCTCATCGCTCCCGGGAGGGGTGGCAACGTGACGGAGATCTGCGAGCACCACGACTCCCGGACCGTCTCATCGCCCCTGGGAGGGGTAGCAACTTGACCGCGGCCAGAGTCTCGGCGGTGAGCCACGGAGCCTCATCGCCCCTGGGAGGGGCAACAACGGGTAGACGACGGCAGGGGCCGCCCGGCGGCGGTGAACCTCATCGCCCCTGGGAGGGGTAACAACTGGTCCCCCTGGGCCGCCAGGTGCCGCTCGTACGCTGCTCATCGCCCCTCGGAGGGGTAACAACCCCTTGACGTCTCCGGGGACCACGACCATGTGGCAATCTCATCGCCTCTTGGAGGGGTGACAATCATTGCAGCATGCGGGCCTTGTGGAGCTGCCCGCCCGTCTCATCACACCCTCGGAGGGGTAGCAACGAGTGCTCCAGGATGTCGAAGGTGCTGCGGAAGTCGAGGCTCATCGCCCTCGGAGGGGTAACAACGTCTGCGCGCACCGCTACAGGAGGTAGGAGCACGCTGTCTCATTGCCCGTTGGAGGGGGGGTAGCAACTCGCCGGTGTACATCTCACGTTTCGCCACGGCCAGGCTCATTGCCCTGGGCAGGAGCAGCAACGTGACGATCAGGCCGTCAGCGCGCGACGTACCGATCTCATCACCCCTCGGAGGGGTAGCAATCCCTTAAAGCCGAGGATCAGCGCGAAGGCGCCGCAGCGTCATCACCCTTTTAGAGGGGCAGCAACGGTGCTGTGCCAGCCGGCGTCCTGCAGCGTTCGGATCAAGGCGCGCCGGTCCGTGGGGGGCTTGAGGGCGGGGTGGTCCTCACCGGTCCAGTCGATGCGTGAGCCGGCGCGGGCGAGCGGCTCGGTCACGGCCGTGACGAACTCGGGTGGGGCTGCTTGGAGAAAGCGAGCTGCCACTGGGGCGGGCGAGCGGATCCCGAGAGGCGGCGATGTGCCACCAGGGTCCCGGGTCTAGCTGCCCGCCGGCGAGCCGGAAGCGCTGGTCCGGGCTCCAGGCGAATTCCCTGTCAAGTTCTTCTGTGCACTCTGCTGGTGGTGCCCGGCTCCTGCTGCCGGTTCCGCTGTCGTGCGCCTCTGCAACGGCGGCTTTGAGCATGTCGGCGTGCGCGGCAGCCCGACACTGAAGCGCGCCCTCGCTGCGTTCCGCAGGCCGGTCACCGTGTCGGTGTCGCCGGGGGGGGTGTCGTCCGAGCAGGAGCGCGGCCACCAGGTCTCACTCTTTCGAGTGACATGCGTTTTGGACGACTTGCCGCCTGTTCCGGGTGCGCGCAGTGCCCGGGGATGGGAGGGCAGTTGTTCGAGCGGGAGTGGGCGGTGGCTGGTGGCCGGATTGCGATCTTGTTGCCGGGTGCGGCTGTCCTCAGGATGGCGCGCGGGGTGCGGCCGGTGGGGCTGGGCTGTGCCCTTGTTGTTGCTGCCGAGTAAAGGGGTGTCCTGATGGCTGATGCCACGATCGACCTGCCGTTGAGTTTCGAGGTGCCCGAGGCCTTCTCCGACATCGACTTCAAGGTGTCGGCGGAGGCGAACACGAACAAGCTGATCGAGCGGCTGAACATGGTGGACCCCAAGCCGTCCGACGAGGAGGTCGCGCACGCGGTCCTCGCGCAGCAGACGATGTACGAGCTGTTGTCGGCGGCCGGCGCGGTGTACGCGGGGACGCTGCTGTACGGGCCGACGAAGGAGAACCCGAAGGAGAAGCTGTCGTCGGCGATCCTGACGGTGACCGCGCGGCCGGCGGAGCTGTCGAACGAGCGGACGGTGCAGCGTCTGGCGCGGACGATGGGGCGATCTACCCGCAGGCCGAGGTCGGTGTCGTCGTGCTGGAGAGCGGTCCGGCGGTGCTGCTGACGGAGGAGCGGAAGGTGGAGAAGCCGGTCAACCTCCTGACCGACGGCGGCGGTCCCACGATCGTGCGCCAGCTGCACACCTTCGTCCCGATCCCGGGGCGGCTCGCGATGGCGGACTTCGCGATCGCCACCGAGAACCTGGACCACTGGGATGCGTGCGTGGAGGTCCTCGCCGAGGTCTGCCGCACCATCACCTTCCCCGACGCCGCCGCGGCCTGAACCGAGACAGGGAGCAGTCATCATGAGGAGCTACAACGGTCAGGTCGACCGCCTGGGGTTCATGCCGCACCACGACAAGTACGTGGGGGCGGTCCACAAGGAGCTGGAGATCTTCGGCAAGGATCCGGGCATGTCGATGCGGATCTGGGGCTGGGATCCGGCGGCCCTGACCGACGTCGAGCACTACAAGATCGACCAGCTGAAGCGCATGTTCACCTTCCAGGAGAACCAGATCCGCGACGCCCTCTACCGCCTCGGGCAGGAGTGGGACACCTACCTGGACTCCAGCGAGGACCTGCGGAGCCAGGCGCAGGAGTTCGTCGACGAGCTTCCGCGGCGCACGTGCGAGGCCCTGGAGCTGTACTTCGCCACGTCCGACGACCCCGCCTACGCCCCGAGTGACGCGTTCCCCGGCTACGTCCCCCCGAAGCGGGACAGCAGCTACAAGCGCGGCGACCTGGGCTACGACTTGGAGACGGCGGAGATCCTGCGCGACGCCCTGGAGGACGGGAAGCTCGGGGAGGTGAAGCGCGGCACGTTCGACCCACGCTATGTCGACGGAAGTCTCGAGGGTGTGGTGGAGGGGGTGCTGTCGTGGCGGCATCCGGCGATCGCGCGCAACGCGGGCGAGAACAAGTCCCTCGCCATGGGCGCGAAGAGCTACGAGGGCGTCTACTGGAGGTTGACGGATGGCAGCTACCCCCGCGAGTACATCACGGACCAGCGTCTCTACGACCTGATCGACACCGCGATCGCGATCCAGGCCGAGTACCAGCTCCAGTGCCTGCTCACGGACCGCGAGTTCACCCGGGTGGTCGAGAACCGCGGCATGGAGTTCGAATGGCTCAAGGCCGAGGCCGCCCGCAAGGCCGCCGAGGAATCCGCAGGCCCCTGGGGACTCATCGGTGACATCCTCGGCATCGTCTCCGCCGTCGCCGGCGTCCTGGCCCTCATCCCCATCCTCACCCCGATCGCCGGTCCGGTCGCCGCCGTCACCGCGATCGCCGCCCTCGGCGCCCACACGGTGGACGCCGCGATCAAGGGCGACTGGGACGCCGCCACCATCGCCGGGCTCGGTGCCGACGCGCTGGCCGCCCTGCCCGGCATCGGAGCGGTCTCCAAGAGCCTCAAGGCGGGCAAGGCCATCACCAAGACGATCGGCGCCGGCGCCAAGGCCGGCCACAAGGCCAGCGTCGGTGTCCGCCGGGCCGGGCTCACCTTCCTCTCCGAGACCGGCGGCACCGGGGCCTCCGACGCGAGCAAGGTGTTCAACTACATCGGCACCAAGGGCGCCAAGATCGTCGGCGCCACCGAGAAGGCCGGGCAGATCACCGGGAAGGTCCTCCAGGGCTCGGTCAACCTCTCCACCCAGATCCCCCTCGTCGTCGAGATGGCCTCCGGCGCCGACCTCGCCGACGCGAAGACCGGCGCCACCGGCGCCGCCCTGACCGCGAACTACGGACAGTCCATCGGCAGCTGGGGCGCCGTCGGCACCGCCGCGCAGAAAGCCGGAACCATCTCCCTCTCCACCTTCGCCAAGATCATCGGCCGCCGCTGACCACACCGGCACAAAACCCCAGGCACCACCCGGCCTCGTTCCGGCGCCCCGGCCGTCCCGGGCGGCGGAACGAGGCCCGCCCCAAGGCCGGCACGCAACCCGCAGGAACGGAAAAGGACCGCCGTGGAACCCGCACACCGCCCACCCACCCGCACCGCCCTGCTCAAAGCGGCCCTCGCCGCCCTGGGCGCGGTCTTCTTCCTCCTCGCCATCACCCTGCCCGCCCCCTGGGCCTACGCCGTCGGCGCCCTCCTCCTCGCCGCCTCCGTCCTCCCCGGCCGCCGCAGGTCACGCGGACGCCGCCGGTAGCCCTGCGAACACCCTCCTCCACCCCGGCCGGCATCCGCGAATCGGCGGGCGAACCCGTGGCACGGACCTCCCGGCACCCGCGCCACCTCGCCCGCGACGCGGGCACCGACCGGCCCTGTGCAGAGGCTTTTGACCAGGGCTCTGCTGGGTGAGCGGCCGTGACACAGGCCCGGGTGCTCAGAGCCGGGTGAAGGGCAGAAGGTTGTTGTCGGCAGCCGGGTTCTGCTGGGGGGCATGCAGCTGGTCGGTGAGGACGGCACCGGCCAGGGCGAGGCCGGTGACCTGGCGGCGGAGTTCCTCGATCTCGGCCCGCTGCTCGGTGATGGTCGTCTTCAGCTTGGCCACGGTCGCTCGTAGGAGCTTCTCCGGCTCGGGGGTCTGTGCGGTCTCGTTGCGGACGCGACTGTAGAACTCGTTCTTCAGGTCGGTGTGGCGTCTGATGATCGCCATGCGGGTGACGCCGGCTTCGACGGCGAGGGCCAGGACAGTGAGGCTGCCGTCGGAGGCGGTGGCCTCACCGCCCAGGAGGCGGTCGACGGCGGCGCGGATGCGGGTGCGTTCGTCCTGGTGCTGCTGGTTCATGGCAGGGCCTCAGCGGGCTGGGAGGTGGCGTCGTGGTGGTCGGCGATGTCGCGGAGCCGCTGCGCGTTGGTCCGCAGGCGTCTGCTGATCGGCTCCGGGGAGCTGGTGGCGAGTTGGTCGATCTCGTCGGCGCGGTCCCGCAGGGTCTGTCCGTGGGTGTCGGTGCGTACGGCGTTGCCGCAGCCGGGCCAGCAGTCGATCTTGCGCGCCTTCACGGAACGGCCGGTCAGCTTCAGGCCCATCGTCGCCGGCGAGCGCAGGATCTTCCCCACGCTGGTGGGATTCCAGTGGTTCGACGGCGGCGTCTTGCGCTTGCTCGAGTACGACTCGCCCTGGTGCTTGTACGCGTGCATCGACGGCGTGTCGAAACCGGCAACCTCCAGGGCCATGGCGATCATCCACTGGCTCTGCCCCTCCAGGAGCAGCTTGCCCATGTACCGGACCGCCTCGGACGCGACCGGATCCGGCTCCAGCGTTCGCCCGCCACCGGGGCGGTCGACGATCCGGTACCCGTACGGCGGCTGCCCGCCGGCCCAGCGGTCCGTCTTGCGCAGGTGCTTGTGCGCGGCCGTGACGCGGGCCTTGATCCGCTTGAGCTCCATCTCCGCGAAGATCGACGCCAGCATCAGGAAGGTCTTAGCCAGCTCGTTCCCGAACGACGACTCGCGGCCCTCCCGGTAATCGAGGGTGATGCCATCGTCGGTGAAGACCAGAACCTTGTGGTTCTCCTCCGCCCAGTGCGCCACGTCCGCGCAGTCCTTGGCCGACCGGAACGCCCGGTCCACCTTGGCCCACACCATCGCGTCCCACTCGCTCTGGCGATCAGTGAGCCACGGCCCCAGGTCAGGACGCCGAGCGGTGGTCCGACCACGCCCCGGTGACCGCGGTGTTCGACCATCAGTTCTGACAGCTCCCCGCGGGTCAAGCTCCTCAGGAGGCTGGGCCCGGGGACCGCCCCGTCCATCGTGTGACTGGCCCCGGTCAGCCGCTCGGGCTGCTGCCCGCTAACCCGCGACCGACTCCGCGCGGAAGGCGTGGTCGAGGTTGTCCTCGACCCAGCTGCGCAGGTGGTTGAGGGGGACGGCGGCGCTGCGGCCAAGGTCGGTGAGCGCGTACTCGACGTGCAGGGGTACGGCGGGGTACACGGTCCGGTCGAGGATGCCGACGTCCTCCAGGCGGCGCAGGGTCTGGGTGAGCACCTTGGGGCTGACGCCCTGGAGCCTGCGCTGGAGTTCGCCGAACCGCTGGGGACCCTCTTCGAGGGCGCCGATGGCGAGGGCCGACCACTTGTTGGCGAGCAGGTCGAGCAGGGCGCGGCAGGGGCACTGGGCGGTGTAGACGTCGTGGTGCGGGTGTTGCCCGCTCGGGCAGCTGGTCGCCACGTGCAAGCTCCTCATCAGGGCACTTCCCAAAGGGAAGTAATGGACCTTGCAGGTAACCATACCCCCGGGGATAGCGTCGCCAGCGTCAAGGGAAGGCCGCCAACGGCCCTCCTCAGAACGCTGTTTCAGGAGATGACGCATGTCCGCAGACATGATGCGCGCGGTGGTCCAGGACACCTTCGGCGGCCCGGAGGTGCTGCGGGTCGAGCAAGTGGCACGCCCGGTGCCGCTGCCCACCGAGGTGCTGGTGCGGGTGCACGCGGCCGGGATCAACCCGGTGGACTGGAAGACCCGCGGCGGCTCCGGCATGGCCGGGCTGCTGGGCGAGCCGCCGTTCACCCTCGGCTGGGACGTGTCCGGCGTGGTGGCCGAGGTCGGCTTCGGCGTGACCACGCTGAAGGTCGGCGACGAGGTGTACGGCATGCCGTGGTTCCCGCGGGTCGCGAACGCCTACGCGGAGTACGTCACCGCGCCGGCCCGCCAGTGGGCCCGCAAGCCCGCCACCCTCGATCACGTGCATGCCGCCGCCGTGCCGCTCGCGGCGCTGACCGCCTGGCAGGCCGTCGTCGACACCGCTCAGGTGCAGGCCGGCCAGCGGGTGCTGATCACCGCCGCGGCCGGCGGGGTCGGCCACTTCGCGGTGCAGTTCGCCCGCCACCTGGGCGCCCACGTGATCGCCACCGCCAGCGCCGCCCGCCACCCCTGGCTCAAGGAGCTCGGCGCCGACGAGGCCATCGACTACACCACCACCCGCTTCGAGGAGGCCGTCGCCGATGTCGACGTCGTGATCGACCTGGTCGGCGACGCCCACGACAGCACCAGCACCCGCTCGCTGAAGGTGCTGCGCCCCGGCGGCCTGCTGGTCGCGATCCCGCAGGGCGTCTCCCCGGAGCTGGCGCAGGCCGCCGAGGCGGCCGGCGTGCGGGTGACCCCGTTCCTGGTCGAGCCGGACGGCACGGCGCTGACGACGATCGCGGGGCTGATCGACGGCGGCGAGGTCGCCGTCGAGGTGGAACAGACCTTCCCGCTGGAGCAGGCCGGCGCGGCCCACGCCCGCGGCGAGGCCGGCCGCACCCGCGGCAAGCTCGTCCTGACCGTCACCAACTGACGGCAACCGCCCGGGAGGCCGGCCCCATCGTCTCCCCGATCGCGGCGGGAATCGAACACGCCCTGGCCCGGAGTGCCCGGCCCACGCCAGGGCGGCGCGCCCGGTCGGGCTGACCAGGGCGGCGCGCTCGTCGTCCGGCCGCCGCTCGCGGCTCACCGGGCCGGCCGCCTCCAGCCGCTTGATCGGCGGAGTCGAGGTGCCGTGGTCGAGGTGCCGTGGTCGAGCTGCGGCCAAGGGCCGCAAGGCCGTCGAGGAGGCCGCGCTCTCCACCGCGTACGCCCCGCCGTGGGTCCGGCGGGCCGGCCCCCGCCGCTCCAGCACTCGCGGGCCGGACAGCGTCGGACGCCGGATCAGCGGGCGCTGCCGAGGTTCCGGTCGGCGTCGGAACCCTGGAGCATGAGGGTGGTCTCCTCGATGCGCCGGAACCGGCCGTCCGGGGCGAACTCGCCGAAGAGGTAGACCTCCATGCGCACGGAGGAGCCGTCGGTCTTGTGGACGTCGACGATGTGGCGCTCCGCGTAGAGGTCGCCCTGAACGAGCTCCTCCAGGACCTGGATCTCGCCGCCGGCGACGATCGTGCGCAGGTGGGCGATGTGGGCCGTGAACTCCTCCCGGTCGTCCCAGCGGCCGTCGGTGCGCTGGCGGTAGTCGGGGGCGAAGTGCCGGTCGACGGCCTCGGCCAGGTCCAGACCGGGGGTGAAGAGCAGGTCGGTGAGGGCGGCGGCGACGTCGGTGCGAGTGGCGGTGGCGGTCATGGAAGTCTCATGGGGATTCACGTTCCGGCACGATATACGCGCGTCGAGCACGCATCTGTGCGAGCGGGTGGACAGTCGCGGACAGGAGTGGACAGTGTCCGCACCGGCATGACCTGGAGAGTGGACAGCGCCCCGGCCCAGGCTGTGCGGCATGAACCTCCCACACAGACAGGCGGTTGCGCTCGCGGTGCTCGCCGCGGCGCAGTTCACCGTCATGCTCGCCACCTCGATCGTCAATGTCGCGCTGCCGCAGATCCGCGCCGGGGTCGGCCTGTCGGAGAGCGGCACCACCTGGGTGGTCAACGCGTACGGCCTGGTGTTCGGTGCGCTGCTGCTGGCGGGCGGACGGGCGGGCGACCTGCTCGGTCGCCGCCGGGTGCTGGGCTGGGGTCTCGGGCTGTTCGCGGCGGGCTCGGCGGTGGCGGGACTGGCCGGCTCGTCCGGGGTGCTGATCGCGGCCCGGGTGCTCCAGGGCCTCGGCGCCGCCGCGATCGCCCCGGCGGCACTGGCCCTGGCCGTGGACCTGTTCCCGCCCGGCCCCGGGCGCGGCCGGGCGCTGGGGGTGTGGGGCGCGGTCTCCGGTGCGGGCGGGGCGTGCGGCGTCCTGCTGGGCGGGGCGCTGACCCAGGCCTGGGGCTGGCCGTGGATCTTCCACACCGTCGCGATCGGGGCCGCGCTGGTGCTGTTCGCGCTGCCGGCCCTCGTCCCGCGGACGGACTCCGCGCGCCCCTGCGGCCCGCGGACCGGCGGCCGCGCGGCCGGGCGGTTCGACCTGCCGGGCACCGTGACCGTCACCCTCGCCCTGACCTGCCTGGTCTGGGGCCTGACCACCGCGCGCGGCGCCGGCTGGACCGACGACCGGGTGCTGGGCGCGCTCGGCGCCGCGGCCGTCCTGCTCGCGGCCTTCGCCGTGATCGAGCGCCGCCGGCCGGACGCGCTGGTGCCGCCGCGGCTGCTGCGCACCGGCCGGGTGGCCGCGGGGAACCTGTTGATGGCCCTGCTGGGATCCGTGTGGATCGCGCTGTTCTTCTTCCTGCCGCTCTACCAGCAACAGGTGCTCGGCTCCGGCCCGTTGGCCACCGGAGTCGGCCAACTCCCGCTCGCCGCAGCCAACATGCTCGGCTCCACGCTCGCCCCGCGGCTCTCCCGGCGGATCGGCGCGACCGCGACGGTGACCGCGGCGCTGCTCACCGAGGCCGCCGGCCTGCTGTGGCTGTCCCGGATCCGCGCCGACGGGAGCTACCTGGCCGACGTGCTGGGCCCGAGCGTCCTGGTCGGCCTCGGGCTGAGCATCGCCTTCGTCCAGCTCACCGCGTTCGCCATGGAGGGCCTGCCGCCCCAGGACACGGGCCTGGCCGGCGGACTGGTGAACACCACCCGCCAGGTCGGCGGCGCGATCGGCCTGGCCGCCCTGGCCGGGCTGGCCGGCTCGGTCACCGCCCGCGCGGCGACGCACCAGGCCCACCTGGCGGCCCTCACCGCCGGCTACCGGTCCGCCTTCACGGCCTCGGCCGCCGTCCTGGCCGCAACGGCCCTCCTCGCGGTGGTCCTGGCCCGCTGCACCGGCCCGCGGACGACGACCGCAACCGCTCCTGCCGCCGGCCGGGCCTCCGCTCCACGACCGCGACGGCTCCCCCGCACCGGCTGAGCCCGCTCGACGGCCTCACCACGAGACCCGACCCACCGACACCCGACCCACCGACACCCGACCCACCAACACCCGACCCACCAACACCCGACCCACCGACACCCAACTCACCAAGCACGATCCGCCCTCACCCCAAGGAGCCCCACCACCATGTCCCGCTCACCCCGTGCCGCGACCGCCCTGGTCGGCGCCGCCGCCGTCTGCGCCGTGCTCGGCACCGGCACCGCCGCCTCCGCGCAGCCCGCCGAACACTGCCTGCCGAAGGTCGTCGCCGCCTGGGCCGCCGCCTGGAACGGCACCGACCCGCAGGCGCTCGGCGCCCTGTTCGACGCCGAGGGCACCTACACCGACCAGGCCGTGGGCGTGGTCTTCCACGGCCGCCAGGAGATCGCCGGCTGGAAGGCCCGCGCCGACGCGGTGATCGACGACGTGCACGTCACGGTGCGCGCGGCCCACCGCGACGGCGGCCACATCACCGTCGAGGCCGTCTACGCCGGGCACCTCAAGGGCGCCCCCAAGCCGTTCGCCGTCCCGATGGCAACCCTGCTCGACCTGGACGACCACGACCGGATCGCCTCCGACCAGGACTACTACAGCCTCAACGCCGTCCTCGCCCAGTCCGGCCTGCCGGCCGACTGGACCCCGTGACGACACCTCACCGCCGCCACCCCACGTCTCCCCGAAAGAGGTTCCTCCCCATGACTGCCGCAAAGCCCTACCTGACCGGCCACTTCACCCCCGTGGCCGACGAGGTCGTCGCCACCGAACTCACCGTCGAGGGCACGCTGCCGCCCGAGCTGACCGGCCGACTGCTGCGCAACGGCCACAACCCCAAGCCCGGAGTCACCCCCACCCACTGGTTCAAGGGCAGCGGCATGGTCCACGGGATCCGGCTGGGCGGGGGCCGCGCCGAGTGGTACCGCAACCGCTGGGTGCGCACCCCCGCCCTGGACGGCGCGCCGTACATGACCGAGCACGGCCCCGACCTGACCGCCAGCGCCGCCGGCACCCACGTCATCGAGCACGCGGGCCGCCTGCTGGCCCTGTGCGAGGCCAACCTGCCCTTCGAGCTCACCGAGGAGCTGGAGACCGTCGGCGCCTACGACTTCGCCGGCAAGCTGCGCACCGCGATGACCGCGCACCCCAAGGAGGACCCGCTCACCGGGGAACTGCACTTCTTCGGCTCCTCGCCCGTCCCGCCGTTCCTGACCTACCACGTCGCCGACGCCAAGGGCGGGATCGTCCACACCGCCGAGGTCCCCGGGGCGAGTGCCGCCCTCAAGCACGACTTCGCCCTCACCCGCCACCACGTGGTCTTCGTCGAGGGCAACGTCAGCTTCGACCCGAACGACCGCTCCGGCATCCCGTACGGCTGGAGCGACCAGCAGCCCGCCCGCATCGGCGTGCTGCCGCGCGGACCCCACGGTGCCCCGCAGGTCCGCTGGTTCACCATCGAGCCGGGCAACATGCTGCACGTCTCCAACGCCTACGAGGACGGCCGGGGCCGCATCGTCCTGGAGGGTCCGACCGTGGACCGCGAGGGCTTCCGCCTCTCCTGGAACTGGTGGATCGGCGCGCCCGGCCGCGGCAGCGAGCCCGTCTCGCGCTCCTACACCCGCCGCTGGGTCATCGACGCCACGGCCGGCACGGTCGACGAGCAGATCATCGACGACCTGCCGGTGGAGTTCCCGACCCTCAACGAGGCGTACCTGGGCGCCGAGAACCGCTACCAGTACGCCGTCTCCTTCCCCGACGAGCAGGGCTTCGGCGGCTACGGCATCGTCAAGTACGACCGCACCACCGGCGCCCGCCGGATCCACCGGGCCGGCGACGCCCGGATGCCGAGCGAGGCGGTCTTCGTCCCCGCGGCCGGCGCCACCCGCGAGGACGACGGCTACCTGCTCACCGTGGTCTCCGACCTCAAGCAGGACGCCTCGCAGCTGCTGGTCATCGACGCCTCCGGACTCGACCGGGTCGCCACCGTCCACCTGCCGCACCGGGTGGCGGCCGGACTGCACGGCTCCTGGATCCCCGACCCGGCCCCGGACGGCGCCGCGGCCTGACGCCTGCCCCGATCGCGCTGCCCGACCGCGCCGCCCGGACGAGCCCCCGCTCGCCCGGGCGGCGGCGGTGCGGCGCGGCGGCGGTGCGGTGTCGGCCGGCCCTACTGCTCCCCGTACGGCCCGCGCAACTCCTGCTGCCACAGCGACTCGCAGAGCAGGTCCAGGCCCTGGCGCAGGTGGCGCCGGTACGTGCCGTACGGCAGGCCGAGGCGCCGGGCGGCGGCCTCCTGCGTGGGGGCGCCGGAGAAGTAGCCCGCCGTCAGGGCCTCGCGGGCGCGCACCCCGCGCGGGTCACGGGCGAGGTCGTCCACGCTCCGGCGCAGCAGAGTCCGCAACTCCTCGGCGGGGTCGGCGAAGTCGGCCGCCAGCCGGGTGCGGGCCAGGGCGCAGGCGGCGAACGCGGCCGGGTCGCGCCAGTGCGGCAGGGCCTCGCGGACGGCCCGGTCGAACGCGGTGCGCGAGAAGCCCGAGGGCCCGGACGGGGTCGGCACCTCGGTGGACGCGATGAAGTGGCGCAGCCAGGTCTCGACGGGCACCTGGCGCCAGTCGACGCCGAACACCCCGTACGTGTGCTCGCCGACCCGCGGCCGCGCGCCGGTGTCGGCGAGGCTGCCCTTGACCCGGGCCGCCCAGGCCTCGGCGTCCCGCCACACCGCGAAGCCGAAGGCGCGGCCGCGGGCGCGGGCGGACTCGGCCTGGGCCCGCGAGCTGCTCAGGTCGATGACGCGCGAGGGCACCTGGTACCGCTCGGGGTAGACGGTGAAGCGGCTGATGCCGATGTGTTCGCCCGGTCCGACCGGCGCGGTGGCGTCGGTGTGCGCCCAGGCGGCCGCCACGACGGGGTCCGTGGCCAGGTCCTCGGGGTCGGGCGGGGCCGGCAGCGCGAGCCGGGCGGTGAACGCGACGATCCGGCCGGTGCTCACCAGGCGGTAGACGCTGAAGGCCTGCGGCTGGCGCTGTGCCCAGTAGTGGACCAGCGCCGCTGACTCGGGGCCCTCGGTCTCCGCGGCCATGCGCAGCACCGTGCCGAGGTCGTCCGGGTGCAGCGGACGGTCGTGCACCTCGTCCTCGCGGGACCAGGTGCGCAGCCGGGCGACGATCTGCCCGTCCCGGAAGAGGTAGAAGAGTTCGTCGGTGACGGTCCAGACCCGCTCCTCGGGGGCCTCGCGCAGCAGGCGCAGGTACTCCTCGGCCAGCCGCTTGCGCATCGCGACGAAGGCGTTGGGGGCGCGCCAGCGCAGGTCGGCGGCGAGCGTCTCGCGGGCGGCGTCGTGCGGGTGCAGGCCGCGGTGGGTGGCCTCCATGAAGGGCAGCTCGCGGAGCCAGGCGAAGAGCAGGTGGGCGTCGTGGTCGGGCAGCACCGCGGCGAGCAGTTCCTCGGAGGTCGAGTAGGCCTGGGCCGCCACCTCCAGGGCGCGGCGGTGGGCGGCCGACGGCACCTCGCCGATCAGGCCCACCAGCAGGGTCCGCAGCACGTCGGCCGAGGGGGCCCAGGTCTGGTCGTAGCTCCAGCCGGTCGAGCCCGCGGCCGCGGCGAGGGACAGGGCCAGTGGGTTGCCGCCGGCGAAGCGCAGCACCAGCTCCCGCATCTCGGGGCGGATCTGCGCGGTGGCCAGCAGGGTGCGGGCCTGCTCCTCGGAGAACGGCTCCAGTTCGGCCACGTGCAGCAGGCCGGCCCAGGCCGGGTCGGCGGTCCACTGCGGCTGCGGCGCGAGCCGGCCGCCGAGGACGACCAGGGCGCCGTCCGCGGCGCGGGGCAGGAAGCGGTGCCAGAGCCAGCCCTCCAGCCACTGGCAGTGCTCGAAGGAGTCCAGGAACAGGACCGTGCCGGGGACGTCGAGGAAGGGGCCGGCCGCCCGCTCGAAGTCGGCCGGGTCCCGGCCGACGAAGCGGCCGTCGAGCTCGACCAGCAGCCGTCCCGCCGCGCGGGCGTGGTCCGCCAGGCGCCGCAGCAGGGTGGACTTCCCGATGCCGCCGGGCCCGTACAGGTAGAAGGCGAAGGGCGCCTGTGGATCCCCGGTCAGCGCCCGGGCGAAGCGGTCGAGTTCCTCGTCCCGGCCTATGAAGGCCTGGACCCGCGCACTGCTCAGCCGCTCCCCGACGGACACCATCGCGGCTCCCTTCCCCCAAGTACCGGTGGCGCGATCCTAACCAAGGTGCCGGAACGTGCCGTCTGTCGCGCGGACGGGCGTGAACTCCAGGGGAAGCGCGACGGGGCCGCGGGTGTACAGCCCGCTCTCCCGGTAGCGGAAGCCGGGGGCGAGGCGGACCCCGTCGAGCAGCGGGAGCAGCAGCGCGGCCACCGTCTCCAGCTCCGCGCGGGCGAAGGCCGCCCCGGCGCACTG
The DNA here is from genome assembly GCF_000961885.1 of Streptomyces rubellomurinus. Taxonomy (GTDB): domain Bacteria; phylum Actinomycetota; class Actinomycetes; order Streptomycetales; family Streptomycetaceae; genus Kitasatospora; species Kitasatospora rubellomurina. Next base: position 255,590 of record NZ_JZKH01000001.1, read on the forward strand.
GTGCAGTCCGGCGCCGAAGGCCAGGTGCTGGGCGGCGGCCGTGAAGGAGCGGGCGGTGCCCAGGTCGGGGCGGTGGATGTCGAAGGCGTCCGGGTCGGTGAACGCCGCCGGGTCGCGGTTCGCCGCGCCGATCATGCAGAAGACGGTGGCGCCGGCGGGGACGGGGGTGCCGGCGAACACGGCGTCCCGCTCCACCTGGCGCGGGATCAGCTGCACCGGCGGGGTGCGGCGCAGGGTCTCGGCGATCGCGGCCGGCAGCAGGGCCGGGTCCCGCCGGACCTGCGCCAGTTGCTCCGGGTGCTCGATCAGCTGCTTGAGGAGCTGGGCGAGGGTCTTGTCGGCGGGTTCGACGGCGGCGACCAGGACGTTGATGATCAGCGCGGTGACCTCGCGGGTGCTCATCGCGGTGCCCGTGCCGGTGCCGCCGGACCCGGCCGTGCACAGCTGCGATATCAGGTCCCCGCCGGGGCGGCGGCGCCGCTGCTCGATGACGGGCCGGAGGTGGGCCTCCAACTGCTCGGCGCAGTCCAGGCAGTGGCGGCGGCGTTCCGGGGTGAGGGCGAGGCTGGTGATGAACTCGCTGACGCCGCCGAGCCATTCGGTGATCGGCTCGGCGTCCTGCTCGTCCAGCCCCAGGACATCGAGGGTGGCCCGGACGGCGAAGGGCTTGCCGAAGTCGTTGACGAGGTCCATCCGTCCCCGTGGCAGGAACGGCGCGAGGAGTTCGGCGGCGTTGGCGCGGACGGCGCGGACCTGCTGCTCCAGGGCCGGCCCGGTGAAGCCCCGGACGACGATCTTCCGCTTGGCGGTGTGCTCGGCCCCGGCCATCTGCGCCAGCACCGGCCCGCGCATCACCGGCTCGGCGCGGACCTGGAGCGTCTCGGTGGTGAAGGCCCGGTGGTCCGTCAGTACCCGCCGCACGTCCTCGTACCGGGAGAGGAACCAGCTGTCGAGCGCCGGCTCGTAGTGGACCGGCGCCTGCTCGCGCAGTCCGGCGAAGTAGCGGTAGGGGTCGGCGGCGAAGTCCTCGGACAGGATGCTGAAGGGGGGATCGACCACAGGCGTGGCGGGCACGGGCATGGCGGGCCTTTCGGGGGCCGGGGAAAGGGCGGTCGTACGGCGGACCGTCAGGCCGCGGTCGCCGGCAGCTCGGCGGCAGGCTCGGCGAGCAGCCGGTGTTCGGTGCGGCTGGTGAGATAGCGGGCGCCGGGGGCGCCTCGCCGATAAACGCAACTACTTAGCCTTTAGGGGCCGGGGGCGCCGCCCCCCGCCCGCGCGGCGAGCGCCGGCACGGTGAGCGCCCCCGCCCCTGCACCGACTGCTGAACCCGCGCACTGCGCCCGCCGGGCCGCGTGCTCGCTCGCTCACTCATGCGCCCAGCGCAACTGCTTAACGCGAAAGATTCGCGTCTACGGCACCGCTCGCTGAGCATGCCGACCCAGGGGTAGTTCGCGCGCCGCGGCACCACATGCCGGTGCCGGTCACACCCGGAGGGCGTGACCGGCACCGGCGAAGCGGGGCGGAGCCGATTCGGGTCACGGAAATTCGTCGGCGACCCAAGTGGTGCGGAACTCACGGCAATACGGCCGAACGAATTTCCGTTCGAGGCCCGCCCCGCCGATTCGTCAGAGGATCCGGATGGAGTTCACCTTCGGCGGGCGGTTCGGGAACGTGATGTCGGTCCAGCGGTTGATCCTCACCGAGTCGCCGTTGGCGTCGCTGTAGACCAGGTCGTTGTTCCCCGTGGAGATCCGGTCGACCCACCGCCCGCCGAAGCCGATCGACCCCGCGTTCGCGTAGCAGTCGACGCTGTCCCGGCCGTCGAGGTGCGACCAGATCTTCAGGAAGTCGTTGCGGCTCCCGTCGCACTGGACGTGGTCGATGGCGAACGCGTTGCCGGACGGCACGGCCACGGTGAGCGTGGCCGCCGCGGCGAAGGCCACGGCCAGCGAGCTCGCGGCCTTCTTCGCTTTCGAGATCATGGATTCTCCCCAGTCTGATGAAACGTTGAATCGGAGTCCGCTGCGCAACGAGTTTCCGTTGCGTCGTACCCGATCAGTATCCGGACCGCCTTTCTTGGGGTCAATCGAACAGCCCTCGCTCTCATTTGTTCTCGGCCATTCCCGTCCGGAGTTTCCGAGCGGCGTGGGGCGTGTTGTTCTGGCGTGTCGCGAGCGGTTCCGGGACCGGGCGGACGAATCGTCGACCGGAGTCCGCCTCCTGCCCGCTCCGACGTGGAGTGACAGCCGGACCGCCGACCGCGCCGGACGGGCGCCGAGGGGCACGTGGCCGGGAGAGGAGGGTGGGGCCGGCGAGTTCGCGCAATGACGTGCCGCGCGCTGCCGGGAGGGGACGGGCGGCCGATCCTGCGAAGCCGCTGCTGCCGCACCGGCCACCGGACGAGAGCCGTCGACGGATCGCCGCCGGGGGCGGTAACGGGACCGCCCGGTCGCCGGCTCGGGTGAGTCGGCGACCGGGCGGTCCGGAAGAGGCGTCGTGCGGTCAGACGGTGGCGGCGGCCCGTTCGGTCCGCTCGGTCCGCTCGGTCTCCGGGGTGGCGGGGGTGTTCTCCCGGGGGGTGGGGAGCACGGCCATGATCACGCCGGAGATCACGATGGTCGCCGCCCAGGCGAGCCCGTACCGGCCGACCGGAGTGCCGGAGAGCGGGCCGGCGAACCAGTCGCACTTGGTGAAGGCGAGCCCGATCAGCAGCGCCAGGACCCAGGACACCATCGCCTGCCAGCAGAAGCCGCCCACGTACCAGTAGCGGCTGTTCCTGCTGGTGTCCATCAGCGCGGCGGGGTCGTAGCGCACCGCGCGCGAGCGGCGACGGTACATGTCCACCGCGTAGACGCCGATCCAGGCCGAGAAGGAGACCGCGAGCAGGATCAGGAAGGTGATGAAGGAGCCCAGGAAGCTCTTGGCGACCAGCATCAGCAGCAGGCCGCCGACCAGCGAGATCACGGCGTTGATGCTGACGGCCAGGGCGCGCGGCAGCCGAACGCCCATGGTCTGCGCGGTGAAGCCGGCCGAGTACATGGAGAGGCTGTTGATCAGCAGCATGCCCACGATCGCGGTCAGCAGGTAGGGCACGGCCAGCCAGGTCGGCAGCAGGTCACCGAGGAAGGAGACCGGGTCCGCGGCATCCGCGAGGCCGGGCGAGGCCACCGCCATCACGGCGCCCATCAGCACCATCGGCACCATGACGATGCCGGCACCGGAGACCGTCACGCCGACGATCTTCCGGCCGGAGGCGGCGTGCGGCAGGTAGCGGGCGAAGTCCGGGCCGGTGGGGACCCAGCTGATGCCACCGGCGGCGATGGTCCCGACGCCGGCGATCATCATCGCCGTGGTGCCCGCGGGCTTGGCGAAGACCTCGCTCCACCGCATGGTCGCGATCAGGTAGCCCAGCACCAGGACGCTGAAGATCCCGAAGAGGTACGTCGACCAGGTGTTGCAGACGTTCAGCGCCTTGCGGCCCATACCGGAGACCAGGAAGGTGCAGGCGACGAAGGCGAAGAGGGTGACCACGATCAGCGCGGTGTTGCTCTTGACGCCGAAGACCAGGTCGAGGACGGTCAGCACGGCGTAGGCGCCGGTGACGGCGTTGATCGTCTCCCAGCCGAACCGGGCGATCCAGAGGATCGCACCGGGGAAGAGGTTCCCGCGCACGCCGAAGGTGGCCCGGGACAGGGTCGCGCCCGGCGCCCCGCCCCACTTCCCGGAGACCGACAGCACGCCGACCAGCCCGAACGAGACGAGCGCGGCGCACGCGGCGACGACCAGGACCTGCCAGAAGTTCAAGTGGTTGAACACCACCAGGGCGGCGCCCATGGTGAGCAGCAGGACGCTGATGTTCGCCGCGACCCAGGTCGGGAAGAGCTCGCGGACTCTGCCCCCGCGCTCGTGGTCGGGGACGGGTTCGATGCCGCGTGTCTCTATCGCGCCGTCTGCGTCGACGGTGGACAGGTTGTCCATGAGGGTGACTCCGTGCGTGTGAAGCGGGAGATGAATCGGTCAAATGGGACATACATGGAACTCTTCGCGCGTAGCGCGGGAGTTGAGTCATCCTACTTTGTCCATTTCGACTCTCGGCACCGTCCCGGCGATCATGAGCGGGGCCCCACGACGAGCGCGGCCGCGGGGACGCCGCCGAGGTCGCCCACCCGCGCGGAGTATCCGGTCGATCGACGACGCGTGGGACGGGTCCGTCAGCGCAGGCGGACGGGGGTGAAGCGGACCGGGGTCCCCGGGGCGGCCTGGGCGGCGGCGGGGAGGGCGGCGGCGGGGACCACGCCGATGACGGGGTAGCCGCCGGTGGTCGGGTGGTCGGCGAGGAAGACCACCGGACGGCCGGACGGCGGCACCTGGACGGCGCCCAGCACCATGCCCTCGCTGGGCAGTTCGCCCTCGGCGGCGCGCTCCAGCGGCGGGCCGTCCAGGCGCAGGCCGATCCGGTTGCTGGTCGTCGAGACGTGGTAGACGGAGCGTGCCAGGGCGTCGAGGGCCCTGGCGGTGAACCAGTCGTCACGCGGGCCGAGCACGAGCGGGAGGACCAGCCGGGCGGGCGGGGCGGCCCAGGGCAGCACGTCCGCCCCGGCCGGCGGGCCGGCCGGGGCCCCGAGCGCCAGGCGGTCCCCGGCGGACAGCGGCGCGGGGCCGAGGCCGGAGAGCAGGTCGGTCGAGCGGCTGCCGAGGACCGGGGCGGCGGCGACCCCGCCCGCGAAGGCGAGGTAGCTGCGCACCCCCCGGGTCGCGGGGCCGAGGTCGAGCCGCGCGCCGGCGGGCAGCCGGACCGGGGCGCCCCAGGCGGCGGGCTGGCCGTCGACCCGGACGGCGCACGGCGCCCCGGCCACGGCCACCGTGACCGGCCGGTCGACCCGGACCGCACAGCCGAGCACCGTGGTCTCCAGGGCGGCCGCCCCGGCCGGGTTGCCGACCAGCCGGTTGGCCAGCAGGTGGGCCGGCCGGTCGAGCGCACCGGAGCGCGGCACGCCCAGGTGGGCGTGGCCCGGCCGGCCGAGGTCCTGGACGGTGGTCAGCAGACCCGCGCTGACGACGGTGACGGTCGCTGGTCCGCCGCTCGCCGGTTCCCCTGTCACGGCTCCCCCGATCATGCTTCCTCGATCATGCTTCTTCGATACACGCTTCCTCGATCACGCTTCCTCGATGACGAACCGCACCCGCGTCCCCGGGGCGAACAGGGCGGCCGGCTCGCGCGCGGCGTCCCACAGCGGGGCCTCGGTGCGGCCGATCAGCTGCCAGCCGCCCGGGGACGAGCGCGGATAGACGCCGGTGTACGGGCCGGCCAGGGCGACCGCGCCGGCCGGCACGGCGCTGCGGGGCACGGCCCGGCGCGGGACGTGGTACCGCTCGGCGAGGCCGGTGAGGTAGCCGAAGCCGGGGGCGAACCCGCTGAAGGCGACGCGGAATTCGGTCGCGGAGTGGATGCGCGCGACGGCGTCCTCCGCGACGCCCCAGAGCGCGGCGACCTCCGCGAGGTCCGCGCCGTCGTAGCGGACGGGGACGGTCACCACCGGGCCGAGCCGCTCCGGGGCGGGCGGCACCCGCCAGGTGGCCAGTTCGGTGGCCAGGGCACGCGGGTCGGCCACCCCGTCGAGCAGCACGGTCCGCTCGGCCGGGACGATCTCGTCCACCGGCGGCAGCCCGAACACCGCGCGCCTGCGCAGGAGTTCGGCGTGGAAGGCGGCGGTCCGGTCGGCGTCGGCGAGTTCGACCAGCAGGGCGTGCGGGCCGACCCGCAGCACTCTCATGCGAACGCCTCGACGCGCACCCCGGCCGCGCGCAGCGCCGTCCGGACGCGGCGGGCGAGGTCCGCCGCCCCGGGGGTGTCGCCGTGCAGGCACAGCGAGCGGGCGCGCAGGCGGATCCGCTCGCCGGTGTGGGCGGCGAGCAGGCCGTCGCGGGCGATGCCGACCGAGCGGCGGACCACGGCGTCGGGGTCGTGGACGACCGCACCCGGTTCCCGGCGGGAGAGCAGCGTGCCCTCCGGGGTGTAGGCGCGGTCGCCGAACGCCTCGGCGACGACCGGCAGTCCGGCCCGCCGGGCCGCCTCGTGCAGTCGAGAGCCGGGCAGCCCGAGCACCGGCGACGGTGTTCCGGGCAGAGCGAGCCGGACGCCACGGACCACGGCCGCCGCCTGTTCCTCGTCGTGCACCGTGCGGTTGTAGAGCGCGCCGTGCGGTTTGACGTAGCCGACCTTGGCGCCGGCGGCCTGCGCGAACACCTGCAACGCCCCTATCTGGTAGGCGATTTCGTCGGCCAGCTCGTCCGGGGGGACGTCCATCGCCCGCCGCCCGAAGCCGGCCAGGTCCCGGTAGGAGACCTGCGCGCCGATCCGCACCCCGCGCTCGGCGGCCAGCGCGCACACCCGTCGCATGGTGGACGGGTCCCCGGCGTGGAAGCCGCAGGCGACGTTGGCGCTGGTGACCACCGACAGCAGGGCCGCGTCGTCGGTGAGCGTCCAGCGGCCGAAGCCCTCGCCGAGGTCGGCGTTCAGGTCGATCACCGGTTCCGGTACGGCCGCGGGCTCCGCCCGTCCGTCCGTCACCGCCCGGCTCCCGGGGCCTGCCCGCGCTCGGCCATGGCGCGGACGATCATCGCGCGCGCGTCGTCCAGGTACCTGGTCAACTCGACCTCGGCGTCGTCGATCTCGCCCGACTCCAGCAGCCCCGCGAGCGTCTGGTTGCGCCCCAGGAACGGTTCGTGGAGCGCGCGCGGGGAGGGGACGGCGGCGAAGGCCAGCCGCAGTTCCGCCATCAGCCGGGTCATGCACTCGTCGATCCTCCCGCTGCCGGCCAGCCCGGCGACGGCCTGGTGGAAGTGCAGGTCGGCGGTGCCCACCGCGGCCCAGTCACCGAGCAGTTCGGCCGCCTCCGCCCGCGCGAGCGCGGCCCGCACGGCGGCCAGGCGCTCCGGCGCCGCGCTGCGCAGCGCGCGCACCCCGGCCATCTCCAGGGCCAGGCGCAGCGTGTAGATGTCGGCGACGTCCTCCGGTTCGAGGACCCGGACGAACACCCCGCGGTTCAGCTCGTGGACGACCAGGCGCTGGTCGGCCAGCTGCCGGAACGCCTCCCGGAGGGTGTTGCGCGAGACCGCGAGCGCCTCGCCCAGCGCCTCCTCCGACAGCCGCGTTCCGGAGGCGAGTCGGCCCTCGGTGATGTGCTCGCGCAGCACTTCGGCCACCCGCTGGGCGGCGCTGGCGCGTTCGAGCCGGCCCCGGTCGGCCGCGAGTGCGTCGAAAACCCCGGTCAAGTCCTGCCTCCTGCCGCCGCGTTCCGCTCGTACGGAGCCGCTCCTGAACTCTTGTCGGATTGTTCCACAATCCCCTAACCTCTCGGCAACCCCCCGCGAGGTCGCGGCCCACCGGCCGGGACCTCCCGCGCCCGTGGCGTCGCAGACGACCGCGCACCCGGCGTGGACCCCTCCGAAAGGCGACCAGCCACATGATCGTTCTTGTCGGCATCCTCATCGTGGTGGCCGGATTCGCCACCCGGCGAAATCCGCTCCTCGTCGTCGGCGCGGCCGGCATCGTCACCGGCCTGCTGGGCGGGCTGAGCCCGGTGAAGGTCCTGGAGACGTTCGGGACGGGCTTCGCCTCCAGCCGCTCGGTGACCCTCTTCGCCGTCACCCTGCCGGTCATCGGCCTCCTGGAGCGCCACGGCCTGCAGGAGCAGGCCCGCACCCTGATGAACCGGCTCGCGAAGGTCAGCGCCGGCCGCCTGCTCGCCTGCTACCTGGTGATCCGTCAGCTCGGCGCCGCCCTCGGGCTCACCGCGCTCGGCGGGCATCCCCAGGCGGTGCGGCCGATGATCGCGCCGATGGCGGAGGCCGCGGTCGAGCGCCGCCACGGCACCCTGACGGAGAAGGCCCGCGAACGGCTGCGCTCCTTCGCCGCGAGCGCCGACAACGTCGGCCTGTTCTTCGGCGAGGACTGCTTCCTCGCCGTCGGCTCGATCCTCCTGATCACCGGCTTCGTCAACGCGACCTACCACACCAGCCTGGAGCCGGTGCAGCTCGCGCTGTGGGCCGTCCCCACCGCGGTCTGCGCCACCCTCGTCCACGGCCTGCGGCTGCTGCGGCTGGACACCGTCCTCGCCCGGGACCTGGCCACCGCGTCCGGCCGCCCCGCCGACGCCCCCGCCGGCGCCCGCACCGCCGCCGCCACCCTCACCGCGGAGGACAGCAAGTGATCAAGGTCGAATGGCTGTACTGGCTCGTCGGCGCCGTCTTCCTCGCGATGGCCGTGCAGATGGCGGCCGACCGCAGCAACCCCAAGCGGTTCGGCAGCGCCGCCTTCTGGGGCCTGTTCGGCGCGAGCTTCGTCTACGGCACGTGGGTCGCCGACAAGAGCGCGCCCGCCGCGCCCCTGGGTGCGGCCGTGCTCGCCATGATCTGCCTGGGCGGCCTCGGCTTCACCGGGCGCGGCACGCCCACGACCACCACCCCCGAGCAGCGGGCCGCCTCCGCCGCCCGTCTCGGCAGCCGGCTGTTCGTCCCCGCGCTCACCCTGCCGCTGGTCGCGCTGACCTGCGCCACCCTCCTCAAGGACGTGCACCTGGGCAGCGGCCTGCTGCTCCAGTCCGGCAGCGAGGCGCTGCTCGGGCTCGGCATCGGCACGCTCGTCGCCCTGGCCGTCGCTCACCTCCTCACCCGCGAGCGCAGGCCCGTCACCGCCCTGCACGCCGGCCGCTCACTGGTGGAGGCCATCGGCTGGGCGCTGCTGCTGCCCCAACTCCTCGCCGTGCTCGGCACGATCTTCCAGGCCTCCGGGGTCGGCACCCAGGTCGGCCGGATCACCACGCACTTCCTGCCGGACGGCAACACCTACGCGGCGGTGGCGCTCTACTGCCTCGGCATGGCCCTGTTCACCGTCATCATGGGCAACGCCTTCGCCGCGTTCCCCGTCATGACCGCCGCCATCGGCTGGCCCGTCCTGATCACCCAGTTGCACGGCAACCCGGCGGTCGTCCTGGCCGTGGGCATGCTGGCCGGCTTCTGCGGCACCCTCGCCACCCCGATGGCCGCCAACTTCAACCTGGTCCCGGCCACCCTGCTCGAACTCAAGGACCAGTACGGGCCGATCAAGGCCCAACTGCCCACCGCTGGCGTCCTGTTGGTGTGCAACATCGCCATCATGTCGCTGTTCGCGTTCTGACCTCTCCACCTCACAGGAAGGCTCCGCCCGCCCATGACCCGGGTCCTGCTCACCGGCTTCGAGCCGTTCGACGGCGCCGCCCTCAACCCGTCCTGGGAGGTCGCCCGCCTCGTCGCCGAGCAGCCGCCCGCGGGGATGGAGGTCACCCCCGTCCGGCTGAGCTGCGTCTTCGGGCGGGCGGCCGAGGAACTGCGGACGGCGGTGCGCGGCAGCGACCCGGACGTGGTGCTCTGCCTCGGCCAGGCGACCGGCCGCCCGGACGTCGGCGTCGAGCGCATCGCCGTCAACGTCGACGACGCGCGCATCCCGGACAACGCGGGTCGGCAGCCGGTGGACCGGCCCGTCGTCCCCGGCGGCCCCGCCGCCTACTTCGCCGCGCTGCCGGTGAAGGCGTGCGTGGCCGCCGTCCGGGAGGCCGGCTTGCCGGCCTCCCTGTCCCACAGCGCCGGGACGTTCGTCTGCAACCACGTCTTCTACGCGCTGATGCACCTGATCGCCACCGAACGCCCCCCCACCCGCGGCGGCTTCGTCCACCTGCCCGCGCTGCCCGAACAGGTCCTCGACCGGGCTCAGCCCTCCCTGCCCGCCGCCACGGCCGCCCACGCCGTGCGCGCCCTGCTCACGGCCTCGACCCGCCCCACCGACCTGCGCACCCCGGAGGGGACCGCCCACTGACGCGGCGTCCCTCTGCGGGGATCTGATGGAGACACAGGTGACGTGCGGGTAATTTTTGGCGGTTATCGTATGAACAATCATCAAACTCCGCCCTCTGTCCCGAAGGTACGTCCTTGCTCCACAAGCAGTCCCACCGTCTCCTCCGAGCGGCGTCGCTCGCGCTCGCCACCGCCGTCCTCGCCGCCATGCCGACCGCCCCGGCCTTCGCCGACCCCGCAACACCCGTACCGCCGGGGGGCGTTGAGAGCAGCCCGACCCCGCACCTCGACGCCGTGGAACAGGCCCTGCGTGAGGTCTCCCCCGGCCTGGAGGGCACGGTCTGGCAGCGGACCGCCGGCAACGCCCTCGACGCACCCGCCGACGACCCGGCCGGCTGGCTGCTCCAGACGCCCGCCTGCTGGGGCGACCCGAAGTGCACCGACCGGCCCGGCACCCGGCAGCTGCTGGCCCGGATGACCGACACGATCGGCAGCGCCACCCGCACGGTCGACATCTCCACCCTCGCGCCGTTCCCGAACGGCGCCTTCGAGGACGCCATCGTGGCCGGGCTCAAGTCCGCCGCGGCCAAGGGCAACCACCTCCAGGTGCGGATCCTGGTCGGCGCGGCCCCGCTCCTCAACGTCACCGCGCTGCCCACCCGCTACCGCGACGAACTGGTCGGCAGGCTCGGCGACGCGGCCGACCGGATCACGCTCACCGTCGCGTCGATGACCACCGCCAAGACGGCGTTCTCCTGGAACCACTCCAAGCTCCTGGTGGTGGACGGACAGCGGGTGATCACCGGCGGCATCAACAACTGGAAGGACGACTACCTCGACACCACGCACCCGGTGTCGGACGTCGACCTCGCGCTGACCGGCCCGGCCGCGACCACCGCCGGGCGCTACCTGGACACGCTCTGGGACTGGACCTGCCGCAACACCGGCCCGCTCTCCGCCGCCTGGTTCGCCTCCTCCCACGGCGCCGCCTGCAACCCCACCCTGGAACAGGACGCCAACCCGGCACCCGCCGCCGCGACCGGCAGCACCCCGGTCATCGCGGTCGGCGGCCTCGGCGTCGGCATCCGGGACACGGACCCTTCCTCCGGCCACCGGTTCACCCCGGCCACCTCCCCGGCCGTCAGCTGCGGGCCGATCGGCGTGCACGACTACACCAACACCGACCGCGGCTACGCCACCGTCAACCCCGAGGAGAGCGCGCTGCGCACCCTCATCGCGAGCGCGACCGGCCACATCGAGATCTCCCAGCAGGACCTGAACGGCACCTGCCCGCCGATGCCGCGCTACGACGTCAAGCTGTACGACACCCTGGCCGCCAAGCTCGCGGCCGGCGTCAAGGTCCGGATCGTGGTCAGCGACCCCGCCAACCGCGGCCGGGTCGGCAGCGGCGGCTACTCGCAGATCAAGTCGCTCAACGAGGTCAGCGACGCGCTGCTGAACCACCTGACCACCCTGACCGGCAGCAGCGGGAGCGCGCGCACGGCGATGTGCCAGAACCTCCAGCTCGCCTCGTTCCGCGCCGCCCCGACCCCCACCTGGGCCGACGGCCACCCGTACGCGCTGCACCACAAGCTGGTCTCGGTCGACGGCTCGGCGTTCTTCATCGGCTCCAAGAACCTCTACCCGGCCTACCTCCAGGACTTCGGCTACATCGTCGAGGACGCCAAGGCCGCGGAGCAGTTGAACACCGGCCTGCTGGCCCCGCAGTGGCAGTACTCGCAGGCGACGGCGACCTACGACTACGCCCGCGGCATCTGCGGCTGAGCCCCTTTGGCGGGGCGGCGGAAGCGCCGCCGCCCCGCCGCCCCGCCGCCCGGTTGCAGCCGGCCGTCCGCTGCGAAACCCTGGGGAGTGAGGCCCCCATCACCTCTGCAGCCTTGGGGCTCATGAGATGCCTGACATCCGCATTGACAGCAGCAGCCTCACCTTCCCGCAGTTCATGATCGCCGGGCTGAACGTCCCGTCCATCGACGGGTCGGCCGCACCGACGATCTCCCTGGCGCCCGGGGTCTACAGCGTCGCGCAGGTGTCCGACCAAGAGGAGAGCTTCCACTTCAAGGTCACCCAGGAGGGCACCGTCGATTTCGACGCGACCTTCGACGGCTTCCTCGAAGGCCGCGGGACGACCACGCTGGTGCTGCACGGATTCCCGGTCACGATCGACGCCCGCGCCCTGTCGCACGATCTGCTCCTGGCCATCACCACCGGCGCGGGAACGCTGTCGCGGGAGACGGCGCACGACGTCCGACTGTTACCCGCGCCGGCCTACACGTTCCAGCTCTCCAGAGGAAATACGGACTACGGGTTTGCCGTGACCCATGACGGCCGGGTCGTTCTGGACCCGACCCTTCTGGGCTTCGCCGAGGTCACCGACCGGTCGATGGTGATTCACGGATTCACCATCACCCTCGACGCGAGAGAACTCTCCCACGGCCTGACACCAGAACTGCCCAACTGGTCGGGCGGTAACCTCTCCCGCACCGACACGAACGAATTGGCACTGATCCCGTTCGGGGAATACGCGTTCTTCCTGGTGGATGGGATGTCCCCCTTCACGTTCGGCCTCACCCGCCAAGGCCGGATCGTGATCGACGACGCCTTCGCCGGCTTCGCCAGGGCGTCCTGGCGGACGCTGACCGTCTTCGGGTACCGGCTCATCGTTGACGGCCGGGCGCTTCCCTTCGACTTGAAGCCCAAGTTTTTCGGTCCGGCCGAAGCCCCGCTCTCGCGCACCACCACGCACGAGCTCACGCTCATACCGGCCCCGCAGTGGGCACTCAACCCGATCGGGGAGCCCGGCGCCCCCGTTGCGATCGGCCTGGCCCCCGATGGCACCGTCACCCAGATCGAATCGCCCGGCGGGCTGATCGTGACGCTCTCCCCCGTGACCGTCCCGCGGGAGAGCGCCCTCGGGCTGCGCCGGGCGCTCGACGACGCCCGGCTGGAGCACGACCTCGCGCAGCTGGACGCGGACGCGAGGGCCGTCACGCTGGAGCGGGTCCGTGCCTGGGTGGCGAGCCAACCGGCCTCGGATGTGCCGCTGTTCAGCGCCGCCAGCAACAAGCTGCGCATGGAGGAGAACGGCCAGAGCAACCGACTGCGCGACCTGGCGGCGCTGGGTGCGAAGGTCGACGCCGCCGCCCAGCGGCTCGCCGACTCGCTCGACGCGGAGGCCCCGCTGTTCGGCCGGCGGACCTCCGTTCCCATCGCCCTGCTGCCGGTGCGGATCGAGACCAAGTGGTCCGCCGACCGACGCAGCATCAAGGCGCGCGTCTACCCCGACGACATCCACGTCGACTCCTTCGAGCCCCGGCTGACCCCCGCGGAACTCGACGCGGCCCAGAAGTACTGGCAGGCACCCGGTGCGCAGGCGTGGCAGGACCTGCTCCGCGTGGTCAGCGCGCCCCGGGCGGCCTGGGCGACCCGCGCAGCCCGTCCCGGGGCCGCGACCGCTCCGCAGCTGCGCGACCCCGGGCCCCGGCGCGCCCCCCGGGTCACGACGCTGCCGAGTCGCTGGCGCTTCCTCGGACTGGTCGACGGACGGGCGGTCGTCGACCAGGTGGGCGTGGACATTCCCGATCCGCTGCCGCTCGGCCTGCTCGCCGCGGACGAGGCGGCGCCCGACCACCAACACGCCGAGTGGGCGGTCGACTTCCGCACCGCGGTGGACGTCGGCATGGCGGCGGAGCTGGTCCTGCCGCCCGGCTACGACCACCTGGACCAGCTCTTCGTCATCGGGGTGAGCGATCTGGAACCGGAGGCCGGCGCCGAACGGCTGGGCCAGTGCCTGCAGGGCCACCTGTTCAGCGACGGGTTCGACGTCCTGCCGGTGGGGGCGCCGACGAACAACACGCCCGACACCCGTACGGCGTGGTCCGCACGGCCGACCCCGATGCCCCCCGGCCCGCCGCCGACACTGCTGAAGGGGACGGACGGGGCCCGCCTCGCGGACGCGCTCGGCCTGGGCGACGGAAGCTTCCTCGGCGAGTGCGCGGGGGCCGCGCGGGACGGCGACAGCGCGATCGCCGCGCTGTCGCTGCTGAGCTGGTGGACCCTCGTCGACGAGGTCCGGAGCGACGCCGTCCTGACGGACGACAATCCCCGGGGCTCGGTCCTCAAGGACCGCAACGCCCAGTGGTTGACGATCAGGAGCCACCTGGCCGACCACGTGCGCAGCCGCGGTCCGCTGCCGACCGTGCGGGTCGGGCGGCAGCCGTACGGGCTGCTCCCGGTGACGGCGCTGGACGAGTGGGTGCCGGCCGCCCCGGACGGGGCCGACGCCCTGATCGTGCCCTGGCTGCAGCGGCTGCGGCACCACTGGCGCGCCGCGCTGACCCCGGGCTGGATTCCGCGGGTCACCGACGGCACCCCGGCCGACTGGATCGCGGCGGACATCCTCACCCGGCTGCCGGTGTCGAACGACATCGTCATCCGGCGCGAACTCACCTCCCGGGGAGGTCTCATCAGGTTCGACGGCATCAGCCTGCGCGCACCCGCTCCGACGGTGGCGCTGGGCGGGATCCGGTCCGGGTTGCGGTGGGCGCTCCCGTCCGAGCTCATCAGCAACCTCGCCTGGACGTCGAACACGAAGCCGCCGGACTACGCCCTTGTCCCGCGGCGGCTCGCGCCGAACGCCGACAAGTACGCGGCCCTGTTCGCCAACAGCGCTCGGCGCCTCGCCGACGCGGTGGGGCTGCTCAGGGGCGAGCTGACCCAGGAGCAGTTCCTCACGCGCTGGCCGATGACCGCGGACGGGAACCCCGCCCCCACCCGGCCGCCGACGATCTTCGGTGAATTCGGCTTCCCGCCCCCGCAGGGGGCCACCGACCTGGTCCTCGTGATGCTGAACTCCGACCTCCACGGCTTGTTCGTGTCCTTCGGGAGCAGCCACCCCGACGACGTGGTCGACCTCGCCTACCACATCCCCTCCGCCGTCGACCTGCTGATCGCCATGCGGCAGTCGGGCACCGCCTCCGCACAGCAGCTGGCCGACCAGCTGGCGGCCGCCACCTCCGGACTTCCGGCGGCCGACACGGTGCTGGCCGGGCTGACGGCGCTCGCGGACGTCCCGGCGGACGACTACCTGCCACTCGCCTTCGAGTTGCTGGACGTCTGCTCCCACCGGTGGGACGCCTGGGCCACCTCGCTGGCCACTCGGCGGCTCGGCGAGACCCGGGCGGCCGGCGTGCGGGGCGTCCGGATCGGCGGGTACGGCTGGGTGGAGAACCTCTACCCCGGCACGGCCAGGCCGTCGGACGGGTTCCTCCACGCGCCCTCGCTGCACCACGCGGCGACCGCCGCCGTGCTGCGGTCGGGCTTCCTCGCCCACCAGGGCGCCCCGGCACCCGGGGGCGACAGCGACACCACCCCGCCCGCCGACGGTTCGGCCTCGCCGTTCGCCGTCGACCTGTCGTCCCGGCGGGCCAGGACCGCCCGCCGGCTGCTCGGCGGCGTCCACCGGGGCCAGAACCTCGGCGCGCTGCTCGGCTACCGGTTCGAGCGGGCGCTGCACGAGGCGCACCTGGACCAGCAGAAGGACGCCTTCCGCCAGGCGTTCCCGGTACCCGTCGCCCCGGCGCCCCCGACCGGCACGCCCGGCCCCGACCCCCTGTGGGAGCGCAGCTCCGAGGCGATCGCCGCCCGGAACGTGGTGGACGGGGTCGCCCTCGCCCGGGCGCACGGCGCGGGCAGGGTGGACGCGGTCCTCGCCGCCAAGGGCTTTCCGGCCGCCGACCCGGGCACCCGGCCGATGCTGGACGATCTGGTGCAGGCGCTCGACGCGGTGAGCGACCTGCTGCTGGCCGAGAGCGTCCACCAGTTGGTCGGCGGCAACCCGATGCGCGCCGGTCTCGCCGCCGACACGCTGGGCAGTGGCGAGCAGGTGCCGGACCGGATCGACGTCCTGCGCACCCCGCACCGCGGGCGGGCCGTCACCCACCGGATCGCGGCGGTGCTGCCGAGCGACCCGGCGCGACCCGCCGGCTGGGGAACGGACGCCTTCTCGGCGCTCGAACCGCGGGTCGACGCCTGGATCGCCGACCTGCTCGGCCCGGCCGCCGGCTGGACGCTGTCCGGCACGGTCGCGGACGGGCCGGCCCCGCGTCCGTTCACCGTGACGCTCGACCAGGTGGGGTTCAGCGCCCTCGGTCTCGTGCTGGACGTCTCCGGCACCGTGCACCGGCGGCTGCGGGCCAGGATCCGCGAGCTGAGCGGGGCCGCGGGCCCGGAGGTCGGGTTCGGGCAGGGCTGGGACGAGCTGCGCGCGGTGGCCGGCCGGATCCAGGGGCTCCTGCTCGGCGCCGGTCCGCTGTTGCCGTCCCACCTGGTCGACGACCCGGCCGCGCCGGATCCGGGGGCGCCGGCGGGCCAGGCGGTCCCGGGACTCGATCAAGTGCGCACCCGCGTGGCCGAGTTCGTCGCGAACGTCCGCACCCCCGAGCAGCGGGACGCGCTGGGGATCGAGGGCGACCCGGCCCGGCTCGACGCGCTGACGGCGGACTCGACCGCCCCCGGCTGGCTCGGCGAGGTCACCCGGGTGCTGGCGGAGTTCCTCGGGGCCGGGATCCCGTTGACACCGGTGCTCTCCGGCACCGCCCTGCCGCCGCCGGCGGACGGCGCGACCGGGTCGGCGGTGGCCGACTGGGTGCGCCGGTTCGCCAAGGTCCGTCCCGCCGTGCGGACCTGGTACGAGACCCTGCTGCTGGCGGAGGCCCGGGCCGGCCGGGCGAGCCGGCTGTCCGCCTCGCAGCTGCCGCCGGACGGCGCCTGGATCGGCGGCCGCTTCGACCCGCTCGCACGGCCGCCGGCCCGCCGGCACCTGGTCCGTCACACCGTCGCCGACCTGCCGGACGGCGGGCCGGTCGCGGGGATGGTGTTCGACGAGTGGGTCGAGGTCCTCCCGGGCGCGGACGCCCTGGCCGCCGAACGGGCGCGGACGGACGGCGTCCCGGCGAACGGTGCCCCAGCGGACGTCGTCGCGGCGGAGTCGGAGCTGACCGGGGTGTCGTTCCACTTCGACCGGCCCGACGCCAAGGCCCCGCAGGCGGTGCTGATCGCGGTGCCGCCCGACACCACCCGCGGCTGGACGGCGGACGGCCTCGCGCTCGTCGTGCGGGACACCCTCGAACTGGCCAAGATGCGCGCCGTCGACCTCGCCGACCTTCCGCTGCTGGACAACATCCTCCCGGCCTGCCGGGTGGGCGACGGCGGTATCACGGACCTGGCGGCCGCGATCAGGCAGTTCTGGATCGACCTGGCGGAGGACTGACCGATGCCCCGCGAGCACGTCGACCAGAGCGGGTCCTACCGCTACCGGCTGGAGCCGCTGTCGCGCACCGACGAGGTGGCGACGGGCCTGGCGGCCCGGGTCCACGATCCGGCGTGGGCGCTCGCCCGCCAGTGGCAGTTCGGGGAGTTCGCCGGGCAGGACGCCGGCTCGCCCGTCCTGGCCGTGGTCAGCGGGCGCAGCACCCCGATCTCGGCCTGGCGCCCGGCCGCCGCGCCCGGCGTGCGGGAGGTGCACCCGTGGGTGCCGTACGACCCGGCCTCGGGCCCCCTCGACGCCCTGGTGGAGTCGGAGGGCGCCACCGAGCCGGACGAGTACACGCGGGTGGAGGGCGGGGCCCATTTCGTCCGGCTGCTGGACGAGGCGGGGCTGTCGTCCGCGCTGCCTCGGGTCCTCGCGGTGTACCGCTTCGACCCGGTGCCGGCGCCGTCCGGGCCGCCGGCCGGCCTGGTCACGCTCCTCGCGCCCCGGGTGCCCGACGCCGGCAAGCTGGCCGCGGACCTGGTCGCCGGTGCGCTGCGGGTGGACGGGCTCGCCGAGGTCGGCGCCCGCTGGCTGGCCTGGTGGCGCGGCATCGCACCGGTCGACACCCCGGACACGTTCGATCCGCACCGCTTCGAGCACCGGGCCGACTTCAGCTGCGGCACGAAGGTCTTCCACGCCGAGGAGTACCTCGGCGACGGCCTGGACTGGTTCAGCGTCGACCTCGATCCGGGCGCCGGCCCGGCGGCCGCGGCGCCGGACCTGCCCTTCAGCCACGAGGTGGTCCCCGCGACCGTACGGTTCGGCGGGATCCCGGCCGACCGGTTCTGGGAGATGGAGGACGCCCAGGTCGACTTCGGCGCGGCCGAGGTGTCCGCGCTCGACACCGGGCGGCTGCTGGTGATCGCCTTCGGCGAGGTCTACGGGAACGACTGGTTCCTCTTCCCGCTGGAGGTGCCGGTCGGTTCGCTGACGACGCTCGACGGCATCGTGGTCACCGACTCGTTCGGCGACACCCGGACGGTGCGGCGGGCCGGCGGCGCGGACGCGGGCTGGAACCTGTTCACCGTCACCGGCACCGACGACGGCCTGCTGGTCATGCCCTCGGGGCAGGGCGCGGTGGGCGAGCGGCTGGAGACGGTGCTGCTCGCCCGGGACGAGCTGGCGAACCTCGCGTGGGCGATCGAGAAGTCGGTCACCGACCTCCGCGGTGAACTCGTCGACCGCCGGGAGCGCTGGCTGCGCACCGCACCGAAGGGCACGCCGTGCACCGCAGCGCAGAGCTCGCAGTCCAGCGGGACCGGCTCCTACGGGGTGCAGACCGTCGTGCCGGACTACTGGCTGCCGCTGGTGCCGCAGGCGATCGCCCTGGCGTCGATCCGGTTCGTCCTGGTGCAGCTGAACCAGCCCGGGGCGAGCTCGCAGCCGCTCGGCCGGCTGCTGCGGCCCGACTCGTCCGTGCCCGAGGAGGAGGTGCCGCGCGAAGGGGCGGAGGTGACCCGCAGCCCGGTGCTGGCGCGCTGGTACGACGGCTCCTGGCACCCGTGGGTCCGGCGGGAGAAGAACCCCGGCTGCGGCGAGAGCTCCAGCGGGCTGCTCTTCGACATCGTCCGGCCCTCGGAGACCTGGCCCTGACCGGGCCGGACCGAGCCGGTCCGGACCGGACCGGACCGGGCCGCTTCCGATCACGCGCCGCCGATCATCCGCTGCGGTGAGAACGCCACCTGGAACGGCGGCCGGAAGACGATCCTCGCGAAGTCCGCCGCGTCCGGGCCCGGCCACGTGCGCGGGTCCACCAGCCCGGCGGGCGCGGGCGGCTTGCCGTCGACGACCCGCGGGACCACGAAGCCGTTGACCGTCGGCACCTGGTCCCAGGTCAGATCGGCCCAGGAGGTGAACGCCGACGGCGGGGAGGTCGGCTGGTCGAAGCCGAACTGCACCCCGCGCATCGGCTCGCGCAGCACGAACATCCAGTGCTCGGCCACCGCCTGCGCGGCCGCCAGACCGGCGAAGCCGTAGAGGTTGGTGCGCTCGTCCACCGGCAGCACGAAGGCCGGCTCCTGCCACCGCACGTCCGGGCCCTCGACGGTGCGGTCCACCGACTTCGCGGCGAGGACGACGGTGCCCGGGTAGCGGCGCAGCACTTCGCCGCGGATCAGCAGCACCAGCAGGTCGTCGCCCTGGTGGGGGTCGTGCGAGCCGAGCTCGTCGCCGGTCGCCCAGCGGGCGATCTCGCCGTACCCGGGCCGGGCACCGCCCGGCGGCCAGAACCGCGAGAACGGGGTGCCCGCCTCGTCGGTCGGGTACTCCCGCCAGCGCAGTTCGCGGTTGAACTCCTGGTTCAGGCCGACCAGCAGGGCCTCCACGAACGCCGGGTTGGGCTCCAGCAGGGTGGCGGCGTCGTCCGGGAACGCGGAGACGCCCGGGACGGCCCACTCCGGCCACCGGCTGACCAGCTCCGCCGCGATCGGGAACCCGAACTCCGGGTGCGCCATGATCGGGCGCAGCGGCCGGTCGTCCTCGGTGCGGTCCCGCATCACCGTGGGGCCGAGCAGCGAGACCATCCGGCCCACCTGAAGGGGCACCGGCTGGACGGCGTCCCGGACCTCGCCGATGAGCGCCCGGGCGGTCGGCCCCGGGTCGGCCGCCGTGAACAGCGGCGCCGCGAGGGGCTCGACGCTCATCATCCGGCCGACCCCGCGCACCAGGGCGGGCTGCGTCATCGACCGCGGGTCGCGGTCGGTCGCCGCGGCCTGCGCCTTCACCAACAGGGCCTGGAACTTCTCCCGGGGGGCGTCGAACTGCTGGAAGTCCCGGTAGTCCTCGGCGAGCATCCGCATCGTGGAGAGGAGCTCGTTGAGGGTCTGGGAGGCGAACACGGCCGACGGGTCGCCGACGACGGTGGACGTGGCCAGCGGCCCCTGGACCACCTCGGCGGGCGGGGGCAGCTGTGCCTGCTCCGCGCCGGCGAGCCACATCGACGGCAGGGAGGACTTCGTCGCCTTCAGGGCCCCGTCGACGAAGGCGTCGGTGGTGAGCACGCCGGCGGCCACGTCCCGCGCAGCCCGTCCCGTCCGGCGGTGCACCGCGCCGCCGCGGCGGGTCAGCCGGACGAACGCCGTCGAGGCGACGCCGTTCGGCACGGCGGAGGGTGCCAGGGCGTCCGCCAGCGTGCCGCTCCCCGCGCCGGAGCCGAACACGCCCTGGTAGGGCGAGAGTTCCGGCAGCGCCGCCGCGTCCAGCCCGCCGAGGTGCTTGTCCTGGGCGGCCCGGGCGCTCTCGGTGGCCAGCTCCGCCGCCGCGAGCAGCCGGTTGGCCTCGGTGACCGCGCCGATCTGCTCCCAGGCGCGGGCCATCAGGAACTCCTGCTCCAGCTGGACGTACCGGGCGCCGAGGGCGGCCGCGATCCGGTACTTCACCCGCAGGTTCAGCCGGTTCATCCAGCCGTCCTCGGGCACCGCCTGCACACCGGTGTGGTGGCTGCCGTACAGCGGCGGGGCGACGGCCTTCTCGTCGCGGTCCACCGGGGCTTCGACCCGTGCCGGGTCGTGCCGCAGCCCGGGCGCGTCCAGCTGTCCCCTGAGGATCTCGCGGAAGCGCAGCATGCTCGCCGGATCGCTCCACTGCTCGTCGGCGGTGTCGGTGCCGGGGACCCGCAGGGCGCCGCGCACGGGGACGGTGAGCCGCGCGGGGGTGCCGTCCCCGAGCAGGTCGCGCAGCGGCCACGGGCACCGGACGTCGACCGTGCGGCTGCCGAAGTCGGGCAGATTCCGGCTCGCGACGGGCTGGACCCGGTGGGCGAGGTCCTTGAAGGAGCCGTCGTCCCCCGTGCGGAACCGCCAGGAGTGGTAGACCGGCAGCCGGACCTGCGCCTGCCCCGCGGTCCAGGCCTGCGCGGCCCCGTCGGCCGGCGGGTCGGCGCCGAGCCCGGCGGCGGCGCCGGCCTTGGTGGCCGGCACCACGCAGGCCAGCCAGCCCCGGTCGGCCTCCAGTCTGCGCGGGCAGATCAGCCGCGAGACGACGGTGTCCAGACCGGTGCGGACGTCCCGGGTGACGGCGGCCTCCGGTGTGTCGCCGTCCTCGATCCGGGCCTCGACGTGCGCCCACGCCCACGAGTCGGCCAGGTCCGGCAGCGCGGCTCCCGGGACGTCGACGACGGGCAGCGGGCTCCCCGGCTGCAGGGCGCCCTCGTCCTCGCGCAGCACCAGCAGCACCAGCCACGGCAGCGTGGCGGGGCCCGGCAGGCTGAGCAGCCACGGCAGCGAGGCGTCCGAGAACTCGACCTGGGCCAGGTATTCGGCCACGCCGTTCGGGCTGCCGGCGGGGGGCTCCTGCCGGACCACGGCGGCCTGGTCGAACCCGAGGGTGTCGCCCGGCCCGAGCAGTTGGAGGCTCGGGCCCGGGCGGTCGGGGAAGGTCTCGCCCGGCTGGTCCTTGAGGGTCCGGGTGATCTTGACCGCCGGGTCGAACGACGGCCGTGCCCCGGTGACCGAGACGGCGTCGGCCAGGGCGCCGAACGTGACGGAGGAGACGAACCAGCGTTGACTCATCGCGGCAACTCCACCTTCAGGGCGCCGACCGGCCGCTGCGCCGCCCGCCAGCGGTCGACCCGCTCGGCCGCACGGACGGGGCGGGCGAAGCCCTCCAGCTCGAACAGGCCGGTGCCCGCCAGCCTGCGCCCGTCCGGCGGCGGCGTCGTCGTCCCGCTGAACCAGTCGGTGTCGACCTCGTAGACGGTCTCGTAGCTGTCGGTGACCCGGTGCCGGGCGCCGGGCCGGACGTCGGTGTCGGAGAGCACGGCGCCGCTCGGAAGCTCCTCGAAGCCCTGCCGGGTGAGCTGCTGCTCGTCGGTCAGCTCGAAGACCTCGCCGGGGACGAACTGCTCGGTGGTCCGGTCGACGGGCCGCAGCGGGGTGTCGTCGTGCGCCCCCACGACGGGGACGATCCGCCAGGTCTGCTCGGGGATGTGGACCCGGTGGAAGCGGGTGATCGCGGTGTCGAGCGGGACGACCTTCTGGCTCACCCGGAACGTCGCGTCGGGGTGGGCGACCTCGCCCTTGGCCAGCGCGGTGTTCGCCTGGTCGGTGAGGCGCAGCGGGGACCGCTCTCCCGGCGGCCGCGCGGCCGTCCACACGTCGGGCCTGGCGAATGCGGCCAGCAGGAGCGGCAGGATCTCGTCCGCCTTCGGCGCCACGGCCGGCGGGGCGCCCCACCGCTCGTCGAAGTCGAGCGAGACGTCCCAGAACAGCACCGAGATGCTGCCGCTGCCGAAGGCGTGCCAGGGCGCCGGGCCCTCCAGGGTGAAGTCGAGCGCGACGCCGGCCAGCCGGTGGCCGAACGCCAGCACGGCGACGCTCGCGAACACGTGGACCGAGAAGGCGAGGCTCGGCTCCCACACGAAGAGCGCGTCCAGGCCGAGGGAGCCCTCCACCCCGCAGCCGGCGATCGTCGCGTCCAGGCTCAGTTTCGCGCCGAACTGCAGCGAGTTGGAGGTGAGCGCGAGGTACGCCTCGGCGCGCAGGCCCAGGCCTCCGCCGCCGAGGTCCATCGCCAGGCGGCGCAGCGCGGGCACGCCGGGCGGTCGGACGAAGCGCGGGTGGAACCCGCCGGCGGACAGCACGAACGCGGCGTCCTTGCCGCCGCGGAAGAGCAGGTAGAAGTCCCCGGAGACGGGGATGCCGACGATCCACGAGCCGGTGAGGGAGGCCAGCACCTCCACCTCGGGCACGCCGGGATCGATCGTGCCGAACACCTCGGCCTGCAGCCGGATCAGCGGGACGAGCGGGTCGGGCAGGCTGATGGTCAGCCGGCCGAGGATCAGGGCCCGCACGGGCTCCGGCAGGTCGAGGACGACGGCGGCGGAGAGCGCGAGGATCCGGCCGCCCCAGGTGATCCGGACCATCGGGCCGACGACGAACCGGGAGGGCGCCACCGGGAAGCAGGCCTCCAGCGAACCCGCGATCTCCTGGGCGCGGGCGACCGCGTCGCCCGGGAAGAGGATGCGGTCGGCGTTGCCGTCCAGGACCAGTTGGCGCAGGTGCTCGTCGTCGGCCCGGCGGTCGAAGCCGAGCAGGCCGCCGACCGCGTCCAGGGCGAAGCCGAAGCTCAGCTCGATCCCCGGGAACCCGAACTCGGCGCCGAGCAGGACCAGGAACGACAGGTCCCGCCCGGCGACCGGCAGTTGCAGCAGCCCGAACGCCTTCACCCGCGCGAAGCCGAGGTCGGCGTCCAGCACGCCCGCGTACGCGCCGTCACCGGACGCGCCGGTCTCCAGGACGGATCCGCCGCCGGAGACCGGCCCGGCGTCGAGCTCGATGCCCATGCCGGTGGGGAAGTCCGCCCGGAGCTGCGCCGGGTCGACGCCGATCCGGTCGGAGCGGAGCCGGAGCGGGACGCGCAGGCCGAGGCCGTCGATGGTCGCGTTCAGCGGCAGCACGGGCGGTTTGGCGGTGGCCGCGAAGGTCGGCCGGAGCGCGATGCCGTCCTGGTCCTCGTCGAGCTCCAGCGCGAACCCGCGGGTGGAGACGCCCGGCAGGTCCAGGCCCACCGGGAGCGCCAGGCGCGCCCCGCCGTCCTGGAACCGCAGGCCCTCCGCGCGGCTGAGCCGGACGGTGAAGGCGGTCTTCCCGGTCGCCGGGCCGCCGCCGTCGCCCAGGAAGTCGGCGAGCGCGGGCGGCAGGACGGCGGCCTGGAAGCCCTCGACGCGCAGGTCGACGCCGAGCGGGGCGGTGGGCGAGGCGGTGAGGGTGACGGTCAGGGCGTCCATCGAGACGTGCGGGCCGTCGGCCGGGCCGATGCCGAACGCGCCCCGCCGGGCGGTGAGGGTGGCCGTCCCGGCCGGTGGCTCGGGTGTGGCGCCGGGGAAGTACGTGGCGACCCAGGCGTCCTGGGGCGTCCGGATCTCGACGGTCACCGACCAGGGGGCGTTGCCGAGGGTGGGACGGAGGTCGGCGCCCGGCGTGACGACGACGTCGATCGTCGGCCCGCTGTCGCTCGGCCCGGGGGTCGCCGCGACGACGGCCCGGGCGGCTCCTTCGGTCAGCACCAGGGCCAGGCCCCGCGCGGACTTCGCGTCGCGCTGCCACCCGTGCGCGCGCACGGGCGATCCGGCGTCGGTGACGTCGCCGAACAGGTCGCGGACCAGCCCGAGTAACGCGTCGTGGTCGGGAAGGGCGGCCAGCGGCTCCAGCAGCCTGTCCTGCAGGGCCGGGGGCTGGCCGGTGAGCTTGTTCAGCCCGGCCAGCGGGTCGGTGAGCGATCGGACGGCCGCGTCGGCCAGGTGCCAGAGCAGGCCGGACACGTTCTGCAGGAGTGTCTTCGGGTCCATCGCCGCTGAGCCTTCCCGGCGGCCGGCCGTCCGGGCGTTGTGCGTGCGCAGGGCCGGACGCTGCGGCCGTCACCATCCGTGCGCTGGAGCGTCGTCCTCCTTCGACGGTACGTCCGCGGCGGGCGGGGGGCGAGCCCGCGGCGGCGGACGGCCCCGGGCGGCCGGGTGCCGTCCGGGGCCGTCCTCGGCGGTCGGCTAGGGCAGGGTCCAGCGCTGGTTGGCGCCGGCGTTGCAGTCCCAGATCGCCAGCCGGGTGCCGTTGGTGGTGGCGAAGCCCGGGTCGTCGAGGCAGCGGCCGGACTGGGTGCTCTTCAGGGTGCCGTCCGGCTGGGGCGTCCACTGCTGGTTGGCACCGGCGTTGCAGTCCCACAGTTCGACCGGGGTGCCGTTGGCGGTGGCGGCGCCGGTGACGTCGAGGCACTTGCCGTTGTGGGTGAGGGTGCCGTTGGACCAGGTCCACACCTGGGCGCCGCCGCCGTTGCAGTCCCAGAGCTGGACGGCGGTGCCGCCGGCGCCGGAGTTGCCGTCGACGCACTTGCCGGGGAGGGCGGAGGCGATCGGGCCGGTGTGGGTGGCCGGGGTGCCGGGGGTGAGCTTGAAGTTGTCGAACTGGTGGGTCTGGTAGCCGGCCACGCCGAGGCCGGCCTGGCCGTTGGTGAAGCTCGCGTCGGTGGCGCTGCCGACCGCGACGCCGTCGATGCTGGCGGTGAGGGTGGTGTTCTGCATCGAGAGCGCGACGGTGTGCCAGTGGCCGGTGCCCGGGGCCGTGGTGGTGCCGCTGGCGAGGGTGGTGAAGTTCCAGGCGGTGTCGCTCTTGTCGATGGACCAGGCGCCGGTGTCGCTGAACCGCAGGTGGTAGGCGTTCAGGCCGTTGTTGTTGCGGCCCTGCTGGTTGACCCGGCCGAGCAGTTCGACGCCGCCGGACTGCTCGAAGAGCGTGTCGGCGCTGACGGTGTAGTTGGACCAGCTGCCGTCGCCCATGATCGTGTACGGGGCGTCGTGCTTCTCGTCGGTCCACCGGATCGGCGAGGTCGGGGCCATCTGGCGCAGGCAGGTGCCGGTGCGGCCGCCGCCGCAGGGGACGGTCTGGAAGGCGCCGTTCATGTCGGTGAAGTAGGTCGGCGAGGTGGTGGTGGCCGGCGTCTCGAAGTCGTCCGCGTAGGGCAGCGCCATCGGGGCCGCGGGCGGCGGGGTGGCGGTGCCCTTGCCCTGGCCGGTCGTGGTGGTCACGGTGTAGACGCGGCCGGGCTGGAGGGTGAGCGTGTACGTGCCGTTCTTCGGCGTGACGTCCTGGGTGTGGACGAACCACTGCGACGGGTCGGTGGAGCCCAGGTCGGTGGACCAGACGTGGGCGGCGCCGGTGGACAGGCCACCGGTGACGGTGAAGCTCGCGGTCTGGGCGGCGGTGGCGTCCACGGTCTCCACGACGGTGCTGTAGTCGGTGGTGTTCGCCGACTTCAGCGTCACGTAGCTGCCGTTGGTCCGCGCGCCGCCGAGGTAGCCGCTCGCGGCGTCGATGTAGCGCCAGCCGGGCTTGGCGAACTGGGTGGTGTGCGCGGTGACCCAGGTGGTCTTGCCGATGGTGTAGGCGCCGGACCAGGGCTGGTTGGCGATCGACATGCCGTCGGTGGAGAAGTACAGGTTGGGGTAGAGCGCGGCGATGACCGGCCAGTTGATGAACGAGGTCATCCGGCCGTCGAGGTAGTCGCGGTTGATCCCGCGCGCGACCGCGCCGGCGCCGTCGTTGGCGTCCTCGGAGCCGTTCTCGCTCGCCCACAGCGGCTTGCCGAGCCCCTGGGCGGTGGGCGTGCTCGGGCAGTTGGTGAAGTTGCCCAGGTAGCCGCAGGGGTAGTGCACGCCGACGACGTCGACGGCGTTGCGGAACGCCGGGTCGGTGGCCATCGCGTCGGCGACGGCCCAGGTGTCGTCGGCGGCGACGACCTTGGTGGAGCCGTAACCGTGCGACAGGAGCGCGCTCTTGAGGTTCTCGTACCAGCCGGCGTTGAAGCCGCGCTCGTTCCACCCGCCGAGGTAGGAGACGTTCAGGTGGTGCTGGGCGGCGCAGCCCATCCAGGACATCAGGTAGTCGACGGTGTCCTGGGACCAGAAGTTGCCGCCGCTGCCGGTGTTGCCGATCCAGCCGGGGGCGCCCCAGCTCAGGCCGTAGAACTTGATCTCGGGGTTGCGGGCCATGGCCTGCTCGGCCAGCCACCACTCGTAGCCCTGGTGGCAGTCGACGGTGCCCCGGGTGTGCTCGATGCTGGGCTCGGCGCCGTCGGTGGAGTTGGTGTCGCCGCCGATCTCCAGCTTCAGCACCTGCAGCGAGGCGCCGTAGCCGGGCTTGAACAGGTAGTCCAGCAGCTGGCTGCGCTGCGGCTCCGGATAGTCGACCAGCAGGCGGGAGTTGCCGCCGCCGCCGGAGATCGCGCCGACCCCGTCGAAGGTGAGGCCGGGCTTGGTGCCGTCGAGGGTGACGGCGGTCTGGACGGGGGTCGCGGCCCGGGCGTCCGGTGTCGTGGCCAGGCTGCCGAGCGCGCCCAGCAGCAGGGCGGCGGCGCCGAGGGCCGTACGGAGTTTCGAGGGCAGGCGGGTGCGTCCCAAGGTGGTCTCCTGGGTGGGGAGGGAGTGGGGGGACGAGCGGGGGAAGAACGGGGTGGCCGACCGCCGCCCCTAGGCTGTCGGGTGCATGCCCGGCAGGCCACGCAGGAGCGTAGACGCAACTTCCAACACTAATCAACAGCCCTGACCCGCCGATTCGCACGCTTCCCCAGCGCGCCGGGCTGGACTGGCATAACGAGACGGTTTCGAAAGTGGCCCGCAGGCAAAGCCACGCTTGACTCAAGCCTGAGCTGGGCGTTTCCTGTTGATCCATCGCGTTTGATTGCGATGTTTTATGATCGACTCTGTTTGCTTCTGAGTCGATCGGACTCACACCCTCAGGAGCCCACCACCATGCACCTCTCCCTCCGTGCCCGTCTGGCCTCGCTCGCCGCACTGAGCCTGGTCACCTCCGTCGGCCTGACGGCGTGCTCCACCGGCCAGACCTCCTCCGGCGGCGACGCCTCGGTGGCGCCGGTGTCCGGCAAGGTCTCGATCACCTACCTGCAGAAGCAGGGTGACCAGCAGTACTTCGTGGACGAGGCGGCGGGCGCCAAGGCCAAGGCGGCCGAGCTGGGCGCGGACCTGAAGGTCGTCAACCTCGGCAACGACGCCAACAAGACGGTCAGTGAGGTGCAGGCCGCGATCGCGCAGAAGAGCAACGGTCTGATCATCGTGGTGCCGGACCCGGCGGTCGGCCCGCAGGTGGTCCAGACGGCCCGGGACGCCAAGGCCGCGCTGCTCACCTCCGACGACCAGGTCTGCGTCAGCGGCCCCGCCCCGGCGCAGTGCGCCGCCGGCGACCTGGTGCCCCGGATCGGCTTCTCCGGCCAGCAGATGGGCCAGCAGGTCGGCCAGCGCGCCGCCGAGGAGTTCAAGAAGGCCGGCTGGAACGCGGCCGACACCCGGGTCATCTCCGCCTGGAAGCAGGACGTCACGGTCTGCGGCGACCGGGTCAAGGCCGCCAAGGACGCCTTCGACCAGGCCGTGCCGGGCGTGCGGACCATCGACGTGGCCACCGACAACACCCCGACCGGCGCGCAGGACAAGGTGGCCGCCACCATCACCGCCAACCCCGGCGTCAAGCACTGGGTGACCTGGGGCTGCAACGACGAGAACGTCCAGGGCTCCGTCACCGCCCTGCAGAACGCCGGGATCAGCCCCGACGACATCGACGGCGTCGGCCTCGGCGCCTACCTGGCGTGCAAGGACTGGGCCGCGGGCAAGCCCTCCGGCATGAAGGCCGCGCTGTTCATCAGCGGCAAGGACGTCGGCGCCCTGGCCGTCCAGACCATGGTCGACAAGCTCAAGAACGGCAAGGACTTCCCCAAGGAGGCCTTCGCCCCCACCAAGATGGTCGACGCCGCCACCTGGCAGTCCGCGGGCGTGTCCTGCAGCTGACGCCGCAGCCGGCGTCACACTGACGCCACGTCGAGCCGGCGGTGCGGCGGGCCCGCACCGGCCCCGCCGCACCGCCGCCGCTCCCGAAGACCGTCCGCACCGCCCGCACCGCACCGCCAACGAGGCCCCGATGACCCCACCTGAACCGACGCCCCCGCCGCCACCGGGCGGCTCCGCCGGCCTGAGCACCGAGGGCGTGTCCAAGCGCTTCGGCAGCGTCCAGGCGCTGACCGACGTCACCGTCTCCTTCCCGCCCGGGCAGGTCACCGCGCTGATGGGCGAGAACGGCGCCGGCAAGTCCACCCTGCTGCGCATCCTCACCGGCGACCACCGCCCCACCGAGGGGCGCGTCCTGCTGGACGGCCAGACCCTCGACCTGCACTCCCCGCAGGACGCCCGCCGGGCCGGGATCCGGATCATCCCGCAGGAACCGGAGATCATCCCGCACGTCCCGGTCGCCGAGAACGTCTACGCCGGCTCGCTGCCCCGCGCCGGGCTGCGCCGCCTGGACCGCGCCGAGCTGCGCCGCCGGATCACCGCCGACCTGGCCCGCCTCGGCTTCGACAAGGTCCTCGACCCCGACCTGCTCGGCTCCGAACTCACCGCTGCCCAGCGCCAGTTGGTCGAGATCATGCGGGCCCTGACCGGCGCCGTCCCGCCCCGCGCGATCGCCTTCGACGAGCCGACCTCCTCGCTCTCCGAGCACGAGGTCGAGGCACTGTTCGCCCTGATCGGGCGGCTGCGCGACGAGGGCATCGCCGTCGTCTACGTCTCGCACCGGATGAAGGAGATCTTCCGGCTCGCCGACCGCATCGCGGTGCTGCGCGACGGCCGGGTCGCCGGGGTGGTCCGGGCCGCCGACACCGACGAGGGCGAGCTGGTCCGCCTGATGGTCGGCCGCGACCTGTCCTCGCTGTTCGTCCGCCAGCAGGTCGCCACCGACCGCGTCGTCCTGGACGTCCGGGACGTCACCACCGACGACGTGCGCGACATCAGTCTGACGGTCCGGGCCGGCGAGGTCGTCGCCCTGGCCGGCCTGATCGGCGCCGGCCGCTCCGAACTCGCCCTCGCCCTGGCCGGCGACGCCCCGATCCGCTCCGGCACCGTCGCCCTCAACGGCCGGGTCCTGCGGCTGAAGGACCCGCGCGCGGCCATCGCCGCCGGCATCGGCCTGGCGCCCGAGGAGCGCAAGGCCCAGGCCCTGTTCCTGCAGCGCACGATCCGGGACAACACCTCGCTGGTCAGCCTGCGCCGGCTCAGCCGGTGGCGGTTCGTCAAGCGCCGCCAGGAGAAGGACCTCGCGCAGGAGTACGCCGACCGGCTGCGGGTCCGCGCCCCCTCCATCGAGGCGGAGGTCCGCACACTGTCCGGCGGCAACCAGCAGAAGGTCGTCCTGGCCCGCTGGCTCGCCCGCAAACCCGACCTGCTGATCCTCGACGAACCCACCCGCGGCGTCGACATCGGCGCCAAGGCCGAGATCTACCAGATCATCGCCGACCTCGCCCGCGAGGGCACGGCCGTCCTGGTCATCTCCTCCGAACTCCCGGAGGTCCTGGGCCTCGCCGACCGGGTCGTGGTGATGCAGAACGGCCGCACCACCGGCGAACTCACCCGCGACCAGGCGACGGAAGAGGCCATCCTCGCCCTCGCCATGGCCGACGACCTCGCCACGGCCGACGACCTCGCCAGCACCGCCCAGACCGGAGAGACCCGATGACCACCGCCACTCCCCCGACCACCCCGGCGCCGGACACCGGCGCCCTGCCCGTGCGGTCCGGCGGCCCGCGCGCCCTGCTCGCCGCGATCGGCGGACAGAACCTCAGCCTGATCGGCGCCCTCGTCGCCGTCGTCGCCCTTTTCGGCTCGCTCAACGAGAACTTCGTCGGCTGGGACAACATCCAGGTCATCGCCGAGGCCGCCACCATCTCCGGCCTGCTCGCGGTCGTCCAGACCGTGGTGATCATCTGCGGCGGCCTGGACATCTCGGTCGGCTCCCAGGCCGGCCTGGCCTCCGTCACCAGCGCCATGGTCTTCACCTCGACCGGCAGCAACCCCTACCTCGGCATCGGCGCCGCGCTCGCCATCGGCGCCGCCATCGGCCTGTTCAACGGAGCCGTCATCATCTACGGCCGGGTCAACCCGACCATCGCCACCCTCGCCGGACTGGCCGCGTACAAGGGCGTCGCCCAGCTCGTCTCGGACGGCCGCGCCCAGGGCTACGTGCTCAACGACCCGGTCTTCGTCTTCCTCAGCCGGGGCAAGATCGCCGGCCTGCCCACCATGGTCTGGCTGCTGATCCTCACCGCCGCCGCCGTGCACGCCCTGCTCACGTACACCGACATCGGCCGCAACATCTACGCCATCGGCGGCAACGACACCGCCGCCCGACTGGCCGGCATCAACCTCAACAAGTACCTGATCGCCGCGTACGCCCTCTCCGGCACCGTCGCCGCCCTGGCCGGCGTGCTGCTCACCGCCCGCACCGGCAGCGGCCAGCCGGTCTCCGGCAGCGAGGGCCTGGAGCTGCAGTCGATCACCGCCGCCGCGCTCGGCGGCTGCGCCCTCAAGGGCGGCAAGGGCAGCATCGGCGGCACCCTGCTCGCCGTCGCGCTGCTCGGCGCACTGCAGAACGGCCTCACCGTCCAGGGCATCAACGCCTTCTGGCAGAACGTCGCCCAGGGCACCCTGCTGGTGGCCGCCGTCGTCATCCAGCAGCGGCGCAACCGCGAACGCGCGGTCGGCCTGCCCGCCTGACCGCAGGAACTCCCGCGAGCCGGGGCGCCCCCCACCGCGCCGACTCGCGGGCCGCGGGGCCGGCCGGGGAGGACCCGGCCGGACCGCCGCCGGACCGCCGGTGCCGCGACTGCCCGCGGCACCGGCGGTCCCGTTCGGCCCCGGCCCGAGGGCCCGCCGGTGCCCTGGGATAATGGCCCGGGCAGGCCCCGCCGCGTTCCCGGTCGCCGACGAGAACGCCCCAGCCCCACGTGCTCGTCCGATCGAAAGGTCCTTCGTGGCTGACCAGACCTTGCTCGCCGCCCAGCGCCAGGCCCTGATCCTGGAGACCATCCGCCGCACCGGCGCGATCCGGGTCGCCGAACTGGTCGAGCAGTTCGGCGTGTCCGACATGACCATCCGCCGGGACCTCGACGCGCTGGTGCGCCAGGGCACCGTGGAGAAGGTGCACGGCGGCGCGGTGGCGACCGGGACGGCGAGCGCCTTCGAGCCCGGCTTCGACGCCAAGTCCGCACTGGAGGAGGGCACCAAGGCCGCGCTCGCGGACGCGGCGGTGCGACTGGTGGAGCCGGGCAGCGTGGTGGCCCTCTCGGCCGGCACCACGACCTACGCGGTCGCCTCCCGGCTGCTGGAGGTCCCGGAGCTGACGGTGGTGACCAACTCCCTGCGGATCGCCGACCTGCTGTGGGCAGCCGGGAGCGACGGGAGGGAGACCGTCCCGTCGCTGCTGTTGACCGGCGGCTCGCCCACCCGCTCGGCGGCCCTGGTGGGCGCCCTGGCGGACCAGACGATCCATTCGCTGCACGTGGACCTGCTGATCCTGGGCGTGCACGGGGTGAGCGAGCAGGCCGGCCTCACCACGCCCAACCTGGCCGAGGCGCAGACCAACCGGGCCCTGATCGCCTCCGCCCGGCGCACCGTCGTGGTGGCCGACCACACCAAG
Source organism: Streptomyces rubellomurinus (assembly GCF_000961885.1). Classification (GTDB taxonomy): domain Bacteria; phylum Actinomycetota; class Actinomycetes; order Streptomycetales; family Streptomycetaceae; genus Kitasatospora; species Kitasatospora rubellomurina. The sequence goes on from NZ_JZKH01000001.1 coordinate 287,711, forward strand.
TGGGGCGTCGTCGGCCTGAGCAGCTTCGCCACCCTCGCGGAGGTCGACTGCTTCATCACCGACGACGCCCTGCCCGCGACGGCGCGCGGCGTGCTCGCCGAGGCGGTCGGCGAGCTCGTCGTCGTCCCGGCCGCCGGCTGACGCCGGGGGCTCAGGCCGTGCGGCGGGCGCCCACCGAGGGGACGGCGGTGAAGGTGACCGGCTCGGCGAAGCCCGCCGAACGGAACGCCGCCCGGACGGCCTCCGAGACCTCCGCCACGCGCGCGGCCGCGACCAGGGCGATGACGGACCCGCCGAAGCCGCCGCCGGTCATCCGGGCGCCCAGCGCCCCGGCCGCGACGGCGGCCTCCACCGCGAGGTCCGTCTCGGCGCAGGAGACCCCGAAGTCGTCGCGCAGCGAGGCGTGTCCGGCCGTCAGGATCGGCCCCAGCTCGGCGATCCGGCCGGCGTCCAGGTGCTCGACGGTCGCCGTCACGCGCGCGTCCTCGGTCACCACGTGCCGTACCAGCGGCCGGAGTTCGCTCGGCAGCCGGTCCAGGGCGGCCGGCAGGTCGGCGGCGCTCAGGTCGCGCAGCGCGGGCAGGCCGAGCAGCTCGGCGGCCCGCTCGCAGCCGGCCCGCAGGGCGGCGTAGGCGCCGTCGCCGAGGTCGTGCTTGACCCGGGTGTCGATCACCAGCAGCCGCAGCCCGGCGGCCGCCAGGTCCAGCGGGACGTGCCGCTGCTCCAGCGTCCGGGTGTCCAGGAACAGCGCGGTGCCGTCCGTGCAGCAGGCGGAGGCCATCTGGTCCATGACGCCGCAGGGCACGCCGACGAAGGCGTTCTCGGCCCGCTGGGCGAGCACGGCGAGCTCCGGCGCGGACAGGCCGAGCCCGTACAGGTCGTTCAGCGCGGCGGCGGTCGCGCACTCCAGGGCGGCCGAGGAGGAGAGCCCGGCCCCGGTCGGCACGTCGCTGTCGACGAACAGGTCGGCCCCGCCGATCGCGTGTCCGGCCTCGGCGAGCGCCCAGAACACGCCCGCCGGGTAGGCGGCCCAGCTGGTGACGACGCCGGGCTTCAGGCGGTCGAGCGCGAGGTCGGTGATCGTGCCGTCGCCCTGGGCGCTGAACAGGCGCAGCCGGCCGTCCGCGCGGCGGCGGGCGGTGATCCGGGTGGTGTGCGGCAGGGCGATGGGCAGGACGAAGCCGTCGTTGTAGTCGGTGTGTTCGCCGATCAGGTTCACCCGGCCGGGGGCGGCCCACACGCCGCTCGGGCGTGCGCCGTGGACGGTCTCGAAGTCGGCGGCGGCCTCGTCGGTCATGTGTCAGCTCCATGCCTGGTGCTCGTCGTGGTTCCCGTTCGTGCCGTGGTGCAGCGAACGGACGCGAATTCCGACATAATCAAACACGACCGCCCTCGCGGTCAACATCTGCGATGTCCATGTTCAGTCGGGCCGAGTCGGCCGCCCGGAGCAGCCGCCACCAGCCACGATGCCTGTTGACAAGCGATCATCTCTGTTTGAATCTGTTGAAGCTCGAGACTGCCGGGCCGACATCCCACGCGTAAGGAGTACAGCGGTGCACAGAACCGCCACCACGTTGGCCGACGGCCGCGAGCTCGTCTACTTCGACCGGGAGCCGGGCGCGGCCCGCGACCTCGTGGACCGGCGGCCGCTGGAGCCGGCCGCCAGCCTCTCCGAGACCCGGCTCGACCCGGTCCTCGGCGAGTGGGTCACGGTGGCCGCGCACCGCCAGCAGCGGACCTACCACCCGCCGGCCGGCGAGTGCCCGCTGTGCCCCTCCCGCGACGGGCGGCTCAGCGAGATCCCGGCCGCCGACTACGAGGTCGCGGTGTTCGAGAACCGCTTCCCCTCGCTCGCCACGGGCGCCGCCGACCACGTCGCGGCCCGGGACGAACCGCTGCACACCCTCCGGCCGGGCGACGGCCGCTGCGAGGTGGTCTGCTTCACCTCCGACCACGACGCCTCCTTCGCCGACCTGGACGAACCCGGTGCGCGCCTCGTGCTGGACGCCTGGACGGACCGCACGGCGGCGCTGTCCGCCCTGCCCGGCGTCCGGCAGGTGTACTGCTTCGAGAACCGCGGCACGGAGATCGGCGTCACGCTGGCCCACCCGCACGGGCAGATCTACGCCTTCCCCTTCGTCCCCTCCCGCACCACCCGGATGATCGCCCGGGCCGAGGCGCACCGGGCCCGCACCGGCCGGAACCTCTTCGAGGACCTGCTCGCCGTCGAACGGGAGTCCCCCGAGCGGCTGGTGCTCCGGGGCGAGCACTGGACCGCCTTCGTACCGTTCGCCGCCCGCTGGCCGTACGAGGTGCACCTCTACCCGCACCGCCGGGTCCCCGACCTCACCGCGCTCGACGAGGCCGAACGCGCCGAGTTCCCCGGTCTCTACCTCGACCTGCTGCGCCGCTTCGACGCGCTGTTCCCCGCCGAGCCCGGCGCGGCGCCCAACCGGACCCCGTACATCTCGGCCTGGCACCAGGCGCCGAAGGAGGGCGGCGCCGAACTCGCCCTCCACCTGGAGCTGTTCACCATCCGGCGGGCGCCCGGCAAGCTCAAGTACCTGGCCGGCGTGGAGTCCGGGCTCGACGCCTTCGTCACCGACGTCAGCCCGGAGTCCGCCGCCGAGCGGCTGCGGGGCGCCGCGTCCGCCTGACGCACCGGCAGCGGCCGCCCGCCCCGGGAGGGACGGGCGGCCGCGAGCCGTCCTGCCGAAGGCCCGTCACTCGCGGTAGAGCAGGAGGGTGCCGCCGGCCAGGACGGCGCTGGCGACCAGCGCCCAGGCGGTCTGCCCGTGCAGCACGAGGACGGCGCCCGGGGCCGCGCCGGCGAGCATGGCGGCGACGGAGAGGACCTTCCGGCGCCGGCGGGGGGAGGCGCCGCCGGCGAGGCGGGAGTCGGCGGCCAGGCCGGTCAGGGTGAGGGTCAGCACGGTGGTGGTGAGGTCCGGCACACCCAGGCCGCGGACGGTGCCGTTGCGGATGCCCATCGCCAGGGCGAGCAGGGCGATCACGGCGTCCCGCGCGGGCCCGTCCGCGCCCCGGGCGAAGACGACGGCGGCCGCCGCGCCGTACAGCGCGACCTCCAGGACGAAGACCGTGCGCAGCCGGGCGGAGCGCCGGGTTCCGGCGTACCGGGTGGCCAGCCGGCCGGCCAGGAGCGCGCCGAGGAGGAAGGCCGCGAGCGAGATCGACGAGCCGAGGACGGAGAATCCGGGTGCTCCGGCGAGCGCGAAGGCGATGACGACGACGTTGCCGGTCATGTTCGCGGTGAAGACGTGGCCGAGGCCGAGGTAGCTGACGGCGTCGATCAGGCCGCTGACCAGGGTGAGGCCGAACAGGGCCAGGGCGAGCGGGTGGCGGTCGTGGATCTCCGCTCCGGGCACCGGCGGCGGCGGGGCGGGGCGGGAATCGGGTACGGGCGTGGTCACGACGGCTCCTCGGACGGTGGGGGGAACGTGGGCGGGGGCACCGCCGTGGTCCGGCGGTGCCCCCGGGTGGAAGCGGCTCGCGGTCAGAAGCAGAAGGTCAGAAGAAGCAGGGGTCCAGCGGCGCCTGCGGCTGCCCGGGCAGGGCGAGGCCGCGCGCCGTCCGCCAGGCGTGCTGCTCGCCGGAGGCGGCCACGGCCTCCAGCACGCCCTCGGCCTGGCGGACGCCGGTCGGGCCGGGGGCGGGGGTGGCGTGGTAGCCGCCGAAGCGGGTGACCGGGCTCCAGGAGGGCGTCACCGCGGGCGGCTCCGGGGCCAGTCCCTGGTGCTCCGCGGTGGCGTGGACGATCCGCCCGCCGACGACGGTGAGGACGGACTCGATGTGCGGGATGTCGGCCTCGGGCACGGTGAAGTAGTCGGCGCTGAGCAGCGCGAGGTCGGCGTAACTGCCGACCGTCAGACGGCCCTTGACCTCCTCCTCGCCGGTGAGGCGGGCGCCGCCCAGGGTGTAGAGCTCCAGGGCCTGCTCACGGCCGAGCCGGTTGTGCGCGGCCGCGAGGCGCCGGCCGCTGACCGCCCGGCCGGAGACCAGCCAGTGCAGGGCGACCCAGGGGTTGTAGGAGGAGACCCGGGTGGCGTCGGTGCCCGCCGCGACGGTCAGGCCCCGGTCCAGCATGGCGCGCAGCGGCGGCGCCTCGGCGGCGGCCGCAGCGCCGTAGCGCGAGACGAAGGCCTCGCCCTGGAAGGAGAGGCGGTTCTGCACGGAGACGGCGCCGCCCAGGGCCGCGATGCGGTCGAGGCTGTCCGGGCTGACGGTCTCGGCGTGGTCGAAGAGCCAGCGGTTGCCCTGCGGGAAGAGGCCCTCGGCGGCCAGCTTCTCGAAGACGGCGAGGTCGCGGCGGATGGTCTCGTCGTAGGTGGCGTGCAGCCGGAAGCCCCAGCCGTGCTCGGTCAGCAGCCGGACGGCCTTCTCGAACTCCGTCTCGTAGGAGCCGAGTTGCGGCCGGGGCTCGGTGAAGTTCTCGAAGTCGGCGGCGGCCCAGGTGAGGTTCTCCCCCGCGCCGTTGAGGCGCAGCCACGCGTCGCCCTCCCCGGGGCGCACGGTCTCGACCCAGCGGGTGAGGTCGTCCAGCTCCTGCCCGGCGGTCTGCGGGAAGAGGTGGTAGGCGATGCGCAGGGTCAGCTCGCCGCGGCGGGCGAGCTCCATGACGGTGCCGTAGTTCTCGGGGAAGCTCTGGAAGCCGCCGGCGGCGTCGATCGCGGAGGTCAGGCCGAAGCGGTTCAGCTCGCGCAGGAAGTGCCGGGTGGAGCCGATCCGGTCGGCCTCGTCCAGGGTCGGCGCCTTGGCCAGGGTGGAGTAGAGCAGCAGCGCGCCGGGGGCGGCGATCAGCAGGCCGGTGGGCTCGCCGTCGTGGCCGCGCACGATCTGGCCGCCCGCCGGGTCCGGGGTGTCCCGGGTGAAGCCGGCGGCGCGCAGCGCGGCGCGGTTGAGCAGCGCCGACTGGTAGAGGTGCAGCACGAAGACGGGGGTGTCGGGCGCCGCCGCGTCGAGCTCCGCCAGGGTGGGCAGGCGCCGCTCGGCGAACTGGTCGGCGGACCAGCCGCCGACCACCCGCACCCACTGGCCGGGCGGGGTGCGCTCGGCCTGCAGCCGGAGCATGGCCAGGGCCTCGCGCAGCGTCGGGACGCCGTCCCAGCGCAGCTCCAGCACGTAGTTGAGGCCGCCGCGGATGACGTGCAGGTGCGCGTCGTTGAGTCCGGGGACGGCCCGGCGGCCGAGCGCGTCGACCACCCGGGTGCCGGGGCCGACCAGCGGGGCGACGTCCGCGTCGTCGCCGACCGCCTGGACCAGTCCGTCCCGGACGGCCACGGCGGTGGCCCGGGGGCGGCGCGGGTCGTTGGTGTGCACCTTGGCGTTGCGCACCACCAGGTCGGCGGGCTGCTCGGGGGTGCCGGGGCGGATTCCGGCGACGGGCATGGTGGACAAGGGGGTCCCTTCGTTCGGTGGCGTCCGAACCTAGGCGGCAGACGGCGCGCGAAGGGCTTCCGCAGCGCATGGGCGGTTGCCCCGCAGCGCACTGTGGCGGTCGGCCGGCCCGGTCCGAACGGCCGTGCGTTGTCGGGACAGTCCCGGGCGCACAGCGAGCAGAACACCCGGGCCGCCGCGCCCTAGCGTCGTCGACGGAGGCGCCCCGCCGATCGCGGGGCAGCCTGATGGAACGTCAATTCTGTGCACTGCCAAGGAAAGAGAAGACCCATGGTCGACTTCGCCACCGTCCACGCCGCCCCGAGCCCCGACCTGCTCACGCCCGACAACGCGATGATGCTGTTCGTCGACCACCAGCCGCAGATGTTCTTCGGCACCGGCAGCGGCGACCGCACCGCGATCATCAACGCGACCGTCGGCCTGGCGAAGGCCGCGAAGATCTTCGACGTGCCGACCGTGCTGTCCACCGTCGCCGCCGAGTCCTTCTCCGGCCCGCTCCTCCCGCAGCTGCGGGCCGTCTTCCCCGACCAGGAGGTCATCGACCGCACCAGCATGAACGCCTGGGAGGACGAGGCCCTGGTCGAGGCGGTCAAGGCGACCGGCCGTCGCAAGATCGTCCTCTCCGGTCTGTGGACCGAGGTCTGCCTCGTCCTGCCGGCCCTGTCCGCGCTGGCCCAGGGCTACGAGGTCTACGTCGTCTCGGACGCCTCCGGCGGCGTCAGCCCGCTGGCCCACGAGCACGCCCTGCAGCGGATGACCGCCGCCGGCGCCGTGCCCGTCACCTGGATCCAGGTCCTGCTGGAGCTCCAGCGCGACTGGGCCCGCGCCGAGACCTACGTCCCGGTGACCGAGCTGGTCAAGGAGCACGGCGGCGCCTACGGCCTGGGCCTGGTCTACGCCCACGCCATGATCGACCCGCACGCCGCCGGCTGACGGCCCGCACCGAACCGACGGAGTCCGACATGAACACGGGCCTTCTCCTGCTGCGCCTGGTCACCGGTCTGCTGATCGCGGGCCACGGCGTCCAGAAGATCAGCTTCCGCCTCGGCGGCAACGGCCTGGAGGGCGGCAGCGCCGAGTTCCGGGGCGACGGCTTCCGCGGCGGCAAGCTCACCGCGCTGGCCGCCGGCGGCACCCAGATCGGCGCCGGACTGATGCTGGCCGCCGGCCTGCTGACCCCGCTGGCCGGCGCGGGGCTGATGGGCGTGATGACGGTCGCGCTGACGGTCAAGTGGCCCCACGGGCTGTGGGTGCAGCACGACGGGTACGAGTTCCCGTTCGTCCTGATCGTCATCGGCGCGGCGCTGACCGCCACCGGCCCCGGCCAGTGGTCGGTGGACGGCGCCCTCGGCCTGGCGCACTGGGCGCTGTGGTGGCTGCCCGCGGCCGTGGCCGCCGGGGTGGGCGGCGGCCTGGCCACCCGGGTCGCCCTGCACCGCGCCTGAGGCGGCCGCGCCCGGACCGTCGCGGGCCCCCGGGCAGCGCAAGCCGCCCGGGGGCCCGCAACCGCCGGAACGTCGACGGCGAACCCATTCCCTTGTGAACGACCGTCATCCCCAGGGGGGTGACGAGGAGGCGACTGACAGATGAGCGGATCCGAGGAGTTCGACGTCGTGGTGATCGGCGCCGGCCCGACCGGGGAGAACCTCGCCGACCGCGCGCGAGCCGGCGGGCTGAGCGTGGCGATCGTGGAGGGGGAGCTCGTCGGCGGCGAGTGCTCCTACTGGGCCTGCATGCCGAGCAAGGCGATGCTCCGCCCGCCGGCCGCCCTGCGGGACGCCCGGCGGCTGCGCGGCGCCCGGGAGGCGGTCACCGGCGCCCTCGACGCGGCGGCCGTGCTGCGCCGGCGCGACGGCTTCGCCTCGCACTGGAAGGACCACGGCCAGGTGGCCTGGCTGGAGTCCGCCGGGATCACGCTGGTCCGCGGGCACGGCCGGCTGGACGGCCCGCGGCGGGTGCGGGTGGAGGGCACCGACTGGGACCGCCGCGTCCTGACCGCCCGGCACGCCGTGGCGGTCTGCACCGGCACCCGCGCCGCCCTGCCCGACCTCCCGGGCCTCGGGGGCGCGGGCGCCTGGACGAGCCGGGAGGCGACCGGTTCCGCCGCGGTCCCCGCCCGGCTGGCCGTCGTCGGCGGCGGCGCCGTCGCCACCGAACTGGCCACGGCCTGGAGCGCCCTGGGCAGCCGGGTCACCCTGCTCGTCCGCGGGTCCGGGCTGCTGCCGCGGATGGAACCCTTCGCGGGCGAGCTCGTCGCCGCCGCCCTGCGGGAGTCCGGTGTCGACGTACGGACCGGGGTGTCGGTGCGCGGCCTGACCCGCGACCGCGAGGTGGCCCTGGACCTCGGGGAACACGGTGAACTGCGCACCGACGAGGTGCTGTTCGCCACCGGGCGAAGGGCCGCCACGGAGGACCTGGGGCTGGAGACGGTCGGCCTGGAACCCGGCGGGTGGATCGCGGTGGACGACACCGGGCTGGCCGTCGGCGTGGACGGCGGCTGGCTCTACGCCGCCGGCGACGTGAACGGCCGCGCGCTGCTGACCCACCAGGGCAAGTACCAGGCACGGGTGTTCGGCACCGCGATCGCCGACCGGGCGGCCGGCCGGGACCTGGACGTCGCCCCCTGGGGGCGCAGCGTCGCGACCGCCGACCGGGCCGGCGCGCCCCAGGTGGTCTTCACCGACCCGGAGGCGGCCTCGGTCGGCCTCACCCTCGCCGAGGCGACCGCCCGGGGCCTGCGGGTGCGGGCCGTCGACTACGACCTCGCCGACGTCGCGGGCGCCTCGCTGCACGCCGACGGGTACCGCGGCCGGGCCCGGGCCGTCATCGACCTGGACCGGGAGACCGTGGTGGGGGCCACCTTCGTCGGGTCCGGGGTCACGGAGCTGCTGCACTCGGCGACCGTCGCCGTCACCGCCGAGGTGCCGCTCGGCCGGCTGTGGCACGCGGTGCCGGCCTACCCGACCATCAGCGAGGTCTGGCTGCGCCTGCTGGAGACCTGGCGCGGCTGAGCAGGAAGCCCCCGGCGAAGGCGGGCGGTGCCGGGTCCGCCTTCGAGCGGACCCGGCCCGCGGTCAGGCCCGGGTCCCGGGGGTGACGACCAGGTGCTCGGCGAGGAACCAGACCTGGGTCTCGCCGGTGCGGATGATCTGGGACACCAGGAGGTCCTGGGTGCCGTCGTCGCCGAGCTCCGCGGTGCGGGTGGCGGCGTCGCGGACGTCGGCGAGGACGGTCTCGTGGGCGTCGAGCAGGCGCGAGAGCATCGAGTGCACGTCCTCCACGCCGTCCGGCGGGCGCGGCACCCCGGTGATCAGCGCGGCGTGCCGGGGATCGCCCACGGCGACGCCGCCGAGCGTCTGCACCCGCTCGGCGAGCGCGTCGACCAGCTCCAACTGCTCCTGGGCGTGCTTGTCGAAGAGCAGGTGCAGCTGGTAGGCGGTCGGCCCGCGCATGCCCCAGTGGCACTTCTTGTACAGCGCGTACAGGAACTGGGTGTCCGCGAGGACGCGGTTGAGCCGCTGGCAGGAGTACTGCCGGGCGTCGTGGGAGAGCGCGATCGGCAGTTGGGTGACGGTTCCGAACTCCTGGATCTCGGCGGCGTGTTGGTGGAGGTGCGGCTGGCTGCTCATGGTGCTCCCGGGGATGGCTGGGCGGTTCGGGGACCAGGCTAGGAACGCGCCGGCCCACGGCCTGTTCCGACGGCGCACCGGCTGCGGTCCTTCCGCGCACCCGCACCGGGGCCGGGGCCCGCCCGACGCGCCGGGCGGCACCCGGAGCACTCTCGGGCGAGAGCGGGTGCTCTCCGAGGCCACAGGCCGGCGGCGGCCGCCCCTAGCGTGAGCCGCATCGCAGCCAACCCGCTGCCCGAGAAAGAGGAACCACCATGCCGTTCATCACCGTTGGCCAGGAGAACTCCACCTCCATCGACCTCTACTACGAGGACCACGGCACCGGGCAGCCGGTCGTCCTGATCCACGGCTTCCCGCTGAGCGGACACTCCTGGGAGCGCCAGAGCGCCGAGCTGCTGGCCGCCGGCTACCGCGTCATCACCTACGACCGGCGCGGCTTCGGCCAGTCCTCGCAGCCGACCACCGGCTACGACTACGACACCTTCGCCGCCGACCTCAACACCCTGCTGGAGACCCTCGACCTGCGCGACGCCGTGCTGGTCGGCTTCTCCATGGGCACCGGCGAGGTCGCCCGCTACGTGTCCGCCTACGGCTCGGCCCGCATCGCCAAGGTCGCCTTCCTCGCCTCCCTGGAGCCGTTCCTGCTCAAGACCGACGACAACCCGGACGGCGTCGCCACCAAGGACTTCTTCGACGGCATCGTGGCCGCCGTCAAGGCCGACCGGTACGCCTACTACACCGCCTTCTACCAGGACTTCTACAACCTGGACGAGAACCTCGGCAGCCGGATCAGCGAAGAGGCCGTCCGCAACAGCTGGAACGTCGCCGCGAGCGGCGGCTCCTTCGCCGCCTCGGCCGCCCCGACCACCTGGTACACCGACTTCCGCGCCGACATCCCCCGCATCGACGTCCCCACCCTCATCCTGCACGGCACCGGTGACCGCATCCTGCCCGTGGAGAACACCGCCCGCCCCTTCCACCGCGCACTGCCCTCCGCCGAGTACGTGGAGATCGAGGGCGCCCCGCACGGCCTGCTCTGGACCCACGCCGAGGAGGTCAACACCGCGCTGCTCGCCTTCCTCGCGAAGTGACCCGGGCGGCCGCGCCTCCCCCGACCGCGGCCGTCCGTCCCCTCGCCGGTGCCGCCGTCGCCCCTGGTTCGGACAGCGGCGGCACCGGCCACCCGCCCGCGCCCGGCGCCCGTTCGAACGGGCGCCGGGCGCGCACCATGACCAGGAGGTCACCCGTGAAGCTTCGACTCGTCCGGCGCGTGGTCCCGTGGGTGGCGGCGGTCGCCGCGCTGACCGCGGTCCCCACCGCCTCGGCCACCCCGAGCGGTTCGGCGAAGCCGGGCCGGCACCAGCACTTCGCCGTCGGCCCGCAGTACGACACCACCCACGTGTACGTCGCGCCGGGCACCGAGCAGGCCTTCGTGGCCAGTTGGACGTCCACCTTCGGTGGCACCACGATCGGCCCGGTCTCCACCCAGGTGACCCCGGCGCCCAGCCGGACGCTCTCCGAGCTGATCGTGTCCCCGGTCGGCACGCTGTCGGTGTTCGACTACACCACGCCCGTCCCGTACCCGTTCGGCACCGAGCGCACCGGCTGGCTGGTGACCGACCTCGACCAGGCGGTCCGGGCCGCCCGCGCCGACGGCGCCGCCGTGACCGTGGCACCGTTCACCGACCCGATCGGCCGGGACGCCGTCGTCCAGTTCCCCGGCGGGGTCAACGCCCAGCTGTACGTCCACACCACCGCGCCGTCCTACCCCGCCCCGGCGAGCGTGCCGGAGAACCGGCTCTACCTGCCGCCGGACTCCGTCGGCGCCTTCCTGGACAGCTACCTCGCCTTCACCCAGGGCCGCGTCGTCTCCGACGACCGGCGGGCCGACGGCGCCGCCATCGGCCTGCCCGGGACGACGTACCGGCTGATCCGGCTCACCTCCGGCTTCGGCGCCACCACCGTCGCGGTGACGGACGGCCACCTGCCGCACCCGTTCGGCCTGGAGACCACCGGCTACGGCGTGCCGGACCTCGGCGCCACCCTGGAGCGGGCGAAGGCGGCCGGCGCCACCGTGCTGTCGGGGCCGGTCCGCGCGGGCGGCCGGGAGAGCGCCGTGGTCCGGTTCCCGGGCGGCTACGTCGCGGAGGTCCACACCGACCGCTGACGTCAACCCACCGGCGCCGCACCGCGTCCTCACCAGGACGGGCGGTGCGGCGCCGTGTGGGGCGGCTGCGGCAGTCTGTTCGGACGGCGCCGGCCGGGGAATCAGGACGCCGGATCGCGCCCCTCGGCCCGGGTGGCGTAGGCCTGCCACTCGCGGGGCGAGACGCCGAACGCGTCCCGGAACGCCCGGCTGAAGTGGGAGTGGCTGACGAAGCCCCAGCGGTGCGCGACCGCGGACACACTGGTCTGCCGCCGGGACGGGCGCCCCAACTCCCGGCGGCAGGCGTCCAGTCGGCGCCGCCGGACCCACTGGCCCACGGTCATGCCGTCCTGCTGGAAGAGCTTGTGGAGATAGCGCACCGAGATGTGCTGCGCGCGGGCGATCGAGCCGGGCGAGAGGTCCGGGTCGGCGAGGTTCTCCTCGATGTGGACGCGGATCCGGGCCAGCAACTCGGCCGCACCGCCCGGGTGTTCCGGGTCCTCCCGGTCGAGCAGCTCGCCCACCAGGACGGCGACGATGTCGGAGGCGCCGCGCGCGAGGTGGTTGCCCGGCCGGGCCCGGTGGGCCCGCTCCTGAGCCGCCAGGGTGCGGAGGAACTGGGAGGCGAGCGAGCCGATCCCCTCGCTCCCCCGCGCCAGCAGTCCGCCCGCCCGCCGGACGTCGCCCTGCCGCACACCCAGGTAGAAGCAGGGGACGCGGAAGCGGAGCATCCGGCACTCGGAGTCCTGCAGCAGGCCCGCCGGGTGCGGGGTGGCGCTGATCACCAGGTCCCCCGGGGCCAGGACCGTGCTGGCCCCGCCGCGCCGGACGGAGGCCGCGCCGTGGACGTGCAGGGCGATGTGGAGGCAGTCCTCGGAATCGGTCCCGGGCGGCGGGGAGAGGATGTCGATGCAGCCCTCGCCGCCCTCGCGGGCGGCTCGGTCGAGCCGGTGCCCGGGGACTTCGGCTTCTGTCGCGGGAGTTTCGGGCATGGGTGAGGGACCCGACTGGCTCACGGGAGTCTCCGACCGGTTGGAAGTGGTTCTGTGCGGATGCGGGGGCCTCCTCGCTCGACAGCCCCCGGCGTCCTTCCTACAAGGAGCGGAACGAGATGGACAAACCTTCAACAAACCGGGGATCCGGCGGCTCCGCCCACCCCGGACGGTGCCCGCCCCGCCTGCCGCGCACCCCTCGGAGCAGGCCGCACCCGCGCCCTCGAAGGCCGCCAACTCACCTGACAAACACGGGAGTTGAAACACCCGGAGGCCGGGCTTCGGCGACCGGCGAGGCCCCCTGAACCCACCGGTCCTCGCCGACCGGCCCGGCCGGAAGGACCCCCCTGCCGCCCCCGTGCCCCCGCTCAGCGGTGCACGGACCGTCACATCACCGTGCACCGGCGGAACATCCCCGCCGCCTCCCTTGTACCCTCGGGAAGCCGGGAACAGTGGCACGGCCGGAACCGAACGACTCCGGCCGGCGTGGGCGGACGGGAAGTAGCTCGACATGGCAGGGTCAGGCGGTCCGCTGTCCCATCGCGGTCTGCGCGGCCGGGAGGCCGAACTCGCACGGCTCCAGGCCCTGATCGGCTCGGTGGCCGACACCGGGAGCGGCGGACTGGCCCTGATCCAGGGGGAACCGGGCATCGGCAAGACCACCCTGCTCGCCGAGGCCGCCGCCCGGGCCGCCGCGGCGGGGTTCTCCGTGGGCCTCGGCAAGGCCGAGGAGCTGCACCACATCGTCCCGCTCTCCTCGCTGGCGGCCAGCGTCCTGCACGGCGACCGGCCGCTGCTCTCCGGCGACGACCTCGCCGATCTCGCCCGCAACCACGACCAGCGGATCTGGCTGGTGGAGCGCCTGGCGGAGGCGATCGAGGCCAGGGCCACCGACGCGCCGGTGCTGATCGGGCTGGACGACGTGCAGTGGGCCGACGCACTGAGCCGGTTCGCCCTGCAGCAGCTGCCGACCCGGCTGCGGACCTCGCCGGTCCTGTGGCTGCTGACCGGGCGCCGGGAGCCCGCCGGCCCGGCCGAGGAGATCGTGGCGGCCGCCGCCGGCAACCTCGCGACGGTCACGGTGTCCCTGGGCCCGCTGTCCGGCGCGGCCATCGGCCAACTGGCCGACGACACGCTCGGACCGGCGGTCGACGCATGGGTGCGGGACCTGCTCGACGGCGCCGGCGGGAACCCGTTCCTGGCGGTCGAGATGCTGGCCGGACTGCGTAGCACCGACGTCCCACGGGACGTGGTGCCCTCCCGGCTGGTGGTGGGCGTACGCGGCAGGCTCCGGTCCCTGCAGCCCGGCACGCTGCGCTTCCTGCAGATGGGCGCGGTGCTGGGCCGCCGGTTCGACTTCGAGGACGCCGCCGCGCTCTGCGACCAACCGGCCGCCGCCCTGCTCCCGGCCCTTGAGGAGGCGGTGTGCGCCGGACTCCTGGACGACGACGGCGACCACCTGGTCTTCCGGCACGACCTGCTGCGCCAGGCGGTCTACGCCGACATCCCGCCCTCGGCCCGCAAGGCCCTGCACCGCGCGGCCGCCCGCCGCCTGGTCACCGCCGGCCGGCAGCCGATCGACGCGGTGCCGCACATCCTCCGGGGCGCCGTACCCGGGGACGAGGAGGCCGTGGCGCTGCTGCGGCGCGCGGCCGACGACGTGCTGGCGGTGACCCCCGGCCCGGCGGCCGACCTGATGCTGCGCGCCCTCGAACTGGTCCCGTCGTCCGGGCAGTTGAAGTTCGAGGTGGGCGAGCAGACGATCCTCTGCCTGGCCCGGGCCGGCCGCAACCGCGAGGCGCTGGAGACCGGCGACCGGCTGCTGGCCGACCGGCCGCCGCTGGAGACCTTCGGCCGGCTCCAGTCCGCCCTGGGAGGGGCGCTGTGGACCATGGACCTCGCCGAGGAGCTGCGCCGCCGGGCCGAGGCCGCCCTCGCCGCCGGCGGCTCCGCCCCGGAGATATGCGCCCGGCTGGCCGCCCTGCGCGCCCTGGCCCTGTCCCGCGGCCGTGACCTGGGCGTGGCGCGGGAGGCCGGCGAGACGGCGCTGCGGACCGCCACCGCGATCGGCGACCGGGAGGCCCATGTGCTGGCCCTGTCCGGCCTGGGCGAGATCGCGCTGAACGCGGGGGAGAACGCGGTCGCGCTGCAGCGCTTCGCCGCGCTCAGCACCATCGACTCCGCTTTCCTCCCCGAGGAGGTCGTCGCGCACGTGCACGTGGACGACTTCGCCTCCGCCGAGCGCCTGCTCCTGCGGGCGGCGGAGGGGGGCGGTGCGGTGCGTCAGGCCATGCTGCTGTGGGCCCAGGGCCAGCACGACCTGGGGCTCGGCCGACTCGACGACGCCGAGGCCGACTTCGTGACCATGGAACGCCTGGAGGACGAGGTGCGGGTGCCCGTCCAGCAGCTGAACGGGCGGGTGATCCGCTCCCGGATCGCCCTGCTGCGCGGCCACCGGGAGGCGGCCCGGGAGAACCTGCTCGCCGCCCGGGAGCACCTGGCCGTCAAACCGAACGCGGGCAACACGGCCGCGGTGTCCTTCCTGGAGGCCGTCCACGCCGAGGCCGATGGGGACGTCGCCCTCGCCGTCGACCGGATCCGCCGGGTCCAGCAGCAGGGGCCCTTCCTGCGCTGGCGGCTGCTGCGCGACTGGGTCGACGCCGCGGTCCGCATGGCCCTGCGCGCCGGGGAGCGCGAGCTCGCCGAGGACCTGGCCGCGCAGGCCGAGGCCCACGCCGGGCGCAACCCCGCCGTGCCGACCGCCGCCGGCATCGCCGTGCAGGCCCGCGGGCTCGTCCGGAACGACCCCGCCGTGCTGGCACACGCCGTGGACCTGCTCGGCGCGAGCCCCCGCCCGCTGACCCGGGCCGCCGCTCACGCCGATCTCGGCCTGGCCCTGCTGGCCGCGGGGCGGCGGAGCCCGGCGGTGGCCGCGCTGGCGCTCGCGCGGGACACCTTCGCCGAGTCGGGCGCCCACGCCGCGGCGGCCCACGTCCAACGCGCCCTGGAAGGTGCCGGAGGCGAGAGCCGCCGGGCGGCCACCGTACGGCGGCCCGTCCAGGGCTGGGGCGCCCTCACCGCCTCGGAGGAGAAGGTCGCGCGCCTCATCGCCCAGGGCCACACCAACCGCTCGGCCGCCGACGTGCTCGTGGTGTCCCCGCACACCGTCAACACCCATCTGACGTCCGTGTTCCGCAAGCTGTCGATCGGCTCCCGGGTCCAGCTCGCCAACCTGGTCGCCACCCTCCCGGAGGTTCCCGACCTCTCCGGGGCCTGAGCGCGCCGGCTTGGTACGTTCACGCGATGCCCCGACCCGGCCGGACCCGCTTGGCTGGGCCCCAGGTCCGTTCTCCTCGCCCTGCCCCACTCCGCCGCCCAGTCGAAGGCCACCGGCATGCCCAGACCCGCCCCCGTCCCGCCGACCGTCGTCCTGGTCCACGGGGCGTTCACCGACGCCTCGTCCTGGTCCGGGGTCGTCGGCCCGCTGCGCGCCGCCGGTCTGACGGTGCACGCGCCCGCGAACCCGCTGCGCGGCCTGGCGCACGACGCAGCGCGCCTCCGGAGCCTGGTGCGCGAGCTCGCCACCCCCGTGGTCCTGGTCGGCCACGGCTACGGCGGCGCGGTGATCACCCAGCCGACCGACGATGCCGACCAGGTGGTGGCCCTGTGCTACGTCGCCGGGTTCGGCCTCGACGCCGGCGAGTGCGTGCTGGACATCACCAACCGCTTCGCCCCCTCCCCGCTGGCCGACGCCGCCGCCACCACCCTCCTCCCCGCCGGCCCCGACAGCGAGGTGTCCATCCGCGCGGAGCGGTTCCGGCAGCTGTACGCCGACGACCTGTCACCCGCGGCCGGGCGGGCGCTGGCCGCGGCCCAACGCCCGGTCGCCTGCGGCGCGCTGACCGACCGCTCGGCCTTACCCGCCTGGGCGGACAAGCCGTCCTGGTACGCCATCGCGACCGCCGACCGGATGCTCAACCCCGCCGCCCAGCGCTTCATGGCCCAGCGCATGGCGGCCACCGAGTACGTGCTGGACGCCTCGCACGCCGCCCCGCTGGCGCGGCCCGAAGCCGTGGTGGCGATGATCCGGGAGGCCACCGCGCACACCACGGGTACTCCGGGGGGTGTTTAATATGCGTTCGAACGGAAGCGTCCGACGGACCCCGACCCCCGAACACCCGACGAAGGCACCAGCATGACCTCACCGGCCGGATCGTCGGCCCGGCGGATCGCCGCCCTCCTGACCGGGCTCCTGCTCCTGGCGCCGGCCGCCACCGGGTGCGGTCACGGCACCGGGCCCGGGCCGGCCGGGGGCGAGGTCACCACCATCACCGCGCTCGACTACTACACCGACCAGGCCGAGCACGCCCAGTGGGGCGACCTGCTCACCGCGTGCGGCCGCACGGTCGGGGTGCGGGTCGAGCAGACGAGCGTCCCGGGGGCGTCCCTGGTCCCCAAGGTCCTGCAACAGGCGTCCTCGCGGACCCTCCCCGACCTGCTGATGCTCGACAACCCCGACCTGCAGCAGATCGCCCGGACCGGCGCGCTGACCCCGCTGGAGGACTACGGCGTCGACGCCGACGGCTTCGCCCCGGGCATCCTGTCCGCGGGCAGCTACCAGGGCAAGGTCTACGGCCTGGCCCCCAACGTCAGCACCGTCGCCCTGGTCTACAACAAGGACATGCTCGCCGAGGCCGGCGTCGCCGTCCCGCGGACCTGGGACGAACTGAAGGCGGCCGCGGCCGCGTTGACCCGGCCCGGGCGCTACGGCATGGCCGTCGACGCCAACGCCACCTTCGAGGGCACCTGGCAGTTCCTGCCCTTCCTGTGGTCCAACGGCGGTGACGAACGGCAGTTGGACACCCCCCAGGCGGCGCAGGCGCTCCAGCTCTGGGTCGACCTGGTGAAGAGCGGATCCATGGCGAAGTCGGTGCTGAACTGGACCCAGGCCGACGTCCACGACCAGTTCGTCGCCGGACGGACGGCCATGATGATCAACGGGCCGTGGCGCATCCCGGCCCTGGAGCAGGACGCGAACCTGCACTGGGGCGTGGCCCCCGTCCCCGTCCCCCGGCTCGGGCAGACCCCGGTCACCCCGCTCGGCGGCGAGGTGTGGACCGTCCCGCAGAACCCCTCCAAGGCCCGGCAGCAGAAGGCCGCCCAGGTCCTCGCCTGCCTGAACTCCCCCGCCAGCATGCGCACCGTGGCCCGGGACCACCACACCGTGCCCTCCCGCACCGCAGTGGCCGCCCAGCAGGCCGAGGAGGACCCGTCGACGGCCGCCTTCGCCCGGAGCGTCACGGTGGCGCGCGCCCGTACCGGCGAGCTCGGCGTCGAGTGGCCCCGGGCCGCGACCGGGATCTACACCGCGATCCAGTCCGCGCTGACGGGTGAACAGACACCGGAGGAAGCCCTCAGCCATGCGCAGCAGATCGCCACGGGCCACTGACCCCTCGCCGCTCCGGCGCGGGGAGGGCTGGACCCGGTGGCTGTTCCTCGCGCCCGCCGCGGCGTACCTGCTGCTGTTCTTCGGCTGCCCGATGGTCGACAACGCCGTGATGGGCTTCCAGCAGTACACCGTCACGACCTTCTACACCGGTGACGCCCCGTTCGTGGGCCTGCGGAACTACGCGGCGCTCGTCTCCTCCGCCGACTTCCCCCGGACCGTGCTGACCACGGCCCTGTTCACGGCCGGCTCCGTCCTCGGGCAGTTCGTCCTCGGCCTGGCCCTCGCCCTGTTCTTCCGGCGGCGGTTCCCGCTCGGCGGCGTGCTGCGCGCGCTCCTGCTGGTGCCGTGGCTGCTGCCGCTGGTCGCCACCGGGACCATCTGGAAGTGGATGCTCGACCCCGACACCGGGGTGGTCAACGCGGTGCTGCGCGGCCTCCACCTCACGTCGTCCGGGGTTCCCTGGCTCACCGGCACCTCCCCGGCGCTGCTGTCGGTGGTCCTGGTCAACGTCTGGGTCGGCGTCCCCTTCAACACCGCGATCCTGTACGGCGCCCTGCGGGACATCCCTCCGTACCTGTACGAGGCGGCGGCACTGGACGGCGCCGGCCCGGCGGCCGCGTTCCGCCACATCACCTGGCCGCTGCTGCGGCCGGCGGTGCGGGTGGTGCTCGTGCTGGGCGTCGTCTACACCGTCAAGGTGCTGGACGTCATCCTGGTGGTCACGGGCGGGGGGCCGGCCGGCGCCACCGAGACCCTGGCCACCCGGGCCTACGAACTGTCCTTCCGGCAGTTCGACTTCGGGCGCGGCGCCGCGGCGGGCAACCTGCTCATCGTCCTCTCGCTGCTGTTCGCCGTCCTCCACCTGCGCGCCGACCGACGTACCCGAACCGAGGTGATCCCGTGAAACGCCCACCCGGCCGCGGCGGCCGGCTGTCCACCCTCGTCGGGATCGTCCTGCTCGCGGTGATGCTGTTCCCCGTCTACTGGATGGTGAACGCCTCCCTCCAGCCGGCCGGCAACACCCTGCGCGGGGAGTGGTTCCCGTTCCACCCCGACCTCGGCGGTTACGCCGCCGCGCTGCGCGACCAGGGGCCCAACCTCCTCACCAGCCTCGTGGTGGCCCTCGGCAGCGCGCTGCTCAGCCTGACGCTCGCCGCACCGGCGGCCCACGCGCTGGCCCGGTTCCGGCTGCGCGGCACCAGGGTCCTGCTCCTCGGTGTCCTGGCCACCCAGGCCGTGCCCGGCATCGTGGTGGCCAACGCGCTCTTCGGCGCCTACAACGACCTGGGGCTGCTGAACTCCCGCCTCGGGCTGGTCCTCGCCGACTCCACCGCCGGCGTCCCCTTCTCGATCGTCGTCCTGCACGCGTTCATGCGGGGCATCCCCGAGGAGATCATCGAGGCCGCGCGGGTGGACGGCGCGGGCCGGCTGCGCGTCTTCCGTTCCGTGGTGCTGCCGTTGAGCCGGAACGCCCTGATCACGGCCGGCGTCTTCGCCTTCCTCTTCGCCTGGAGCGACTTCCTCTTCGCCCTCACCCTGACCACCACGGACACCGTCCGGCCGGTCACCCTGGGCGTCTACCAGTACCTGGGCGCCCACACCGACCACTGGAACGCCGTGATGGCCACCGGCGTCCTGGCGTCCCTGCCCGCCGCCGTCCTGCTCGTCCTCGCCCAGCGCCACGTCACCGGCACCGCCACCGGCGCGGCCGTCAAGTGAGGGCCGCCCCCGATCTAGTAGGTTCACGCGATGCCCCGCACCGGGCCCGCTGCCATGGTGGTCCGGACGGCACGGCGGTGGACGGGACCACCGGCGGCCGGCCGACCCGAGAGGAACCCGGTGCCCGCATCTCTCTCCACCGCGCGACTGTCCGCCTCCGACCGGGCGGAGACCTGGCACGAGGCGCTGGCCCACGCGTTCGTGCCGATGAGAGTGGAACTCCTGGAGGAGGTGCCGACGCCCGGGGCGATCGTCGGCCACCAGCTCGGCCCGGTGCGGATATCGAGGGTCCAGGCGGGGCCCCAGGTGGTGACGCGCAGCCGGCGCATGATCGCCGACGGCGGCCCGCCGTCGCTGATCCTCAGCCTCCAGGAGCGCGGCACCGCGCTCAAGGAGCAGGACGGCCGGGAGTCGGTCATCCGGCCGGGCGAGTTCTCCCTCACCGACACCTCCCGGGTCTTCCGGAAGGGGATCGAGGAGCGGTTCGCCTTCACGTCCTTCCACTTCCCGCGCGCCGAGCTGGACGTCCCGGAACGGGACCTGAGGGCGCTCACCGCGACGCCGTTCAGCGCGACCGAGGGCAGTGCCGCACTGGTGGCGACCTACTTCGCGCGGATGGCGCGCGAGGCGCAGGCGCTGGACGACGCCGTCGGCCGCCGGGCCGCGGCCACCGCGCTCGACCTGCTGGCGCTGCTGGTCGACGACCGGTCGGGGCGCTCCCGGCCGCAGGCCTCGCGGAGCGCGGCCTCGCTGGAGCGGGTCAAGGAGCACATCCTGCGCAACCTCCGCGATCCGGACCTGTCGCCGTCCACGATCGCCGAGGCGAACTTCATGTCGGTCCGCTTCCTCCACAAGCTCTTCCACCTGGAGGGCACCACGGTCGGCGGGTGGATCCGGACCCAGCGGCTGGAGCGGTGCAGCCGGGACCTCCTCCGCCCGGTGGCCGCGGAACTCGGGGTGGCGGGGATCGCCCGCCGCTGGGGCTTCGCCAACTCCAGCCACTTCAGCCGCGCCTTCCGCGCCGCCTACGGCATGACGCCGAGGGACTGGCAGGTCGGCGGAAGTCCGGCGCACTGCCCCTCCGTCAGGTCGCCACGGTCGGTGCGGGAGGGGTCCAGCGACGGGTCGGGGGAACGGTGCCGCTGACCATGCCCGCGTCGATCGTAGCCGCGCCACCATGTCCTTCGTGCCCGGATCACACCTTCGGGTGAGCGGCGGAACAGGCTTGCGACCCGCCCCGTGCTGATCACCCGACAGGGGGGGCGGGAGGTCCGCCGGTCGGGGTGTCGGTGGGTGTCGGTACTGTTCCTCACCTGATCAGGCGGGTGTGGAGAGGGGCGGGGCGTGCGGCGCTGGGAGTTCGTCGAGGGTGGCTCGGACAAGTTCTGGGAGGCCGCGGTCGACGGTGCCGTGGTGACCGTGCGGTACGGGCGGACGGGCACCGGCGGGCGGGAGCAGAGCAAGGAGTTCCCGACCGCGGAGGCGGCGCGGGCGCACTTCGCCAGGACGGTCGCCGAGAAGGAGCGCAAGGGCTACCGGGAGACCGGGGCCGGCGCGGCCGCCGGCCCACGGCCCGGCGCGGCGGCGCCGACGGCCGGGAGCACGACCGTGGCCGAGCCGCCGGACGTCCCGGTCGACGAGGACGCCTTCGTCCTGCCGGAGGCCTGGCGGCGGGTGCTGATCCCCCGCCGGGGCGGCGTGCCCCGGCCGCCGACCGCGCCGGTGAAGGACGTGGTGAACGAGTACCACGCCGCGCTGGGGCGGCTGGACGCCTGGCTGGAGCAGGCGCTCGGCTCGAACCGGAGCACCGCCGACCTGGTGGCGGCCGCCCGCGCGCACCGGTCCGGCAGCCGGAGCCCGCTCGGTGCGGCGGTGCTGGCCGCGGCGTTCGCGGTCCCCTCCGAGAACAAGGTCCGGACGGCGGTGGACGCCTGGGTGGCGGAGTTCGGCCTGCCGTTCGCGGCCAGGGCGACCGTCGAGCTGCTCACGGTGGCGGTCGAGACCGACTGGAACGGCGTACGCCCCGCCAACCCGCGCGTCCGGCGCTCGTCCGCCCGGGCGATCGCGGCGCACCGCCCCGCCGCGGACCGCGTGCGCTCGCTGCTGGCGGCCTGCGACGAGGAGACCCACCGCGCGGTGGTCGAGGCGCTGGCCGGGTGCCGGAGCGACCTGTCCCACCTGGTGGTGGCGGCGTACCTGGTGCCGTCCGAGTCCGACTGGGCCGAGCAGTGCGTGACCTCGGCCGCGCGGCTGGGCTCGGCCGAGTGGTCGCTGCTGCTGTGCTCGCTCTCCTCGGCCGCGCCGCTGGAGAAGCTCCCCCAGCTGCCGGACCTGGGCTGGAACGGCTGGTCCGCCGCGACCGTCGCGACCATGGCGGAGGGGCTCCGGGGCGGCGCCGCACCGCTGCTGCTGCGGGCCCTGGCCCACAACTACCTCTACAGCGACCAGCAGAAGCAGCTGCTGGAGGCGATAGCCGAGCTGCCCTCCGACGAGGGCTTCCGGGGGCTGCTGGCCCACCAGGGGAACGGCAAGGCGGCCCGGGGAGCCCTGATGGCGGCCATGCGCCGCTTCCCCCGGCGTGCGCTGCGCCTCCTCGCGGAGGCCGCCGCGGCGCCCGCCGATCCGGCCGCGCGGCGGCTCGCCCGCCAGTTCCTCGCCCCGCACGCCGCCGCCCACCGCGCGGCCGCGCTGGAGCTGCTGTCGGAGCTGACGCCGGAGCAGGCGGCCGTGGTCGAGCCGCTCACCGATCCGGGCGACCGGGTGCCGGACGTCCCGGCCGAGTCGCTGCCCGAGCTGTTCACCAGCCCGCCGTGGACCCGGCCGCGCTCCACCGCCAGGCCCCGCGTGCTGACCGGCCTCACCGTGCCGCCGCGGCCGGAGCGGACGGAGCTGCGCTGGCTGCCGGGTGAGCGGGAGGCCTGGGCGGCCTCCGAGTCCTGGTACGCGCGCTGGTCGGACGGCGACTGGGAGCGCACCGCCCGCAGGTTGCAGGCCCCGACCGGGCACCTCCGCTCCAACGCGCACGAGGAACTGGCGCTGTTCGCCTACGGCGACGAGGAGTTGGGCCGGCCGCTGATCTCGCGGTGGCGCGGCGACGACTACCTCTGGGACGCCACCGGCGCGCTGCGCCGGGTCGCCGCCCGCTTCGGACCGGACGCGCTGGAGCCGATGCGGGCCGCCGCGCTGCAGAACCCGGCCGCGTACGGCGCCCTGCTCCTGCCGTACCTGGACGCCGAGGTGGCCGCGACCATGGCGGACTGGCTGCTGCGCCTCAAGTCGGCCGGGGACACCGCCCGTTCGTGGTTCGCCCGGCACGGGTTGGACGCGGCCCGGCTGCTGGTGCCCGCCGCTGTCGGCAAGGCCGGGACGGCCCGGCGCGCCGCCGAGCAGGCCCTGCGGCTGATCGGCGCGGAGCAGGGCGCCGCGGCGGTGGGCGCGGTGGCCGGCGAGTACGGGCCGCAGGCGCAGGAGGCGGTGGGCGCGCTGCTGTCGGCCGACCCGCTGGTCAACGTGCTGCCGGCGAAGCTGCCCCGCCCCGGCGACTGGGCGGAGCCGATGATGCTGCCGCAGCTGCTGGTGCGCGGCGGCGGGGGCGCGCTGCCCGCCGAGGCGGTGCGGCACGTGCTCACCATGCTCGCGCTGTCGAAGGCGGGTTCGTTCTACCCGGGCCTGGACCAGGTGGCCGAGGTGTGCGAGCCGCGGTCGTTGACGGAGTTCGGCTGGGCGGTGTTCGAGCAGTGGCGGCTGGCCGGCATGCCGGCCCAGGACGGGTGGGCGCTGCACGCGCTCGGCCGGCTGGGCGACGACGAGACGGTCCGCCGGCTGACGCCGGTGCTCCGGGCCTGGCCGGGCGAGGGGGCGCACCACCGCGCGGTGGACGGCCTGGAGGTGCTGGCCGGGATCGGCAGCGACGTCGCCCTGCTGCACCTGCACGGCATCGCGCAGCGGGTGAAGTTCAAGGCGCTCAAGGCGCGGGCGCAGGAGAAGATCGCCGAGGTGGCGGCCGGGCTGGGCCTGTCCGGGGAGCAGCTGTCCGACCGCCTGGTGCCGGACTTCGGGCTGGACGCCGAGGGGACCACCGTCGTCGACTACGGGACCCGGACGTTCATGGTGGGCTTCGACGAGCAGCTCAAGCCGTACGTGCTGGACGGCGACGGCGCCCGCCGCAAGGACCTGCCGGCGCCGGGGGCGCGGGACGACGCCGAGCTGGCGCCGGCCGAGCGCAAGCGCTTCGCCGCGCTGAAGAAGGACGTCCGCACGGTGGCGGGGGACCAGATCCGCCGCCTGGAGGACGCGATGGTCTCCGGACGGTCGTGGACGGCCGAGGAGTTCGCGCAGCTCTTCGTCGGGCATCCGCTGCTGTGGCACCTGGTGCGCCGCCTGGTGTGGCTGGCCGAGGCGGACGGCACGGCGACGGCGTTCCGGGTCGCCGAGGACCGCACCCTGGCGGACGTCCGGGACGAGGTGTTCGCGCTGCCCGCCGGGGCCACCGTCCGGCTGGCCCACCCGCTGCTGCTCGGCGGGGACCTCGCCGCCTGGTCGGAGCTGTTCGCCGACTACGAGATCCTGCAGCCGTTCCGTCAGCTCGGCCGCCCGGTGTTCGCGCTGACCGAGGAGGAGCGGGCGGGCCACCGGCTGGCCCGCTTCGAGAACGGCCCGGTGCTGCCCACCGGCCGGCTGGTCGGCCTGGAGCGGCGCGGCTGGCAGCGCGGCGAGCCGCAGGATGCGGGCGTGGAGCGCTGGCTGTCCCGCCGGGTCGGGCCCGACCGCTACGTGGTGCTCGCCCCGGAGCACGGCATCGCGGTCGGCGTGCACGACGTCTTTCCCGAGCAGCGCGTGGAGACGGTGTGGATCGACAGCCACCCGGGCGACTACTGGGTCCACGGCCGGACGTTCCCGACGTTCGCCGAGCTCGACCCGGTGATCGCCTCCGAGGTGATCGCCGACCTCACCGAGCTGACCACGCTGTGACCCCTCGCCACCTCACCGCCGACCACCCGGGGAAGGACGCCATGACCACCACCGCCGAGGAGCAGCTCCAGCGGCCGCCCGCCGAAGTCCGGTACGCCGAGGAGCTGGCGGCGCTGCGCGCCGAGGACCGCGACCACCGGCCGCCGGGCTGGGAGTTGAGCCTGCGCGCGGCCCGCCGGTTCATCGTCGGCGACGAGGCGGCCGGCGTCGCCCGCAAGTTCGTCGGCGATCCGGCGCTGGTCGAGCGCGCCCTGGTGACGCTGGCCACCAACCGCGGCCTGCTGCTGGTCGGTGAGCCCGGCACCGCCAAGTCGCTGCTGTCGGAGCTGATCGCGGCGGCGGTCAGCGGCACCTCCCGGCTGACCGTGCAGGGCGGCGCGGCGACCACCGAGGACCAGATCAAGTACTCGTGGAACTACGCCCTGCTGGTCTCCGAGGGCCCCTCCCCCCGCTCGCTGGTGCCCGCGCCGATGCTGCGCGGCATGGCCGAGGGCCGGCTGGTCCGGTTCGAGGAGATCACCCGCTGCCCGCTGGAGGTGCAGGACTCATTGCTGTCCCTGCTCTCCGAGCGGGTGGTCGCCATCCCCGAGCTGGAGGGGCCGGAGGGCATGGTCTTCGCCAAGCAGGGCTTCAACGTGATCGCCACCGCCAACACCCGCGACCGCGGGGTGAACGAGATGAGCGCGGCGCTCAAGCGCCGGTTCAACTTCGAGACGGTCTTCCCGATCCCCGACCTGGGCACCGAACTCGCCCTGGTCGAGGCCGAGTCCGGGCACCTGCTGCGCCGCTCGGGAGTGACCGCGGCGCCCGACCGGGACCTGCTGGAGGTGCTGGTCACCACCTTCCGCGAGCTGCGGGCCGGCGAGGGCGGCGACCGCCCGTCCGCGGTGCTGAGCACCGCCGAGGCGGTCTCGGTCGCCCACGCGGTCGGACTGCGCGGCTGGTACCTGCGCGGCGAGGCCGGCAACGCGGCCGACCTGGTCGCCAGCCTGGCCGGCACCGCCGCCAAGGACAGCCCGGAGGACCTGGCCCGGCTGCGCCGCTACCTGGAGCAGCGGGTCGCGCGGCGGCGCGGCCCGCACTGGCGGGCCGTGCACGACGCCCGCCACCTGCTGGCCGGCTGATGCCCGCGGTCTTCCTCGGGGTCCGCCACCACTCCCCCGCCTGCGCCCGCCTGGTGGCGGAGACCGTCCGCCGGTTGCGGCCCGGGTACGTGCTGGTCGAGGGCCCGGCCGACCTCAACGGGCGGCTGGACGAGCTGGCCCTCGGCCACGAGCTGCCGATCGCCGTGTTCAGCCACTACCGCGACGCCGAGCGCACCGCGACGACCTGGGCGCCGCTGTGCGACTACTCGCCGGAGTGGGTGGCGCTGCGGGAGGGGCGGTCGGTCGGCGCCGAGGTGCTCTTCGTCGACCTGCCGTCCTGGCACCCCGCGTTCGAGCTGCGCGCCAACCGGTACGCCGACGCGGAGGCGCGGTACGCCGAGGCGACCGCCCGGCTGTGCGAGCGGTTCGGCACCGGCTCGGTGGACGCGCTGTGGGACGGCCTGTTCGAGGTGGCCCCGGCGGACGGACTCGCCGAGCGTCTGGACGCCTACTTCGACCTGGTCCGCGGCGAGTCTGAGGCGGACGAGGGCGACCGGGCCCGCGAGGCGTACATGGCGGACTGGGTCCGCGCCGTCCTCGCGGAGGCCGAGGCGGAGGCCGGGACCGGAGCCGGGGTCGGGACCGACGCCGGGGCCGGGACCGACGCCGCGACCGTGCTGGTGGTCACCGGCGGCTTCCACACCCCCGCCCTGCGGGCCCTCGCCGCACGCCCGGCCCCGACCCCCGGCCGGCCCGCGCTGCCCGTGCCGCCGCCCGGCGCCGTCTCCGGCAGCTACCTGGTGCCGTACTCGTTCCGGCAGCTCGACGCCTTCGCCGGCTACCAGTCGGGCATGCCCTCGCCCGCCTACTACCAGCGGCTCTGGGAGGACGGCCCCGAGGCCGCCGCCGACCACCTGCGGCAGTCCGTGGTCACCCGGCTGCGCGCCCGCCGCCACCCGGTCTCCACCGCCGACCTGGTCGCCGCCGCCGCGCTCACCGGCGGCCTCGCCGCGCTGCGCGGCCACCCCGTGCCGGCCCGTACCGACGTGCTCGACGGCCTGGCCGGTGCGCTGGTCAAGGACGACCTGACCCAGCCGCTGCCCTGGTCCGAGCGCGCCCCGCTGGCGCCCGGCAGCCACCCGGTGGTGGTCGAGATGGTCGCCGCGTGCGGCGGCGCCCGCACCGGGCGGCTGCACCCCGACACCCCGGCCCCGCCGCTGGTGCACGACGCCGCCGCCCGGCTCGCCGCCATCGGCGCCGCCGGCAGCCGCCCGCTGACCTGCGACCTGACCACCGAGGAGGGTCTGACGGCGAGCCGGACCCTGCACCGGCTGCGCCTGCTCGGCGTGCCCGGCCGCCACCGCACCGCCGGGCCCGCGCACGGCGCCGACCCGGTGACCACCGAACGCTGGGAAGCCGGACCGGAGGCGGGCCGGGACGCGGCCCTGATCGAGGCGGGCGCGTACGGCGCCACCCTCGACGAGGCCGCCGCCACCGTCCTCGCCGAGCGCGCCCGCACCACCGGGCCGACCGACACCGAACTGGCCGCCCTGCTCTTCGACACCGTGCTGTGCGGCGCCACCGACCTCACCGACCGGCTGCTCGGCACGCTCGCCGCGACCCTCGCCCGCCACCCCGACCCGGGCGCCCTCGGCGCCGTCCTCGCCACCGCGCTCGGCCTCTGGCGGCACGACCGGGTGTACGGCGCCGCCCGCAGCCCGCTGCTGGCCGCCGTCCTGGACGGCGCGGTCGCCCGCGTCCTGTGGCTGGTCGAGGGCGCGCACGGCCGCTCCGGCGCCGACCCGGCCCGCCTGGCGGCCCTCGCCGCCGTCCGCGACACCCTGCGCCACGCGCCCGACCTGCTCACCGTCACCACCGCGGACACCGCCGCGCTCGCCCTGCGGATCGCCCGCGACCCGCACGCCCCCGCCGACCTGCGCGGCGCCGCCCACGGCCTGCGCCTCACCCTCACCGCCGGCGGGGACCCCGACCCCGGCCCCGAACCCGGCCTCGCCTCCGCCGCCCGGCGCGCCGCGGGCGACCCGGGCACGCTCGGCGACTGGCTGGGCGGCCTGTTCGCCCTGGCCCGCGAGGAGGTCACCGCCGACACCGGCGACGGCTCGCTGCTCGCCGCCGTCGACGCCGTCCTCGCCGAGCTCACCGACGCCGAGTTCCTGATCGCCCTGCCGGCCCTGCGCCAGGCCTTCGCCTGGTTCCCGCCGCGCGAGCGGGAGCGGATCGCGCGCCGACTGATCGAGCGCCGAGGGCTGCGCGGCTCGGCCCGCGGACTGCTCCGCACCACCGCCGACCCCGTGCACCTGGCCGCCGCCCGCGCCCTGGAGGAGAACGTGACCGCCCTGCTCGACCGCCACGGCCTGCGGACCGCCCGGTGACCCCGCCCGACCCGGCCGCCGGGACGGCCCCCGGGAACGCCCCCGACCCGGCCCTGGAACGCTGGCGCCTGGTGCTCGGCTCCCCCGCCGAGCCGTGGACCGGCCGGCCGGGCGCCGAGGGCGCCGCCCGCGACGCCGCCCTGGAGTGGCTGTACGGCCGCGACGAGGACCTGGACCGCCGGGGCGTCCGCAGCGCCGGACTCGGCCCCTCCCAGGTCACCGCCGTCGACTGGCTGGACGACGTCCACCGCCTCTTCCCCCGCGAGACGATCGAGCGGCTGGAGCGCGACGCCGTCGAGCACTACGGCATCGAGGAGATCGTCACCGACCCGACCGTGCTGGAACGGGTCGAGCCGAGCGCGGCACTGCTGCGCGCCGTCCTGCGCACCAAGCACCTGATGAACGAGCAGGTGCTCGGCCAGGCCCGCCGGATCGTCGCGGCGGTGGTCCGGCAGCTGCTGGAGCGGCTCACCCCGGAGCTGCGCCACGCGTTCACCGGTGCCCGCTCCGCCCGGCCGAGCCGCCGCCCGCTGGCCCGGGACTTCGACTTCCGCCGCACCGTCCGGGCCAACCTCGGCCGCTACCGGCCCGCCGAGCGGCGGATCCTGATCGAGCGCCCGCACTTCCACTCCCGCACCCGCCGGCACCTGGAGCAGTGGCAGCTGATCCTGGTCGTCGACCAGTCCGGCTCGATGGCCGGCTCGGTGATCCACTCCGCGGTGACCGCGGCCTGCCTGTGGAACCTGCCGGGGCTGAAGACCCATCTGCTCGCCTTCGACACCCAGGTGGTGGACCTCACCTCCGAGGTGACGGACCCGGTGGAGCTGCTGATGCGGGTCCAGCTCGGCGGCGGCACCGACATCGCCCGCGCGGTCGACTACGCGGCCGGCCTGGTGGAGAACCCGCGGCGCACGATCCTCGCGGTGGTCAGCGACTTCTACGAGGGCGGCGACCGGTACCGGCTGCTGCGCACCGTCCGTTCGCTGGCCGGGCAGGGCGCGACCGTGCTGGGCCTGGCGGCGCTGGACGAGGAGGCGGCCCCGGCGTACGACCGGGAGCTCGCCGGGCAGCTCGCCGACGCCGGCGCGCACGTGGGGGCCATGACTCCGGGGATGCTGGCCGAGTTCGTCGCCGAGAGGCTCGGCCGGTGACCGCCGCGACCCGCCCCGACCTGCTGGCCCTGGACGCCGGGACGCTGGCCTCGCTGGCCAACCGCGGCCTGGTCAAGCGCGCCGCCCGGGAGGTCGCCGCCGGGGACGGGCCGGTGCCCGTGCTCGATCCGGACGGCACGCTGCGCGGCACCTGCCCGGACGGCAGCGTCGTCGCGCTGCCGCCCGGCACCGGGCTGGACGGCGGCAGCTGCACCTGCGGCGCCCCGGGCGTGTGCCGCCACCGGATCGCGCTGGTCCTCGCCCACCAGGGCGCCGCCGCCGACGCCACCTCCGACGCCGCCGCCGCGTCCGAGGGCCCCGCCCCCGCCGACCCCCCGGCCCCCGCACC
>NZ_JZKH01000002.1 GCF_000961885.1 Streptomyces rubellomurinus
CACCAAGCCGCAACCCCCGTACGCCTTCTTCCCGGTCGGCACCTGCTTCGACCACCCCCAACTCAGCCCGGTGATCACCCGCGCCGAGGAACGCCCCTGCGCCGGCGACCACGACGGCGAGGCCATCGCCGACCTCAAACTCCCGGACGGCCTCACCGGCGAGATCCCCATCGCCCTCGCCATGCGCGAGGGCTGCAAGGCCGCCGAGGCCACCGCCAAGGCCCGCCAAACCGACGGCCACTCCTACTACGAGCGCCAGTTCGGCCCCGCCCAAGCCAACTACCAACAGGGCTGGCGCGACTACACCTGCACCCTCACCGCCAGCGACAAACGCGGCGGCCCCAAACTCACGGGACCCCTCCGGCCGTAGTCCCGACGCCCTGCACCTCCTCACATGCAAAAGCAATGAGAAATTCAAAATAAAAGAGAAACAATGATGCGTTGCCCCTCCCCAGACAAGGAGGGGCAACGCATCATAAACAGAAAATGGAATTTCAATCCATAGGGGCGCCTCCCGGCAAGCCGGGAGGCGCCCCTATGGAACAGCCCAGCGTAGCCACGCCAGCCACTCCCCACCCAGCCCCCAAGGCGGCCAGAAAGGAGTGAATCAAGAGCTGGTGATATGGAGTAGAAAATTTCGGTGCCCCTCGGCGAGCCGAGGGGCACCGAAACAAAAGCATCAGGCTAAAAACAGCTCAACCCCTGGACCCCGCCGGCCGCCCCGCCTCGACGGCGGGGCGGCCGGCCACGAGGGGGACCAGCTAAGGGGAAGGCGCTGCCCTTCCTTGCGCAAGGAAGGGCAGCGAATCATGAATGAAGAACGGATAGGCGAAAGCCTTGGGGTTGCCCCTTGGCGCACCAAGGGGCAACCCCAAGGAAAAACACAAGAAAAGACCTAGATTCCGCCCGGCCTCCTCATCGAGGAGGCCGGTCGGAAATTCCCCTCAGGCACCGAAGAGACAAAACAGAGAGCCAATCGACAGCGGCGCCCCAATGCAATGAAAAACACGTCACCGGCCTGGCATGGAGGGCGAGACCGGTGACACCAAACGCAGGATCAAAGGCAAGAGGGAACGACAACAGAAGTATGCAGAAGGTCGCGATTCCCCTTCGCTAGGCCGAAGGGGAATCGCCATCGAAGACGAACTGAACAACCCAAGACCGGCGGGGGGAGAGAGGCACGGCGTCGCCCTCTTCCAGTTAGGAGGGCGACGCCGGGAAGGAAGTCGACGAGCCGCATCGACAACAGCTACCCGCGCCCCCGAGTGGGCCTCCCAGTGCAGGACTTCGGTGCCGCTTCTCGGAGCTTCGGGAGCGGCACCGGTCGACCGGCCGAACGAAGCTGGGCATGCCGATCGACTGCCTCGCCCCCTTGGCGGGCCAAGGGGGCGAGGCAACAAAACCGGGCAACCCCGAGCTCGGCGATCTGCTCCACCCCTAGGCTTGCCGCCATGTCGAACCACGCCCTCGCCGAACGCCACCGCCTGGCCGAACTGCTGGCCGCCGCAGGCCCCGACGCCCCCACCCTCTGCGCCGGTTGGACCACCCGCGACCTCGCCGCCCATCTGGTGATCCGCGAGCGCCGCCCGGACGCCGCCCCCGGCATCCGCGTCGCCGCCCTCGCAGGCTGGACCAAGCGCGTGCAGGACGACTTCGCCACCCGCCCGTACGAAGAGCTCCTGCGGCTCTTCCGCTCCGGCCCGCCGATCTACTCCCCCTTCGCCCTCCCCGGCGCCGACGAGGCCGGGAACACCGTCGAGTACTTCGTCCACGCCGAGGACGTCCTCCGCGCCGCCGACGACTGGACCGAGCAGCCCGTCCCGCCCGGCCGCGCCGAAGCCCTCTGGCGCCGCCTCCCCATGCTCGCCCGCCTCGAAGTCGGCCGCCGCTCCCCCGTCCGCCTCCAGCTCCACCACCCGGACGGCCGCTCCCTCACCCTCGGCCCCGCCGGCGCCCCCACCGTCCACCTCACCGGCGCCCCGGGCGAGTTGGTCCTCTTCACCTTCGGCCGCGGCGCCCACACCACCCTCGACGTCGACGGCCCCTCGGACGCCATCGAGGCCCTGCGTCACGTCCTCCCGCTGCCCAAGAAGTGAAAAGCCGGTGTCGCCCCTCGGCAAGCCGAGGGGCGACACCAGAACCAACGAAAACTGCGGCGCCCCCTCGGCAAGCCGAGGGGGCGCCGCACAAGAAAGACCCGGAGAAGTCGATCTGAGACTAGCTCTGCCACGAGTCGAGGAAGACACTCCGGCCGTTATTGAGATGGCTGATCAGAGCCTCCCTGGTAGTGGAGACGAACTCCCCCGGTACGGCGTCGATGTCGACCCATGCGACTTCCGAGTGCTTGGTCGGCTCTCCGTTCTCAAGTTCACCGGACCACCGGTTGGTAGCAAAAACGACGGTCAGGAACCCGTTGGGAGCCTCGACACCTCGGGCGCCGTGGATGACGTTCGCCAGGCGCAGATCCTCAGGAGCGACGACGAGCCCGGTCTCCTCCTGGAGTTCGCGAACCGCAGTCTCCGTGATCGGTTCGCCGGGTTCACTCTTACCGACCGGCAGATCCCACAGGCCTTGGGCGAACTTGGCCTTGGGCCCTCGTCGCAGGAGGACAACGCGCTGAGCTTCGAGGTCGTGAACGATGACGGCGGCGACCAACAACGTCATCGACTCCGTAGCGGATGTGAGAGCAGTAGTCTGATCAACGGTCGGCTGAGCCACGTCGGTCGAGTCCTTTCTGTGCGATTCAGACGGCCTGTTCGATGTACTCGAAGATGTCGGCGTCTGTTTCCTTCTGCCAGTCAGGCAAGGCATCCCAGTCGGCGACATAGCTGGGCTTCGGGTCCGGAATGTGCTTGTGGATCTGGGCGATCCAGCACAGGGCGACGAACCGGCCCTTCTGCTCCCGACTCAGCTTGGCAGTGTTGCCGCCACTCACCGCGATGAAGTCGCGGACCTGGCCAAACACGGCCGCGGCCGACTGGCGTTCCCAGTCCGGGGTCTCGTCCCAGGGCGTGATGTAGCCCGGCTTCGGCTCGCCGGGGAAATGCTTCTTGACCCCGGCGATCCACGCCTCGCGGAAGATCCGACCGTCCTCGTTGTCCATGTTCAGTCCTCTCGTCGTCCGTTCAGGACGGATCACGGGCAGGCCTACGATCTGACTGCTCAGTGCGGAGGACGCCGGTGGGCCTTGAGTGCCACCTGCTTGAGGTAGCGGCAACCAACCGCGAGCGGGCAGGATCAGTGACCATGCGAATCCTGGTGATGGGTGGAACCTGGTTCCTGGGTCGGGCCGTTGTGGCGGATGCGCTGGCCCGGGGCTGGAGCGTAACAACCTTCAACCGCGGCCTGTCGGGCGTTGACGCCCAGGGGGTACAGGCCGTCCACGGCGACCGCACGAACGTCGATGACCTCAACCGTCTTGCAGCGCACGGTCCCTGGGATTCCGTGGTGGACACCTCGGCGTCCGAGCTGCCCCCGAACGCCGTCCTCAAGGGAACCCGGGCGCTGGAGCCCGTCAGCGGCACGTACGTCTACATCTCCACGGTGAGCGTCTACGCCGGATGGCCCGATTTGCCACTGCGGGTCGGCGATGCGGTACTCGACGGGCCTCCGGACGCCGACGAGGACTACGGGCGGAACCCTGAAGGCTGGACGGGGCCCAATCTCCACTACGGTCGGCAGAAGGCCGGCTGCGAACGGGCGGTACTCGCGGCTTTCGGTGCGGCCCGGGCATGTGTACTGCGACCGGGCGTGATTCTCGGGCCGGGAGAATACGTCGGCCGCCTCCCTTGGTGGTTGACCCGTGCGCAGCGCGGCGGTGCGATCCTGGCTCCCGCACCCGGCGACCGACCGATCCAGCCGGTCGACGTGCGCGATGTCGCAGCGTTCGCTCTGAACCAGGCCGAGGCACGGACGGGCGGCACGCACAACGTGGCTCATCCGGACCCGATCTCCTTCGCCGAGTTCGTCGAAACATGCCTGGAAGTGACCGGGGGCTCCGGTCACCCGGTCTGGGCGGAACCGGAGGTCCTGCTGGAACAGCGGGTGAAGGAGTGGACGGAGCTGCCGCTGTGGCGCACCCACTCCGGAGCCTGGGCAGTGGACGCCGACACAGCTGTGGAAGCCGGGCTGCGCTGCCGCCCCCTGCGGGACACCATCGCGGACACCTGGGCGTGGTGGCAGGCTGACGGCCGCCCCGTGGACCACCCGCGCTGGGCGGCCCACGGAATCGACCCCGACAAGGAAGCGAAGATTCTGGCTTCGATGAGCTGATCAGCCTTCGATGGCGAGCGGCCCCGCGCCGAGTTGGCGCGGGGCCGACTGCCTGGTGAAGTCCTCGATCCGCTCACCCAGTTCGGCAGCGAGCACGGCCTGCGAGTACCGGCTGCTGGAGAGCCCGCTTCGCACCCGCGCCGCCCGGGCCAACAGCCCGGTGGCGCGCTGCTCCTTCGGCACGAGCCACATCGCTTCGAGGGCCTGCGCCGCGCCGTCGAGGTCGTCCCGCAGCAGCCGGGCGGCGGCCAGATCCGCACCCGCGCCACCGACCACTCGAACGGACCGGGTGGCGGAAGGCCTCGATCGCGCCAGGTCCAGTGCCTGAACTGCGATCCGCTCCGCCCGGTCTCCGTCCCCGATGAGAAGGCAGGTGGACGCGTTCGACATCGCCAGGCGTTCCGGGCTGAACCCGAACTCGCCCCCCACCTCGTCGTGAAGGTCGTCCCTCCGCCCGCTGCCGTCCGCCGTGGACGCGTCCAGGGCCCTTTGCGCGGAGGCAATGTCTCCCAGGTGGCCGAAGGCACGGGCCTCGATCGCCGCCAGCCTGCGCCGTGCCACGTCGCCCAGGCCGGTGAACGCCCGCGCCGCACGCGCGACACGAACACCTTCAGCGGGCCGACCGGAGAAGTAGGCGATATAGGCGAGCGTGCCACCCGCGAACGCCCGCAGCGGATCGAATCGGGCCGCCTCTCCGTACAGTGCGGCCGACCGGGAAAGCCGCCTCGCTCCGTCCAGTGAACCGAGGTCGAAGGCCGCGGTTGCCAGAAGTGCGCACGCCTGCCCGGCGACGATCAACAGCTCCTGCTGCTGGGCAGGAACCTGGGTACGTTCGCGGTTCGCTTCGGCCGACTCCCGCATCTCCTTGGCCTTCTGGAACACGACGTAGGTCGGGGTGGTGACGTACTCGCGCGCCAAGGTGGCGACGTCGTCGCGAAGCTGGTCGAGCGCGATATCGGAAATGGACGCGGCAGCGGCCGCGCCGGCCTCACTCTGGGCGTCTCGTGCGGTCATGTCGATCTCGTCTTCCAGGTTGAACGCGGGTGCAGGCAGATCCGAGGGAGGCGGGCCGAACAACGTCGCGACGTCGATGCCGAACATGTACTCCAGGACCCGGCAGGCGTCCGGCCCCGGCAGCGTCTGAACCCTGCCGGCGGTCCAGCGGCGGTACTGCGACTCGGACACCGTGAGGTTCCGGGCCCCGGCGTCGAGGAGCTCGGTCGCCGAGCGTCGGAAGTGGCGCTCGAAGTCAACGTATCGCCAGCGTCGTTGATCCACCAGGATCTTGAGAAGCGTCTGGGGTGCCTCGCGCATCGCGACTCCCTAGGAACATCTGGCGCAGAGCGCCGGGTCAACTCCCTCCCCCGCAGGGGACCCGCCCGGCATCACCCGACGCAACCCGGTCCGACCACATGGCACCCGGACGACACTTCCATGCCCTGTTGGTCACCGGAAGGGGTGTCCAGATGGCATCCGCCGAGTGATGGCGACGACATCCATTCTTCCATGACGCTTCATCAGTCACCCGCTACTGCATGAAAGTTACTTGCGAGTGACATTCCACACCTCGGCTCAGCCGCAGGCCTCCGTATTCACTTCGGATTGCCAGCGGCCCGTTCATTCTGGGAGTTCGCATGCCCAGCAGCACCGCCACCGAGCAGTCCCCTGCCACGATCCCGATTCCGCGTTCCTGGAATGTCGATCCCACCACGGAAGCCGTCCGGCCGACACGTCGGCTGATCCGGCAGATCGCCGAATCCTGGGGCTTGCCGTTCTCCGACAGCTCCCTGCGGGACGTGGAGTTGTGTGCCGCCGAGTTGCTGGCCAACGCCGTCGACCACGTGCGGGAACCGTGCGGCGTGACGGTCCGGTGGACCGGCGAGCGTCTGCGGGTCGAGGTCGCGGACCGGAGTGCGCAGCCGCCGGTGAAGCGCGCGCCCGACGACATGGCCACCAGCGGCCGGGGCCTGCTCCTGGTGGAGGCGCTGGCCCACTCCTGGGGCTGGCACCCCAACGGCGTGGGCAAGGTGACGTGGTTCGAGGTCGCGCCGGACCAGTCCGTGACCGGGGACGCGCGGCTCGCCGCACTGGTCTTCGCGGCGCAGGTCCATGCCGGCCCCGTCACATTGCCCCGGTACGAGGTCCGCCTGATCGACTCCCGGAGCCCGCACTTCCGCCTGCTGGAGTGCTGGGGGATCTACGACCGCGAGCAGCACGAGTACGTGCGCATTCCGGGCTCCTCGGACCGGATCAAGCGCTTCTACACCGAGTCGGCCGCCGAAGCCCACCTGCGCTACTCGGGCACCGTGAGCGGGACCGACCCGAATGGCTCAGCCGAGGAGGGTAAGTGCACGACCTGATCGCAAGTCCGTTCCTCGACAGCTTCGTTGTACTGCGACCCGGCCGGCTGGAGGGCATCAAGCTGTCCGAGCCGCGGTTCCGGGAGTTGGAGTGCGCCCGCGACTCCGGGGCCAACATCCCGTTCTGGCTTGCGGCCGCCGCCGGCACCTCAGCAACGAGAACGTCCTGATCCGCGAAGACTCGCGCTGCTGGTCGACTGAGCCTGGGCCGCCAGGGTTCCCGCCTGGCGGGCCGGCGACCCGACCGTGGTGGACGCCTTCGCACAGGCCCAGGCCCGCCTGTGGGCCGAGATCGCCGGAGGCGATCCGGACCCGTGGACCGCCCGCCTGCATGGGGCAGCCCAGCTGTGGGCCCGGTTCCGGAGCCGATAGCGTCGTCCCCATGGACAGCATGCTCGGTTCGATGATCTCCTTCGCGGCCACCGGTGAGATCGGCGCGTTCCGGATCGGCATGGCCGGTGAGGAGGCGGATCGACTGTTGGGCGGTGGCACCGGTCTGGCCGACGGGCCGGTCGGCTTCAAGGACGGCAGCCTGGAGGTGTGGGTCGACCGCGACCTGACGGTGTGCCTGCTCGGGTACGACGCGGTGGACGTCGAGGGGCGGTTCGCCCGCGCGGGAGGTCAGGAGCCGATCGAGGCCCCGAGCCGTGAGGTGTTGATCGACGGCCTCGCACAACGCGGCTGCGCGTGGCGCCACGAGGACGCCCTGAGCTTCGACGATCAGCTCGCGATCCGGACGGAAGCCGGCGTCTCCGTGGTGTTCACCCGGCGCGCGCCTGGGACGAGCGGCTGGGTCACCGCATCCCTCTACCGGTCACCGGATCGCCCATGACGTTGGCATCACCCCGGCCCGGTGGGCTAGGTTCTACAGTCATGACGACCGGGACGGCCTTGCGCCACACACGAATTGGCGACCCGGCGCTCCGCTGAGCGCCCCCCGGGCCGGAGCCGCCGCGCGTGCTCCGCCTCCGTCGCGTTGATCACGGGCTCGACACATCAACCACGACCGGAGGACCCATGCCCATCAAGACCCTGCAGATTCCCACCCCGGACGGCCTGGCCGACGCGTTCGCCGCCTTCCCCGACGACGGCGAGCGGCACCCCGGGGTGCTGATGTACCCGGACGCCCTCGGCATCCGGCCCGTCCTGCACGAGATGGCCCAGGAGCTGGCCGACCACGGGTACTACGTGCTCGTGCCCAACTTCTTCTACCGGCACGGCCCGACGCCCGTGGTCGAGCTCCCCGCGTACATCGGCGGCGAGGCCCGGGACGCGGTCGTCGCCCGGCTGATGCCGCTGGTCGAGGCGCACACCACCGAGCACACCCTGCGCGACGCCGACGCCTGCCTCGCCTTCCTCACTGCCCAGCCCGAGGTCGCCGCCGGCCCGGTCGCGGTCACCGGCTACTGCTTCGGCGGCCTCCTCGCGGCGCGCACCGCCGCCGCCCACCCCGACCGGGTCGCCGCCGTCGCCGCCTTCCACGCCCCCGTGCACGTCGACGGCCCCGGCCTCTTCGCCCAGCTCACCGCCCGGGTCCACTTCGGGCACGCCGCAACCGACTTGACCCCCGAGGCCCTGGCGGCGCTCAACCAGGTCCTGGCCGCCGCGGGCGTCGACCACACCTCGGAGATCTACCCGGGCACCGTCCACGGCTTCACCATGTCCGACACCGACGCCTACGACCCCGCCGGCCTGCAGCGCCACTGGGACCGGCTGCTCCCCCTCCTCGCCCACACCCTCACCGGCAGCTGAGGCGCCCGGAGTGGGAAGTCGGCCCGGCCGACTTCCCACTCCGCACAAAAGCCGAGCCGTCACGGCACGAAGACGCTCGCACCGAAGTCGAAGGTGCCCATCTCGCCGGGCCCGACCGTGCCGTTGACCGGGCCGGTGCAGTCGTCGTTGCCGAAGACCGTGACGACCTGGTCGGTCTGGTTGTCGACGACCGCCGGCCACCCCGGGACGTTGTAGCAGCCGGACGGGTCCTGGATGGCCTGGCCGTTGAGGATGATCGCGCCGGCGGCCGCGCCGGCGCTGGTGGCGGTGGTCAGGCAGAGGGCGGCGGCGGTCAGCGCGACGCCGGCCGCGTGGAGCACGCGCTTCAAGGGATCCTCCCGGTGGGCGGGGTGGGTGGGGGGTGGCGAAGTCGCCACCCCAGTGGTTCCCGTACCCACCGACCGGCTACCCCGTCACCCGAGGCGAACCGGACCCCGCACGCCCCAACTCCCCGGAGCAGGGAGTCGGGGCGGGCGGCCGGCGATCAGGCCGGGACGATCTGCCACCACTGCTGCGACTGGTTGACCTTCTGCCACAGCTGCGCCGAAGCGCCGTCGCCGCCCCAGCCGGTGTCCCGGTCGACGACGGTGTTCAGGTTGTTGTTGTACGCCTGGTTGTAGATGGACGGGTCGTTGGCGCGGGTGAACCACTTCTGGTTGGCGCCGCCGGTGCACTGCCACAGCTGCATCCAGGTGCCGTTGCCGCCGGCGCGGCCGGTGTCGGCGTCGAGGCACATGCCCGGGAAGCGCACGTTCTCTAGGCTGCCGTCGCTCCGGGAGAGCCACTCCTGCTGGGATTGGCCGTTGCAGCCCCACACCTGCACTCTGGTGCCGTTGCCACCGGCCTCGGCGTCCGCGTCGAGACACTGGCCGGTGTTGTACTGGTAGAGGCTGTGGATGCGGATGTAGCCGGGCGCGATCGCGGGCGCCGGCCCGGTCCCGTGCTGGGCGCTCCGGGCGGCCTTCTGTCCCAGGGTCAGCCGGTCGGACGACCCGGCGGGGGCGTCGGCCTGAGCGGCGGTCGGAAGCAGCGGGACGGCGAGCGCGGCGGCGGTGGCGAGAGCCGCGACGGTGGTGCGGATACGCATGGTTACCCCTGTCGCAGGAGACCGCGACCGGGCGGGTTGCCCGGTGGCGCGGGCGAGCGGACCCAAGGTAGAGGTGCGGTCGGGCGACCGGAATCCTTTGAGGTTCCCGGTCAATTGTTCATGCCGGAACCAACGTTGACGCCCCGACCAGCGACTCGCCCAGCGGCGAGCGCCGGTAGTGCACGGCCCGGCCGGTGCGGGTGCGTTCCAGCAGCCCGGCGGCCGCCAGCGCCCCGAGGTGGCGGCTGACCGCGCCCGGCGTGACCCCGAGCCGGTAGGCCAGGGCGGTGGTGGTCGCCGGGGTGTCGAGCAGGCCGAGCACCCGGGCCCGGGCCGCGCCGATGAGCTCCGCGAGCGCGCCGGACACCGCGGACCCACCGGACGCCGCCGCGCGGGTGGCCCCCTCGGCCGTCGATCCCTCGGCCATGGTGCCGCGGCCCCGGGCCGGGTAGACGATCGCCGGGGTGCCGCTCGGCGAGGTCTCGCCGAACGCCCGGTCGGCGAAGAGCGTGGGCATCAGCACCAGGCCGCGCCCGGCGATCGGCTCCCGCCGTACGGGCGCGGGCGCCCCGCTCGGGTCGGCCCCGCTCGGGTCGCCGTGGACGCGCAGCGTGCCGTCCGCCCAGGAGACCCGCGGGTCGAGGTCGGCGAACAGCCCGGCCACGCCGGATTCGGCGAGCCGGCGCCCCCGGTGGGCGAGGTCGGCTTCCAGGACGGTGCGGGCGCGCGGCCACCAGGCGGGCTCCAGGCAGCGCGTCCAGTACTGGCCGAGGGCGGTGACCAGGCGGGCCCGCAGCGCGTACGGATCGTCGAGCAGTCGGGCGAGCAGCGGCGGCAGCGGGCTGCCGTCGCGCGCGTAGGCGGCCCGGAAGTCGGCGCACAGCCGGTCGGCGGGCGTGACGGCGAGCGCCGACAGCTCGTCCTGGATGCAGGGCCGGCAGCCGCGGGGGCGCGGGGTGAGCGCCTCGGGCGCGAGGCCCCCGGGGGTGAGCAGGGTGTCCAGCAGGTCGGTGTCCAGGCCGGCGTGGTCGCGCGCCCAGCCGGCCGCCCAGCCGCGCTGCTCGGGGAAGGCGTGTCCGCCGTCCGGGCTCCGTAACCGGAGGCTGCGGACGGTCTCGTGGAGCGGGGAGTAGCCGCACCGGGTGGCGGCGAGGTCCTTCACACCCAGCAGGTAGGCCATCACCGAATCCACACTAAGAGGGAGATCCGATCTTGGGAACAGCCCAAAAGATGCGGAAGTGACGGCAGAGGGACGTGGGGCCGCGGGACACCACCGGGACCGGTGGGTTCCGTGGTGCCTGCGGCCGTGTCCCGGCTGCGGATGTCCGTGGGCGGGTGCAGACTCGCAGGTGGCCGGGGTCCGACCGGAGGGCTCCGGCCGTCTCATTCGTCGAAGGGGCACCACTCCATGCTCACCACCGACTTCCCCACCGGCTCGCCCTGCTGGATCGACCTGGGCACCCCGAACATCCCGGCCACCGCCGAGTTCTACGGCAAGGTCTTCGGCTGGACCTTCCAGGAGGTCCCCGAGGCGGGCGGCTACGGCTTCCTGCAGCTGAACGGCAAGACCGTGGGCGCGCTCGGCAACCTCGACGCGGGCGCCCACTCCGCCTGGACGACGTACTTCCTGACCACCGACGCGGAGGCCACCGTGAAGGCGGTCGAGCAGGCCGGCGGCACGGTCCGGGTCCCCCCGATGGACGTGATGCAGGAGGGCCGGTTCGCGGCGCTGACCGACCCGCAGGGCGCCGAGTTCGCGATCTGGCAGGCGGGGGGCACCAAGGGCCTGGACGTCGCGTCCGTGGACGACGCGCTGTGCTGGGCCGAGCTGCACACGCCCGACCCGGAGGCCGCCTTCCCCTTCTACAAGGGCCTCTTCGGCTGGCGGATGGAGCTGTTCGAGCCGTCCCCGGGCATGAGCTACCGGGTGATCTCGACGGCGGACGGCGACCAGCAGGCCACCAGCTTCGGCGGCATCGCCCCGACCATGCAGGAGGAGCAGCGCGCCGCCTGGACGCCGTACTTCGCCTCCGCCGACGTGGACGCGACGGTCGCGAAAGCGACGGCGGCCGGGGGCTCGGTCATGATGCCGGCCTCGGACGTGGAGAACGTCGGCCGGATCGCCTGGCTGGCGGACCCGCACGGCGCCCCGTTCGCGCTGATCAAGGGCGAGCCGCGGCAGTAGCGCTGCGCGGACACCCGCGAGGGCCCGCCGTCCACCCCCGGACGGCGGGCCCTCGGGCACGAACGCACGAAAACACGAAGGCACGAAGGCGGATCACCGCACCGGGTGCCCGGCCTCCCGCAGCGCGCCCTTGACGTCGCCGATCCGCAGGTCCCCGAAGTGGAAGACGCTGGCGGCCAGCACCGCGTCCGCGCCCGCCTCCACGGCCGGCGCGAAGTCGGCGAGCTTGCCGGCGCCGCCGGAGGCGATGACCGGCACCGAGACGGCCTTGCGCACGGCCCGGATCATGTCCAGGTCGTAGCCGTCCTTGGTGCCGTCCGCGTCCATCGAGTTGAGCAGGATCTCGCCCGCGCCCAGCTCCGCCGCGCGGCCGGCCCACTCGACGGCGTCCAGGCCGGTGCCCTGGCGCCCGCCGTGCGTGGTGACCTCGAAGCCGGACGGCGTCTCCACGCCCTCGGGGCACCGCCGGGCGTCGACCGACAGCACCAGCACCTGCCGCCCGAACCGCTGCGCGATCTCCCGGACGAGCTCCGGCCGCGCGATCGCCGCCGTGTTGACCCCGACCTTGTCGGCGCCGGCCCGCAGCAGCTTGTCGACGTCCTCGACGGCCCGGATGCCGCCGCCGACCGTCAGCGGGATGAACACCTGCTCGGCGGTGCGCCGGACCACGTCGTAGGTGGTCTCGCGGTCGCCCGAGGAGGCGGTGATGTCGAGGAAGGTGAGCTCGTCGGCGCCCTCGGCGTCGTAGAGCTTGGCCATCTCGACCGGGTCGCCCGCGTCGCGCAGGTTCTGGAAGTTGACGCCCTTGACCACCCGCCCGGCGTCGACGTCCAGGCAGGGGATGACTCGTACGGCGAGGGTCACGTCTGTTGGCCTTCCGAAACTTCCAGGGTCTTTGCCAGCCCGGCTCGGTACGCGTCGATCTCGACCTCGACCATCATCCGGGAGTCGATCAGGCCCTCGACCACCACCATGGTGGCCACCGGGCGTGCGGCGTCGAAGAGTTCGCGGTGGGCGCGGCCCACCTCCTCGGCGTCGCGGACGTGCGTGATGTACATCCGGGTGCGGACGACGTCGTCCGCGGTCAGACCGTACGCGGCCAGGGCGCTGAGCCCGACGCCGAAGGCGGCGAGGGCCTGCCGGTACGGGTCGCCCTCGTGCTCGATCCGGCCGTCCACCCACGCGGTGGAGCCGCCGACGTGCACGTGGTCGCCC
This sequence comes from Streptomyces rubellomurinus, assembly GCF_000961885.1. GTDB lineage: Bacteria > Actinomycetota > Actinomycetes > Streptomycetales > Streptomycetaceae > Kitasatospora > Kitasatospora rubellomurina. The sequence goes on from NZ_JZKH01000002.1 coordinate 12,893, forward strand.
GCGGCGACCGCCCGGGCGAAGCCGAACTCCTCTTCCCAGGGAGAGAAGCCCCCGACCCGCCCGCGTACGACCTGCCCGCGTACGATCCGCCCGTCCGTCATCCGGAAACCGCCTCCAGGGCCTCTTCGAGGGTGAACTTCTGCTCGTAGAGTGCCTTGCCCACGATCGCGCCCTCGACACCCTCGCCGACGAGTCCGGCGATGGCCCGCAGGTCGTCGAGCGAGGAGACGCCGCCGGAGGCGACGACGGGGCGGTCGGTGGCGGCGCAGACGTCGCGCAGCAGCTGCAGGTTGGGGCCGGTGAGGGTGCCGTCCCGGTTGACGTCGGTGACGACGTACCGGGCGCAGCCCTCGTCGTTCAGCCGCTGCAGCACGTCGAAGAGCTGGCCGCCGTCGCGGGTCCAGCCGCGGCCGCGCAGGGTGGTGCCGACGACGTCGAGGCCGACCGCGATCTTGTCGCCGTGCTCGGCGATGGCCTTGGCGACCCACTCGGGGGCTTCGAGGGCGGCGGTGCCGAGGTTGACCCGGGTGCAGCCGGTGGCGAGGGCGCGGGCGAGCGACTCGTCGTCGCGGATGCCGCCGGACAGCTCGACCTTGATGTCGAGGCGGCCGGTGACGTCGCGCAGCATCTCGTAGTTGCTGCCCGTGCCGAACGCGGCGTCGAGGTCGACGAGGTGCAGCCACTCGGCGCCGGCGTTCTGCCAGGCGAGGGCGGCGGCGAGCGGCTCGCCGAAGGAGGTCTCGGTGCCGGAGGCGCCCTTGACCAGGCGGACGGCCTGCCCGTCGCGGACGTCGACGGCGGGCAGCAGTTCGAGGCGGCTCTTCAGGCTCATCAGTTCCACAACTCTCAGACGGTCAGAGGGTGTTGACCCAGTTGGTCAGCAGGGCGGCGCCGGCGGCGCCGGACTTCTCGGGGTGGAACTGGGTGGCCCACAGCGGGCCGTTCTCGATGGCCGCGACGAACGGCTGCCCGTGCGTGGCCCAGGTGACCAGCGGCGGGTTGATCCGCGCGCTGTGGGTCTCCAGCTCCCAGTGCCGCACGCCGTAGGAGTGCACGAAGTAGAAGCGGGTGTCGGGGTCCAGGCCGGCGAACATCCGGCTGTCCTCGGGCGCGTCCACGGTGTTCCAGCCCATGTGCGGGACGACGGGGGCGTCCAGCGGCTCGACGGTGCCGGGCCACTCGTCGCAGCCGGCCGTCTCGACGCCGTGCTCGACCCCCTTCTCGAAGAGGATCTGCATGCCGACGCAGATGCCCATGACGGGCCGGCCGCCGGCGAGCCGGCGGCCGATGATCCAGTCCCCGCGGACGGACTTCAGGCCGCGCATGCACGCCTCGAAGGCGCCGACGCCGGGGACGAGCAGGCCGTCCGCGGCCATCGCGGTGTCGTAGTCGGAGCTGACCGTGACGTCGGCCCCGGTCCGTTCGAGGGCGCGCTGCGCGGAGCGGAGGTTGCCGGAGCCGTAGTCGAGGACGACGACGTTCTTGCCCATGATCAGGTGTCCAGTCTCTCTACAGGGCCGGGCGGGCTAGAGGCGCAGCAGGCCCGAGGCCAGGCACATCACGGAGCCGATGGCGAGCACCAGGATGACGCTCTTGGACTGCTTCTGCTTCCAGAAGGAGATCACCCCGCCGGCCAGGAAGAGGCCGACGAAGATGAGGATCATCGCGGTGTTGTTCACAGCGCACCCTTGGTCGACGGGAGGATGCCGGCCGCGCGCGGGTCGCGCTCGGCGGCGTAGCGCAGCGCCCGGGCGAGCGCCTTGAACTGGCATTCCACGATGTGGTGCGCGTTGCGCCCGTACGGGACGTGGACGTGCAGCGCGATCTGCGCCTGGGCGACGAAGGACTCCAGGATGTGCCGGGTCATCGTGGTGTCGTAGGCGCCGATCATCGGCGCCATGCCCTCGGGCTCGGTGTGCACGAGGTACGGCCGGCCGGAGAGGTCGACGGTGACCTGGGCGAGGGACTCGTCCAGCGGCACCGTGCAGTTGCCGAAGCGGTAGATGCCGACCTTGTCGCCGAGCGCCTGCTTGAAGGCGGCGCCGAGGGCGAGCGCGGTGTCCTCGATGGTGTGGTGGGTGTCGATGTGCAGGTCGCCGTCGGTCTTGACGGTGAGGTCGAACAGACCGTGGCGGCCGAGCTGGTCGAGCATGTGGTCGTAGAACCCGACGCCCGTGGAGATGTCGGTCCGTCCGGTGCCGTCGAGGTCGATCTCGACGAGGACGGAGGTCTCCTTGGTGGTGCGCTCGACGCGTCCGATGCGGGACATGGGGTTACAGCTCCTTGGTGACTCTGCGGACGGCGTCCAGGAAGGCGTCGTTCTCGGCGGGCGTGCCGGCGGTGACGCGCAGCCACCCGGGGACGCCGTTGTCGCGGACCAGGACGCCCTGGTCGAGGATGGCCTGCCAGACGGCGTGGGTGTCGGCGAAGCGGCCGAACTGGACGAAGTTGGCGTCCGAGTCGGTCACCTCCAGGCCCATCGCGCGCAGCGCGTCGACCAGCCGGTCGCGTTCCTCCTTGAGCCGGCCGACGTACCCGAGCAGGGTGTCGGTGTGCTCCAGGCAGGCGAGCGCGGTGGCCTGGGTGACGGCGGACAGGTGGTACGGCAGGCGCACCAGCTGGACGGCGTCGACGACGGCCGCGTCGGCGGCGAGGTAGCCGAGGCGCAGCCCGGCGGCGCCGAAGGCCTTGGACATGGTGCGGCTGACGACCAGGTTGGGGCGGCCCTCGATCAGCGGCAGCAGCGAGGCGCGGTGCGAGAACTCGACGTACGCCTCGTCGACGACGACCAGGGCGGGCCGGGCGGCCTGCGCGGCCTCGTACAGCCGCAGCACGGTGTCGGCCGAGACCGCCGTCCCGGTCGGGTTGTTCGGCGAGCAGACGAACACCACGTGGGGCCGGTGCTCGGCGATGGCGGCGAGCGCGGCGTCCACGTCGATGGTGAAGTCGTCGCCCCGCGGGCCGGAGATCCAGCCGGTGCCGGTGCCCCGGGAGATCAGCGCGTGCATCGAGTACGAGGGCTCGAAGCCGAGGGCCGTGCGTCCGGGCCCGCCGAAGGTCTGCAGGAGCTGCTGCAGCACCTCGTTGGAGCCGTTGGCGGCCCACACCTGCGCGCGCCCGACCGGGAAGCCGGTGGTGCGGGTCAGGTACGCGGCCAGGCCCTCGCGCAGTTCGACGGCGTCCCGGTCGGGGTAGCGGTTGAGCCCGCGGGCGGCCTCGGCGACGCGCTCGGCGATCCGGGCGACCAGCTCCTCGGGGAGCGGGTACGGGTTCTCGTTGGTGTTGAGCTGGACGGGCACGTCCAACTGCGGTGCGCCGTACGGGGACTGGCCGCGGAGCTCGTCCCGGATGGGCAGATCGTCGATGCGCGTCACGAGCCGGGAACCGTCCAGTCGAAGCGGGCCTTGATGGCGTCCCCGTGCCCCGGCAGGTCCTCCGCGTCGGCCAGGGTCACGACGTGCGCGGCGACGTCCGCGAGCGCGTCCCGGTCGTACTCGACGACCTGCACGCCGCGCAGGAAGGTCTGCACGGACAGCCCGGACGAGTGGCAGGCGCAGCCGCCGGTGGGCAGCACGTGGTTGGAGCCGGCCGCGTAGTCGCCGAGCGAGACCGGGGTCCAGCGGCCGATGAAGACCGCGCCCGCGTTGACCACCCGGGCGGCGACGGCGTGCGGGTCGCAGGTCTGGATCTCCAGGTGCTCGGCCGCGTACGCGTTGACGACGGCCAGGCCCTGGTCGAGGTCGTCGACCAGGATGATGCCGGACTGCCGGCCGCCGAGCGCCTCGGCGACGCGCTCGCTGTGCTTGGTCCGCGCGACCTGCACGGCCAGCTCGGCCTCGACGGCGTCGGCCAGCGCCGGGGAGTCGGTGACCAGCACCGAGCCGGAGGTGGGGCCGTGCTCGGCCTGGCTGATCAGGTCGGCGGCGACGTCGGAGGGCAGCGCGCTGTCGTCGGCGAGGACGGCGATCTCGGTCGGGCCGGCCTCGGAGTCGATGCCGATCCGGCCGGAGAAGTAGCGCTTGGCGGCGGCCACGTAGATGTTGCCGGGGCCGGTGACCATGTTCACCGGCGCGCACTCCTCGGTGCCCAGGGCGAACATCGCGACGGCCTGGGCGCCGCCGACCGCGTAGACCTCCTCGACGCCGAGCAACGCGCAGGCCGCCAGGATCGTCGGGTGCACCTTGCCGCCGAACTCCTTCTGCGGCGGGGAGGTGACCGCGATGCCCGTCACACCGGCCTCCTGGGCCGGCACCACGTTCATCACCACGGACGACGGGTACACCGCCAGCCCGCCCGGCACGTACAGCCCGACCCGCTCGACCGGCACCCACCGCTGGGTGACGGTGCCGCCCGGCACCACCTGCGTGGTGTGCCCGGTGCGGCGCTGGTCGGCGTGCACGGCGCGGGCCCGGCGGATCGACTCCTCCAGCGCGGCCCGCACCCTCGGGTCCAGCGTCTCCAGGGCGGCGGTCAGCTGCTCGGCCGGGACCCGGGTCGACTCCAGCCGGACGCCGTCGAAGCGCTCGGTGATCTCGATCAGCGCCGCGACCCCGCGATGGCGTACGTCCTCGGCGATCGGCCGCACCTTCTCCAGGGCGGCCGCCACGTCGAACTCGGCACGGGGCAGCAGGTCACGCGGGTCGTCCAGCGAGCCGCGGAGGTCGATTCGAGAGATCACGCCACCCAGTGTAAGGAGTGCCCGGAACGGCTGGTCCCGCATATCAGTCCGTGATACGAAGGGCGAGACAGCAGGGGGACGGGGGGAGACCGTAGATGCAGTGCGTTCCAGACGCTCCGGAGGGCTGGTCCGACGTCGAGCGGGAGCTCTGGGAGGCGTTCCGGCACGGCAACGTCTTCGACCGCCGGGCGGGTGACGCGGACACCGACGACCCCTTCGGCGACGCGGTGTGGGGGCCGTCACGCACCGTGCGCGCCGAGGTGCTGGCCCAGCTGCTGCTGGCCGGCCCGGAGGCCGTCCCCGGCCGGGTCGCCTCGCTGCGGATGAACGGCGTGCAGGTCACCGGCCCGCTCAACCTGGCCGGCGGCCGGATATCCCACTACCTGGAGCTGTACGGCTGCCGCTTCGACCACAAGGTCCTGGTCTCCGAGGCCGAGGCCAGCACCCTGCGCCTGGTCGACTGCCTGCTGCCCCGTCTGGAGGCCTCCCGGCTGACCACCAGCGGCGACCTCCACCTGGCCCGCAGCCGCGTCCCCGAGGGCATCCGGCTCACCGACGCCAAGATCGGCACCGACCTGCTGCTCAACCTCGCCAAGGTCGGCGGCGACCGCTACGGCCGCGCGATCTCCGCCGACGGGATCACCATCCACCAGGACTTCGAGGCCGAACGCATCGAGGTGGACGGCGAGTTGAGCATCCGCACGGCCCGGATCGGCGGCCGGCTGTCGCTGCGCGGCGCCCAGCTGCGGGCCGCCCCGCAGAACCGCACCTGCCTCAACGCCGTCCGCGTCACGGTCGGCCACACCCTGTACCTGACCGGCTCCGCGGACACCGGCTGGATCGGCTCCCGCAGCTACTACGGCTCCGGCTACGGCCAGAACCCGTCCCCGGACGGCCCGATCACCCCGTTCCGCGCCCACGGCCGGGTCCGGCTCTCCGACAGCCGCTTCGAGGGCGCCTGCCTGATCTCCGGCGAGTTCCACCTCGAGGGCGGCGACGAGCTGTCGCTGCGCCGCATCCACACCCCCGAGCTGCGCTTCACCTGCCGCACCCGCCCGACCGGCCCGGTGTCGCTCTCCCGCGCCCGGGTCGGCAACCTGGTCGACACCCCGGGCGCCTGGCCGCGCGGCAAGCACCTGGGCCTGACCGGCTTCGTGTACGAGTGCCTGCGCCCGGCCGAGCCGTTCACCATCCAGCAGCGGATCGCCTGGCTGGAGGGCTCCTCGGTGGAGTTCCAGCCGGAGTCGTACGAGCAGCTGGCCGCCGCCCTGCGCCGCGACGGCGCCGACGACGACGCCCGCGAGGTGCTGTACGCCAAGCAGCGCCGCCGCCGGGCCACCCTGCCGCTGCCCTCCCGCGTCTGGGGCCTGGTCCAGGACGTCACGGTCGGCTACGGCTTCCGCCCCGGCCGGGCCGGCCTGTGGCTGCTGCTCGCCTGGGCGCTCGGCAGCGCCTGGTTCGCCACCCACCGGCTGCAGCCGCTGAAGGCGGACGAGAACCCGCACTGGAATCCGGTGCTGTACACCCTCAACGAGCTGCTGCCGATCATCGACCTCAACCAGGGCGCCTGGAACCCGGGCGGAGTCGAGCAGTGGCTCTCCGCCGGACTGGTCGTCGTCGGCTGGCTGCTGGCCTCCACCTTCGTCGCCGGCGCCACCAGGATGCTGCAGCGCGGGTAGCGCCTGTCTCCTGGATCCTCGCCCGGCGCGAAACGGGGCGGCACGCCCCGCCCCGGGGGAACTACGCTGTCCGCCGTGACAGAACGGCTCCCGCTCTTCCCGCTGAACACCGTGCTCTACCCGGGCCTGGTGCTGCCCCTCAACGTCTTCGAGGAGCGCTACCGCCGTCTCGTCGCCGACCTGCTGGAACGCCCCGAGGACGAACCGCGCCGGTTCGGCGTGGTCGCCATCAAGGACGGCCGCGAGGTCGCCCCGGTGCGCCCCGAGGACGGCCCGGCCGGGCCGCTCGACGGCCTCGGCACCGTCACCGGGGACCCGCTGGAGGCGGTCTTCCACCTCGGCTGCGTGGCGGACGTCTCGTCCGCCACGCAGCAGCCGGACGGCCGCTACGAGCTGCTGGTCACCGGCACCACCCGCTTCGTACTGCGCTCGGTCGACGCCTCCGGACCGTACCTCACCGGCGAGATCGAGCCCGTCGAGGAGCGCTCCGGCGAAGGCTCCGGCGCCCTGGCCGCCGAGGTCGAGCGGGCGTTCCGGGTCTACCAGAAGCGGCTGGCCGGCGCCCGCGAGGCCAGCACCGTCGGCCGCCAGGAGCTGCCCGACGACCCGCAGGTGCTGTCCTACCTCGTCGCCGCGGCCTCCGTCTTCGAGACGCCGGTCAAGCAGCGGCTGCTCGCCTGCCCGGACACCGCCCAGCGGCTGCGCAGCGAACTCGACCTACTGCGCCGCGAGTCCGCGGTGCTGAGCTGGCTGCCCTCGCTGCCGGCCGTCGACCTCACCCGCCAGTCCTTCAGCCCGAACTGAACCAGGACCCCTCACCCCATGGCCAAGAAGCCGAAGAAGGGCGGCCAGGGCACCCCGGCCACCGTCGCCCTGGAGACCGCCGCCGTCCCGTTCACCGTTCACACCTACGAGCACGACCCGGCCGCCGCCTCCTACGGCGGCGAGGCGGCCGAGGCGCTGGGCGTCACGCCGGAGCGGGTCTTCAAGACCCTCGTCGCCGACGTCGACGGCACCCTCACGGTCGGCGTCGTCCCGGTCGCCGGCCAGCTCGACCTCAAGGCCCTCGCCGCGGCGGTCGGCGGCAAACGCGCCGCCATGGCGGACCCGGCCGCCGCCGAACGCAGCAGCGGCTACGTCCGCGGCGGCATCTCCCCCCTCGGCCAGCGCCGCCCCCTGCGCACCGTCGTCGACGCCAGCGCCCTCGGCCACCCCACCGTCTACGTCTCGGCGGGCCGCCGCGGCCTGGAGGTCGAACTCTCCCCCGCCGACCTCGTCGCGCTCACCAACGCCGACACCGCCCCCATCGCCCGCTGACGGACGCCCGGGGCGCAATCAGCCCTGAACCCGGTCCTCCGGCTCCGTGGGCGCCCCCGCCGGAGGCGTCCCGTACGTCCCCGCCGGCGTCCCCCAGTACGGCGGCGGGTCCTCCTCCCGCTTCCCGAACATCGCCGACAGCGCGAGCAGCACCACCATCGCCGCCATCGGCCACACCAGCAGCGCGCCCCTCGCCCCGAGCTCGATGCTCGCGTCGAAGTGCCCGCCGTTGCCGACTCGGCGCGCCTCGCCGATCAGGTTGTCGCTGGGCCCCAGCCACGTCCCGATCCGCCAGGCCCCGATCGAGCCGAGGAGCCCGCCCACGGCGAGCCCGACCGCGACCGCGATCCCGCCCCCGCGCTTGCGGGTGACCAGGAAGGCCCCGAGCGCCGTGAGGATCCCGGCGCCCAGCGCGATGAGGACGAACACCGCGTCGGCCCCGGCCCGCTGTTCGCCCTCGGGGTCCCCGTAGAGGATCCGGTCGCCGTCGACGACGAGCGGCACCTTGGGCGCGAGCCAGGCCCACAGCCCGGCCACGACCACACCGGCCAGCAGGCAGGCGAGCACCGCGCCGGCCCCGACCCGCAGTTCGGGCACCAGCCGCTGTCCGGCCGTGGGCGCCGGCACGAGCTCGGCGGGCGGCGGAAGGACGTCCCCGGCCTCCGGGGCACCCGCGGGGGGCGCGAACGGGTCGGGGGCGGCGCCCGGAACGGCCCGCACGTCGGCGTCGGTGTCGGCGTCGGAGCGATCCGGAGGTGTGTTCGGTACGGTCACGGTCCCCATCGTTTCACGTCGGCCACCGGGACGACGGAACGGCCCTGTGCGCGGGGCCTACCGGGAGACGGCCCGCCGGTAGGCCCAGGTGGCGATCGACAGCGACGCCACACCCACCGCCGCGCACACCCCGAGGTCCGCCGCGACCATCCCCCAGTCGGGGTCGGGGTCGAACGTCCGGGCGAAGGCCTCCACCCCGTACGTGGACGGCAGCAGGTCCCGCAGCCACAGCACCGGCTGCGGCAGGTGGTCGACGGGCAGCACGCCGAGCAGCAGCGCCGCCGACATGCCGAGCTGCCCGAGCATGGTGGCGATCTCCTGCCGGGGGGCCAGCAGCCCGCAGGCGGCCCCCAGCCCGGACAGCGCCGCGCCGGCCAGCGGCACGACGGCCAGCAGCACCCACAGCTGCCCGAGCGGCAGCCCGAACATCACCCCGCCGATCACGGCCGTCGCGACCGTCCCCGGCAGCGTGAACGACGCGTACGCACCGGCCGCGCCGAGCACCACCGAGGCCGCCGGCACCGGCAGCGTCGCGTAGTGGTCCAGTCCACCGGTGGCCCGCAGCTTCCCGAAGTACTGCGCGAGCAGGTTGAGCGCCACGAAGGCGACGACCAGCACGCTCGACCCGGCGACCACCGACCGCGCCGCCGAGGTCTGCCCGGCGTCGACGACGCCCCGCATCATCACCAGGATGCCGACCGACTGGAAGGTCGCGACGAACAGCAGCGGGATGCGCGCCACCCGGGCCCGGGCGAGCTGCGCCCGGTAGACGGCGGCGAGCGCGGGCAGCAGCCGGGCGGAGGGGCCGAGCGGGGCCGGGGCGGCGGCCCGCCGGTCGGTCTGCGGCGGCACCGAGAGCAGCGTCACTTGGCCAGTCCTCCGTGGCGGCCGCCGAGCTTGAGGTAGGCGTCCTCAAGGCTCGGGGTGGCGAGGGTGAAATCGTCGAGCGCCGCGAAGGCCGGGCCGGTGGTGACGGCGGCGACCAGTTCGCGGGCCTCTTCGGGGGTGGTGCGGACGGTCCAGCGGCGCCCGGTGCGTTCGGCCCGGGCGGCGAGCGCGGCGACGGCGGGGACACCGGTCGGCGCCTCGTCGCGCCAGACCAGGTCGAGCCGGACGTCGCCGTCGACGAGCGCCTTGAGCCCGCCGGGCGTGTCGCAGGCGATCACCCGGCCCTCGTCGATCACGGCGACCCGGTCGAGCACGGTCTCCGCCTCGATCACGTTGTGGGTGACGAGCAGCACGGTCGTGCCGTGCTCGGCCCGGCGCCGGTCGACGGCGCTCCAGACGGCCCGCCGGGCGACCGGGTCCATCCCGGTGGTCGGCTCGTCGAGGACGAGCAGCGGCCGCTCCCCCACCAGGGCGGCCGCGAAGCAGGCGAGCCGCCGCTGCCCGCCGGACAGCTTGGCGAGCGGCCGGGCGGCGATCGGCTCCAGCCCGAGTTCGGCCAGCACCTCGGCGGCCGCGGCCCGGGCGGCCGCCCGGGAGAGCCCGCGCAGCCGGCCGGTGGTCTCGGCGGCCAGCGCGACGGTCAGCTCGTCCAGCGCCGTCGACTCCTGCCCGAGGTAGCCGAGCAGCCGCGCGGCCCGCTCGGGGTGCCGCACGATGTCGTGCCCGAGCAGTTCGACCGAGCCCGAGTCCGGCCGCAGCAGCCCGGTGAGCTGGCGCACCAGCGTGGACTTGCCGGCGCCGTTGGGGCCGAGCAGCCCGAAGATCTCGCCCTGCCGGACGGTGAGGCTGATGCCGTCGTTGGCCCGGATCTCGGTGGCGGAGGCGCCGCGCCCGCCGCGGTACGTCCGGACGAGGTCGCGTACGGCGACGCACGGCGGGGTGTCCTGGGGTGCTCTCCCGGCCGTCTCGTTCACGACCGAAGACTCTACGCGCTCACACGCGCCGACCGGACACCGGGCACCGGCCGCCGTCCACCACCCGAGACTGCACGGCGTTGCTAGTCCTCGACCACCATGGACCCGCCGGGCACCCGGGCGGCGAGTTCCTTCCAGAACCCGGCCCGGATCGCGTACCGGTCGTGCTCGTCGATCTGGTCGTCCTTGTGCGCGAGCAGCCCGAAGCGGGCGGCGTAGCGCAGCAGCTCGCCGTCGACGCGGTGCGGGATGCGCGGGTAGTCGGGCCAGAGCACGGTGAGCTTCTCGACGTCGCCGAGCCGGTCGCTCCAGCGCCGGGCGAAGACCTGCCCGACCTCGTGGGCGTCGCCGCCGATGGAGGTGATGTCCTCCTCGCGGTCGGCCCAGCGCTGTTCGGCGGTGGTGAGCTGGGCCAGCGTCGGCAGGCTGTCGCCGGCGGTGACGGACGGCTCCGGCGCGGGCCGGTCCACCCAGCCCCGGTCGGAGGACCACCGCAGCACCGGCCCGCCCGCGCCGCCGCTGCCGTTGACGTGCCCGTGCGCGTGGCCGTTCGCATGGCCGTTGGCGTGACCGGCGGAGTGGCCGTTGACGGCCGGGGTGATCGGGGTGACGGACGGGACCCGCCCGGCGAGGTCCTTGGGCGTCGGGACGACCCGCAGGGTGGCGGCGGCGGGCTGCGGCGCCCCGTTCGCGGCGGGGGCCTCGGGGGCGGCCGCGGCGGCGGGCTCGACGGCCGGCGGCACCACGCCGGGCACGACGGACGGGACGGCGGGCGGCGCGGCGAGGATCTTGGCGATCTCGTGCCGGGCGGCGCCCGACCCGGGCGCCGGGAAGACGGTGGGGGTCTCCCGCAGCGAGAACGAGCCCTCGATCCACTCGCGGTCGAGCACCCGCCTTTCGTCGGCCTCGCCGACCAGGTCCTCGGACTGGTTGAAGTCCCCGTCCGCGGCCTGCAGGGCCCACAGGTGGACGGCGACGCCGTGCTCCTTGGCGGTCATCATGCCGGGCAGCAGGTCGCCGTCGCCGGTGATCAGCACGACGTCGGCGCAGGCCCGGTTGCGGGCGAGCTCGGAGAGCTCGGCGTGCATCGCGGCGTCGACGCCCTTCTGCACCCAGCGGCCCTCGGCCCGGGTGAGCGCGCCGAGCCGCACGGTGACCCGGGGCAGGACGCGCAGCCGCCGGTGTTCCGGCATCGGGCGCCGGTCGGGCGCGGCGTCGAACCAGTAGATGCGCAGCAGCGGCAGGCCGGTCTCGGCCTCGGCGCGTTCGCGCAGGGCGCTGATCAGCGCGGTGTGGTCGACGGTGACTCTGGAGCGGGACGGGTCTCCGGCGAGCAGGCTGGCGGCGGCGCCCAGCAGGTATCCGGCATCCACCAGGACGACACAGCGGTCCATCCGCGCACCTTCTTTCCGCTCGCCCTCGGGGGTTCCGACTGGGTGGGCGGTCGCCCGTCGTCCGGGCGTGTGGGGTGAGGGGCCCCCGTGGCCGCCCGATCGTTGGGTCACCTTTTCCCACTGGTTCACCTGCCGAACCACGGGGGATGTCCCGGTACCGCAACAGCCGCCCCAACGATCCGCAAAGAAACGCGAAGGCGGGCCCCGTTCAACGACGGGGCCCGCCAAACGTCACCGCGGGCGTCAGCCGCGCAGCTCCGCGGCGACCAGCTCGGCCAGCTGGACGGCGTTGAGCGCGGCGCCCTTGCGCAGGTTGTCGTTGGAGAGGAACAGCGACAGGCCGTGCTCGACGGTCTCGTCGGCGCGGATGCGGCCGACGTAGCTCGGGTCCTTGCCCGCGGCCTGGAGCGGGGTGGGGATCTCGGACAGCTCGACGCCGGGGGCGCCGGTGAGCAGCTCGACGGCCCGCTCGGGGCTGATCGGGCGCTCGAAGCGGGCGTTGATCTGCAGCGAGTGGCCGGAGAAGACCGGGACGCGCACGCAGGTGCCGGACACCTTCAGCTCCGGGATGCCGAGGATCTTGCGGCTCTCGTGGCGGAGCTTCTGCTCCTCGTCGGTCTCGTTGGAGCCGTCCTCGACGATGGAGCCGGCCAGCGGCACCACGTTGAAGGCGATCGGCCGCCGGTAGACCTTGGGCTCGGGGAACTCGACGGCGCCGCCGTCGTGGGCGAGGCCGGCGGCGCCGTCCACGACCTTGGCGGCCTGGTCCCGCAGCTCGGCGACGCCGGCCACGCCGCTGCCGGAGACGGCCTGGTAGGTGGAGACGACGAGGGCGGCCAGGCCGGCCTCCTCGTGCAGCGGGCGCAGCACGGGCATGGCGGCCATCGTGGTGCAGTTGGGGTTGGCGATGATGCCCTTGGGGCGGTCGGCGACGGCCTCCGGGTTGACCTCGGAGACGACCAGCGGGACCTCGGGGTCGCGGCGCCAGGCGGAGGAGTTGTCGATGACGACGGCACCGGCGGCGGCGACCTTGGGGGCGAGGGCCTTGGAGGTGGAGCCGCCGGCGGAGAAGATCACGATGTCGAGGCCGGTGTAGTCGGCCGTGGCCGCGTCCTCGACGGTGACCTCGGTGCCCTGCCAGGGCAGCGTGCGCCCGGCCGAGCGGGCCGAGGCGAACAGCCGCAGCTGCTCGACCGGGCCGATACCACCGGGAAGCCCGGCGCGCTCCGCCAGGATCTCGCGGACCACGCCGCCGACCTGGCCGGTGGCCCCGACAATGCCGATCTTCATTCCGACTACTCCTCTGGATGGTGCTGTCTACAGCCGCACGCTGCCCATCATGCCTTGTCACGGGCATCGCGCGACCAGCCATTTCACTGGGTGAGAGCCGCGCTACTGGTCCAGACCACTGGCCAGCGCCAGCGCCGCCTCCACCTCGGGCCGCCCCGCCGGCAGCAGCGGCAGCCGCACGTCCGGGGTCGGGATGCGGCCCTGGGCGTGCAGCACGCCCTTGGTCACCGCCGGGTTCGGCGCCGTGAAGGCGGCCAGCGCCAGGCCGGTCAGCCGGTGCCCGAGCGCCCGCGCCCGCTCGGCGTCCCCGGCCCGCCAGGCCTCGTACAGCTCGACGAACCGGCCGGTGGCCAGGTGCGCGGAGGCCAGGATGCCGCCGGCCGCGCCGAGCGCCAGCATCGGCGCCAGGAAGGCGTCCTCGCCGGTGAGGAAGGCGAACCCCTCGGGGGTGTCGGCGAGCAGTTCCGCGGCCGCCTGGTCGAGGCCGCCGGTCGCGTACTTGACGCCCACCACGCCGTCGATCGCGGCGAGTTCGCGCAGCGCGGCGGCGGACAGCTGCTGCCCGGTGCGGTACGGGATGTGGTAGACGACCAGCGGCAGCGGGCTGCTCGCGGCCAGCGCCCGGAAGTGCGCGACGGTGCCCGCCTCGCCGGGCCGGACGAAGGCCGGCACGGTCACCAGCGCGGCGGCGGCCCGCGGCACCCGGGCGCCGAGCGCGGCCAGTGCCTCGCCGACCGCCCGGGTGTCGCCGCCGGACGCGCCGACGATCAGCCGGGCGCCGCGCGCGGCGCAGACGGCGGCGGCGGCGTCGACCACGGCGTCCCGCTCCTCGGCGGTGAGCGCGGCGGGCTCGCCGGTGGTGCCGAGCGCCACCAGGCCGGCCGCGCCGGCGTCGAGCACCTCGGCGGCCAGCTTCTCCAGCGCGTCGAGGGCGACGGAGCCGTCGGCGGCGAACGGGGTGATCAGGGGGACGTAGATGCCCTTGAGGTCCATGCCCACGATCCTGCGGCCGGGCCGATCACCAGGTCCAGTTCACATGTGTGACGCTTCTCGTAAGCTGAGCCGATGCTCGACGTCCGACGCCTGCGCCTGCTGCGCGAACTCGCCCACCTCGGCACCATCGCCGCCGTCGCCGAGGCGCTGTCCTTCAGCCCTTCGGCGGTGTCCCAGCAGCTGTCCGTCCTGGAGAAGGAGGCCGGCGTCCCGCTGCTGGAGCGCACCGGGCGGCGGGTGACGCTCACCCCGGCCGCGCTCGGGCTGGTCCGGCACGCCGAGGCGGTGCTCGCCCTGCTGGAGCAGGCGGGCGCCGAACTCGCCCACACCAAGCGGGGCTTGGCCGGACCGCTGCGGATCGGCACCTACCCCTCGGCGGCCCGCGCGATCATCCCGGGGGCGCTCGCCGAGCTGGCCGCCTGGCACCCCGGGCTGGAGCCGATGGTCACCGAGGTCGACCCGGCGGGCGTCGGCGCGGCGCTGCGCGCGGGCGAGCTGGACGTGGCGCTGGTGCACGAGTACGACCTCGTCCCGGCCGACCCGGAGCCGGGCCTGGCGCTGACCCGGCCGCTGTTCACCGAGCCGATGTACCTGGCCGGGCGCGCCCCCGGCACGATCGCCGAGCAGCGCGCCGCGCCGTGGATCATGTCCCCGCCCGGCACGCTCTGCCACACCATGACCGTCCGCGCCTGCGAGGCGGCGGGCTTCGCGCCGCGCGTCCGGCACCAGATCGACGACTTCACCACCGTGCTGGCGCTGGTCGCGGCCGGCCAGGGGGTGGCCCTGGTCCCCCACCTGGGCACGGACCGGCAGCCGCCCGGGGTCGTCCTCACCCGGCTGCCGATGTACCGCCGCACCCGCGCCGCCTTCCGCGCCGGCGCGGGCTCCCACCCGGCCATCTCGGCCTTCGTCTCGGCCCTGCACACGGCCGTGCCCCCGGGCCTGGGCGGCGGGTCCTGAGAACGGCCCGGAGCGCTGTCGGCACTCCGGGCCGCGTCCAGCCCCGCTAGCTCGCCGAGCCGGCCAGGCAGCTGGGCCCGAGCAGCTGCTTCAGGTCCCCGAACAGCGCCGGGTCCGACTTCACCCGGTGCCGGTCGAGCCGCAGCACCGTCGTCTTGTTCCGGCTCTCCAGCCGCAGCCGCACCTCGGTCGTCCCGCGGTGGCTGCCGAGCACCTCGCCGAGCCGGGCGATCAGCGGCGGGGTGACCTTCCCGCTCGGGATGTTGATCACGATCGGCGCCTCGGCGTGCGCGTTCGACAGGTCGGGCACGGACAGCTCCATGCCCATCAGCCGCGGCACGTCCTCCCGCTTGTCGAGCTTGCCGCGCACGAACACCACGGCGTCCTCGACGAGTTGCGAGGAGACCAGCTGGTAGCTCGCCGGGAAGAACATGCAGTCGATGGAGCCGGCCAGGTCCTCCACCGTCGCGATGGCCCAGGCGTTGCCCTGCTTGGTCATCTTCCGCTGGAGGCCCGAGATGATGCCGCCGATGGTGACGATCGTCCCGTCCGGCCGGTCGGCGAGGTCGGCGACGGCGCAGTCCGCCTTATCGGCGAGCACGTGCTCGATGCCGTGCAGCGGGTGCGAGGAGACGTACAGGCCGAGCATCTCCCGCTCCTGGGTGAGCAGGAAGGACTTCTCCCACTCCTCCTCGGAGAAGACGACGTCGAGCCCGAAGCTCGGCTCGTCCGCGGCGGCGTCGCCGCCGAAGAGGTCGAACTGCCCCTCGGCCTCCTTCCGCTTCACCCCCACCACGTTGTCGATCATCGGCTCGAACTGCGCGCTCAGCCCCTTGCGGGTGTGGCCGAGGGAGTCGAACGAGCCGGCCTTGATGAGGGATTCGACGGTCCGCTTGTTGCAGACCACCGACTCCACCTTGTCGAGGAAGTCGGGGAAGGAGGTGAACTTCCCCTTCGCCTTGCGGGTCCGGATCATCGACTCGACGACCGGCCCGCCGACGTTGCGGATGGCCGTCAACCCGAAGCGAACGGTGGTGTCACCGTGCGGGGTGAAGTCCGAGTCCGACTCGTTGACGTCCGGCGGCAGCACCTGGATGCCCATCTTGCGGCACTCGTTGAGGTAGACCGCGGACTTGTCCTTGTCGTCCTTGACGGAGGTCAGCAGGCCGGACATGTACTCGGCCGGGTAGTTGGCCTTGAGGTAGGCCGTCCAGTACGAGACCAGCCCGTACCCGGCGGTGTGCGCTTTGTTGAACGCGTAGCCGGAGAAGGGGACGAGGACGTCCCACACCGCCTGGATGGCCGCGTCGGAGTAGCCGCGCTCGCGGCAGCCCTTCTGGAAGGGGACGAACTCCGCCTCCAGGATCTCCTTCTTCTTCTTGCCCATCGCGCGGCGCAGCAGGTCGGCCTGGCCGAGCGAGTAGCCGGCGAGGATCTGCGCGGCCTTCTGCACCTGCTCCTGGTAGACGATCAGGCCGTAGGTCGGCCGGAGCACCTCCTCCAGGGGCTTCTCCAGCTCCGGGTGGATCGGGGTGATCTCCTGCTGGCCGTTCTTGCGCAGCGCGTAGTTGGTGTGGGAGTTGACGCCCATCGGGCCGGGTCGGTACAGCGCCAGGACGGCGGAGATGTCCTCGAAGTTGTCGGGCTTCATCAGCCGCAGCAGCGAGCGCATCGGCCCGCCGTCGAGCTGGAAGACGCCGAGCGTGTCGCCGCGGGCCAGCAGTTCGTAGGTCGGCTTGTCGTCGAGCGGCAGCTTCAGCAGCTCGATCTTCTCGCCCTTGTTCTTCTCGATCGCCTTGACGGCGTCGTCCATGATCGTCAGGTTGCGCAGGCCGAGGAAGTCCATCTTGAGGAGGCCGAGGCCTTCACAAGTCGGGTAGTCGAACTGCGTGATGGTGACGCCGTCGGTGTGCCGGGTCCAGACCGGGATGTGGTCGGTCAGCGGCTCGGCGGACATGATGACGCCGGCCGCGTGCACGCCGGGCTGGCGGATCAGGCCCTCGATGCCGCGCGCGGTGTCGATGACCTTCCGGACGTCCGGGTCGCTCTCGTACAGCCCGCGGATCTCACCGGCCTCGCCGTAGCGCGGGTGGCTGCTGTCCGTGATGCCGGACAGCGGGATGCCCTTGCCCATGACGTCCGGCGGCATCGCCTTGGTGATCCGGTCGCCCATCGCGTACGGGTAGCCGAGGACCCGGGAGGAGTCCTTGATGGCGGCCTTCGCCTTGATGGTGCCGTACGTGACGATCATGGCGACCTTGTCGGATCCCCACTTCTCCGTCACGTACCGGATCACGTCACCGCGCCGGCGCTCGTCGAAGTCGATGTCGACATCGGGCATGGAGATGCGCTCGGGGTTGAGGAAGCGCTCGAAGATCAGGCCGTGCGGGATGGGGTCGAGGTCGGTGATGCCCATCGCGTACGCGACCAGCGAGCCGGCCGCCGAACCACGGCCGGGGCCCACCGCGATGCCCTGGCTCTTCGCCCACATGATGAAGTCGGCGACCACGAGGAAGTACGCCGGGAACCCCATCTGGATGATGGTGTCCATCTCGTACTCGGCGAGCTTCTTGTGCTCCTCGTCGTAGCCCTCCGGGAAGCGCCAGTCCATGCCCTCCCAGACCTTGGACCTGAAGAAGTCCGCCTCGGACTCGAAGCCCTCCGGGATGGGGAAGCGGGGCATCAGGTTCTTGAACTTGAACATGCCCTCGGTGTCGACCCGCGAGGCGACCAGGAGCTGGCTGTTGCGGCAGCCCTCCTGCCAGGCGTCCGAGGAGTCCAGCGCGTACATCTCGGCGGCGGACTTGATGTAGTAGCCGGTGCCGTCGAAGCGGAAGCGGTCCGGGTCGGACAGGTTCTTGCCGGTCTGCACGCAGAGCAGCAGGTCGTGCGCGCCGGCGTCGGCCTCGGTGGTGTAGTGCGAGTCGTTGGTGACGACCGGGGGGATGTTCAGCTTCTTGCTGATCTCCAGCAGCCCGTCGCGGACCCGCTTCTCGATGTCGAGGCCGTGGTCCATCAGCTCCAGGAAGTAGTTCTCCTTGCCGAAGATGTCCTGGTAGTCGGCGGCCGACCTCAGCGCCTCGTCGAACTGGCCCAGCCGCAGCCGGGTCTGCACCTCGCCGGACGGGCAGCCGGTGGTCGCCATCAGGCCGCCGGACAGCTCGGAGATCAGCTCCTTGTCCATCCGGGGCCACTTCACCAGCCAGCCCTCGGCGTAGGAGCGCGAGGTCAGCTTGAAGAGGTTGTGCAGGCCCTCCTTGTTCCGGGCCCAGATGGTCTTGTGGGTGTACGCGCCGGACGCGGAGACGTCGTCCTTCTTCTGGTGCGGCTGGCCCCACAGGATGCGCTTGGTGTTGGAGCGGGACTCCGGCGCGACGTACGCCTCGATGCCGATCACCGGGGTGATCCCGGCGGCCGTGGCCTGCTTGTGGAACTCGGCGGCGCCGTACATGTTCCCGTGGTCGGTCATCGCGACGTGGGTCTGGCCCAGCCGCTCGACCTCCTTGAACATCTGCTTCAGCCGGGCGGCACCGTCCAGCATCGAGTACTCGGTGTGGACGTGCAGATGCGCGAACGGCTGATCGCTCAAGGCGGGGCCTCCGGAGTCTGGTGCTGGTCTGGTGGGCCGGCGAACGCGCAGGTCACAGGGGTTACCCCTGGAAATGGATGTGGCCCGGACCGCCTCGCGGGGTCCGGACCATCACTCACACGTTCACGCGTCTACTCTAGCCCCCTCCGGCGGGGTTCATCCCAGCCCGGCGAGTCGCGCGGCGGCGGCGTTCCTGACCTCCGGATCCTCCATCGGGTCGTCCCGCAGGTAGGCCAGGCGCTCGCGCACCGGAGGCTGGTCCGGGGCCCGCCGAACGCCGAGGAGGCGGGCATCGGACTGGCAGTCCCAGAGGGACACGGCGTACGCGGTGTCCAGTCCGCCGGTGTCGATCTCCGCCAGTGCTTCGAGGTAGGCGGGGCGCTCGTACGAGTGCGGGGTGTCGTACCAGTAGCCGCGGATCAGGGGGACGGCTTCGGCGGCCTTCGGCCCGAACCGGGCGAGGCCGCGCGCCATGTCCATCGGGCCGCACCAGACGTCGTCCGCCCACTGCCGCCTCAGCTCGGCGAGGAGCACGGGGAGGTCCCGCTCCTCGCCGTGGGACGCCAGTACCCGCAACCCCTCCCAGGCCAGCCAGCGCGTGCCGGAGGCGGCCCAGTCGCGGGCGGCGGGCACGGCGAGGGCGCCGAGCCCGCGGATGTGGTCGCCCAGCAGCACCAGCGGGCGCAGGCCGTCCGCCGTGGCGAGCGAGGGGATCAGCGGGACGAGGCCGGGGTCGGGGTCACGGCGGCGCAGGACCCTCAGCACCTCGGTCTTCTCGTCCTCCGGGACGCCCGGGTCGGCCAGCAGGGCGAGGAGCCGGGGATTGTCCAAGTCGGCCAGGGGGTTGGGCTGTTGCGGCTTCTTCCGGACCGGCGGGTACGGTTCCTCCGCACGGACGTGCAGCCGCACGACCTCCTGGGCCTCCTCGGATCCGCCGCGTGCCAGCAGGCGCAGGATCTCGGCGGCCCGGTCGTGGTGGTACTCGTCGCCGGCGGTCAGCACCTCGACCACCGGGTCGAGCGGCAGCTCCAGGTCCCGCAGGAGCCGGGCGAGGTAGAGGGCGCGCTCGTCGACCAGGATGTCCCAGACCCAGTCGTGGCGGACGCAGGCGTGGACCAGGTCGGCCGCCTCGGCGGGGTCGGCGACTGCTCGGAGCGCGCCCTCGCCCCGGCCGCGCTGGAGCAGGCCGAGGAGGGTGCTCGGCGGGGCGTAGTGATCGTCGTCCTCGGTCTCGTCGGGCATGCGCCCCATCGTGTCAGGCCCCACTCAGACCCGGACGGCCCCGGTCGCGGACGGCGGGGAGCAGTCCGGGCTGCTCGCGCAGACCGTCAGCCGCTGCCAGGCGCCGTCGCGCGGGACCCGCACGCTCCACAGCACCTCGGACGGCCGGCCGCAGACCGTGCAGAACCGCCTGCGCCCCGCGTCGGCGGGCGGCGCTTCGGCGGGATGTGCGTCGGCGGGATGTGCGTCGGCGGGATGTGCGTCGGCGGGCGGCGCGTACGGGTTGTCCGGCGTCGGGGAGGCCCACGGCGGGGACAGCGGCGGCACCGGCTGGGGCACGGGCGCGGCCGCGGGTGCGGTCGGCGCCGGGTAGTCGGCGGGCGGGGGCCCGAACCCGGTGACGGGCGGCTGCGCGGGCGGCGTGGCGGGCGGGGGCGGGGTCGCCGGGGCCGCCGGGGCCGCGGGCGGTACCGGCGGCATCGGCGGGGGCGGCGGGGCCACCGGCGGGGGCGGCGGCGCGGGAGGCACGAACGGCATCGGCGGCACCGGCGGCGCGTCGGCCCAGACCCGCACCCCGCGCACCAGGGTGCGGAAGTCGTGCCGGCACTTGCCGCAGGTGGTGAGCACGGCCTCGTCGCGCTGGTCGCCGCACCCGGGGCAGAAGGTGACGGGGCGCTCGTGGGCCTCGGTGCTCTCGCAGCGGGAGCAGATGAAGTCGGGTTCCAGCTTGGCCTGGCGGAACACCGTGCTGAAGAGCTGGAAGGGGTTGGGGTCGCGTCCGGCGGTCGCGCCGAGCACGGACACCAGCATCTTGATGCGGCGGTTCCTCGTCTGCAGCCGCTTCAGGTCCAGGTTGACGACCTTGGCGTGCTTGCAGTCCCGGCAGACGCACAGCGTGCGCACGGGCAGCCGGGAGCGCATCGCCGCCTGCTGGTACAGGAACTGGAAGGTGAGCTCGTGCTCGGCCGGGACCTCCACGGTGTCGACCTCGTACCGGCCCCGGGAGAGCCCGGCCTCGATCAGCGCGGCGAGCTCGAACACCTTCGCCCTGAGCGTGTCCGGCAGTGAGGGCGCCCGGCCCGCGGACGCCTGCTCGGAGGCGATCAGCGCGGGGATCGCCAGCAGCGCGCCGACCGCGGGCATGTCGAGCACCGCCAGGCCGGCGGCCGAGACGAACCGGACGTGGGTGGTGCCCGCCCAGCCCGCCAGGCCGTTGTTCCTCGTCCCGTTCGGGAGACCACTGGGGATCATCGGGGTCAGAACACGTCCGGGCCGTCGAACGCCGCGTCGCCGTGATGGCCGTCGTCATGGCCGTAGTCGTGGGCGTGCGCGAGGCCGTCGTCGTCGGAGGCGTGGCCGAGGGACGCCTCGGACTCGGACGATCCCGCGGCGCCGTAGCTCTCCGACACCGAGAGGTAGCTCTCGAAACCGGCCTCCGCGACCGCCACCACCTCGACGGCCTCCGCCACGTACACCTCGTTCACGTTCACGTCGACCTCGACCGCGACCTCGACCGCGACCTCGACGGCCTCGGTCTCGGAGTAGGCGAGCGAGGCGCTGCCCTCGGTCGCGCCGTAGTCGTCCGCCGCCAGGAACCCGTCCCACTCGCGCATGCGCCCCCCAAACGTCGCCGGCATCCGGGTCGGCCTGGCCACCCGGTGCACACCCGGGGATCACAATAGGGCCCAACGACGGCACGAAACCCCGAAGTTCGGGATTGGTTGAGGGACTGTGACGAGCCGGCCGGTCAGCCGGCGAGCCGCACCTCGGCAGCCCTGCGGACCTCCGGTTCCTCCATCGGGTCGTCGCGGAGGTCGGCGATCCGGCGCAGGGCGTACGGCCGGTCGGGGGCGCGCTCGACGCCGAGCAGACGGGCGTTCGCCTCGCAGTCCCACAGGGACTCCTGGTACGCCTCCGGCAGTCCGGCGGCGCCGATCGCGGCGAGCGCCTCCAGGTAGGCCGCGCGGTCGCGGGAGTGCGGGGTGTGCAGCCAGAAGCGGCGCAGCAGGGAGGCGGCGTCGGCGGCGGCCGGGCCGGAGCGGGCGAGGGCGGCGGCGAGGTAACCGGGGCCGGACCAGGTCCGGTTCGCCCAGGCCCGCTCCAGGGCGTCGAGGAGGGCCGGGACGTCCCGGGTGTCGCCGAAGCGGGCGAGGACGACGTGGGCGAGCTTCGCCGGCCAGGGGTCGGTGGAGGTGACCCACTCGCGGGCGGCGGGGAGCGCGAGGGCGTCGAGCCCGAGGACGACGCCCGTCAGGGCTCCGTGGGCGGCGCCGAGCGTGGGGACGAGCGGGAGGATGCGGGGGTCGGGGGCCCGGCAGGAGAGCTGGTCGAGGGCGTCGGACTTCCGCTCGTCGGGCTCGGCGGGGTCGGCGAGCAGGCGCAGCAGGTCGTCGTTCGGCAGCTCGGGGAGCCGGGCGCGGGCGGGGAGCGGGTCGCGCGGGGGGACGGGGATGCCCCAGCGCTCCCAGCAGCGGCCCCAGGCGTTCGGCCGGCCGCCGTCGACGATGCGCCGCCGGGCCGTATCGGCGAGGTCGTCCCACCACTCGACCGGCCAGTCCTCGGCCATCCGCTCCAGGACGGTGATCCAGCGCTCGCCGTCGCGGACGTACGCGCGCAGGGCCTCGCGGGCGTCGGCGTCGGCGCCCGCCAGCAGTGCGAGGACGTCCAGGGCGCGCCGGAAGGCGTGCGCGTCGGCGGACAGGAGCTCGGCGATCGGTCCGATCTCCAGTTTCAGGTCCCGGACGAGGCGGGCGTGGTAGCGGGCCCGCTGGTCGAGCATCGGCTCCCAGGCCCACTCGTAGCGGATGCAGGCGTGGACGAGCTCGGTCGCGGCGGCCGGGTCCTCGGAGGCGATCAGGGCGCCCTGGCCCCGGCCCCGCTGGAGGAGTCCGAGCAGGGTGTTCGCCGGTGCGTACTCGTATCGCCGTTCTGCCATGGGGTCCATCGTGCCGCATGCGCACCCGGCCCCCGCCGCGCCGCCGGCGGTAGGCCCCCCGGGCCGGGCGACGGCCCCCCGCGCTCGCCCCGAGCACGAGGGGCCGCACGAGGGGCCGCACGAGAAGTCGGCCGGTCCGACTTCTCGTACCGGTCACGACAGGTCGAAGGCGCCGCCGCCGGTGGCGTAGCCGACCGGGCACGTCAGCCGGACTCTCCACAGGCCGTGGAAGATGATGTTGGCCACGTACTCGTTGCCGTCCGAGCAGTCGATGAAGGGCTGCCAGGCGGGGCCGCTGCAGGTCTCCCAGAAGTAGGGCCCGCTGAACGCGAAGTCCCCGCAGGCGAGGTTCGCCGGCTTGTTGCCCGAGGTGATCCCGTTGCTGTGGACGGCCGGAGTGTCGCTCGCCTTCTGGAGGGTGAGCTCGGGCGAGGTCACGGTCTGCGAGGAGGTGCCGGAGTACGCCGTGAGGGCGGGCTGCGCCGCGGAGTCCGCGTGCGCGGCGGAGGTGAACGCGCCCACGGCCGAGAGGGCCAGGACCGACGCGGTGCCGAGGGCGCCGAGCGTCTTTGCGAGTGCCATGTCGTTCCACTTTCGCTGAGGCATGACGAGTCATGACCGGATGTCGGGTCGACAGGGGGCGCCCACCTGCGAGTTCGCCCCGGATCACCGGGGCGAGGGCAACGCTAGGCCAGCCGCCACGGGCGGGCGCGGGGGAAACACCGGCCGACGCTACGCATACGCTCGACCGGCCCAGGTCCCCACCCGGCAAGGATCCAGGAGGCAGGCCCTAAGGCCCTAGCCACGGATCCGCCGCCGCACCAGTTCCTTGACCTCCTCCGGCAGCGCCTGCGCCGCCAACAGGCCCGGCAGCAGCCCCGGTTCGGTGGTCACCGCGCGGAACGACCGGGCCACCGTGACGTCGTGCTCCGGGCGGTGCACCACCTCCACCGCGTCCCCCGCGCGCAACTCGCCCGGCTCGACCACCCGCAGGTAGGCGCCCGGCAGGGCCGCCTCGGTGAAGCGCCGGATCCAGCCCTCGCGCGCGAGCCAGCCCTGGAAGGTGCCGCAGGGGATGCGCGCGCAGGACACCTCCAGGACCACCTCCGGGCCGATCCGCCAGCGCTCCCCGATCAGCGCGCCGTTGACGTCCAGTCCGATCGTCGTCAGGTTCTCGCCGAACGAGCCGTCGGCCAACTCCCGCTCCAGCTCCGCCTGCCAGCCGTCCAGGTCCTCCCGGGCGTAGGCGTACACCGCCTGGTCGTCGCCGCCGTGGTTCCGCAGGTCGTACACCCGGTCCCCGGCCAGGCCGACCGCCCCCGTCCCCTTCGGCCCCGGCGCGGCCACCGCGACCGGGCCGTCCACGGGGCGCTTGTCGATCCCGGTGAGCCCGATGCCCCTCTTCCACGGGTTCGGCCGGGGCCTGCCGACGTTGACCGAGAGCAGCCGCGCACGTACGTCCATGATCCGACCGTACGGCGGGCGGGCGGCCGGTGGCCACCGCGATGGCAGACTCGGGGCCATGACTTCCCCCCTGCCCGAGCCGGACACGCAACTCTCCGATCCCGGCGTGCTCTTGCTGGACTACCTCGACTACTACCGGTCCGCGATCGGCGCCCGGATCGAGGGGATGTCCGACGCGGACCTGCGCGCCGCCCGGCTCCCGTCCGGATGGTCCACGCTCGAACTGCTCAAGCACCTCGTCCACATGGAACAGCGCTGGCTGCGCTGGGGCTTCCGGGCCGAGGACGTCCCGGCGCCCTGGGGCGACCGCGGCCCCGAGGACCGCTGGCACGTCGGCCCGCAGGAGACGGCCGCCGACCTGCTCGCCGCACTGCACGCGGGCGGCGCGTACACCCGGTCCGTCGCGTCGGGCGTGCCGCTGTCCACCGTCGCCGCGGCCGGCGGCCGCTTCCCGGACGACGGCACCCCGCGGCCCACCCTCGGCTGGATCCTGTTCCACGTCCTGCAGGAGTACGCCCGCCACGCGGGCCACCTGGACATCGTCCGGGAGCTCACCGACGGCGTCACCGGCTCGTAGCCACCGCCGATGGCACAGGAAGTCGGCCGGTCCGACTTCCTGTGCCACGGCCCGGGCTCAGTCGAGGACGAAGTAGCTCGCCCCGGAGGTCTGCACGGTCTGCCCGGGGTCCACCTCCGCCGTCACCGGCCCCTGGCAGTTCGCCGCGGCGTGCACCAGGACCGGTGAGTCCGTGCGGTTCTCGACGAAGACCCGCGGCGAGGGCGTCGCGTAGCACCCCCGCCGCGGATTCTCCTGGGCCTGCCCGTTGACCACCAGGGCCCCCGTCGCGGCCTGGGCGGGGACGGCGAGCGCGAGCACCCCGGCGGCCGCCAGCAGGCCGGCCCCCACGAAACGACGACGCATGATCGTTCTCCTTTCCACGGGCGCGCGACCGTACGCGGCGCCTCCACCGCCGATGGATTCCCCGCGGGTCCCGCCCCTGCCGGAACACCCCCGACAGCCCCTCGAACGGACGCTCCCGGTCCGACCCCGCGAACACCGCGTCCCCGTTCGCGGCCGGCCGCTCCCACCGACGCCAAATCCCTTTGCCCCGAGGCGCATCGGGGCCCGACACTGGCCGCATGCTCGGATTCCCCAGAACCGACAACGAAGCCCTCGTCGCCTCCCTGGGCGACCCACAGCGCGCCGTGGCGGCCTACCGGGAGCTGCTGCGCCGCGATCACGACGCGCGCGACGCCATCCGCGCCGGCCTGTCCCACGAGGACGCCGCCGTCCGCGAGGGCTGCTGCCGCCTCCTCGACCACCTCGTCGACACCGACTCCATGGCCCAACTCATCACCATGGCCGACGATCCCGACGCGCGGGTGCGGATCGCCGCCTTCCACGCCCTGGCCTGCGACCGCTGCAAGGGCGACACCTGCGCCCCCGGCGCGGACCGGGTCCTCGACCCCGCCCTGCGCCACCTGGCCGCCGACCCCGACCCGCAGGTCCGGTCGCGGGCCGCCGAACTCGTCGGCAAGTTCGCCCACACCGACGCCGGGGCCCTCGCCGCGCTCCGGGCCTGCCACGCCGACGACCCGAGCCCGGCCGTCCGGAAGAAGGCCGGCTGGTACCTCCCCGGCGGCACCATCTACGAGCGCACCGCCCCGCGCGCCCTCCGGTAGGCGTGGGACGTCGGCCCGGCCGACGTCCCACGCGACCACTTCGCTCAAGCCGCAGGCGGCCGGGCGACCAGCCCCGGCCGCGCCGGATCCGGGCTCCGGCCCGGGCACCGCAACGTGAGCTGCCGACCGCGCGCCCGGGGCGTCCACCCGTGGTGGAGCAACGCCTCCCGGACGACGCCGGCCACCAACCCCGGCGCCACCACCACCCCGTGCTCGAACCACGCCACCACGCGCTGCCCGTCGCCGTCCTCGCCCAGGACGACGACCCCCACCCCGGCCTCGTCACCGGGCGAGACCACCCAGCGGTACCGGGCCCCGTCGACGACGAGGCCCCGCGTGCCCTTCTTCGCGATCGCCATGCCCCGAAGCCTGCCGGATCCGGGGCACGGCCCGCGCACCCGGCGGGCACCGCCGTACCCCCTCGGGCGACAGCACCACCCGGGAACTGTTGTCAGGCACGGCGATCCCCAGGATGATCACGCCCGTGAACGTCCTCGTCATCCTGGTCCTGGGCCTCGCCGTGCCGCTCGCCTACCGCTACCGACTCGGCTCCCGCCTGCGGCAGTTCGGCCTGACGCGCTGGGTCGGCCCCCGCTTCGACCCGGCCGCGTACGGGCTCCCGCCCCGCGAACAGCTCAACGCGCACCGGGCCGGGCCGCCGCCCACCCACGAGCGCAAGGAGATCCGGGCCCTCGCGAACGACGCCCGGGACGGTGACTGGCGGGCCGCGGCCGCCTTCGTCGAAGCCGCCGGCCAGGACTGGGACGAACGCTGGTCCCGGCACGAACTCCTCCAGCAGCTCGCCGCCGAGGACGACACCTGGCTGAACGCCTGGCTCGGCGCCCGCCCCGGCGACGGCACCGCCGCCACCGTCCGCGCCCAGCTGCTCCTGCACCGCGCGTGGGCGGTCCGCGGCGCCGACTACGCGCACAACGTCCCGGCCGGCCGGATGGCCCGGTTCATGGTCCAGTCGAATGCCGCGATGGACGCCGCGCAGCAGGCCGCCGCGCTCGCGCCCGAGGACCCCGGGCCCTGGGTGGTCATGGTCACCGCCGCCCGTGGACTCCGGTACGACCGCGAGGAGTTCCGCCCGCTCTGGAAGGAACTCGTCGCCCGCGCCCCGCACCACTACGAGGGCCACGCCCAGGCCCTGCAGTACTGGTGCGCGAAGTGGGCGGGCAGCGACCAGCTGATGCTCGACTTCGCCGAACGCGCCGTGCACAAGGCACCGGCCGGCAGCCCGCTCGCGGCGGTCCACCTGCACGCGCTGCGGGAACTCACCCGGCGCAAGGGCCTCTCCGCCCTCCCGTCCTCGCGCGCGGCCAAGGACCTGCTGGAGACCGTCGCCCGCTCGCTGAACCAGGTCCCCGACGACGACCCCGACCTGCAGGGCCTCCGGCACCACCTGGCGCAGTACCTGCTCAGGGCGCGCCGCTACGACGCCGCGCTGGAGCAGTTCCGTCGCATCGGCCCCTGGTGCGGCGCGAAGCCGTGGACGGACGAGGGCGACCCCGTCGCGGCCTTCGACCTCGCCCGCGGCCTCGCGGCGCTCCGGTCCCACCCCGCGGCCAGGTCATGATCACTTCTCCCCTACCCTGTGCCGCATGACCGAAGCCCTGATGAACCTCCACCGCCAGGCCGTGGAACCGCTCCTCGCCCCGGGCGAGCGCCTGCTGGACGTCGCCACGGTCGTGCCGGTGTCCGGGGCCAAGGGCATCGGGGACGGCACGGGCGCCAAGGTCGGCAACGCCCTGGCCCGACTCGGCGCGGTGACCGGGCAGTCGGGCAGCATCGCGAGCGGCTTCCCGAGCACGGACGGCACGGTGATGCACAGGCTGCTGATGGTCACCGACCAGCGGCTCGCCTTCGTCACGTCCTCCGTCGACCGCCGCAAGCCCGGCCAGGTCATGTGGCACGCCCCCCGCCACCTGATCCAGCGGATCGAACGCCGCCCGAGGCTCCAACTGATGGCCCGCTTCCGCCTCCACTTCACCGACGGCTCCGCCGTATCCCTGTTCACCGCCCGCCGCCGCACCATCGAGTCCCTCGCCACCCACCTCGGCCGCTAGGGCTTGGACTCGGCCCGTCCTGCCGGGCGGGCCGCGCGGGAAGTCGGCCCGTCCGACGTCCCGCGCGGCAGCACGGGCCGCCCCTCAGCCGGCCGAGACCTGGAGCGCGTAGTCCACGGAGACCGCGAAGGACCCCGACGACCCCCTGATGCTCAGTGTGTGGCTGCCGGGCGCCAGCGGCTCCGCCTGCACCCACAGCCCGCAGGCCCGGGTGCTGAACCGGCCCCCGCGCTGGGTGAGCGGATTGCCCTCCACGCCGCTGATAGCCACGGTCGTCCCCTCGTACCGGTCGGGCTCCAGCGCCTTGCCGTCCAGGGTGGCGCTCCCCTTCGCCGTCGCCATGAACGCCTCGCAGTCGGCCGCCTCGCCGACGAGGTTCACCAGCGGGAACGCGACCGGCACGCCGGCGGGCACGGTGCACGAGCGCGTCACGGTCTCGCCGAAGCTGCCGGCCAGGAACCAGATGCCGCCCTTCTGCCCCTGCGCGCACAGGTGGCCGTCCCGGTCCGAGACGGGGTTCACGTCACTGGCGCTCGACGCCGCCCAGGTCCACCAGCGGCCCTGCACCTCGGCCGCGCTCAGCTTCGTCGGCGCGCCGCCGGAACCGGCAGCGGACGCCCCGGGCGACGCACCCGAGGCACTGGACGTCCCGGACGCCCCGGCGCCCGCAGACGCCGCGGGCGCCGGCGTGCTCGCGTCCGGGTGGGGCGCGGCGGGCGCGCTGGAGCATGCGCCGACCAGCGCCGTCGCGCCGACCAGCAGGGCTATGGATCTTCTGATGTGCATGCGCGAAGCGTACGAGGCCCCACCCGCCGCACCGGAAGTCGGCCCACCCGACGTCCCGCGCTGCGGCGCCCGCCGCCCGCCCCTACCGGCGGAACAGCCCGGCCCACAGGAACGGTGCCCCGAAGCGCGCCGAATCGGGCGGCTCCTCCCGCATCCGGCGCAGTTCGACCTCCTCGTAGCCGTCGAAGATCCACCGCAGCGCCTCCGGCGAGTACGCCAGCCCGCCCTGCAGCGAGCCCGCCCGGTACAGGTCCGCGTCGCCCAGCTCCGACCCCATGCCGCCCTCCCCGGCCGCGAAGCAGGTCAGCGAGAGGAGGCCGCCCGGCGCCAACACCCGCTCCAGCAGCGCCAGATAGCCGACCCGCCGGTGCGGCGCCAGGTGGTGGAAGCACCCGGAGTCGACGACCAGGTCGTACGGACCGGCCAACTCCCCTCCCGCGCGGGCGAACGCGTCACCGCACAGGAACCGGACGTCCGCCCCCGCCTCCCGCGCCCGGTCCCGCGCCCAGGCCACCGCCACCGGCGACAGGTCCACGGCGTCCACCTCGAAGCCGCGCGAGGCGAGGTACAGCGCGTTCCGCCCGGGCCCGCACCCCAGGTCCAGGGCCCGCCCGGGCGCGATCGACCCGCCCTCCACGTACCCGGCCAGGTGCTCGTCCGGCTTCGCCGCGAAGAACGGCACCGGCCGCGACCGGTCCGCGTAGAAGCCGTCCCAGAACTCCCGCCCGTCACCGGTCCGCAAGGGCGCGCCCCCGGCCCGGGGTTCCGCTGCGAAGAGCCCGTCCAGGAGCGCGAGAACGTCCTCGACGGTCCGTACGGTCCGATCCATTCGGCCCCCTCTCGAATGCCTCCGACCCTAGGCCGGGGAACGGGAAAAGACCAGGTCAGGCACCATGTGCCGAATCCCGTGAAGGCCCGCCACGGGCCCCGCCCGCCGCGGTGGGCCGCCCCACCCCGGCGCCCGCCCCCGCACCCGCCGGCGCACCCCCACAGCCCCGCCGAGGGCCACTTCCGGCCCGCGCCCGGCCCACGGGTTCCGACGGGTTTCCTCCGGCCCCGCCACCGGAACTCCCGGCCGCCTCACACCCGTTGACCCACCATGCTGATGACGGCGAGCGTGCTCCTGATGTCCCTCCCGGTCCTGGTGCCGTTCCTGCTGGCCTCGGCCCGCTACGTCGTGGTCCGCTCCGGCCGTCCCGCCGGGCTGGCCCGCCGCCTCTCCGCCCGGCGCCGGTCCGCCACCGGCCTCGGCCTCGGCGCCACCGCGACCGAGGAGTTGCACGCCCTCTTCAACGCCAACAAGCGCGTCCAGATCGAGCAGCGCCAGACCCGGCTCCTCCTGCGCGACGACGACCACGGCGACGGCGCCCCGCCCCGAGGCCTGCGGATCGACCTCGACAACGGCACCGTGACCGTCCCCCGGCGTTAGACCCCCTCCCGGTACGCCTCCAGCCGGTCCGCCAGGTCCTTCGGGTGCCCGAGCATCGGGCAGTGGTCGCCCGGCATCTCGTCCGGCCGGAAGCCGAGCCGCTCCGCGACGACCCGTCGCATCAACTCGGCCGGGAAGAAACGGTCGTCGCGCGCCAACAGGGCCCTGGTCTGCACCTCCGGCCACGCCGCCAGCGGCCACGGACTCCCGAACGGCGCCGCCGACTGCACCCGCTGGTGCCCGGCGACGAACTCGGCGGCCAGCGAGGCCGGGGTGTCGTGCAGCACCAGCGTCCGCACGTCCTCCTCGACGCCCTCGGCGACGCCGCGCCGCCGGTCGGCCTCCTGCCGGGCCGCCCCGTAGCCGGTGTTCCCCCACCACTCCCCCGGCGACTCGCCGGGCGCCGGCACCTGTGCCTGCAGCATCACCAGCAGGTCGACGGGCACCCGGTCGCACACCAGCGGCCCGGTGAACCCGCCGAACGAGTGTGCCACGAGAACGAGTTCGCGCCGCCGCTCGCCGATCGCCGCCACCACCGCGTCCGCGTACTCGGCGAGCCCGGCCGACTCGTCCTCGCACGGCAGGTCCGGCGCGACCACCTCGTGGCCCCGCCCGCGCAACTCGGCGGCCAGCGGCCCCCAGTACCACGCGTCGACCGCCGCGGCATGAATCAGCACGTACGTCGCCATCGGTTCTCCCCCGAGCGTCAGCAGAGTGCCCCTGAGCCCCAACTATTCCAGAGGACACCGACATTCACCGCGTGCGAGGATCCGGCCATGTCGTCGACGATGCCGTTCGGAACGGACCTGCGCGCCGAGCTCGGCACGCCCCGCCGCAGCTGCCGCCTGGAGAGCAGCCCGCGGTCCCGGGTGTGGCGGGCCGAGGTGGACGGCACTCCGGTCGTCGTCAAGCAGCTCGTCGACGGCCCGGAGGCCGACGAGCGCTACGCCCGCGAGGTCACCGCCCTGCGGCTCGCCGCCCGCTCCGGCCCTCCCGTCACACCGCGGCTGCTCGGCACCGACCCGGCCGAGCGCGTCCTCGTCCTCGAACTCCTGGAGCACCAACAGCCCCGCGAGGACTGGCTGATCGACTACGCCACGACGCTCGCCCGCCTCCACGCGACCACCGGCCCCGCCGACGCGGGCGGCGCGCTCCCCGCCTGGTCCGGCCCGACCGAGCGCGACACCGAGTCCTTCCTCCACCTCGCCACCGCCCTCGGCGTCGAGGCCCCGTCCGCCGTCCGCGCCGAACTCGACGGCCTCCTCGCCCGCCTGCACCGCACCCCGGGCCACGCCCTGCTGCACGGCGACCCCTGCCCCGGCAACGACCTGCACACCACCCACGGCGTGCGCTTCATCGACTTCGAGCAGGCCTCGCTCGGCCACGGCATCGTCGAACTCGCCTACCTGCGCATCGGATTCCCCACCTGCTGGTGCTCCACCGCCCCGCCGCCGGCCCTGCTCGACGCGGCGGAGGCCGCCTACCGGACGGCCTGGCGCGACGCGACGGGCACCGACGTCGACGGCGACCTCACCGACGCCTGCGCCGGCTGGCTGCTGCGCGGCGACGCCCTCGTCCAGCGCGCCCGCCGGGGCGCCACCGACCACCTGGCCGAACTCCCGGCGCGGGACTGGACGTGGGGCACGGCGACGGCCCGCCAGCGCCTGGCCCACCGCCTCGCCGTCGTCGACGGCCTGGCGGCCGACCGCGACGACCTCCGGCACCTCGGCCGGCTCGCCGCGGCCGTCCGCCGGGCCATGCTCACGCGCTGGCCGACCATCCGCCCGCTCCCGGCGAAGCGGCCGTAACGGCCGTCACGGCCGTCACGGCCAGCCCCGCCCAACCCGCCGCGCGGCTCAACGCCCCCAAGGCCCCCACCACTTGGGCGGCAGCGGGTCGGCCGGCGCGGAGGTCGGCTGGTCCGGGTGCAGCCCCAGCCGCCGCAGCACCTCGGCCCGGAAGCGAACGGCGACCGTGCCGTGCCAGTGCCCGTCCGCGCCCACGCCGCAGATCAGGTCGATCCGGACGTCCTCCCCCGCGAACGGGTACCAGTCGATCCCCCGGTCACGCAGTCAAACCGCGGTCAGCTGCCACGGCTTGGGGCTGCCGGAGACGTTGGGGAAGCAGAACAGGGTCACCCACTCGGATTCGTCCATCCCCCCATCCTCTCCGGCAACTCCCGGCAGTCGCCACCGCCTCACGCGGGCAGGTTCCCGTCCCCGCCCAGGTTGTCGACCATCCTCCGCAGCACGTTGATCGTCGTCACGAAGTCCTCCGGATCGATCCCCTCGTGCGTCCGAAGGTGCACCCGCAGGTTGCGCTCCCGGGCGCGCAGCCGCCCGGCCTCGCCCGCCTCGGTCAGCGTCATGGCGCCCTCGGCCCCCTCGACCAGCCACTCCCGTGCGACCAGATCGTCGAACACGGCGTCGAAGTCGAGCCCGAGGTCCTCGTACCGCGCCAGTCGGTCGACCAGCGTCGCCCGGGTCCACGCCCCCGGCGCCCCGGCCACGTGGTTGAGCGTCCACCAGTGCGGCTGCGCAAGGCCCTCCACCGCCAACTGGTCACGAAGTCCGCCGACCACCCGCCGGTACACCTCGCCGCTCCACGCCCCGATCGGCTGCCCGGCCAGTACCTCATGCGCGTACTCCTCGACTGCCACGCGAGCACCCTCCCTCTCGTCGAACCCCCGCCGAACGTCTTCACGCTAGGAGTTCAAGCCGCCTTGAGGTCAAGGCGCCCCTGGGCCGAG
Source organism: Streptomyces rubellomurinus (assembly GCF_000961885.1). Classification (GTDB taxonomy): domain Bacteria; phylum Actinomycetota; class Actinomycetes; order Streptomycetales; family Streptomycetaceae; genus Kitasatospora; species Kitasatospora rubellomurina. Next base: position 45,765 of record NZ_JZKH01000002.1, read on the forward strand.
CCCGGCAGCCGCCCGTCGCCCCTGCGGCGTCCAGGCCGCCACCAGGTCGAGCAGCCCGGGGAAGCGCGCGTTCAGGTCGTCCACCCGCACGTGGCTGCGCCGCTCCAGCCCGTACTGCCGCTGCCGGGTGACGCCGGCCTCGCGCAGCGCCTTGAAGTGGTGGGTGAGCGAGGACTTGGGCCGGTCGAGGCCGAACCAGCCGCAGGAGTGGTCGAAGTCCTCGGACTCCAGCAGGAGTTTGCGCACGATCGTGAGCCGCAGCGGGTCGCTGAGCGCGCCCAGCACGGTCTCCAGCCGCAGCTCGTCGACACCCGGCTCGGCCAGCGGTTCGGGCAGGTCAGTGGGCTCCGCGATCACCTTGAAGGCCGCAACACCCTTCGCAGCACCAGCCATTGACGACTCCTCACACCGCGCATCGATCCGGCTTTCCAGTACGACTCCAATCGTACTGCATGCTAAGTTCGACTCGACTCGTACTGATGAGGCAGCCCGACCCGAACGGGAGACACCGTCATGCCCCGAACCGCCACCGCGCCCGCGCCGCCCGCTACCGCCACCGCCCCCACCACCGGGGCGGCACCGACCACCACCCCCCTGTGGTGGATCTGGCTCGCCGCCTGGCCGGTCACCGCCGTCTTCGTCCTCTCGAACGCCGCCACCCCGCTCTACGTCCTGTGGCAGCACGACATCGGCTTCTCCAAGGGCACCCTGACCGTCGTCTTCGCCTTCTACATCGTCGGCCTGATCGGCTCGCTGCTGGTCTCCGGCGTGCTCTCCGACCGCATCGGCCGCAAGCCCGTCCTGCTCCCGGCGCTCGTCCTCGCCCTCGCCGCCTGCCTGGTCTTCGGCACCGCGACCAGCGTCGCGGCCCTGATCGTGGCCCGGCTGTTCACCGGGATCGCGGTCGGCGCCGTCGTCTCGGCCGGCATGGCCGCCGTCACCGACGTGGCCGGCCCGGCCCGCAGGCGGACGGCCGCCCTGCTCGCCTCCTGCGCGATGGTCTTCGGCGCCGGGCTCGGCCCGCTGCTCGCCGGCGTGCTCTCCGAACTGGCACCCGCGCCGACCACCACCGTCTTCGCGGTCGAGGCCGTCCTGCTGGCCACCGCCGTCCTCACCGTGCTCCGCATGCCACTGCCCCGGTCCGAGCGACGCCCCCAGCCGAAGCCGACCGGCCCCTGGATCCGCGTCCCCGGTGTGCCGGCCGGCACCGGCCGCCAACTCGCCCTCGGCATCGCGGTGTTCGCACCCGGCATCACCGCGACCTCGTTCGTGCTCTCGCTCGGCCCCTCGCTGCTCTCGGGCCTGCTCGGCACCAGCAGCCGGATCGTCGCCGGCGCGATGGCCTTCGTGATGTTCCTCGCCGCCACCGGCGTGCAGTTCGCCGTCCAGCGGCTGCGCCGCCGCACCATCCTGACGGCCGGCGCCGCGACCACCGCGCTCGGCATGCTCACCCTGGTCGCCGCCGTGCGCACCGAGGCGGTGGCGCTCCTCGTCCTGGCCGCGCTGCTGGCCGGCGCCGGCCAGGGCATGGGGCAGCTCGGCGGCCTGTCGCTGCTCAACTCGGCCGTCCCGCCGCAGCGCCTGGCCGAGGCCAACGCCGCGCTCAACGTCGGCGGCTACCTCCCGGCCGGCCTCCTGCCGGTCTCGGCCGGCTACCTCAGCGACGCGGTCGGCCTGACCACCGGCGCCACGGTGTTCGGCCTGGTCCTGCTGGCCCTCGCCGTCCTCGGCGGCCTGCTGGTCCGCGCCACCCGCCGCCGGGTCACCGACCCCGCGTGAACCACCGCCGGGTGCGGCCGGGGGCGACCGACCGCCCCCGGCCGCACCCCTCTACCGACCGTCCGGCTCCACCGACCGTCCGGCTCTACCGGCCGTCCAGCTCCGCCAGGAAGTCCAGCGCCGCCGCCCAGGCCCGCTCCGCCGCCTCGGCGTCGAAGTCCGGCAGGTCCGGGTCGGTGAACAGGTGCCCGGCGCCCCGGTAGCGGTGCACCTCCACGTCCGCCCCGGCCCGCAGCATCCGCAGGTACCAGGCGTTCAGCCAGTCCTCCGGCTCGAACGGGTCGGGCTCGGCCATGTGCAGCTGCACCGGGATCTCGGTCGCCGCGTCCTCCCGCAGGTCCGAGGTGCCGTGCAGGAGCAGCAGCCCGCGCGCCTTCTCGTCGGCCAGCGCCATGTTCTGCGCGACGGCCCCGCCGAGCGCGAACCCGGCGTACACCAGCCCGTCCGCGGACAGCGGGGCGACCGCCGTCACCGCGCGCCGCAGCAGCTCCTCGCTGCCGCCGATCTCCTCCTGGTACGCGCCGGCGGCCTCGTACGCGGTCGCCGCCTCGGTGTCGTCGAAGGTCCGCCCGTCGAACAGGTCCGGCGTGTGCACGGTGTGCCCGGCGGCGCGCAGCCGGTCGGCGGCGGCGTGCACGGCCGGGCGCAGCCCGTGGGCGGAGTGGAAGAGGACGATCTGGGCCACGGTTTCGGGTCCTTCACCAGACGAGATCAGCGGTACCCACCCATGATCCCCCACCCGCGATCCCCCGCCACCGCCACCGCCACCGCCACCGCCACCGTCCTAGGACACCACGTCCTTGCGCGCGAACCCGCGGAACGCCAGCGCCAGCAGCACCGCCGCGTACGAGAGCGACAGCGACACGCCCTGCAGCATCCCGCCCCACTCCAGCTGCGGCTGCAGCGCGTCCGCCCAGGCGTACTGCCAGTGCGCGGGCAGCCACTGCCGCAGGTCGCCGAGCGCGGTGATGGTGTCCAGTACCGCCGTGATGATCGACGCGAACACCGCCCCGCCGACCGCCCCGAGCGGCGCGTCCGTCGCCGTCGAGAGCCAGAACGCCAGCGCGGCGATCACGACCTCGCTCAGGAACACGAAGGCCACCGCCAGCGCGATCCGGGGCAGCGCCTCCCCGGCCGGCAGGCTGGCCCCGGCGGGCAGCTTCAGGTCGCCCCACCCGTACGCCGCCGTCCCGACGGCCAGCCCGATCGTGGGCAGCAGCACCACCGCGACCGCCGAGAACGCCAGCCCGACCGCGAACTTGCGGGCGAGCAGCCGCGCCCTGGGCACGGGGGCGGCGAGCAGATAGCGCAGCGAGGACCAGCTGGCCTCCGAGGCGACGGTGTCGCCGCAGAACAGCGCGACCGGGATCACCAGCAGGAAGCCGGTGCCGACGAACAGCATGGTGACGGCGAAGTTGGCGCCGGAGGCGGTGGCCAGTTCGATGAACGTGGTCCGGTCCGGGCGGCTGGGGGTGCCGCCGATCTGGAACGCGGCCAGGATGACGAACGGCATGACGGCGAGCACCCCGCCGACCACCATGGTGCGGCGACGCCGCAGCTGCCGCATCGCCTCCACCCGCAGCGGCAGCGTCCGGCCCGCCCGGTACCCCTCGGCATGATCCGTAGCGACCACAGAGCTCACGCCGCACCTCCTCCGATCAACGACAGGAACGCGTCCTCCAGCCGGCGCTGCGGCCCGGCGCTCTCCACCGGCACCCCGAGCCGCACCAGCTCGGCGAGCAGGTCGCTCGCCGCCAGCCCGTCCAGCCGGACGAGCAGTCCGCCCTCGACGGCCTCCGCCGAGCCGACCCCGGCCAGCGCGCCGACCTTCCCGGCGACGTCCTCCGGGTCGCAGCCCGCCGCGACGCCGATCATCAGCAGCTCGCCGGCGCCGACGATCTCGCCGACCGGCCCGGCCGTGACCAGCCGTCCGCGGTCCATGACCACCAGGTCGGTGCAGCTCTGCTCGACCTCGGCCAGCAGGTGGCTGGAGACGATGACGGTCCGCCCGCCGGCCGCGTACCGGATCATCACCTCGCGCATCTCGCGGATCTGCGGCGGGTCGAGCCCGTTGGTCGGCTCGTCGAGGATCAGCAGGTCCGGCATGCCGAGCATGGCCTGGGCGATGGCGAGCCGCTGCCGCATGCCCTGCGAGTACGTCCGCACGGCGCGCTCCAGCGCCTCGCCGAGGCCGGCGATCTCCAGCGCCTCCGCGAAGTGCGCGTCGGCCTCCGGTCGCCCGGTGGCCTGCCAGTACAGCCGCAGGTTGGCCCGTCCGCTGAGGTGCGGCAGGAAGCCGGCGCCCTCGACGAACGCGCCGACCCGGGAGAGCACGGGGGCGCCGGGCCGGACGAGGTGTCCGAAGATCCGGATCTCCCCGGCGTCCGGCCGGATCAGGCCCATCAGCATCCGCAGCGTGGTGGTCTTGCCGGCGCCGTTCGGGCCGAGCAGCCCGAGCACCTGCCCCTGCTCCACCCGGAAGCCCAACTCCCGTACGGCGTAGCGGTCCTGGGAGCCCTTGTAGCGCTTGCTCAGCCCGGTGATCTGCAGCGGCACCCCGGCCAGCTCCGGATCGAACTCCACATCAGCGACCCTCCGACGCCGCAGCCGGGGCACCAGCAGAAGAGCGGCCGCCACCGCCACGGCGACCAGCGGCAGCGCCCAGGTCCGGGCGGGCAGCGGCGCCGCCTCGGTGACCAGCTCCTCGACGGTCGGCACGCTCAGCGCCCCGGCCGGGGTGACCTGGTAGGTGGCCGGCTCGGCGGGCGAGGCGTACGCCAGGTCGGTGGCCGCGAGCACGAGGCGCAGCCGGTGCCCGGCCGGGAAGTCGTGGTCGACGGCGGGCAGCGCCACCGTCACCGTCCGCCCGGCGTCCGCGCCGGTGACCCGCAGCGGGGCGGCGAGCTGCTGCGGCAGCACCGCCTTCCCGTCCGGCCCGACGTCGTACAGCTTCGCGAACAGCACCGCGTCCGACCGGTCGGCCTTGACCCGCACGGGCACGGTCGGCTGCCCGGTCAGGTGCAGCGCCTTGTCCAGCGGTTCCGAGTCGAAGGCGGCGTTCTGCCCGGGGAAGTCCAGCGACAGCCCGGCGCCGAGCGAGGCCGCCTGGCTGAGCGCGCCGATGCCGGGCAGCGTCGAGATGTTGGGCGGCGCGCCGCCGGGCGGGTTGGCGACGGTCTTCTCCCCGCCGGCCAGCTCCACCGTCCGCGTCCCCGTCCCGCCGAGCCCCGGGTACCGGTCCGCCGTGGCCCCGCGCAGCACCGCTTGGAATCCGGTCGAGTCGACGCCCCCGGTCCGGGTGACCCGGAACGCCGGCCCGGTGTCGCCGCCACCAGAGCCCTTCAAGTAGCGGTCGAACCAGGCCGTCACCCGGTCGTCCACCCGCGCACTGGTGTCCGTCCCGCCGTCGTGCCCGCCCGCGAACCAGTCCACCGCGACGGGCGCGCCGTTGGCCGCGACGGCCCGCGCGATCCGGTCTCCCTGGTCGAGCGGGAACAGCGAGTCCTGCTGCCCCTGCACGACCAGCGTCGGCGCCTTGAGCTGCCCGGCCACCGAGGACGGGCTGGAGCGGTCGAGCAGCGCGACGGCCTCCGGGTCGGCGTGCCCGGCGGTGGCCACCCGGTTGTACATCTGGCACAGCGACTCCAGGAACCGCCCGCAGCCGACCGGCCCGTCCCCGCCCTGCTGCGGCTTGTCGCCGGCGCGCGGCGCACCGCCGGAGGGCCCGAGGTCGCCGGCGGAGCCGGTGGTGAAGAAGATCCCGGCCCACAGCTTCTTGAACACGCCGTCCGCCGCGCCCGAGCCCTGCACGCCCTGCGGGAACAGCGCGTCGGCCAGGTTCCACCAGGTGATCTGGGTGGCCACGGCCTTGATCCGGTGGTCGTACGCGGAGGCGAGCAGCGAGATCGCGCCGCCGTAGGAGGCGCCGGTGATGCCGACCCGCGGGTCGCCGGGCCCGTCGAGCTGCACCTCGGGGCGCTGGGCCAGCCAGTCCACCAGGTGCTTGACGTCCTCGACCTCGCGGTCCGGCGCGTTGAGCCCGATCTTCCCGCCCGAGTGCCCGAAGCCGCGCGCCGACCAGGTCAGCACCGCGTACCCCTGCCGGGCGAGCTGCTGGGCGCGCTCGCGCTCGCCCTCCTTCGAGCCGCCGAAGCCGTGCGCGAGCAGCACCGCCGGGCGCGGGCTGTCGCCGGTGGTGAAGAACGAGGTGTCCAGCTGGACCTGCTGGGTGCTGCCGGGCGTCTCCGGCATGCTGAGGAAACGGTCCTCCTCACGGACCGTCCGCTCGCCGCCCGAGGCCACCGTGGCCGTGCCGACCCCGGCCACCGCCACCAGGGCCACCGCCCCGGCCAGCACCCTGCGTCTCACGGACGTCTTCCGGCCGCGCCAACGCCGCCACGCCCCACCGAACTCCATGGCCGCTGATCGTATCGGCCGCCCCGGTAGGCGTCCGATAAGGCCACCCCCCGAGCCACCGCACCTTTTGCCCGGTTCGCACCGGTGAACGCCGGTATCGTACGGCTCACCCGGCTCCCCCACCCCCGAGAAGGTGCCCGTGCTCTGGCCGCTGATCGCCCTGCTCGCCACCGCCGCGGGCGTCCTCGCGGTCGGCTGGATCGTCGACCAGGCCCTCCAGCGGATCAGCGCGAACCACCCCGAGGCCCCGGTCTGGTCGCTCCTGCGCCGCTCCCGGATCCCCCTCCAACTCGCCCTGGTGTCAGCCCTGTTGCTCGTCACCAATCCGGTCGGGCGGATCTTCCGCCGGCAGGACGACGACGGCGCCCACCACCTCGTCCTGCTGCTCCTGCTCGCCTCCCTCGGCTGGCTCACCGTCCGCGTGGTGGCCGCCGTCCTGGAGGCGCTGCTCGGCCGCTACGAGCGGACGGTCTCCGACGACCCGGCCCGCGTCCAGCGCGTCCACACCCAGATCAGCATGCTGCGCCGGGCGGTCAGCGCGGTGATCGTCGTGGTCACCGCGGCCGTGATGCTGCTGACCTTCTCCGCCATGCGCACCCTCGGCGCCAGCCTGCTCGCCTCGGCCGGCATCATCGGCATCGTGGCCGGCATCGCCGCCCAGAGCACCCTGGGCAACTTCTTCGCCGGCCTGCAGATCGCCTTCGGCGACACCGTCCGGATCGGCGACACCGTGGTGGTGGACGGCCAGCAGGGCACGGTCGAGGAGATCACCCTCACCTACCTGGTGGTCCGGCTCTGGGACTACCGCCGGCTGATCGTCCCGGTCTCCTACTTCGTCAGCAAGCCGTTCGAGAACTGGACCCGCCGCGACCCCGGCCTGCTCGCCGCCGTCCTGCTCCACCTCGACCACAGCACCCCGGTCGACGCCCTTCGCAGCGCCCTGCACGCCTACCTGGAACAGCACCCGCTCTGGGACGGCGCCGAGTGGGCCCTCCACGTCACCGACACCACCCCCAGCACCATCGTCGTCCGCGCCACCATGACGGCCCGCAACCCCGACGACGCGGCCCGGCTCCGCTTCGACATCCGCGAACACCTCGTCGCCCACCTCCGCGACGAGCACCCCCAGGCCCTGCCCCGCCTGCGCACCACGCCCGAGTAGCACGAAGCCCCGCGCCCCGAAAGGGGCGCGGGGACCGCGCGACCAGCCATGCACTCAGCCGCGGGCCCGCTCATCACGGAACCCCGGCCCCCGAAGGGCTAGAGCACCCTCGTCATCGTCCGGTGCGGAATCCCGGCGTCGTCGTACACCGGCCCGTCCGCCGCGTACCCCAGCCGCTCGTAGAATCCGAGCGCCTGCACCTGCGCGTGCAGCTCGACCTCGACGCCCCCGCGCTCGGCCCCGGCCGCCTCGATCGCCCGCACCAGCGCGGCCCCGAGCCCGGTGCCCCGCGCGGCGGCCCGGACGGCGAGCCGCCCGAGCAGCACCCGCCCCTCGACGCCCCCGGTCAGCTCGGCCGCCTGCGCGCCGAAGATCAGCCGCCCGGTGCCCAGCGCCGTCCCGTCCTCGGCCAGCGCCAGCACGTGCACCGCGGTGGCGTCGTACTCGTCGTACTCCAGCTCCTCCGGCACGTTCTGCTCGACGATGAACACGTCCCGGCGGACGGCCCGCACCAGCGCGAGGTCCGCCTCCCCCCGGGCGGTCCGCAGGACGAATCCCATCAGCTCTCGGCCGCGATGACGTCGAGCGCCTTGCGCAGGTCGTCCGAGTACTCGCTGTGGAACTCGACCCACTGCCCGTCCGCCGGGTGCTCGAAGCCGAGCGAGACGGCGTGCAGCCACTGCCGGGTGAGCCCGAGCCGCTTGGCCAGCGTCGGGTCGGCGCCGTAGGTGAGGTCGCCGACGCAGGGGTGCCGCAGCGCGGACATGTGGACGCGGATCTGGTGGGTGCGCCCGGTCTCCAGCTTGATGGCGAGCAGCGAGGCCGCCCGGTACGCCTCGATGAGGTCGTAGTGGGTGACGGACGGCTTGCCGTCGCGCGTGACGGCCCACTTCCAGTCGGAGCTGGGGTGCCGCCCGATCGGCGCGTCGACGGTCCCGCTCATCGGATCCGGGTGCCCCTGGACCAGCGTGTGGTACCGCTTCTCGGTGATCCGGTCGTGGAACTGCCGCTTGAGGTCGGTGTACGCCCGCTCGGACTTGGCGACGACCATCAGGCCGGAGGTGCCGACGTCCAGCCGGTGCACGATGCCCTGCCGCTCGGCCGCGCCCGAGGTCGAGATCCGGTAGCCGGCGGCCGCGAGCCCGCCGATCACGGTGGGGCCGGTCCAGCCGGGGCTGGGGTGCGCGGCGACGCCGACCGGCTTGTCGACGAGCACGATGTCCTCGTCGTCGTGGACGATCCGCATGCCGTCGACCGGTTCGGCGACGATCTGGACCGGGGCGGCGGGGGCCGGGATCTCGACCTCCAGCCAGGCGCCGGCGGTGACCCGGTCCGACTTGCCGGCCACCGCGCCGTCGAGCGTCACCTTGCCCTCGGCGGCCAGCTCGGCGGCCTTGGTCCGGGAGAACCCGAACATCCGGGCGAGGGCGGCGTCGAGGCGCTCGCCCTCCAGGCCGTCGGGTACGGGGAGGCTGCGGATCTGCGCTGCGGTACTCACCCGTACGAGTATGCCGGAAACGCGGCCCACGCCTCCCATCGGAGGCCGGCCGCCCTCCCGCTACTCCTTCTCGTCCTTCTCCGCCTGCTGGTGGACGGTCCCGTCCGGGTTGCTGCCCCGGAAGGAGAGGAGGACGACGAGGATCCCGCCGCAGACGATCGCCGAGTCGGCGAGGTTGAACACCGCGAAGTGCTGGACGGAGATGAAGTCGACGACGTGCCCGCGGAAGACGCCCGGCGTGCGGAACAGCCGGTCGGTGAGGTTGCCCAGCGCCCCGCCGAGCAGCAGTCCGAGCGCGATCGCCCAGGGCAGGCTGTACAGCCGGCGGGCGATCCGCCAGATGACGACGATGACGGCCGCGGCGATCATCGTGAAGACGACGGTGAGCGCCTGCCCCATGCCGAAGGCCGCGCCGGAGTTGCGGATCACCTGGAAGGTGACGACCTCGCCGACCACCTTGATCGCCGCGTGGTTCTCCAGCCGCGCCACGACCAGCAGCTTGCTGCCGAGGTCGATCAGGAAGGCGAGCACCGCGATGACCAGCAGGACGCCGATCCGCCGCGGGCCCTTGGGCTTCTCCGCCGCCGTGGCCCCGTTCGCGGGTGCCGCCTCCGCCGGCTCGGCGGGATCGGCCACGGGCACCTCCACGTCATCGGCGGGGTTCGGGACGGCGTCGTCCCGGGTCTGGGGGGAACCTTGCGTACTGATGATCCGCTCCGCTGCCGATGGAGTTCCCCCGGTCCGGAGCCGGAGGAGGTGCTGGGGGCCGACGCCCGCCCGAAATCACCCGGTCCAGCCGGTCCGGGCACGCCGGGCGACGTCACGGGGTCGAGCGTACGGCAAGCCCGACCCCCCGCGTCGCCCCGGTGACCCGGTTCAGCGGCGTTCCTGCTTGGCCTTGCACTGCACGCAGAGCGTCGCCCGGGGGAAGGCCTGCATCCGGGCCTTGCCGATGGCCTGGCCGCAGGACTCGCAGATGCCGAAGCCGACGCCCTCCAGCCGCTCCAGCGCCCGCTCGGTCTGGGCGAGGCTGTCGCGGGCGTTGTTGGCCAGGGCCAGTTCGCTCTCCCGCGAGATGTTCTTCGTACCGGCGTCGACCTGGTCGTCGCCGGCTCCGTCGTTGGAGTCGCGCATCAGGCCCGCGATGGCGGCGTCGGCGGCGTCGATCTCGCCGCGCAGCCGCTCCAGGTCGCTGATCAGCTCGTCGTGCAGCTCGTGGACCTCGTCGGCGGTCCACGGCTCCTCGCCGGGCCGGACCGGCAGCGTGGCCGGATCGACGGACTCGGCGCCACGCGGAACGGTCACGGTGTCGGTGCCGCTCTTCGGTGCGGTTGTGGTCACAATCCCCTCCCCTGGATCGACCGCCACGGCCTTGCGTGCCCGCTTGGTGGCGGTACCCGCGCCGGTTCCCTTCTCAGCCATGGCTTCGACCCCATCTACGAACGAATCGAGCCGCCGGTTCCCGGCGGCCTCCAGTGCCGGAACGATAATCCCGATCAAAACCGGTCACAACATGACATACCGACGCCTCACAACGATCCCACCCAGGCAGCCGCCCCAGCCACCACGCCCCTCGCGCTAGCAAGGTTGTGCCCAGATCACCCCCGCCTAACCACCTCCCGAAACCGCCCCTGACCGGGCCCGGAGCCGCGTGGCGGAATCGACTTGCCGCGGGCCGATACACTGGCCCTTGCAAGGCGCAGATGGGACGAGTACCGACGTACGCAGCCACCAGCGACCCGGGGACGGTGCGAGCCCGGGGGTGTGCACGGCGGGAAGATCACCCCGGAGCCGCCGGAAGAACGGCCGCCACCAGGCGGCCCACTAGACCCGGCAGCAACCCCAAACAAGAGGGCCGCAGCGCACCACCGCGGCCAAGGAGGGTGGTACCGCGGGTCGGCGAAGGCCGTCTCGTCCCTCCGGAGGATCCAGTCCCAGCATCCGCCGGAGGTAGACGCCCGCGATGAGCAGCTCCTACAACCCCGTCCCGGCGCAGGTGGACCTGCCTGCCCTGGAGCACCAGATCCTGTCGTTCTGGCAGGACAACAAGATCTTCCAGCGCAGCCTGGAGCAGTCCGAGGGCCGCCCCGAGTGGGTGTTCTACGAGGGCCCGCCGACCGCCAACGGCATGCCCGGCGCCCACCACATCGAGGCCCGCGTCTTCAAGGACGTCTTCCCCCGCTACCGGACGATGAAGGGCTACCACGTCGCCCGCAAGGCCGGCTGGGACTGCCACGGCCTCCCGGTCGAGCTGGCCGTCGAGAAGGAGCTGGGCTTCTCCGGCAAGCAGGACATCGAGGCGTACGGCATCGCCGAGTTCAACGCCAAGTGCCGCGACTCGGTGACCCGCCACACCGACGCCTTCGCCGAGCTGACCACCCGCATGGGGTACTGGGTCGACCTCGACGAGGCCTACCGGACGATGGACCCCTCGTACGTCCAGTCCGTCTGGTGGTCGCTCAAGCAGATCTTCGACAAGGGCCTGCTGGTCCAGGACCACCGGGTCGCCCCCTGGTGCCCGCGCTGCGGCACCGGCCTGTCCGACCACGAACTGGCCCAGGGCTACGAGACCGTCGTCGACCCCTCGGTCTTCGTCCGCTTCCCGCTGACCAGCGGCCCGCTGGCCGACCGGGCCGCCCTGCTGGTCTGGACCACCACCCCGTGGACCCTGGTCTCCAACACCGCCGCCGCCGTCCACCCGGAGGTCACCTACGTGGTGGCCACCGACGGCACCGAGCGGCTGGTCGTCGCCGAGCCGCTGGTCGCCAAGGCCCTCGGCGAGGGCTGGGAGACCACCGGCGAGTCCTTCACCGGCGCCGAGATGGAGCGCTGGGCCTACCGGCGCCCGTTCGACCTGGTCGAGATCGAGGACGCGCACTACGTCCTCAACGCCGACTACGTCACCACCGAGGACGGCACCGGCATCGTCCACCAGTCCCCCGCCTTCGGCGCGGACGACCTCGCGACCTGCCGCAAGTACGGCCTGCCGGTGGTCAACCCGGTCCTCGCGGACGGCACCTTCGCCCCCGAGGTCCCGCTGGTCGGCGGCCAGTTCTTCAAGAAGGCCGACGAGGCCCTGGTCGCGGACCTCAAGGAGCGCGGCCTGCTCTTCCGCCACCTGCCGTACGAGCACAGCTACCCGCACTGCTGGCGCTGCCACACCGCGCTGCTCTACTACGCGCAGCCGTCCTGGTACATCCGGACCACCGCCGTCAAGGACGCGCTGATCCGCGAGAACGAGGCCACCAACTGGTTCCCGGAGACGGTCAAGCACGGCCGCTTCGGCGACTGGCTGAACAACAACATCGACTGGGCGCTCAGCCGCAACCGCTACTGGGGCACCCCGCTGCCGATCTGGCGCTGCGAGGAGGACCACCTCACCTGCGTCGGCTCGCTGGCCGAGCTGTCCGAGCTCACCGGCACCGACCAGAGCGGCCTCGACCCGCACCGCCCGTTCATCGACGACGTGACCTTCGCCTGCCGCGACTGCGGCGGCACCGCCACCCGCGTGCCCGAGGTCATCGACGCCTGGTACGACTCGGGCTCGATGCCCTTCGCCCAGTACGGCTACCCGTACCAGAACAAGGAGCTGTTCGAGAAGCGCTACCCGGCGCAGTTCATCTCCGAGGCGATCGACCAGACCCGCGGCTGGTTCTACACGCTGATGGCGGTCGGCACCCTCGTGTTCGACAAGAACAGCTACGAGAACGTCGTCTGCCTGGGCCACATCCTGGCCGAGGACGGCCGCAAGATGTCCAAGCACCTGGGCAACATCCTGCAGCCGATCCCGCTGATGGACCAGCACGGCGCCGACGCGGTCCGCTGGTTCATGGCGGCCGGCGGCTCGCCCTGGTCGGCCCGCCGGGTCGGCCACGGCACGATCCAGGAGGTGGTCCGCAAGACCCTCCTCACCTACTGGAACACCGTCGCCTTCCAGGCCCTGTACGCCCGCACCGCGAACTGGGCGCCGTCCGCGAGCGACCCGGCCCCGGCCGACCGCCCGCAGCTGGACCGCTGGGTGCTCTCCGAGCTGAACACCCTGGTCCGCGAGGTCGACGCCGCCTTCGAGGCCTACGACACCCAGCGCGCCGGCAAGCTGCTCTCCGGCTTCGTCGACGACCTGTCCAACTGGTACGTCCGCCGCGGCCGCCGCCGCTTCTGGCAGGGCGACGCCGCCGCGCTCGCCACCCTGCACGAGGCACTGGAGACGGTCACCCGTCTGATGGCCCCGCTCACCCCGTTCATCACCGAGCGGGTCTGGCAGGACCTGGTCGTCCCGGTCGCCCCGGACGCCCCGGCCTCGGTGCACCTGTCGACCTGGCCGGTCGCCGACGAGGCGCTGATCGACGCCGAGCTCTCCAAGCACATGGCGCTGGTCCGCCGCCTGGTCGAACTGGGCCGGGCCACCCGCGCCGAGTCCGGCGTGAAGACCCGCCAGCCGCTGTCCCGCGCGCTGGTCGCGGCCCAGGGCTGGGAGGAGCTGCCCGCCGACCTGCGCGCGCAGATCGCCGAGGAGCTCAACGTCGCCACCCTGGAGTCGCTCGCCGAGGTCGGCGGCTCCCTGGTCGACACCAGCGCCAAGGCCAACTTCCGCGCGCTGGGCAAGCGCTTCGGCAAGGGCGTCCAGGACGTCGCCAAGGCGGTCGCCGCCGCGGACGCCGCCCGGCTCGCCGCCGACCTGCGCGCCTCGGGCACCACCTCCGTCGACCTGGACGGCGAGACGATCGCCCTCTCCCCCGACGAGGTGATCATCACCGAGACCCCGCGCGAGGGCTGGGCCGTCGCCAACGAGTCCGGCGCCACCGTCGCCCTCGACCTGGCCATCACCCCGGAGCTGAAGCGCCTCGGCATCGCCCGCGACGCCATCCGCCAGATCCAGGAGGCCCGCAAGAACTCCGGCCTCGACGTCGCCGACCGCATCGTCCTTCGCTGGCGCGCCGCCAACGAGGAGACCGCCGAGGCCATCGCCGAGCACGGCCCCCTCGTCGCCGAGGAGGTCCTCGCCACCGACTTCGCCGCCGGCGCGGCCGACTGGGCCTCCGAGTCCTTCACCGACGAGTCCCTCGGCCTGACCTTCCAACTCCGCAAGGTCTGACCCGCACCACCGGAACCGCCGCCCCGCTCCCCGGAGCCGGGCGGCGGTTCCTTTTGTTCCGCGCCCTCCCCCGATCAGGCTCCCGAAGAACCAAAAGGGCGCCCCCTCCCCGACCCGGAGGTCGGAGAGGGGGCGCCCTCGAAGAGCCGAGCTACAACCTCAGTTGTCGCCGTCCTCGTCGATCAGGAAGCCCCGCATCGGCGCCGGAGCCTGCTGCATCGGCTGCGGCGGCTGCGGCCGGACGGCCGCCATCGGCTGGGTCATCCCGGCCGGCTGCATCTGCGGAGCCCCGCTGCCGCCGCCCGCCTGCCCGCCGAAGCTGGGCGCCGGCGCGTTCCCGCCGAAGGAGTTCTGCCCGCCGAAGGACGGCGTGCTGCCCCCGAAGGACGGCTGGTTCCCACCGAAGGACGGTGCACCGGAGCCCATCGCACCGGCACCGGCCGGCGCCATCGACGAGGCCGCCGGCGGCAGCGACGCGGTGGCGGGGATCCGCGGCGGGGCGAGCGAGTCGTCGGCCTGCGACTCCAGCTGGCGCAGCTGGGTCTCCAGGTACGACTTCAGGCGCGTCCGGTACTCACGCTCGAACGCCCGCAGGTCCTCGACCTTGCGCTCCAGCGTGGCGCGGGCCGACTCCAGCGACCCCATCGCGACCCGGTGCTTCTCCTGCGCGTCCCGCTCCAGCGCGTCGGCCTTGGCGCGGGCGTCCCGCTCCAGGCCCTCGGCGCGGCTGCGCGCCTCGCCGACGATCTTGTTGGCCTCGGAGCGGGCCTCGGAGATCGCCTGGTCGGCGGTCTGCTGCGCGAGCGCGAGCACGCGGGCAGCGCTGTCGCCGCCGGGGGCCTGCTGCTGCATCGGGCCGGGGCCGCCGAGCGGGCCGCCCATCTGCTGCGGCGCGCCCATGGGGCCGCCCATCGGCTGCATCTGCTGCTGGCCCATGCCCTGGCCCATCGGGTTGCCCATCTGCTGCGGGCCACCGGGGCCGCCCATGGGCTGGAGCATCTGACCGCCCATCGGCTGGACCAGCTGCTGCTGGCCGCCCATGGTCTGGTTCATCTGCTGCTGCGGGCCGCCCATCGGACCGCCGGGGGCGGCCGGGAGCTGCGGGGCGCCGGAGGGCAGGCCGAGGGGCTGGTTGCCCATCTGCTGCTGCGGACCGCCGGGGCCCATCTGCTGGGGACCACCCGGGCCCATCTGCTGCGGTCCACCCGGGCCCTGCTGGCCGGGGACCGGCGGGCCGGATATGGCGGCCGGCACCGGAGCGCCACCCTGACGGGGCGCCTCCTGCGGCGGCTCCTTCCGCATGTTGGCCTGGTTCTGCGCGGCGGCGCGAGTCGCGGCGGCCAGCTTGGCCCGCAGGTCCTCGTTCTCCCGGAGGAGGCGGGTCAGCTCCGCCTCGACCTCGTCGAGGAAGGCATCGACCTCGTCCTCGTCATAGCCTTCACGCAGGCGGACGGTCGTGAACTGCTTGTTCCGAACGTCCTCGGGGGTCAATGGCATCTCTTCACCTCAACGTGATCGTCGGCACACCGGCATCCTGTCGCATCGCTCACCTACGACTAGGGGTGCACAAGCGAGATCAGGACATACACAATGATCATCAGTACGAAGAAGGACAGGTCGACTGCCACGCCACCGAAACGCAACGGCGGGATGAACCGCCGAAGAAGCTTGAGCGGCGGATCCGTGACAGTGTACGTGGCCTCCAGGACCAGGACCATGGCCTTGCCGGGCCGCCACGAACGGGCGAACTGGAACACCCAGTCCATCACCAGCCGCACGAGCAGGAACACCAGGAAGACGAGCAGGGCGTAGTAGAGCACCGCCCACACGACGTTCATCGCGCTTCCCTCTCCCCGGTCGCGGCCCTGGGGCCGGCCTCTCGCTCGTCACCTGTCGTTGACCCACTGTTGATCAGATCCACACGTAAAGTCGTGGCCGGGTCAGCTCTGGTTGAAGAACCCACCCTCGGCGATCCGAGCCTTGTCCTCCGCCGTGACATCGACGTTAGCAGGCGACAGCAGGAACACCTTCTGTGTCACGCGCTCGATACTGCCGTGCAGACCGAAGACGAGTCCAGCGGCGAAGTCTACGAGCCGCTTCGCGTCCGTGTCGTCCATCTCGGTCAAATTCATGATCACCGGGGTGCCGCCACGGAACTGTTCCCCGATGGTACGGGCCTCGTTGTAGGTCCGCGGGTGCAGCGTGGTGATGCGGTAGGGCTCTCGTTCGTTCACTACCTTGGGCATGATCACCGGGGCGCTCTTCTCCAGGTTGTGGCGGCGTTCGGGTGTGATGGACGACACTGGGGCCATCCTCGGGGTCTCCTGCCGGATCGGCACCGCGGCCGGGACGGGCTGGGGGGTGATCGAGGAGACCGGAGCGGGCGCGGCGGCCGGCCGCGGAATGTCCTCGGTCCGCTGGCCCGTGCGGATCGGCTCGGGGTCCGCGTCGTAGTCGTCGTCGGGGTCGTACCCCTGGCCGTCGTACGTCTCGTCCTCCACGAGGCCGAGGTAGACCGCCATCTTGCGCATCGCGCCGGCCATGCTCCTGTCTCCTCCGCTTGTGGTGGACCGCCGGGCCACGGCCCTGCTCAGCGGATTCCGCAGTCCCCCCACGACGGCGCGTCAGGTCGACGACCTGTCAGAGTTCGTGGAGTGGGGGCCGCGGAGCTGCGATCCACGGTTCGCTAGCCGCCCCGAGGAGCTGCTAGATTCTGTCCTATTTTGTCCTGCAGTCTGATCTACTTACCCGGTGACGTTACCTGAGGGGTGACCTCACTCCGAGTACCGCCGTTCCGACGCGCACATGTGTCGCACCGGCGGCAATCGCCTGCTCCAGGTCCCCGCTCATCCCTGCGGAGACCATGGTGGCAGCCGGATGGGCCGCCCGTACGGCGGTTGCGATTTCCGCCAGCCGATCGAAGGCCCGGGCGGGGTCGCCGGCCAGCGGACCGGCCAGCGGAGCGACGGTCATCACACCGTCAAGTCGCAGCCCGGGCGTGTCGGCGATCGCGTCGGCCAGTTCGGCGACGTCCTCCGGCGCGACCCCGGCCCGGTGCTCGCCCTCTCCGTGCTCCTTGTCGAGCGCCACCTGCACCAGGCAGCCCAGCTCCGGCCGCTCGGCCTTGAGCACCGCCGCCGAGAGCGACTCGACCAGCCGCGGCCGGTCCACCGAGTGCACGTGGTTCGCGTACCGGACGACCGAGCGGACCTTGTTGGTCTGCAGCTGCCCGACGAAGTGCCAGTCAAGAGGAAGGTTTCTGCACTGCTCCGCCTTGGGCGCGGCGTCCTGGTCGCGGTTCTCCGCGACGTCCGTCACCCCCAGTCCGGCCAGCAGCGCGGTGTCCTCGGCCGGGTAGGTCTTGGTGACGACGATCAGCGTGACCTCCCCGCGCGGGCGCCCGGCGGCCGCGCAGGCGTCCACGATCCGGCGTTCGACCACGTCGAGGTTGGTCCCCAGTTCCTCGTACCGGGCCCGCTGGCCCTCCGTCAGCGCGGCCGAGAACTCCGCGCTCCCCGGGAACGGTCCGTAGATGTCGTTCGTCATCACTGTTCAGAGCCCAACCAGACGTAGCTCGCGAGCCGACCCGTGCGCTGCTCACGGCGATAGGAGTAGTGATCGGCGGATTCGAGGGTGCAGACCGGTGAGCGCACCAGTCCGGTGACCCCCACCGCGGCCAGCTGGGCCGCGACTCCCTCCGGCACGTCCAGGGCCGGCGTTCCCCACGAGGTCTCGGCGAACGCCTCCGGCACCACGGCGGCGACCTCGGCGCGCAGTTCGGCCGGCACCTCGTAGCAGCGGCCGCAGACCGCGGGGCCGGTGGCGGCGGTGATCCGCGCCGGCTCGGCCCCCAGTTCGACCATCGCCCGCACGGCCGCGGGCACCACGCCGGCCGCCAGCCCGGGCCGGCCCGCGTGGGCCGCGCCCACCACGCCCGCCACCGGGTCGGCCAGCAGCACCGGGGTGCAGTCGGCGGTCAGGACGGCCAGCGCGAGCGGCCGGTCGGTGACCACCGCGTCGACGGTGGGCGCCTGGCCGAGCGGCTGGCGCCCGGTCACCACGGCGACCTCGGCCCCGTGCACCTGGTTCATCCACACCACGTCGGCCGGGTCCAGCCCCAGCTCCCGGGCGGCGATCGCCCGGTTCTCCCGGACGGCCCCGGGGTCGTCCCCCACCGCGCCACCGAGGTTCAGCGCCCCGTACGGCGAAGTGCTCACCCCGCCCCACCGGTCGGTGAAGGCGAAGTGAGCACCGTCGCGTACCGCGTGATCGATCACTTAAGGAAGTCCGGCACGTCGAGCTCCTCGGCCGGGCTCTCCACGAACGGCTGCCGGGCGGGCTGCACCTGCGGCGGCACCGGGGCGGCCGCGGTGGTGGTGGCCGGGGTCTCGGTCGCACGGGCGGGCGTCGAGGACTCCCCCTCCGACCGGGACGTCACCGAGCCGATGCCGCCGTACGACGGCCGGCCGGCCGGGCGCTCCGGGGCGGCCGGCGGCGTGGCCGGGGCCGAGGCGGTGGCCTTGACGACCGGGTCGCGGACGATCGCCGGCGGCTGCCCGCCGTCGAAGCCGGCCGCGATGACGGTGACCCGGACCTCGTCGCCGAGCGCGTCGTCGATGACGGCGCCGAAGATGATGTTCGCCTCGGGGTGCGCGGCCTCGCTGACCAGCTGGGCCGACTCGTTGATCTCGAACAGGCCGAGGTCGGAGCCGCCCGAGATGGACAGCAGCACGCCGCGGGCGCCGTCGATCGAGGCCTCCAGCAGCGGCGAGGAGATCGCCATCACGGCGGCCGCCTTGGCACGGTCTTCGCCGCGGGCCGAGCCGATGCCCATGAGCGCCGAGCCGGCGTCCGACATGACGGACTTGACGTCGGCGAAGTCGAGGTTGATCAGACCCGGGGTGGTGATCAGGTCGGTGATGCCCTGGACACCGGAGAGCAGGACCTGGTCGGCCGAGCGGAACGCGTCGAGCACGCTGACCTGGCGGTCCGAGATGGACAGCAGCCGGTCGTTGGGGATCACGATGAGGGTGTCGACCTCTTCGCGCAGGCTCGCGATGCCGTCCTCGGCCTGGTTGGCCCGGCGACGGCCCTCGAAGGTGAACGGGCGGGTGACCACACCGATGGTCAGCGCGCCCAGCGAGCGGGCGATGTTGGCGACGACGGGCGCGCCGCCCGTGCCCGTGCCACCGCCTTCGCCGGCGGTCACGAAGACCATGTCGGCCCCCTTGAGGACCTCCTCGATCTCCTCGCGGTGGTCCTCGGCGGCCTTGCGGCCGACCTCGGGGTTGGCGCCGGCGCCGAGGCCCCGGGTGAGTTCACGGCCCACATCGAGCTTGACGTCGGCGTCGCTCATGAGGAGGGCCTGCGCATCGGTGTTGATCGCGATGAACTCGACGCCCTTGAGACCGACCTCGATCATCCGGTTGATGGCGTTGACACCACCGCCGCCGATACCGACGACCTTGATGACTGCGAGGTAGTTCTGCGGTGCTGCCACGTCGAAGGCCTCTCGCCTCGAGATTCCGGGTCGGTCCGACCCGGTGAAGGGGACGTAAACCGACGGATGTCGATGGGTAGGGAGCCTGGTTTCTGACTGAATGTCTGAAATGCCGACCACCGACCCCAACCCTAAACTTGACCTTTAGGGTTAGTCCTGTGCCTCCGTCACATCACCAAGGGACACAGTCTGGTGACACAGGACACTAGGTGGCCCTGGGCACGTGTTTCAACGAACACGCCGAGCTTCCCTTTTTCTTTTGAGCCTATGTGATCATCGGCCGGCATACGAAACCGGGGTGACCACCAAGGGTCGGGCCGACACTCCAAGGCGTCAACCCCTCCCTCAGCCACAGAACCTACCGGATCATCCGGACACCGCCGGCGCCTCCGGCGCACTCACGTCGAAGTTCGTGCCCTTCTGGTTCAGCAGTGCCACCAGGACCCGCGCTTTTCGGTCGTTCTGCTCCGGGCTCCCCCAGCGCACCGTCGCACCCCCGCTGAGCTGCAGTTCGATGTCGTCGTACGAGTGCACCAGCACCGAGCCGGCCCGCTTGGCCACCTCGGGCGGCAGCCCGGCGGCCACCGCCACCGCACCCTGCACGAGCTGCGGACGGGAGATCACTCCGTCCACGTCCTTCGCCTGCTGACTGAGCCGCAGCTCCACCACCGGCACGCCCTCCGGCGGGGCCGCCTCGGTGGCGAAGCTCACTCCGGTGGCGTCCACCTGGGTGAACTGGCCGTCCTCCCCCTTGACAGCGGCCGCGGCGGTACGCTGGACGATCTTCACCTGCAGGGTGTGCGGCCAACCCCGCCACACCTCGGCCTTGGCCACCCGGGGAATCGCCTCCACCCGCTGCCGGACGCCGTCCAGGTCCACCCGGGCCAGCGGTCCGCCGGCCAGGCCGCCGATCGCGTCCCGGACCTGGTCCGACGTCAGCTTGTCGTCCGTCGCGCCCTGGACGGCGACGTCGCGCACGTCCAGCACCGAGGAGAGGAACACCAGCCAGGCCAGCACGCCCAGCACCGCGGCGCCGAGCACGCTCAACACCACGATGCCCCGCCGGGAGAGCCGGAGGCGAGGAGCGGGCTCCTCGTCCTCCAGCTCGCTGTCCAGCGGGTCGGCGAGCCGGCCGTCAGCCACGGCGGCGGCCGCCGCGGTGGGCCTGGATGGCCTCGTAGACCATGCCGACCAGCAGGTCGTCGGCGTCCCGGCGGCCGAACTCGGCGGCGGCGCGGCTCATGTCCCACAGCCGCTGCGGGTCGGTGAGCACCGGCAGCACGTTCTGCAGCACCCAGTCGGAGGTCAGCTCGGCGTCGTCCACCAGCAGGCCGCCGCCGGCCTTGACCATCGGCTGGGCGTTCAGCCGCTGCTCGCCGTTGCCGATCGGCAGCGGCACGAAGGCGGCGGGCAGGCCGACCGCGGCCAGCTCGGCGACCGTCATGGCGCCGGCCCGGCACAGCATCAGGTCGGCCGCCGCGTAGGCGAGGTCCATCCGGTCGATGTACGGCACCGGGCGGTACGGCGGCATCCCGGGGACGTCCGCGACCTGCGGCAGCTCGTTCTTCGGGCCGACCGCGTGCAGGATCTGCACGCCGTACTGCTGCAGCCGCGGAGCGATCGCGGTGATCGTCTCGTTCAGCCGGCGCGCGCCCTGCGAGCCGCCGGAGACCAGCAGGGTGGGCAGCCGCTGGTCGAGGCCGAAGTACTGGCGGGCCTCGGGGCGGGAGGCGTTCCGGTCCAGGGTGGCGATGGTGCGGCGCAGCGGGATGCCGATGTAGCGGGAGTCCCGCAGCTTGCTGTCCGGGGTGGAGACCGCGACGAAGTCGGAGTAGCGGGCGCCGATCTTGTTGGCCAGGCCAGGGCGGGCGTTGGCCTCGTGCACGACGATCGGCACGCCGGCCCGCTTGGCGGCCAGGTAGGCGGGCATCGCGACGTAGCCGCCGAAGCCGACGACGCAGTCGGCGTTGACCCGCTCGATGATCTCCTGGGCGGCCCGGACGGTCCCGCGCAGCCGGCCGGGGACGGTGATCAGCTCGGGGGTGGGCTTGCGGGGCAGCGGGACGGCCGGGATCAGCTCCAGCTGGTAGCCGCGCTCGGGTACCAGCCGGGTCTCCAGACCCCTCTCGGTGCCCAGGGCGGTGATCCCGACTGACGGGTCGTGCCTGCGGAGGGCGTCCGCGAGGGCCATGGCCGGCTCGATGTGACCGGCGGTCCCCCCGCCGGCGAGTACGACATGCACCGAAATTCACCGCTCCCTGCGTGCCGGCCCCGGGGCCGGGCGCGCTGTGGTTCGTCGTCGTGGCAGCACCCGGGCCAGTCGCTTCCTGATCCGGGAGTTCTTGCTCCGGGCGGCCAGGGCCGCCTTCGCGCCCGAGGAGCTGCGCGCCAGGCACAGCAGCACTCCGATCGCGGACATGGCCGACAGCATGGCGGAACCGCCGTAGGAGAACAGCGGGAGCGGGACGCCCGCGATCGGCAGCAGTCCCAGCGCCGACCCCAGGTTGATCATGGCCTGCGCCATGATCCAGGTGGTGGCGGCTCCCGCGGCGTACCTGACGAAGGGGTCCTTCGTACCGATGGCCACACGGATACCCGCGTAGCCTAGTGCCGCGAAGAGACCGATCACCGACAGCGTCCCCACGAGGCCGAGTTCCTCGCCGGTCGCGGCGAAGATGAAGTCGGTGTGCGCCTCGGGCAGTTGCCCCCACTTCTCCACGCCGGCGCCGAGGCCGGTGCCGAAGCCGCCGCCGAGGGCGAACGAGTAGACGCCGTGCAGGGCCTGGAAGCAGGCGCCGTCCGGGTCGAGCTTGGTGATGCCGATGCAGCCCAGGCGCTCCGCGCGGTGCGGGACGGTGATCACCAGGGCGGTGCAGACCACCACCGCCACCCCGAGGGTGGCGACGAACAGCCGCAGCGGTGCGCCGACCATCCAGAGCAGCGCGAAGACCATGGCCACCAGGATCATCGAGGTGCCCATGTCGCCGCCGATCATGATCAGCGCGAGCAGCAGCAGGGCCCCCGGCACCAGCGGCACCAGCAGGTGCTTCCACGAGCCGAGGGTGCCGGTCCGCTGCTTGCGGGCGAGCAGGTCGGCGCCCCAGAGCACCAGGGCGAGCTTGGCGAACTCGGAGGGCTGGAACTGGAAGAAGCCGAAGTCCAGCCAGTTCTGGTTGCCGTTGATCCGCACCCCGATGCCGGGGACCGCGACCAGCGCGAGCGCGCCGATCACGCCGAACATCACCGGGTAGACGATCACCCGCAGCACCGCCACCGGGACGGAGGCGAAGCCGACCAGCAGGACGAGGCCGAGGATGGCCGCGATCAGCTGCTTGAGGAAGTAGTACTGGGCGGTGTGGTGCTGGTTCAGGGCGAGGATCTGCGAGGCCGAGAAGACCATCATCAGGCCCAGCACGACCAGCAGCAGGACGGTGCCGAGGATCAGCAGGTAGGGCGTGAGCGGCCGGTCCAGCCAGTACCCGACGCGGAGCCGGAAGGCCCGCAGCCGGGCCAGCGGACCGGCCGACTTGTACTTGGTCGTGGTGGCGGAGATCACGCGCCACGGCTCGGCGGCGTCCCGCTCCCCCACGCCGGATTCCGCCCTGCCCTGCCCCGCCACGCCGCCCCTACCCGTTCCTTCTCGAGCCCCTGACCGCCAGCGGCCCTAGCCGTTCGCCAGCTCCCGCACGGCCGCCGCGAAGAGGTCGCCGCGCTCGCCGTAGTTGGTGAACATGTCCATCGAGGCGCAGGCCGGCGCCAGCAGCACCGTGTCACCCGATCGAGCGAGCGATGCGGCCGTTCGAACGATCTCGGCCATCGCCACCGCGCCAGTCTGGCCCTCGGCCGCCTCGATCACCGGCACATCCGGAGCGTGTCGCTCCAGCGCCTCCCGGATCAGCGCGCGGTCCTGGCCGATCAGCACCACCCCGCGCAGCCGCTCGGCCGCGCCCTGGACGAGGTCGTCGAAGGTCGCGCCCTTGGCCAGGCCGCCGGCGATCCAGACGATCGGCCGGAAGGCGGCCAGCGAGGCGGCGGCGGCGTGGGTGTTGGTGGCCTTGGAGTCGTCGACGTAGGCGACCTCGCGGACGGTGGCGACCTCGGCGATCCGGTGCGCGTCCGGGCGGAAGGCCCGCAGGCCCTCGCGGACGGCCTTCGGCTCGACCCCGTAGGCCCGGGCCAGCGCCGCCGCGGCGAGCGCGTTGGCGATGTTGTGCGGGGCCGGCGGGTTGACGTCCTCGACGGAACCCAGCTCGGCCGCGTTCTTGGCCCGGTCCTCGACGAAGGCGCGGTCCACCAGCAGGCCGTCCACCACGCCGAAGTTCGACGGGCTCGGCGCGCCGAGGCCGAAGCCGACCGCCCGGCAGCCCTCCTCGACGTCGGCCTCGCGGACCAGCGCCTCGGTGGCCGGGTCGGCCAGGTTGTACACGCAGGCGACGACGTTGCCCTCGTAGATCCGGCCCTTGTCGGCGGCGTACGCCTCCATCGAGCCGTGCCAGTCCAGGTGGTCGGGGGCCAGGTTGAGCACGGCCGCCGAGTACGGGCGCAGCGAGGGCGCCCAGTGCAGCTGGTAGCTGGACAGCTCGACGGCGAGCACGTCGTACGGCTCCTCGGCGAGGACCGCGTCCAGCACCGAGACCCCGACGTTGCCGACCGCGGCGGTGCGCTTGCCAGCGGCGGTGAGGATCGAGGCGAGCATCTGGACGGTGGTGGTCTTGCCGTTGGTGCCGGTGACGGCCAGCCAGGGGGCCGGCTCGCCGGTGGCCGGCAGCGGCTTGCGCAGCCGCCAGGCCAGCTCGACGTCGCCCCAGACCGGGACGCCGGCCGCCTCGGCGGCGGCGAACAGCGCGCTGTCGGGGGCCCAGCCGGGCGAGGTGACGATCAGCCGGGTGCCCTCGGGCAGGCTCGCGCCGTCGCCCAGGCGCACGGCGACGCCGAGTGCCTCCAGCTCGGCGGCGCGGGCCTTCAGGCCCTCGCCGCTGCCGCCGTCCACGACGGTGACGGCGGCGCCGAGGCCGCGCAGCACGCGCGCGGCGCTGATGCCGGAGACGCCGAGCCCGGCGACCACGACGGGAAGGTCGGCAAACTCCAACTTGATCACCTGGGGATTGTTCGTCATCCGGTCCGGTATCCCGCGTAGAAGAGGCCGAGGCCGACGGCCACGCACAGGCCCTGGATGATCCAGAAGCGGACCACGACCAGGACCTCGCTCCAGCCCTTGAGTTCGAAGTGGTGCTGCAGGGGTGCCATCTTGAACACGCGCTTGCCGGTCATCCGGAAGGAGCCGACCTGGATGATCACCGACAGGGTGATGATCATGAAGAGGCCGCCGAGCAGGATGAGCAGCAGCTCGGTGCGCGAGCAGATCGCCAGACCGGCCAGCGCGCCGCCGAGGGCGAGCGAGCCGGTGTCGCCCATGAAGATCTTGGCGGGCGAGGTGTTCCACCAGAGGAAGCCGAAGCAGGAGCCCATCAGGGCGGCGGCCACCACGGCGAGGTCCAGCGGGTCGCGGACGTCGTAGCAGCTGACGGTGGCGGTGGCGGCGTAGGCGCAGCTCTGCCCGTACTCCCAGACGCCGATGAAGGTGTAGGCGCCGAAGGCCATCACCGAGGCGCCGGTGGCGAGGCCGTCCAGACCGTCCGTCAGGTTCACGCCGTTGGAGGTGGCGGCGATCATGAAGTAGGCGAAGATGACGAACAGCACGGGGCCGATCGCCCACTTGAAGTCGCGCACGAAGGACAGCGATTCCGAGGCCGGGCTGAGTCCGCGGCTGTCGTGGAACTGCAGGGCCAGGATGGCGAAGGCGAGGCCGACGATGGACTGGCCGGCCAGCTTGGCCTTGGCCCGCAGGCCGAGCGAGCGGCGCTTGACGACCTTGATGTAGTCGTCCAGGAAGCCGACCAGGCCGAGGCCCGCGGTCAGGAAGAGCACCAGCAGCCCGGAGGCGGTCGGGGCCTCGCCCGTTATCGCCTTGGTCCCGAAGTAGGCGATCAGCGTCGCCAGGATGAAGGCGATGCCGCCCATGGTGGGCGTGCCCTTCTTGCTGTGGTGCGCCTTGGGGCCGTCGTCGCGGATGTACTGGCCGTAGCCGCGCCGGGCGAGCAGCTTGATCAGGGCGGGGGTGCCGACCAGCGAGAGGATCAGGCCGATCATCCCGGAGAAGAGGATCTGCTTCATCATCGGGCAGCACCGTCCGCCAGGAGGGCCTCGGCCACCTTCTCCAGCCCCACCGAACGGGACGCCTTCACCAGGACCACATCCCCCGGCCGCAGCTGACTGCGCAGCAGCTCGACCGCCGCGTCCGCGTCGGACACCAGCACCGACTCCTCACCCCACGAACCTTCGTTCCTCGCGCCGAGTTCCATGCAGGCCGCCTCGCGTCCGCCGACCGCCACCAGCTTGGTGACGTCCAGCCGGACGGCGAGCCGTCCGATGGCGTCGTGCTCGGCCAGGCTGTCCTCGCCGAGCTCCCGCATCTCGCCGAGCACCGCCCAGGTGCGGCGGCGCTCCGGGCCCCGGCCCCCCATCGAGACCAGCGCCCGCAGCGCGGCCCGCATCGAGTCGGGGTTCGCGTTGTAGGCGTCGTTGACGACGGTGACACCATCGGCCCGGTCGACGACCTCCATGCGCCAGCGGGACAGCGCACCCGCCTCGCCCAGGGCTGCCGCGGTGTCGTCGACGGACATCCCGAGCTCCATCGCCACCGCGGCGGCGGCGAGGGCGTTCGAGACGTGGTGCTCACCGTACAGGCGCAGCTGCACGGGCGCGGAACCGGCCGGGGTGGTGAGCGTGAACGATGGCCGTCCGGTGGCGTCCAGACGAACTCCGGTGGCCCGCACGTCGGCGTCCGGGGACTCGCCGAAGTACACGACCTTCGCCCTGGTCCGGGTCGCCATGGCGCGCACCAGCCGGTCGTCCGCGTTGAGGATGGCGGTGCCGTGCGCGGGCAGCGCCTCGACGATCTCGCCCTTGGCCTCGGCGATCGCCTCCTGCGAGCCGAACTCGCCGACGTGCGCGGTGCCGACGTTCAGCACCAGGCCGATCCGGGGCGGGGTGATCGAGGTGAGGTACTCGATGTCGCCCTTGTGCCGGGCGCCCATCTCCATGACCAGGTGCCGGGTGCCGGCCTCGACCCGCAGCGCGGTCATCGGGTGGCCGATCTCGTTGTTCAGCGAGCCGGGCGGGTAGACGGTCTCGCCGAGGCGCCGGAGCAGCTGGGCGATCAGGTCCTTGGTGCTGGTCTTGCCGGCCGAGCCGGTCAGCGCGACCACGGCGGTGTCCTCGGCGCGGGCGACCACGGCGCGGGCCAGCTTGCCGAGCGCGTCCACCACACTGTCGACCAGGACGGCGGGCACGCCGACCGGGCGGGAGGCCAGCACCGCGACGGCGCCGGCGGCGACCGCCGTGTCCGCGTAGTCGTGGCCGTCCACGTTCTCGCCGACGAAGGCCGCGAACAGGCCGCCGGGGTTCACCTTGCGCGAGTCGACCTCGACCGGGCCGGTGACCAGGGTGTCCGGGTCGGCGCCGTCCAGGGAGCCCCCGACTGCGGCGGCCACCTCGGCGAGGGTCAGTGCGATCACTGCTGCTCTACTCCTCGGTCGCCCCGGGCGGCCGTGGCCCGCGCGATCGCCTCGCGCAGCACCTCCCGGTCGTCGAAGGGGCGGATCTCGTCTCGTACGTACTGGCCGAGCTCGTGGCCCTTGCCGGCCACCAGCACGGTGTCCCCGGCCTGCGCGCGGGCGACGGCGAGGCGGATCGCCTCGGCCCGGTCGGGGACGACCAGGACGGCGCCGCGCTCGGCCTCGGGCACCGCGGCGGCGCCGGTCAGCATGCTGGCGAGGATCGCCAGCGGGTCCTCGCTGCGCGGGTTGTCGCTGGTCAGCAGGGCGGTGTCGGCGAGCCGGGCGGCGATGTCGCCCATCGGGCCGCGCTTGTGCGGGTCGCGGTCGCCGCCGCAGCCGACGACGACGTGCAGCCGGCCCTTGGTGACCTCGCGCAGCGAGGCGAGGACGGCCCGCAGGGCGTCCGGCTTGTGCGCGTAGTCGACGACGGCGACGTACGGCTGCCCGGCGTCCACCCGCTCCAGCCGGCCCGGCACGCCGGGGACGGCGGCGACGCCGGCCACGGCCCGCTCCAGCGGCAGCCCGGCGGTGACCAGCGCGGTGATCGCGGCGAGCGCGTTGGCGACGTTGAACGGGCCGGGCAGCGGGACGGCGGCGTCGGCCTCGGCGCCGTCCGGGCCGAGCACCCGGAAGGTGGAGCCGGCCGGCCCGAGCTGGACGTCCACGGCCCGCCAGTCGGCCTCGGCGGCGCCGGTCGCGGAGAAGGTGGTCATCGGGATCTCGGCCTCGGCGGCGAGCCGGCGGCCGTACTCGTCGTCCAGGTTGGCCACGCCGCGGCGGGACTTGCCGGGCTGGAAGAGCCGGGCCTTCGCCTGGAAGTAGTCCTCCATGTCCGGGTGGAAGTCGAGGTGCTCGGGGGTGAGGTTGTTGAACAGCGCGACGTCGTACGCCACCCCGTCGGTGCGGCCGAAGACCAGGGCGTGGCTGGAGACCTCCATGGTCACCGCGTCGGCGCCGCGCTCGGCCATCACGCCGAGGATCGCGTGCAGGTCGGTGGCCTCGGGGGTGGTGCGCTCGCTCTTGATCCGCTCGGCGCCGACCCGCATCTCGACGGTGCCGATCACGCCGGGGCTGCGCCCGGCGCCGCGCAGACCGCCCTCGACCAGGTAGGAGGTGGTGGTCTTGCCGTTGGTGCCGGTCAGCCCGATCATCAGCAGCCGCTCGGACGGGTGGCCGTAGACGATCGCGGCCAGCTCGCCCATCCGGGCCCGCGGCCGGTCGACGACCAGCAGCGGCAGGCCGGTGCCGGCCGCCAGCTCGGCCCCGGCCGGGTCGGTGAGCACGGCCACCGCGCCGGCGTCCGCGGCCTTGGCCGCGAAGGCCGCGCCGTGGTGGTTGGCGCCCGGGAAGGCCACGTACACGTCGCCCGGGCGCACCGCGCGGGAGTCGTGGGTGACGCCGGTGACGGCGCCGCCCTCGACGGGCGGCAGGCCCAGCCGGGCGGCCAGCTCGGCGAGCGGCAGGGCGGCGGTCCCGGTCGGGCGGGGCGGACTCACGGTGGTTTGATCGGGTTTCGGCACGGCGGGAAGGCTATCCGCCGAAGGGCGTCCAGGGCCAAACCGGCCCTGCGCCGCGCCGTCGTCCCGCCCGGTCCGCTGGTTGCTCATGCGCGCTCACGGCTTCCAGTCGACGGCCAGGTTCGGCGCCTGGCTGCCGCTCGGCGGGACCTGCATGGTCTTCAGGGTGAACTCCATCACCTGCTTGAACACCGGCCCGCACAGCTGGCCGCCGAAGTGCCCGTTGACCGGGCCCTGGAGGGTGCAGGAGACGGTGTACCGGGGGGCGTCGGCGGGGGCGAAGCCGATGAACGAGGCGGTGTAGCCGTCGTAGCCGACCCCGTTGGCGGCCCCCCGGTTGGCCGTGCCGGTCTTGCCGGCGACCCGGTAGCCGGGGATCGCGGCCTTGCCGCCGGTGCCCTGCTCGTCGTCGACGACCGACTCCAGCATCGAGGTGAGGGTCTTGGCGGTCTGCTCGCTGACCACCTGGGTCCGCGCCCCCGGCGGCGTCGGGGTGTACGTGCCGTCCGGGCCGGTGACGCCCTGGACGATGCTGGGCGCGACCCGCACCCCGCCGTTGGCGATGGTCGAGTACACCGACGTCGCCTGCAGGGCGTTCATCTGCATCGGGCCCTGGCCGAAGGAGATGTTGTACTTCTCCGAGGCGACCAGGTCCTCCGGCTTCTTGAGCTTGCCCGGGGTCTCCCCCGGGAAGTTCAGACCGGTCGGCTGGGCCACCCCGAACTTGCGCATGTAGCCGTCCAGCACCTGGTTGGCCTTCAGCTGGTCGCCGTCGCCGAGGGTCTCGATCGCCTCGATGGTGCCGATGTTCGAGGACTTGGCCAGCACCCCGGCCAGGGTCAGGTACCAGGTGCCGTGCTCGACGTCGTCCTTGAACTGCTGCCCGGCCCGGACCAGCGGGTACGGCACCGTCACCTTGGTGTCCCAGTTGGCCTTGCCGGTGTCCAGCACGGCGGCCAGGCTCATCAGCTTGGCGGTGCTGCCCGGCTCGTACGCGTCCTGGAGCGCCGCGTTGCCCAGCTGGGACTGCTTGGCGCTGGACAGGTCGCCCGGGTTGAAGCCGGGCGCGGTGGCCATCGCGAGGACCTGGCCGGTCTTCACGTCCTGGACGACGACGTAGCCCTTCTCCGCGCCGGAGTTGGCCACCTGGTCGGTGATCGCCCGCTGGGCGGCCCACTGGATGTCGCGGTTGATGGTCAGCCTGATGTCGCTGCCGGGCACGGCGGGCTCGCGCGATCCGCCCGCGGTGGGCACCAGCCGCCCGCCCGCCTGGGCGTAGCTGCTGTGGCCGTCCTTGCCGGCGAGCTGCTTCTGGAACTGCAGCTCCAGGCCGCCCGCGCCCTCGCCCTCGCCGTTGACGAAGCCGACCAGGTTGGCGGCCAGCCCGCCGGCCGGGTAGATCCGCTTCTGGGTCTCCCGGTTGAACACCCCGGCGAGCGGGTTGGCGCACTCGTTGTCGATCCGGGTGCGCCCGCCCTGCTCGGCGGGCTTGGTCAGGAGCTTGCGCTGCGCCTGGCAGGTGCGCGAGCCGGCCTGCTTCTCCAGGCTCGCCTTGAGGTCGCTGATCTGGTTCTTGGCGGCCGGGGTCTGCTGGGCGGCGAGCCGCTTGTAGCGGGTCTTGGGGGTGTGCAGGTCGGCGGCGATCTTCTCCTTGGACACGCCGAGGATCGGCGCCAGCAGCGCGGCGGCCTGCTCCGGGGCGTCCGGGATGCCGGTCGACTCCGGGGTGAACATCGCCGGGTCGGCGGTGATGTCGTACG
Source organism: Streptomyces rubellomurinus (assembly GCF_000961885.1). Taxonomy (GTDB): domain Bacteria; phylum Actinomycetota; class Actinomycetes; order Streptomycetales; family Streptomycetaceae; genus Kitasatospora; species Kitasatospora rubellomurina. Next base: position 76,111 of record NZ_JZKH01000002.1, read on the forward strand.
CGTCGACGGTGGCGGCCAGCGCGACGCCGTCCGAGGACGTTATCGAGCCGCGCTCGGCGGTGATCGGGATGTTCTGGTAGCGGTTGGTGTTGGCGTCGGCGGCCAGCGCGTCGGAGTCCAGCAGCTGGAGCTGCACCAGCCGCCCCGCGAACACCGAGAACACCAGCGACATCACCACGGTGATCACCCGCAGCCGGCGCTTGGGCTCGGCCAGCCGCAGGGCCTTGGGCCGCTGCGGCAGCCGCGGCTTCGGGCGCGGCCGGACGGCGGCCTGGCCCCGGGCCGGCGGGCGGCCCTCGGGGCGGCGCTGCTGCGGCGCGCGGGGGGTACGGGCGGCGGCGGCCTTGGCGGGCTGCGCCTTGGCGGCGGGGCCGCGGCCGGGCTGCGCCGACCGGGCGGGCTGGCCCTTCGGCGCCGCGGGTCTCGCGGCGGCGGCCTTCGCGGACGCGGGCTTCGCGGACTGCCCCCGGACCGGCTGCCCCTTCGCGGGCTGCGGCTTCGCGGGCTGGCCCTTGGCCGGCTGCGGCCGGCCGGTGGCGGAGCGCTCGCGCGGCACGCCCTGGCGCGGGGCGCCGGCGCGGGGCGGCTGGCGGCGGCCGCTGCCGGAGCCGTTGCCGGATCCGGAGCCGCCGGAGGGCTGGCGGGGCGTGGTCACCGGGCCGCACCCCCGCTGTGCTGCGGCTGCGCGGGCGCGGCCGGGGTCGCCGGGGCGGCGGGGTTGAGCTGGACCACCGGGTCACTGCTCGACGCCGCCGGGCTGGGCGCACCGGAGGGCGCGGCCGCCGGGGCGGTCGCCGGCGGGGTCGGCTGACCACTCGGCTGGCCGCCCGCCTGCGGCGCGGGCTTCATCGGCCACGGCTCGGCCGTCGAGCGCTTCACCGGCGGGCTGTCCTGGGCCGGCCCGGGCGTGCCGAGCACCTTGCCGCCGTTCGGGACGTCCAGGAAGGCCATCCCGCCGGCCGGCACCATGCCCAGCTCGGCGGCCCGCTTGGCCAGCGCGTCCGGCGCGGAGGACTGGTCGATCTCGTGCTGGAGGCCCTGCTGCTCGTCGGTGGCCTTGGTGGTCTGCTTCTGCAGCCGGGACAGCTCGAAGGAGCCCTCGTTGAGGGCGGTGTTCAGCGCCAGCAGCCCGAACAGCCCGCCGGCCAGCAGCACCACCACGAGCACGGCGAACGGCGTGCGCCCCCGTACCGGGCGCCGCCCCGGCCGGACCGTGATCCGCGCCCTGCCCTGCCCCGGGAGTGTTCCCCGCCCCGTCCGGACCCCACCGGCCACCGGCCCCACCGCTTTCCTCCGCCCTTCGGACCCCGCCGGGGCCGTCGTGTCAGCCCCGCTTGTTACGGTCCCTGATCCTCTCCGCCACCCGCAGCCGTACGGGCGCGGCGCGCCGGTTCTCCTCGATCTCCTCCTCGGTGGCCAGCTCGGCACCGCGGGTGATCAGTTTGAGCCAGGGCTGGTGCTCCTCCGGGATGAACGGCAGCCCCGGCGGGGCGGTGCTGGTCGCCCCGGCGGCGAAGTACTGCTTCACCAGGCGGTCCTCCAGCGACTGGTAGGACATCACGACGATCCGACCGCCGAGCGCGAGGACGTCCAGCGCGCCCGGGATCGCCCGGTCCAGCACCTCCAGCTCGCCGTTGACCTCGATCCGCAGGGCCTGGAACGTCCGCTTGGCCGGGTTCCCGCCGGTGCGGCGGGTCGCCGCCGGGATGGCGTTGCGCACCAACTCGACCAGACGCGCGCTGTTGGTGAACGGTTCCTTCTCCCGCTCCCGCAGGATCACCGAGGCGATCTTCCCGGCGAACCGCTCCTCGCCGTACACCTTGAGGATCCGGGCCAGGTCGCCATGGCTGTAGGTGTTCAGCACCTCGGCCGCGCTGATCCCCCGGGTCTGGTCCATCCGCATGTCCAGCGGCGCGTCCTGCGCGTACGCGAAGCCGCGGTCCGCCTCGTCCAGCTGCATCGAGGAGACGCCGAGGTCGAACAGGATGCCGTCCACCCGGTCGATGCCCAGCCGCTCCAGCACCTCGGGGATCTCGTCGTAGACCGCGTGCACCAGGGTGGCCCGGTCGCCGAAGCGCGCCAGCCGCTCGCCGGACAGCTTCAGCGCCTGCGGATCGCGGTCCACCGCGACCAGCCGGACCTCCGGGAACTGGGTGAGCAGGGCCTCGCTGTGCCCGCCGAGGCCGAGGGTGGCGTCCACCACCACCGCCCCGGGGCGCGAGATCGCCGGCGCCAGCGCGTCCATGCACCGCTGCAGCATCACCGGAACGTGCTTGGGGCCGGGTTCGTTGCTGGTCATGCGCGGTGGCGCCCTTCCTCGGTGCGGAGCGCCCGACGTCCGGGAGCTGCGGCCATTCTCGCCCACCGGCCCCCGGCAGCACGACGCGGCCCGTGGTCCCCGCCCGCTCGAGGGGAAGGACGCGCGCGCCCGGCACCGGGGAAGGTGCGCCAGGAGAGCACGGAGCGGGTGGAGGCCACGGGCCGCGTCGGTGGAGCCGCACCGGCCGGGAAGGCCCGGTTGACGGGCTCCGGCGGCTGTGCTCGACCGCGCCACGAACTCTATCGCGCGGACCCTGCCAGTCAATGGTCCGCTCCGGCGCACCACCCGGGCGGCGGTACGGATCACCGCAGGTCGCGGCCGTTGGGGTGGGCTGCGGGCGGCCACGTCCGGGGGCCTTCGCGGGCCGCCGCGCGCCCCCGCCCGGACCCCGCTCGCGACCCCCGCGGGGACCAGCCCGGACAAACCCTCCCGTTGTGGCTATGCGCTCGGTCACAGCCTCGGGTTCTGTAGCTCTTCCCCCCTCCGCAACCCCGCGGATCGCACTAACGTCACCCCCATGACAGTGACCCCTGACCGGCCCACGCCGCACGCCGCCGCTGCCAATCCCGCCGCACCCACCATCATCGACCGCTTCGTGGGCGCCAACCGCGAGTACGCGGTGACCTTCCAGGACGGCGGCATGGACGCCCGCCCGGTCCAGAAGATCGCCGTGGTGGCCTGCATGGACGCCCGCCTCGACCTGTTCGCCGCGCTCGGCCTCGAACTCGGCGACGCGCACGTCATCCGCAACGCCGGCGGCGTCGTCACCGACGACACCATCCGCTCCCTGACCATCAGCCAGCGCGCCCTGGGCACCCGCTCGATCGCGCTGATCCACCACACCGGCTGCGGCCTGCTCGGCCTCACCGAGGACTTCCGCCGCGAACTGGAGGCGGAGGTCGGCCAGCGCCCGCAGTGGGCGGTGGAGGCCTTCGTCGACCTGGACGGCGACGTCCGCCAGTCCATGCAGCGGGTGCGCACCTCTCCCTTCCTCCTCCACACCGACGACGTCCGCGGCTTCGTCTTCGACGTCCACACCGGACTGCTGCGCGAGATCCACTAGCGAGCGCCCCCGCCCCGGGCATCCCGGGGCATCCCGGGCACCTCCGTCCGCACCGAACCCTGGGGTGACTTCCGGCCACCCCAGGGGGGAGAATGCGCCTGCCGGTCGGACCCCGAACCACCTGGGGCCGGCGCGGCCGCAGGCCACCCACGGCGCCGGATTCCACCCTCGGAACCGCCCTCGGGCCGGCCGCGTCCAGCAGGGGTGGGGTCCGGCCTCGGGGTGAGGCGGGACAGGGTGTCAGGGAGCGTAAACGGGTGACGAGCTACAACGATCAGGCCGGTCTCGGCGGTCCTGCGGGGGGCCAGGGGACGGACGGGTACCACCGGGTCGGGCTTCCCGAACTCGCCGCCGTCGTGGACAAGGTCCGCGCCAACATCGAGAGCGTGATCGAGGGCAAGCCGGAGGCCGTCCGGATCGCCCTCACGGTCCTGCTCGCCGAGGGCCACCTCCTGTTGGAGGACGTGCCCGGCGTCGGCAAGACCATGCTGGCCAAGGCGCTCGCCCGCTCGGTCGACTGCACCGTGCGCCGCATCCAGTTCACGCCCGACCTGCTGCCGTCCGACGTGACCGGCACCAACATCTACGACCAGCACCAGCGCGACTTCGAGTTCCGCCCTGGCGCCATCTTCGCCCAGATCGTGGTCGGCGACGAGATCAACCGCGCCTCGCCGAAGACCCAGTCCGCGCTGCTGGAGTCGATGGCCGAGCGCCAGGTCACCATCGACGGCACCAGCTACGAGCTGCCCTCGCCGTTCATGGTCGTGGCCACCCAGAACCCGGTCGAGATGGAGGGCACCTACCCGCTGCCCGAGGCCCAGCGCGACCGCTTCATGGCCCGGATCTCGATCGGCTACCCCAGCCCCGAGGCCGAGTTCGCGATGCTGGACGTGCACGGCGGCGCCGACCCGCTGGCGGACCTGCAGCCGGTCGCGCACGCCTCCGACATCCTCAAGCTGATCGACCTCGTCCGCTCCGTGCACATCGCCGACCCGGTCCGCCGCTACGCCGTCGACCTGGTCGGCGCCACCCGCACCAGCCACGAGCTGCGCCTGGGCGCCTCGCCCCGCGCCACCCTGCACCTGGTCCGGGCCGCCCGCGCCGCCGCCGCGCTGGACGGCCGCGACTACGTCATCCCGGACGACCTGCAGCGCATGGCCGTCCCGGTCCTCGCGCACCGCCTGATGCCGACCGCCGAGACCCAGCTGAACCGCCGCACCACCGAGCAGATCGTGGCCGAGCTGGTCTCCCGGGTGCCGCTGCCGCGCCCGCAGGGCGGCCCGGCCGTCCGGAGGGGCTGAGGTGACGGCATCCGACCAGGCCTCGGGGCTACGGGCCGGAATCCGCGGCCTGACCACCCGGGGCCGTTCCTTCCTGGCCGCCGGGCTCACCGCGATGGCCTGCTCCTACGTGCTCGGCCAGGACGCCCTGCTGCGCGTCGGCGTGCTGCTCGCCGTGCTGCCGGTGGTCGCCGTGCTGGTGGTCGCCAACACCCGCTACCGGGTGGCCAGCGGGCGCCGGCTCAGCCCGCACCGGGCCGTCGCCGGCCAGGAGGCCCGGGTCCACCTGCGGATCGACAACGTCTCGCGGGTGCCCACCGGCGTGCTGCTGCTGGAGGACAAGGTCCCGTACGTGCTCGGGCCGCGCCCGCGCTTCGTCCTGGACCGGGTCGAGCCGCACGGATTCCGCGAGGTGTCCTACCGGGTCCGCTCCGACCTGCGCGGCCGCTACCCGCTCGGCCCGCTGCACCTGCGGCTGACCGACCCGTTCGGGATGTGCGAGGTCAGCCGCGCCTTCGCCGCCCACGACGTGCTCACCGTCGTCCCCCAGGCCCAGGCCCTGCCGCACGTGCGGATCAGCGGCGAGTGGGCCGGCCAGGGCGAGAGCCGCAGCCGCACCCTGGCGCTGGCCGGCGACGACGACGTGATCCTGCGCGAGTACCGGCCGGGCGACGACCTGCGCCGGGTGCACTGGAAGTCCACCGCCCGCTACGGCGAGCTGATGGTGCGCCGCGAGGAGCAGCCGCAGAAGGCCCGCGCCACCGTCCTGCTGGACACCCGGGAGATCGCCCACCGGGGCAGCGGCCCCGCCTCCTCCTTCGAGTGGGCGGTGAGCTGCGCCGCCTCCGTCGCCACGCACCTGCTGCACCGCGGCTACCAGACCCAGCTGCTCACCGACACCGGCCACTGGGTGCCCGGCCCGGACAGCGGCAGCCACCAGCCCGCCGAGATCTCCGGACTGATCCTGGACGCCCTCGCGGTCGCCGACCTGTCGGACGGCGGCGGGCTCTCCCGCGCCGAGGAGCCGCTGCGGGCCACCGGCGAGGGCCTGCTGGTCGCCGTCCTCGGCGAGCTGGACGAGACCCAGGCCGCCCGGCTCGCCCGGCTGCGCGGCCGCACCGGCGGGGCGATCGCCGTCCTGCTGGACACCGGCACCTGGACCGGTCTGCGGATGCTCGCCCCGCACACCGGCGGCGACGAGTTCCGCGCCCGGGCCCGCCAGCTGAGCGAGGCCGGCTGGACCGTCCTGCCCGTGCGGGCCGGCGACTCCCTGCCCGACCTCTGGCAGCGCGTCGACGGCGCCAAGACGACCGCCCACCATCGAGAAGGGGCCGGCGCGTGACCACCCGGGCCAAACTGACCGTCTACTCGGCGCTGGCCACCGCCCTCGCCTCGCTGTGCCTGCTCCCGCTGCTGACCACCCGCAGCTGGCTCACCTTCAGCCTGCTGGTGATCGCCGTGCTCGCGGCCGCCGGCGCCGGCCTGCGCCGCTCCCCGCTGTTCCGGTGGAGCGTGCCGATCGCCCAGCTGCTGCTCCTGCTGCTGCTCCTGCTGATCGGCTTCGGCGGCGGGTTCGTGCCCGGGCCGACGACCATGCGCCACCTCAGCAACACCTTCTCGGACGGCGTCTACGACATCGGGCAGTACGCGATGCCGGCGCCGCCCACGGCCGGCCTGCGGCTGATCCTGGTCTCCTCGGTCGGCCTGATCGCCATCGTGGTGGACACCCTCGCGGTCACCTACCGGCGCGCGGCGCTGGCCGGGCTGCCGCTGCTGGCGCTGTACTCGGTCGGCAACGGGCTGGCCAAGGACCGCGGCAGCTGGATCTGGTTCGCCCTGGCCGCGCTCGGCTACCTCGTCCTGCTGTTCGCCGAGGGCCAGGACCGCGCCACCCGCTGGGGCAAGGTCTTCCGCGGCCCGCAGGGCGTCGGCGGCGCCACCTCGGTGAGCCCGGGCGGCCGGCAGGTCGGCGTGCTCGCGCTGGCGGTGGCCCTGCTGCTGCCCGTCCTGATCCCGCAGGTCGGCGCCGGCCTGCTGGGCTCCGGCTCCGGCGGGTCGTCCTCCGGGAGCGGCAACGGCACCGGCGGCGGCACCGCGAGCAGCCTCGACCCGATGGTCAGCCTGGAAGCGGCGATCACCAAGCCCAACGACACCGTGCTGTTCACGTACAGCATGGACAGCGCCCAGGCCGACCAGACCTACCTGCGCACCGGCTCGCTCGACCAGTTCGACGGCACCAGCTGGAAGCTCAGCAGCACCACGGTCAACGACCTGCCGACCAACCTGCCCAACCCCGAGGGCCTGCGGGACTCCATGGTCCCCCGGATCGAGAGCGACTTCCGGGTCGGCGACAAGCTGGGCGGCAAGAGCTGGCTGCCGATGCCGTACCCGGCCTCGTCCGTCCAGGTCCCCAACCGGAGCGAGTGGAAGCTCGACCCGCTGACCCGCACCGTCGTGCCGGTCGGCGACAACGCGATCCGCGACCTGAACTACCACGTCACCTCGTACGACCTGCGCCCCACCGCCAACGAGCTGCGCACCGCGGCGCTCCCGCCGCAGGACATCCGGGACCGCTACACCGCGCTGCCGGACGGCCTCCCTCCGGTGGTCGCCGAGCAGGCCAAGGCGATCACCGCCGACGCGCACAACGACTACGACCGGGCGACGGCGCTGGTGCGGTACTTCACCAGCCCGCAGTTCACGTACGACACCTCGATCTCCGGCGGCACCGGCAACGACGCCATCGCGGTCTTCCTGCGCGACCGCAAGGGCTTCTGCGTGCACTTCGCCTCCAGCATGGCGGCGATGGCCCGCACCCTGAAGATCCCGGCCCGGGTCGCGGTCGGCTTCACCCCCGGCGACACCAAGGGCGGCGGCGTCTACTCGGTGAGCGGCAAGATGTACCACGCCTGGCCCGAGCTGTACTTCTCCGGCTACGGCTGGCTGCGCTTCGAGCCGACGCCGAGCCGCGGCGTCGCGCCCAAGTACACCGAGACGTCCAGCACCCCGACCACCGCGCCGACCGCGGCGCCGACCACGGCCGCGCCGACCGCCGGTGCCACGCCGACGCCGAGCGCCAGCAAGGCCTGCGGCGGCAAGCAGCAGCAGCTGGGCGACTGCGGCGGGCAGACCAAGACCGTCACCCACACCGCCGACGAGTCCTGGCTGCCGTCCTGGCAGCTGCTGGTCACCCTCGCCGCGGTGCTGCTGGTGATCGTCCTGCTGCTCGTCCCGATGCTCTGGCGGGGCGCCCTGCGCCGGCGCCGGCTCGGCGGCGGCGGGCGGCGCCGCCCCGGCGGCGACGGTCCGGCGGAGCTCACCGACGCCCAGGTGCTGGCCGCCTGGCAGGAGCTGGTCGACTCGGCCTGGGATCTCGGGCTGCCGCCGGACGAGTCGCGCACCCCGCGGGCGACCGCCCGCCGGATCAGCGACGCCTCGCGGCTGGACCCGGACACGGCGGCGGCCACCGGCCGGGTGGCGCTGGCCACCGAGCGGGCGCTCTACGCCCCGTCCGGTCAGGTCACCACCGCGCCGCTGACGGCCGACGTCCGGGCCGTCCAGCAGGTCCTGCGGGCCAACGCCGGCCGGGGCAGGCGACTGCGCGCGCTGCTGCTGCCGCCGTCCTCGGTGCAGCTGTGGTGGCGGGCCTCCGACGCGGTGCGGGCGGGCCGGGCCGCGCTCGGCGCCCGCGCCGAGCGGGTCTCGGCGGCCGTCCTCGGACCGGTGCGGCGGGCGTTCACCCGGCGCCCGAAGCCCTGAGCACCGGGGCCCCGGAGCACGCGTCTCCGGGGCCCCCGGCCGGGGAACAGCGAAACGCCGGGGCGGGCAGTCGGATCGACTGCCCGCCCCGGCGTTTCGAGGCTTCGGTGGGCGGTGGGCTCAGAACCCGCCGGTCTGCTCGTCCCGGCGGCGCTGCCAGCGCTGCTCCACCCGGTCCATCATCCCGGCCTTGCGGCGCGGCGCGGCGGCCGGACGGGGGCCGGAGCTCTGGCCCGCGGGCCCGCGCCGCCAACCGGTCACGGCGAACACCGCACAGCCGAGCATCACCAGGAAGCCCACGACGCTGACCCAGATCTGGTCCGGGACGACCATGCCGCCCATCAGCAGGCCGATGCCCACCACGAAGCCGGCGACGGCCAGGTAGACCCGCCGACGGGTGTAGGTGCGCAGCCCGGATCCTTCGAGCGCCGACGCGAATTTGGGATCTTCGGCATACAGCGCTCGCTCCATCTGGTCGAGCAGTCGCTGCTCGTGCTCCGAGAGCGGCACGGAGTCCTCCTACTCGTCGGTCGCGGGTGCGACCGGTCCGCCACCCCGGTCGGGGCGGCCAGTCCAAATCAGCCTTGGGGCACGTGGTCGGACGCCTGTGCGGGGGCCCGGCCCGTGTCAGCCATATGCCCCACGCGTCCGGCGGTCATGCTTTCCGGCTTTACCCAGATCATACGGTCCACGAGCCGGTTCCGGAGTGGTCTGCGCCGCGTGGGACGGGCCACTTCGGCCGGTCGGGGCCGCACCCGGCTCAACGCCGTGCGAGCCGGACAAGTGCCCGAACGGGTGGAATCGGCCCGGACCTGGGGAGCTTCACGAACGGGCCACGGCGCGACCCGAAGCGGGCGCAGGGCGTCCGGAAGGCGTCCGCGCGGCGAACCGCCGCCGGACGGGGTGCGAACCGTACGGCGGCGGACGGCCGGGACAGCGGCGGGCGGGGGGCTCCGCGGCGGTTTCAGGCCAGGGTGGCCAGCAGGTGCAGCTGGGTGGCGACGGCGTGGAACGCGGGCTGGGCGGCGGCCGCCTCCTCCAGCTTCAGCAGCGCCTCCATGGCGCCCGGCTCGGTGTCCACCAGCACGCCGGGAACGAGGTCGGCGAAGACCCGGACACCGTGCACCGACTCCACCCGCAGGCCCGCGGCCTCGGCCAGCCGGCCCAGTTCCTCGCCGGTGAAGCGGCGCGGCATCGGGTCCTGCTCGCCCCAACGGCCGTCCGTGGCGGAGAGCACGGTGCGGGCCTCGGTGAAGTGCCCGGCCAGCGCGCGGGCCAGCACGGCGCCGTTGCGGTTGGCGGCCAGCAGGCTGACGAACCCGCCCGGGCGCAGGGCGGCGGCCAGGCTGCCGAGCGCCTCGGCCGGGTCGTCGACGACCTCCAGCACGCCGTGACAGAGCACCGCGTCCACGCTGCCCGGGTCGACCACCTCGGGCAGCGTCTGGGTGTCGCCCTGGACGGCCCGGACGAGGTCGGTCACCCCGGCCTCGGCGGCCCGGCGCTCCAGCGCGAACAGCGCGTCCGGGCTCGGGTCGACCACGGTCACCCGGTGGCCGAGCTTGGCCACGGGCACGGCGAAGTTGCCGGTGCCGCCACCGGTGTCGACCACGTCGAGCACCGGCCGGTCCAGCTCGGCCGCCCGCTTCTCCAGGGCTGCCCGCACCACCTCCCACACCACGGCGGTACGCAGGGAACTGCGGGGACGCGTCGGGTACACGGTCGGGCTCCTTGGCACGTGGAGTTCGATCAGAACGCCTCCACCTTAGACCGGGTCGTCACACGCTCGGCCCACCCCCGCTCGGGTCACCGGCGTCCAGCGGCAGCCGGGGCGCGGGCGGGGCCGCGCGCAGGCCGAGCAGCCGCTCGACCAGCCGCAGGAACAGGGCGGAGTTGCGGATCAGGTCGTCGGCGTCGCGGGCGGAGGCCGCGCCCCGGATCCCGGCCTCGGCGGCGGCCCGGCGGCGGGCGCCGGCGCCGTAGTACACCGCCCACTCGGCGAGTTCGGGGGCCACCTCGGGCAGCACCTCCCAGGCGCTGCGGATCGCCTTGCGCCGGCGCGGGTTCTTCTCCGGCCGGCCGCGCACCGCCAGGACGGCCGCCACCGTGCGCAGCGCGGCCAGGTGCGCGGTGGCGTAGCGCTCCAGCGGGTCCTCCAGGGCCCGGGCCCGGGCGAGGGTGCGGTGCGCGTCGGTGAGCAGGTCGAGGGCTGCGGGCGGCGCGGCGATCCGGCGCAGCACGGGGTGGACGTCGCCGCCGGCGGGGCGCGGGCCCCGGTCGTACGGCAGGGCGGCGGAGTGGAGGCGGGCGGTGACGGGCTCAGGACGGCTGATGGTCATGGTCTCCCCCGTTCCGAGGCAGCGCGCGGACCGGGCGGCCCGTGCTCCTCCATCGTGAACGGGACCACTGACAACGCGGTCCTGACGGTGCTTCGGGCAGCATTCCGGCGGCGGGCGCGAACCGTTCCCCCGCTCCGCGCCGCCGCCGTGTGCCCCGCTCCGCCGTCCCCCCGCGGGCGGCGGAGCGAACTCCCCCGGGTCGGCCGGTCTCCCCCCGGCCCGCTCCGCCGCCCCGTGCCGGCGGTGCGGGGCCCGTGACCGGCGCCCTCGACGGACCTCCGCCGCCGTCCGCCGGCCGTCGCGGCCGGGGACGGACGGGTCCGCCACCCCCGGGCGGTCGGACGCCCGACGCGCCGGCCTCCCGGGTGCCACCACTCTCCCGTCCCGGCGGGTGCGCGGGCATCCGCTCCGCTACTCAACCCCGGATCTGAGTACTCGTACTCAGATCCGCCCCGACCGGCCGACCGCCCCGGGAACCACCGCGACCTGCGCGGACGTCCCGGTCGGCGGGCCGGTACGGTACGGCCGGGGTCCGAACCATGGGAGTGCGATGACGATCGTGCCGCTGATCTTCACCAGCGGGCTGGCCAGCGGCATCAACGCGTACGCGGTGGTGCTGCTGCTCGGGCTGCTGGGCCGCTTCGCCGGCGCGGAGTCGGTGCCGCCCGCGCTGGAGCGCACGGACGTGCTGGTCGCGGCGGCGCTGCTGTTCCTGCTGGAGGCGGTGGCCGACAAGATCCCGTACGTGGACAGCGTCTGGGACCTGGTGCACACCGTGATCCGGCCGATCGCCGGCGCCACCGTGGGCGTGCTGATGGCGAGCCACGACCCGGGGTCGCTCGGCGAGGTCGCCGCCGGCGCGGTGGGCGGCACCACGGCGCTGGTCACCCACCTGGTGAAGGCCTCGCTGCGGATGGCCGTCAACACCTCGCCCGAGCCGGCCAGCAACATCGCGGTCAGCCTGCTGGAGGACCTGTCGGTGGGCGGCCTGGTCACCCTGGCGATCTTCCACCCGTGGCCGGCCGCCTCGATCGCCGCCGCGCTGCTGGCCGCCGGCCTGCTGCTGGTGTGGCTGGCCGTCTCCCGGATCCGGGCCTTCCGGGCCCGCCGCCGCGAGCGCCGGGCCGCCCGGGCGCAGGCCCACGTCTGACGGCGATCTAGGATCGGGTGCCATGGCAGAGATCGTCGTCATCGGTGCAGGAATGAGCGGGCTCGCGGCGGCCTCCCGGCTGGCGACCCTCGGCCACCGGGTGACGGTCTGCGAGGCGAGCGGCACGTACGGCGGCATGGTCGGCCGGTACGAGCGCGACGGCTTCGCCTTCGACACCGGCCCCGGCCTGCTCACCCTGCCCGCCGTCTACCGCGACCTCGCGCTGAAGACCGGCAAGGAGCCGCTGGAGCAGCTGGTCGAGCTGACGCCCGTCGACCCGGAGAGCCGGCACCTGTTCCCGGACGGCACCGACCTGACCCTGCCCAACGCCTCGCGCGGCGGCGTCAGCCAGGCCCTGGACGCCGCCTTCGGCGCCGGCTCGGGCGCCCGCTGGAGCGCGGTGATGAACCACGGCCGCACGGTCTGGGAGGCCACCCGGCGCCCGCTGCTGGAGGAGCCGCTGCCGTCCGAGCACGGCGTGCTGACCCCGGCCGACCGCGCGGTGTTCGACACCGACCCGTACCCCGTCCCGCCGCGCACCGGCCTGGCCCGGCTGCGCAGGCCGGTCCGCTGGACGCTCGACACCGTGGCGCACCGGCAGCTCGGCGGCCACCCGGGCCTGACCGCGCTGCTGGGCGAGCCCGCGCTGCGGTACGGCCTGACCGCCGGGCAGGCCCCGGCCGGGGCCGCCGTGCTGGCGTACATGGAGCAGTCCTTCGGCGTCTGGTACGTCCGGGGCGGGCTGCGGGCGCTGGCGGACGCGGTGTACCGGCGCTGCGAGCTGCGCAAGGTCGCGTTCCGCTTCGACACGCCCGTCACCCGGGTGGTCGTCGAGGACGGCCGGGCCCGCGGCGTCGAGACGGCGGACGGCCGGATCGCCGCGGACGTGGTGATCTCCGCGATGGACACGGACGCGCTGTTCCGCCAGGGCATCGCCGACTGGCCGGGGGTGCCGCCCCGGGAGTGGGAGCCGGTCGAGGTGCCCGGCCGGTTCAGCGTGCTGCTGGCCCTGCGCGGCGGCCGGCCGGCCGGCACCGTGCACCGGACGGTCGTGCACGCCGCGGACCCGGCCGCCGAGGCGAACGCGCTCACCCTCAGTGAGCCGCCCTGCGAGCGCCCGACCGTCCAGGTGCTGCGCCCGGACGACCCGACGCTGCGCCCGGACGACGCGCACGAGAGCGTGGTGCTGACCGCGACCGTCCCGGCCCAGGACGAGGTCGACTGGACGGCCCCCGGCTTCGCCGACCACTACGCCGACCGGCTGCTCGCCCACGTCGACGCGGCCGGTCTCGGCCTGCGCGAGCGGGTGCTGTGGCGGGTGGTGCGCACCCCGGAGGACACCCGGCGGGAGACCGGCGCGCTGTTCGGCGCCGTCGCCCAGCCGGTGCTCGCCGGCTCCGTCGCGCCGTCCTCGGGCCTGAAGGCCGCCAACGAGTCGCCGGTCCCGGGCCTCTACCTGGTCGGCGGCGGCGCCCACCCGGGCGGTGGACTGGCCCGGGTCGGCATGTCGGCCTGCATCACGGCCGGCCTGATCGGCCCGGCGTGACGGCCGGGCCGGATCAGCCCTGCTGCCAGGTGTTCTGCTGCTGGTAGCCGTAGTGCTGGTGCTGGTCGTAGCCCGGCTGCTGCGGGACGGCCTGCTGGGGGACGGCCTGCTGGGGGACGGCCTGCTGGGGCTGCCACTGCTGCTGGGCGTTCTGGTCCCACCCCTGCGGCTGGGCCTGCCACTGCTGCTGGTCGTAGCCCGCCTGGTAGGCGCCGGCGTACGGGTCCTGCTGCTGGTGCTGGAGGTCCTGGTGCTGCTGCGGGTAGCCGCCGTACGCCTGGTCGTAGGAGGCGTAGGCCGGCTGCTGCTGGGTCTGCCACTGCTGCTGGTCGTAGCCCGCCTGGTAGGCGCCGGCGTACGGGTCCTGCTGCTGGTGCTGGAAGTCCTGGTGCTGCCCGGCCTGGGGCTGGAAGTCCTGGTGCTGCCCGGCCTGGGGCTGGGCCTCCGGCTGCTGCTCGTAGTAGCCGGGCGCGTAGACGCCGTCCTCGGCGAGGCCCTGCGGCTCGAAGGCGGCCGTCCGCTCGACCTCCGGGACGTCCTGCGCGACCTCGTCCGGGGCCGCCTCCTCCACCGAGCCGACCTCGCCGACCCGCTCCTCGGCGGCCGCGGCCGCCGCGGCGACGGCGGCGCCGCCGGTCAGGGCGCCGAGCAGGGGCACCTTGGCGAGCGGACCGGGCAGGGCGCCGTCCGCCTTCCGCAGGGACCAGCCGGCCTGGTAGCCGCGCTTGACCGAGAGGGTGACGAAGGTCTGGCCGACCGCGAACAGGACGGCCCCGGCACCGATCACCACGACCGAGCCGAGGGTCATGCCGGCGGCGACGCCGAGGAAGCCGGCCAGCGCGAGGAGGCGCCAGTGCAGCGGCGCCCGGTTCTGCAGCAGCACCTCGGCGACCAGCCAGAGCGCCACCACCGCCAACGCGACGTACAGCAGCAGGTATCCGATGCCCATCCGCCCGCTACCTCCAGTCGCGTGCCCGCGCGCGCCGCGCGTGTGCGGCGACTGTACCGGTTCAACGGCCGAGGTACCGCATCGCGTTCCCTCCGCCCCGGGCCCCGGCCGCACACGACCGAGCCCGTCACCGTCCGGACGGTGACGGGCTCGTGAACGGGCTCGTGAACGGGCACGAAGGCCCCGCTCAGCGCACGTGCAGGCCGAGGTTCTGGTAGATCTCCAGCGTCGCGGTGGAGTGGTTGAGCGTGATGAAGTGCAGGCCGGGCGCGCCCTCGGCGAGCAGCCGCTCGGCCATCGCGGTGGCGTGCTCCATGCCGACCGCCCGCAGCGCCGCCGGGTCGTCGATGGCCGCGCGCAGCCGGGCCTCCAGCTCGGCCGGGAAGGCCGAGCCGCTGAGCTGCGGGAAGCGCTCCAACTGCTTGGCGTTGGTGACCGGCATGATCTCCGGGATGATCGGCGCCTCGCAGCCGGCCGCCGCGACCCGGTCGCGCAGCCGCAGGTAGTCGTCGACCTCGAAGAACATCTGGGTGATGGCGTAGTCCGCGCCGGCCCGGATCTTCCCGACGAAGTGCCGGATGTCCTCGTCCCAGTCGGTGGAGCGCGGGTGCATGTTCGGCGAGGCGGCGACGCCCACGCAGAAGTCGCCGATCCCCTTGATCAGCTCGACCAGCTCGTACGCGTAGGTGACGCCCTCGGGGTGCCGGACCCACTCGCCCATCGGGTCGCCGGGCGGGTCGCCGCGGACGGCCAGGACGTTGCGCACGCCCTGGTCGGCGTACTGGCCGATGATGTTGCGCAGTTCGGCGATCGAGTGGTCCACGGCGGTCAGGTGGGCGACCGGGGTCAGCGTCGTCTCGGTGGCGATGCGGCCGACCATGTTGACGGTGCGCTCGCGCGAGGAGCCGCCGGCGCCGTACGTCATGCAGACGAAGTTCGGGTCGAGCGGTTCGAGGCGGCGGATGGCGTCCCAGAGCTTCTGCTCGCCCACCTCGGTGCGGGGCGGCATGAACTCGAACGAGAAGGACCGCTTGCCGGCCGCCAGCAGCTCGCGGACCGTCAGTGCGCGGTCCGTCCGGGTGGAAGCGATACCGAGTGCCATGCTGACAGGCTATCGGCCGGGTTCGGGCGGCCGACAACCCGGTCCCACCTGGTGAGACGGTCGATGGGCGGTATTCCGGCTATGTCCGGCCATGGCCGGTACGGCCCCGGCGCCGGCTCGCACGGATGTTCCCAGCCGCCCCGCTACGCTTGCTGCACCCGAGTGAATCAGCGGAGCCCCATCGTGACCTCGTCCAGCAACCGGCCGGCCAACCCCATCGACGTGGAGGACGTCCGTACCCGCGTCAACGACGCCCTCGCCGGGTTCATGGACGGCCAGGCCGCGCTGCTCGACAAGATCTCGCCGCAGCTGGCGCCCGCCACCGAGGCGCTGCGCGACTTCCTGCTGGACGGCGGCAAGCGGCTGCGCCCCGCCTTCTGCTACTGGGGCTGGCGCGCCGCGGGCGGCCCGGCGGCCGGCGACGGGATCGCCCACGCGGCGGCCGCGCTGGAGCTGCTGCAGGCCAGCGCCCTGGTGCACGACGACCTGATGGACCGCAGCGACACCCGCCGCGGCCTGCCCTCCGTGCACCGCCGCTTCGAGGCGCTGCACCGGGACAGCGGCTGGCGCGGCGACCGCGAGCAGTACGGCGCCTCGGCCGCGGTGCTGCTCGGCGACCTGCTGCTGATCTGGTGCGACGAGCTGTTCCTGCGCTCGGGCCTGGAGCCGGCCGCCGTGCTGGCCGCCAAGCCGGTGTTCGACCTGATGCGCACCGAGGTCATGGTCGGCCAGTACCTGGACGTGCTGGAGCCGGTGGCCGGCGACTCGGCCGACGACGGCGCGCTGGAGCGCGCGCAGACCGTGCTGCACTACAAGTCGGCGAAGTACACCATCGAGCGCCCCCTGCAGGTCGGCGCCCTGCTGGCCGGCGCCGGACCGGAGCTGGTCGAGGCGCTCGGCGCGTTCGGGCTGCCGCTGGGCGAGGCCTTCCAGCTGCGGGACGACCTGCTCGGCGTCTTCGGGGACCCGGCGGTCACCGGCAAGCCCGCCGGGGACGACCTGCGCGAGGGCAAGCGCACCCTGCTGGTCGCGCACGCGATGCGCGGCCTGTCGCCCGACGAGGCCCGGCACCTGGACCGCCGGCTCGGCGCGCCGGACCTGGCCGCGGCCGAGGTCGTCGAGCTGCGCGAGCTGGTCGCCCGCAGCGGCGCGCCCGAGCGCGTGGAGCAGCGGATCGCCGAACTGATGCGGCACGCGCTGGCCGCGCTGGCGGCGGCGCCGCTGGCGGACGAGCGGGCCCGCGAGGTGCTGCTGGCGCTGGCCGAGGCCGCCACCGTCCGCAAGTACTGAGTCCGTACGTACTGGAGTCCGTACGGGCGGACGGCGACGGCGCCCGGTCATTCGGCGTCGTTCGGCGTCGTTCGGCGTCGTTCGGCGTCGTTCGGCTCAGACCGCCGCGCGCACCCGGCGGGCGAGCTCGGCGGCGGCCGCCCGCGGGTCGTCCGCCGCGGTGATCGCCCGGACCACCACGATCCGGCGGGCGCCGGCCGCCAGCACCTCGTCGAGGTTGCCGAGGTCGATCCCGCCGATCGCGAACCACGGCCGGTCGGTGGGCTGCTTCGCGGCGTACCCGACCAGGCCGAGGCCCGGCGCGTGGCGGCCCGGCTTGGTCGGGGTCGGCCAGACCGGGCCGGTGCAGAAGTAGTCCACGCCCGGCTCGGCGATCGCCGCGTCCACCTCGGACTCGGCGTGGCAGGAGCGCCCGATCAGGACGTCCTCGCCGAGGATCGCCCGGGCGGCCGGCACCGGCAGGTCGTCCTGGCCCAGGTGCAGCACGTCCGGCCGGGCCGCGTGGGCGACGTCGGCGCGGTCGTTGACGGCCAGCAGCTTGCCGTGCCGGCGGCAGGCGTCGGCGAAGACCTCCAGCGCCGCCAGCTCCTGCTTCGCCTCCAGGCCCTTGTCGCGGAGCTGGACGATGTCCACCCCGCCGGCCAGCGCCTCGTCGAGGAAGTCGGCCAGGTCGCCCTGCGCGCGACGGGCGTCGGTGCACAGGTAGAGCCGGGCGTCCGCCAGGCGGGCGCGGCGGTCGGTCGTCACAGCGCCATGGCCTGGGCGCGGCGCTTGACCTCGGTCGCGCGGTTCTCCCACAGGGCCTGCACCGGGGTGCCGGGCAGCGACGCGTCCTCGGTGAACATCCACGCGATGATCTCGTCGTCGCTGAAGCCGCTGTCCCGCAGCACGGTCAGCAGGCCGACCAGGTGCTTGACCGGGCCGTCCTCGTCGATGAACGCCGCCGGGACCTGCAGCGACTTGTTGGGACCGCGGCGGACCGCGATCAGGTCACCCTTCTTGACCATGTTGCGGACCTCGGTGACCAGCACACCCCACCGCTCGGAGATGTCGGGCAGGTACAGCCACTCGGGGACCAGGGCGTCAGTCTTGGCATCGATCTCACTCACGGCACCAGACTGCCACCTCCACGGGGCCCCGCGCACCAAGGGCCCGGTCACGGGCACCCGTGAGGTCAGCGCACCGCCGCCTTGAGCGGCACTTCCGGGTCGGCCGCGCGGGCCGGGTCCAGCGCCGTGCCGCGCTCGATCAGCTTCCGCCCCTGGGTGAGGTCGCGCGGCCGGTCCACGGTCAGCAGCGCGCTCGGCACGCCGTCGCGCAGCCAGAGCACCGCCCAGGAGGCGTCCTGCGGGCTGCCGCGCCACACCAGCCGGTCGCCCTCGGCGTGCCGGCCGGCGTACTGCACCATCCGCCCGAACTGCTCGGACCAGAAGTACGGCACCGGGTCGTACGCGGGCGCGTCCGCGCCGAGCACCGCGGCGGCGGCCGCCTCGCCGGACTGCAGGGCGTGGTCCCAGTGCTGGACGGCCAGCCGGCCGCCGGCCCGGGCCGAGGGGTAGCTGACGCAGTCCCCGACCGCGAGGACGCCGGGCAGGTTGGTGCGCAGCCGCCCGTCCACGACGACGGCGCCGGTCGCGTCCAGCTCGACGCCGGAGCCGGCCAGCCAGCCGGTCGCGGGCCGGGCGCCGATGCCGACCACCACCTCGTCGGCGGCCAGGTGCGAGCCGTCCGCCAGCCGCACCGCGCCCGGCTCCACCGCCTCGACCCCGACGCCGCAGCGCAGCCCGATCCCGGCCTCCGCGTACCAGGCGGCCATCGCCGAGCCCACCTCGACCGGCAGCGCGCCCGGCAGCGGCGCCGGGCCGGCCTCCACCACGGTCACCTCGCAGCCGGCCTGCCGGGCGGCCGTCGCCACCTCGGCGCCGATCCAGCCCGCGCCGACCAGCACCAGCCGGCGGCCGGGGCGCAGCAGCGCGCGCAGCGCCAGGGCGTCGTCCAGGGTGTGCAGCAGGTGGGCCCGGTCGGCGCCGGGCAGGGCGCGGGGGACGGCGCCGGTGGCGATCACCAGCGCGTCGTACGTCAGCTCGCCGGCGTCGGTGTGCAGCACGCCGGGGGCCAGGCCGGTGGCACGGCGGCCGAGCAGCAGTTCGACGCCGAGCTCGTCGTAGTCGATGTCCAGGGTGGTGGCGTCGGCCTTGCCGAGGAGCACGTCCTTGGAGAGCGGCGGCCGGTCGTACGGCGCGCGCGGCTCCTCGCCGACCAGCACGATCCGCCCCCGCCAGCCGCCCTGCCGCAGCTTCAGGGCGCACTGCGCCCCGGCCAGCCCGGCTCCGACGACGACGACCACCTGGTCCGTTCCGCTCAGCTCTGCCACGCCCGTCACTGTACTCAGGGCCCTTCACGGCCCCGCCGGCCGCCCTGCGTACGGCCCTTCGGCCGCACCGACCCCCGGCGTTAAGGTGGTGGCACACACGGGAGCCCGGCGAACCGGGCTGAGAGGCGGGCTGGCACGGCCCGCGACCGTCCGAACCTGATCCGGGTCATACCGGCGAAGGGAGCAGAGCAGCTTTGTCACGCTTGCCATCGGGCGCCCGCGCCGACGTGCTGGTGATCGGCGGGGGCATCATCGGCCTCGCCGTCGCCTGGCGCGCCGCGCAGCGCGGCGCGGGGACCGTGATCGTGGTCGACCCCTCCCCCGGGGGCGGGGCGGCCGCCGTCGCGGCCGGAATGCTCGCCCCGGTCACCGAGCTGCAGTACGGCGAGGAGCCGCTGCTGCGCCTCGGCACGGCCTCGAACGAGCGGTACGCGGCCTTCGCCGCCGAGCTCACCGAGGCGAGCGGCGGCGCGGAGACCGGCTACCGCCGCTGCGGCACGGTCGCCGTCGCGCTGGACTCCGACGACCGCGAGGAACTGCGCGAACTGCACGCCTTCCACCAGCGGCTCGGCCTGGACTCGACCTGGCTGAGCGGCCGGGAGGCCCGCAAGCTGGAGCCGATGCTCGCCCCCGGCGTGCGCGGCGGCCTGCACGTCGCGGACGACCACCAGGTCGATCCCCGGCGGCTGCTCACCGCGCTGGTCGCCGCCTGCGAGCGGACGGACGTGCTGCTGCACCGCACCGAGGCCGTCGAGCTGCTGGTCGAGGACGGCCGCGCGGTCGGCGCCCGGCTCCGCACCGGGGAGACGGTGCGCGCCGACCAGGTCGTGCTCGCCGCCGGCCCGCACAGCCACCGGCTGCCCGGCCTGCCCGAGGGCGTGCTGCCCGCGATCCGCCCGGTGAAGGGGCAGGTGCTGCGGCTGCGGATACCGGACGCCTACCGGCCGTTCCTCTCCCGCAACGTGCGCGCCGTGGTGCGCGGCCGGCACATCTACCTCGTCCCGCGCGAGAACGGCGAGATGGTGGTCGGCGCGACCACCGAGGAGCAGGGCTACGACACCACCGTCACCGCCGGCGGCGTGTACGAACTCCTGCGCGACGCCCATGAGTTGGTCCCGGGGATCACCGAACTCCCGCTGCTGGAGACCTCGGCCGGGCTGCGCCCGGGCTCGCCGGACAACGCCCCGCTGCTGGGCCCGACCTCGCTGCCCGGCCTGGTCGCCACCACCGGCCACTACCGCAACGGCGTGCTGCTCACCCCGGTGACCGCCGACCTGCTCGCCGACTACCTGACCACCGGCGAAGTCCCGGAGCTGGCACGGCCGTTCACGCCCGCCCGGTTCGCCCAGGACCACCCCGTCACGAAGGCCTCCGCATGACCGAGATCGCCCTGACCGTCAACGGCGAGCCCCGCCGACTGCCCGCCACGACCACCCTCGCCGAGCTGGTGGCCACCGTCAGCGCCGCCAACACCGGCGTCGCCGCCGCGCTCAACGAGGCCGTGGTGCCGCGCAGTTCGTGGTCCGAGACGACGCTCAGCGGCGGCGACCGGATCGAGATCCTCACCGCCGTCCAGGGAGGCTGACCATGGCCGACGACCTGCTGACCATCGCCGGGACGACCTTCTCCTCCCGGCTGATCATGGGCACCGGCGGCGCCCCCAGCCTGGAAATCCTGGAGCGGGCGCTGCTCGCCTCCGGCACCGAGCTGACCACGGTGGCGATGCGCCGGGTGAACGCCGGCACCCAGGGCTCCGTGCTGGACGTGCTGACCCGCAACGGCATCCGGGTGCTGCCCAACACGGCCGGCTGCTTCACCGCCGGGGAGGCCGTGCTGACCGCCCGGCTGGCCCGCGAGGCGCTCGGCACCGACTGGGTGAAGCTGGAGGTGATCGCCGACGAGCGGACCCTGCTGCCCGACCCGATCGAGCTGCTGGACGCCGCCGAGACGCTCGTCGACGACGGCTTCACCGTGCTCCCGTACACCAACGACGACCCGGTGCTGGCCCGCAAGCTGGAGGACGTCGGCTGCGCGGCGATCATGCCGCTGGGCTCGCCGATCGGCTCCGGCCTGGGCATCCGCAACCCGCACAACTTCCAGCTGATCGTGGAGAGCGCGGGCGTCCCGGTCATCCTGGACGCGGGCGCCGGCACCGCCTCCGACGTGGCGCTGGCGATGGAGCTGGGCTGCTCGGCGGTGATGCTCGCCTCCGCGGTGACCCGGGCCCAGGACCCGGTGCTGATGGCCGAGGCGATGCGGCACGCCGCCGAGGCCGGGCGCCTGGCGCACCGGGCCGGCCGCATCCCGCGCCGCTTCCACGCCGAGGCCTCCTCCGCGATGGCCGGCCGGGCCGACCTGGACACCCGCGAGCACCCGGCCTTCTAGGGCTCCTGTCGGCCATGTCACAAGCCGGTCCCGGAGCGGTGTGCGCCGGGACCGGCGGTCCGGGACCGCCACTAGACTCCCCCGGGTGGACATGGCATCGCACGACCCGCTGACCGGTACCCTGCTCGACGGCCGGTACCGGGTCGAGCAGCGCATCGCGACCGGCGGGATGGCCACCGTCTACCGGGGCACCGACACCCGGCTCGACCGGGTCGTCGCGCTCAAGGTGATGCACCCGCAGTTGGCCGGCGACGAGGGGTTCACCGCCCGCTTCATCCGCGAGGCCAAGGCCGTCGCCCGGCTCACCCACCCCAACGTGGTCAACGTCTTCGACCAGGGCGCGGACGGCGGAAACGTTTTCCTCGCCATGGAGTACGTCCCCGGCCGCACCCTGCGCGACCTGCTGCGCGACCGCGGCGCGCTGTCGGTGCGGGCCGCGCTGGACGTCCTGGAGCCGGTGCTCGCCGCGCTCGGCGCCGCCCACCGGGCCGGGCTGGTGCACCGGGACGTCAAGCCGGAGAACGTGCTGATCACCGAGAGCGGTCTGGTCAAGGTCGCCGACTTCGGCCTGGTCCGGGTGCTGGGCAGCGCGGACGGCGCCCCCACCTCGGCCACCACCGCGACCGGCGCCACCGTCCTCGGCACCGTCTCCTACCTGGCCCCCGAGCAGATCCTCCCGGACGCGCCCACCGACCAGCGGGTCGACGTCTACGCGGCCGGCATCCTGCTGTACGAGATGCTCACCGGCCGCCGCCCGCACACCGGCGACAACCCCGTCCAGGTCATGTACAAGCACCTGCACGAGGACGTCCCCGCCCCCTCGCTGGTCGCCCCCGCCGTCGCCCCGGCGCTGGACGCGATAGTGGCCGGCGCCTGCTCCCGCAGCCCCGAGGCCCGCCCGTACGACGCGGTCGAGCTGCTCGCCGCGCTGCAGCGGGTGCGCCGCGGCCTCACCCCGGCGGAGCTGGACGCCGAACCGCCCGCCTCCACCCGGCCCAGCCCGCGCTACCCGACCAGCGAGCCGACCTCGGTGATCCAGCCGCTGCCCCGGCCCGCCGACGCCCCGCCGACCGAGCGCACCAGCGTGCTGGACGTGCCGCCGGAGCTGATGGACCAGCTGCTCGCCGAGCCGCGCCCGTACGACGAGCCGGCCCCGGCCCGGGTGCGCCGGCCGGGCCGGCCGCGCCGCCTCCCCCGCAAGCCGCTGATCTGGGCCTCCGTGCTGACCGCGCTGGTGCTGGCGGTCGGCGGCGCCACGTACGGGCTGACCCAGGGCCTGTACGGGCCGGTGCCCGGCGTGCTCGGCAAGGACCGCGCCGAGGCGCAGCGCCTGCTCGACGACGAGGGCATGCACGGGAAGTTCGTCGAGGTGTACAGCGAGTCCGTGCCGGCCGGGCAGGTGATCTCCAGCGACCCCGGGGTGGGCACGCGCACCCGCCGCAGCGACACCGTGACGGTCACCGTCTCCAAGGGTCCCAAGCGGATCGCGGTGCCGGACCTCGTCGGCAAGCCCGCCGACCAGGCCGCCGCCGCGCTGACCGGCGTCCAGCTGACCAGGGGCACGGTCACCGAGACCTACAACGACGCCGTGGCCGAGGGCGCGGTGATCAGCAGCTCGCCGGCCGCCGGGCAGCAGCTGCCGGAGAACACCGCGGTGTCGCTGGTGGTGAGCAAGGGCATGGTGCCCGTCCCGGACGTGACCGGGATGAGCAAGGAGGACGCGCAGAAGGCGCTCCAGGCGGCCGGGTTCACGATGCAGACCAGCGGGGTGAACCTGTTCGGCACCGGCAAGGTGTCCGGCCAGTCCCCGGCGGCCGGCGAGCGGCGCCCGCAGCGGTCCGTCGTGACGGTCAACTTCCCGTTCATCTAGAGCGGTTCGACAGAAGGACGCGGTTCAGCGCAGCGGCCCGTCCCCGGGCTCCTCCTGGTGGGAGTAGCGCTGCTGGCGCCACGGGTCGGCGAGGTTGTGGTAGCCGCGCTCCTCCCAGAAGCCGCGCCGGTCGGCCCGCATGTACTCGACCGCGCGGACCCACTTGGGGCCCTTCCAGGCGTACAGCCGGGGGACGACCAGCCGCACCGGGAAGCCGTGCTCGGCGGTCAGCGGCTCGCCGTTGCGGTGGGTGGCGAGCAGGGTGCGCTCGTCGGCGAAGTCCGCCAGCCGCAGGTTGGCGCTGTAGCCGTACTCGGCCCAGACCATCACGTGGGTGACGCCCGGCGCCGGGGGCGCGAGGTCGAGCAGGGCGGCGGCGGGCACGCCCGTCCACTCGTTGCCGAGCACGGAGAACTTGGTGACGCAGTGCAGGTCGGCGCGGACGGTGGTGCGGGGCAGGGCGTTGAAGGCGGCGAAGTCCCAGCTGTGCTTCTCGGCCGAGGCGGTGGCGCCGAACACCTGGAGGTCCCAGGTCAGCCGGTTGAACCGGGGGACGGGCCCGTAGTGCAGGGCGGGCCAGCCGCGCTGCACGCGCTGCCCCGGCGGGAGCTCGGCCTCGGCCTCGGGCCGGCCCGGGTCAGACGGCGGAATCGGTTCTTGCTCGGACTGACCCATGGCTCCATGGTGACAGACGGCGGGCGGCGCCCCACGCGCGCCCCTTGGCGCCGGTTCGCGCCCCGCCCGTACGGGCCAACGGTCGATCGTCCACCCCTCCACTTCCGCACAAATCGGATATTCCGACACATGTCCTAGTGAGTGTGCACTTACTGGAATTTCTTCCCATCGCGGTGCCAGGATGCCCAGCGCAGGCCCGACCGCCGGGCACCGCAGGACGTTTACGCAGGGAGGCACCGCCATGCAGGGCGACCCGGAGGTCATCGAGTTCCTCAACGAGCAGCTCACCGCCGAGCTGACCGCCATCAACCAGTACTTCCTGCACGCCAAGATGCAGGAGAACTTCGGCTGGACGAAGCTCGCCAAGTACACCCGGCACGAGTCCTTCGACGAGATGAAGCACGCCGAGACGCTCACCGACCGGATCCTGTTCCTGGAGGGCCTGCCCAACTACCAGCGGCTGTTCCACGTCCGGATCGGCCAGACGGTCAAGGAGATGTTCGAGGCGGACCGCCAGATCGAGGTCGAGGCGATCGACCGGCTCAAGCGCGGGATCGTGGTGATGCGGGCCAAGAACGACGTCACCTCGGCGAACATCTTCGAGGACATCCTGGCCGACGAGGAACACCACATCGACTACCTCGACACCCAGCTGGAACTGCTGGAGAAGCTCGGCGAGGCGCTCTACATCGCCCAGCTGATCGAGCAGCCGGAGTCCTGAGGCGGTCCTGAGGCTCAGGCCACCCGGAGCGGCAGCACGGGTGCCACGGCGATCGTGGCGGGAGCCGCCGGGGCCGGTGCGGGGTCGGCCGGCGCGGCCTCGGCCTCCGGATCGGCCAGGCCCAGCTTGGCCGCCAGCCGGGCGGTGGGGCAGGGCCGGGCGCCGTGCTCGCCGAGCAGCGCCTGGATCCGCCGGACGCAGGACCCGCAGTCGGTGCCGGCCTTGCAGCCCTTGGCTATCTGGCGGGGGGTGCTGGCACCCCCGTCGATCTCCTGCTTCACCCGGGCCTCGGTGACCGCATGGCACATGCACACGTACATCGCGGTCTCTCCCGGGGTGGAGCGGAGTGGATCTTGACTAAGGCAAGCCTTAGTTCACTGAGCCTCACCTTACCTGGCGAACCGGGTACGAAAAAGCCCCTCCGGCCTCGGGAATCCCGAATCCGGAGGGGCTTTCGTCACAGTTACTCGCCCGCTCGCCTCCGGGCCGCTCCGACCCGGTGCCGACACTCCTCGCTCCGGCGCTCCTTCGTCGCTAGTCGCTCGTCGCTTTCGGCACCGGCGCGGCCCTTCGGCTCGGGGCGGGGGGGCTCACTGACCCCGGTACATCTCCGCCACCAGGAACGCCAGGTCCAGCGACTGGCTGCGGTTGAGCCGCGGGTCGCAGGCCGTCTCGTAGCGCTGGTGCAGGTCGTCGACCAGCACCTCGTCGCCGCCGCCGACGCACTCGGTCACGTCGTCGCCGGTCAGCTCCACGTGGATGCCGCCCGGGTGGGTGCCGAGCGCGCGGTGCACCTCGAAGAAGCCCTTGACCTCGTCGAGCACGTCGTCGAAGCGGCGGGTCTTGTGGCCGCTGGAGGCCTCGAAGGTGTTGCCGTGCATCGGGTCGCAGATCCACACCGGCTGGGCGCCGGAGGCGGTGACCTTCTCCACCAGGGTGGGCAGGTGGTCGCGGATCTTGCCCGCGCCCATCCGGGTGATGAAGGTCAGGCGGCCCGGCTCGCGCTCCGGGTCCAGCTTCTCGATCAGGGTCAGCGCCTCGTCCACCGAGGTGGTCGGGCCGAGCTTGACCCCGATCGGGTTGCGGATCTTGGACGCGAACTCGATGTGCGCGTGGTCCAGCTGCCGGGTGCGCTCACCGATCCACACCATGTGGCCGGAGACGTCGTACAGCTCGCCGGTGCGCGAGTCCACGCGGGTCAGCGCGGTCTCGTAGTCCAGGACCAGCGCCTCGTGCGAGGAGAAGAACTCGACCGTCTTGAACTCCTCCGGGGCGACCCCGCAGGCGTTCATGAAGGCCAGGGCGTTGTCGATCTCCCGGGCGAGCTGCTCGTAGCGCTGGCCGGCCGGCGAGTTGCGCACGAAGTCCTGGTTCCAGGCGTGCACCTGGCGCAGGTCGGCGTAGCCACCGGTGGTGAAGGCGCGCACCAGGTTCAGCGTCGCGGCGGACGCGTTGTACATCCGCTTCAGCCGCTCCGGGTCCGGGATGCGGGACTCGGGCGTGAACTCGAAGCCGTTCACCGAGTCGCCGCGGTACACCGGCAGCGTCACGCCGTCACGGGTCTCGGTCGACTTGGAGCGCGGCTTGGAGTACTGGCCGGCGATCCGGCCGACCTTCACGACCGGCACGGAGGCCGCGTACGTCAGCACGGCGGCCATCTGGAGCAGGGTCTTCAGCTTGTTGCGGATGTGCTCCGCCGAGACGCCGTCGAAGGCCTCGGCGCAGTCGCCGCCCTGGAGCAGGAACGCCTCCCCACGCGCCACGGCTCCGAGCCTGGCGCGCAGCTGGTCGCACTCGCCGGCGAAGACGAGCGGCGGATAGGAGGCGAGCTCCGCAAGGGTCTTGCGCAGAGCCTCTTGGTCCGGCCATTCAGGCTGCTGCGCCGCGGGCAGGGACTGCCAGGAGTGGAGATTCGTCACGGTCACAGCGCCAAGGCTACGGGGTGACGGCGACGATCCGTGCCCTTTGCTCGCTGGGTGAGACACCTTCCGGACAATCGCCGCTCCCGAGCTCACCCGCTCGGCCCCATCCGTTACGCTCGGCCCCATGCACGCGCCCCACAGCCACTCCTGGTGGTGGGCCTCCCCCGAGGGTGGCCCACCGATCGCGCGTTCCTAGACGACACGACGGCCGCCCCTCGGGGCGGCCGTCGACGTTGGAACAGACGGCCCTCCGGGAGCGGACCCAGCACCGCCCTCGCCATCCACCCCGGAAGGAAAGCCGTACTGTGACCACCGCCGCCGAGCTGCTCGCCCGTCTCACCGCCCCGGGCGCCCCCGCCTTCGCCCTGCTGCACCGCCGCACGCCCCGGCACGCCCCGGACACCGTCGAGGTGCTGCTGGGCACCGTCGACGCCTACGAGCACCTCGCCGACCTGCCCGTACCCGAGGGCGCCCCGCCCGGCGGCCCGGTGCACGACCTGCTCGCGCTCGTCCCGTACCGGCAGATCCGCGAGCGCGGCTTCGAGGCGCACGACGACGGCACCCCGCTGCTGGCCCTCTCGGTGGCCGAGCAGCACGCCCTGCCCCTGGCCCAACTCGCCGCCGCGCTACCCCAGTTGCCGGTCTCACTGACCGGCGGCGGGTTCGACGTCGACGACGAGACGTACGCCGCGATGGTCCAGCGGGTGATCGAGGAGGAGATCGGCAACGGCGAGGGCGCCAACTTCGTCATCCGCCGCGACTTCCACGCCACGCTGGAGGACTTCTCCCCCGCGCTGGCCCTCACGCTCTTCCGCCGGCTGCTGGAGCAGGAGCGCGGCGCCTACTGGACCTTCCTGGTGCACACGGGCGAACGCGTCCTGGTCGGCGCCTCCCCCGAGGTGCACGTCCGGCAGAGCGGCGGCACCGTCGTGATGAACCCGATCTCCGGCACCTACCGCTACCCGGCCGGCGGCGCCGACCTCGACTCGCTGCTCCAGTTCCTGCACGACCCCAAGGAGCTGGAAGAGCTGACCATGGTCGTCGACGAAGAGCTCAAGATGATGTGCACGGTCGGCGACCTCGGCGGCCAGGTCCTCGGCCCCCGGCTCAAGGAGATGTCCCACCTCGCGCACACCGAGTACGAGCTGCGCGGCCGCACCTCGATGGACGTCCGCGAGGTGCTGCGCGAGACCATGTTCGCCGCCACCGTCACCGGCAGCCCGGTGCAGAACGCCACCCGGGTCATCAAGCGCTACGAACCCACCGGGCGCGGCTACTACTCCGGAGCGCTCGCCCTGATCGGCCGCTCCGCCAGCGGCGGGCAGCTGCTCGACTCCCCCATCTGCATCCGCACCGCCGACATCGACGCGGCCACCGGCCGCCTGGTCGTCCGGGCCGGCGCGACGCTCGTGCGCCACTCCGACCCGCACTCCGAGGTCGCCGAGACCCACGCCAAGGCCGCCGGCGTGCTCACCGCCATCGGCGCCCGGCCCGCCACCGCCCGGGTGCCCGGCCCCACCGGCCCCCGGCTCGCCGACGACCACCGGGTGCAGGCCGCGCTCGACTCGCGCCGGGCCGACCTCGCACCGTTCTGGCTGCGGATGCAGTCGCCCGCCGAGGTCACCGAGCCCGAGCCGACCCTGGTCGTCGACGGCGAGGACACCTTCACCGCGATGCTCGCCCACCTGCTCACCTCGCTCGGCCACCAGGTCGGCGTCGTCCGCTTCGACCGGCCCGGCCTGCGCGAGCTGGTCGCGGCGCACCGCGGCCCGCTGGTGCTCGGCCCCGGCCCGGGCGACCCGGCGCTCGCCGACGACCCGAAGATGGCGCTGCTGCGGCCGGTCGTCGCCGACGCCCTGGCCGCCGTCCGCTCCGGCGAGCGGACGGCCCCGCTGCTCGCCGTCTGCCTCAGCCACCAGCTGCTCGCCGCCGAGCTCGGCCTCCCGCTCGCCCGCAAGGCCGTCCCGTACCAGGGGGCGCAGGAGACCGTCGACCTGTTCGGCACCAAGCGGACGGTCGGCTTCTACAACACCTTCACCGCGCGCTGCTCCGACGCCGACGCGGAGCGGCTGGCCGCCCGGGGCGTCGAGGTCGCCCGGGACGCCGCCACCGGGGACGTCCACGCGCTGCGCGGGCCCGGC
The DNA here is from genome assembly GCF_000961885.1 of Streptomyces rubellomurinus. Taxonomy (GTDB): domain Bacteria; phylum Actinomycetota; class Actinomycetes; order Streptomycetales; family Streptomycetaceae; genus Kitasatospora; species Kitasatospora rubellomurina. The sequence continues at coordinate 104,994 of NZ_JZKH01000002.1, forward strand.
TTCGCGGGCCTGCAGTTCCACCCCGAGTCGGTGCTCACCCGCGAGGGCGCGGACATCGTCGCGGGCCTGCTGCGCTCCGCGACGGCCGTACGGCGCTGAGCGGTCGGGCGGGGAGCTGTAGCCGGGCCGACTACAGCTCCTCGTCCAGCCCCTGCTCGATCGCGTAGCGCACCAGCTCCACCCGGTTGTGCAGCTGCAGCTTCCCCAGGGTGTTCTGCACGTGGTTCTGCACCGTCCGGTGCGACAGCACCAGCCGGTCGGCGATCTGCCGGTACGACAGGCCCTTCGCCACCAGCCGCAGCACCTCGGTCTCCCGGGCGGTCAGCTTCGGGACGTCCGGCGCCGAGGCCGGGGCCGGCTCGGCGGCCAGCCGGCGGAACTCGCCGAGCACCAGGCCGGCCAGCCCGGGGGTGAACACCGCGTCGCCCACGGCCGTGCGCCGTACGGCGTCCAGCAGCTCCTCCCGCCCGGCCGACTTCACCAGGTACCCGGTCGCCCCGGACTTCACCGCCTCCAGCACGTCCTGGTGCTCGCCGCTGGCCGACAGCACCAGCACCCGCACCGCCGGGTCGTGCGCGACCACCTGGCGGCACACCTCGGCGCCGGGCAGGCTCGGCAGGTTGAGGTCCAGCACGACGACCTGCGGCGAGCTGGCCCGGGCCCGGCGGACGGCCTCCTCGCCGTCCCCGGCCGTGGCCACCACGTCCAGCCCGGCCTCGGCCAGGTCGCGCGAGACGGCCTCGCGCCACATCGGGTGGTCGTCCACCACCATCACCCGCACCGGCCGGTCGGTGCTCGGCTGCTCGGTCGTGCCCTGATCAGTCATCGGGTGGCCTTCCTCGGGACGCGCAGTTCCACCTCGACGCCCTCCCCGGGCGCCGAGTACAGCTCGGCCGTGCCGCCGAGGTCCGCCAGCCGGCCGCGGATCGACTGGGAGACGCCGAGCCGCCCGGCCCGTTCCGCCTCGCCGAGCCGCCCGGGGGCGAAGCCGGGCCCGTCGTCGCGGATGCTGACCGTGACGGCCTCCGGCTCGTCCTCGACCAGGATCCAGGCGCGGGCCGCCTCCCCGGCGTGCCGGCGCACGTTGTCCACGGCCGCGCCGACCGCCGCCGCCAGCTCGCCGGCCGCCGGGCCCGGCAGCAGCACGGGGGTGCCGGGCGCGGACAGCGTGATCCGCTCGTCGGTGTACGGGCGCAGCAAAGCGGTGAGGTCGCCGGGCCCGGCGGCGGTCGGCTCGGCGGCGCGCTGCGCGGGCAGCGGGCCGCCGGTCATCAACGCCCGCAGCGCGCGCTCCTGTTCGCCGGCCAGGCGGCCGAGCTCGGCGAGGCCCTCGGCGCCGCTCCCGGCGCCTCTCCCGGTATCGCTCTCGGTGCCGCGCCGCTGGACCAGGGCGAGCACCTGCAGCACCCCGTCGTGGATGTCCCGGGAGAGCCGCTCGCGCTCCCGGGTGGCGGCCTCGACCTGCAGCGCCCGGGTGAGGGTGGCCTCGCTGGCCCGGGCCAGCTCGACCACGTAGCCGATCGCGCAGCCGGCCGTCAGCAGCAGCACGATGTTGTGGATGTTGTCGCCGGTCGGGCCGCCGTGGCCGAGGATGTTGGCGACGCCGATCACCGAGCCGGAGGCGGCCGCCGGGCGCCAGCCGCCCTTGGCGGCGAAGCCGAGCACCGTGCCGGCCGCGAAGATCGTCGGCAGGGTGGGGGCGCCGTGACTGATCCGCGCCGGGGCGTCGATCATGCCGCTCATCACGATGCCGGTGACGACCAGGGCGAGGTCGAAACCGAGGACGCACCAGGTGCAGCGGCGCGGGTCGCCGAAGGCGCGGGTGCTGGCGAGCGTCCACAGGGTGAGCGCGCCGAAGTAGATCCAGCCGGAGACGGGGTGCAGGAAGTGCAGGTAGGAGTTGACGTAGCGGAGCAGGGCGTAGCCGAGGGCCAGCACCCGGAAGTAGGAGATGGCCCGCCAGAGCGGCAGTTCGACCGACATGCCCCCGGCGGCGATCGTGCCGCCGACAGCAGCTCTGCCGTGCCCGTCGTCCGTCATCCCCGCCCAGCCCTTCCCCGTCCCCGCCGTGGGGCTCGCCCCGCCGGGCGGGTCAGGCCGACCCGCCCTCCTTCTGCTCGCCCTTCTCCGCGGCGGCCTTCTCGGCCTCCGCCTTCTCGGCTTCGGCCTTCTCCGCTTCCGCCTCGGCCTTCTCGGCCTTGGCGGCGGCCTTGCGCTCGGCGTCCGCCTTCTTCTTGTCGTCCGCGATCTGCCGCTTGGCCGCCGTGGCGTAGATGTCCACGTACTCCTGGCCGGAGAGCCGCATGATCTCGTACATCACCTCGTCCGTCACCGAACGGAGGATGAAGCGGTCGTTCTCCATGCCGTGGTAGCGGGAGAAGTCCAGCGGGCGGCCGATCCGGATGCCCGGGCGGATGCCGAAGTTGGGGATCACCTGGCCGGGCGGCTGTACCTTCTCGGTGTCGATCATCGCGACCGGGATGACCGGCGCGCCGGTGGCCAGCGCGACGCGGGCCAGGCCGCCGACCTTGCCGCGGTACAGCTTGCCGTCCGGCGAGCGGGTGCCCTCGGGGTAGACGCCGAACAGCTCGCCGCGGTCCAGCACCGCGATGGCGCTGCGGATCGCCGCCTCGCCGGCGCCGCGCACGCCCGAGCGGTCCACCGGCAGCTGGCCGACGCCCTTGAAGAAGGCGGCGGTCAGCCGGCCCTTGAGGCCCGGGGTGTTGAAGTACTCGGCCTTCGCGATGAAGGTGACCCGGCGCTTGATCAGCGCGGGGAAGAAGAACGAGTCCGAGAACGACAGGTGGTTGCTCGCGATGATCGCCGCACCCTCGGCGGGGATGTTCTCCTCGCCCTCCAACCACGGCCGGAAGAAGATCCGAAGCAGTGGCGCGACGATCAACTTCATCAGTCGGTAGAACAACCCGGGCCTCCTGTTATGCGGACCGGTCGATCCTAATGCCCCGTGGGCGCGGGCCGTGCCCGGGCCCGCCGTAAGGGGGTGTACGGCCCGGCGCGCGGCGTGGGACGATGCGAATTCCCGCAGCCCGTCCCCCTCCAGCGTCCCCTCCCCCAGCGCCGTCCGCCCGCGAAGGAGCCCGCCCATGCCGCTGCTGCCCGGTGCCGAACCGTACCGCCACCGCGGCGGACGCGTGGGGGTGCTGCTGTGCCACGGCTTCACCGGGTCGCCGGCCTCGCTGCGGCCGTGGGCCGAGGAACTGGCCGCGGCCGGCCTGACCGTCTCGGTGCCGCTGCTGCCCGGACACGGCACCCGCTGGCAGGACCTGCAGCTCACCCGCTGGGAGGACTGGTACGCCGAGGTCGAGCGCGAGCTGCTGGTCCTGGCCGAGGAGTGCGAGCAGGTCTTCGTCTGCGCGCTGTCGATGGGCGGCGCCCTGGCCCTGCGGCTGGCCGCGCTGCACGGCCCGAGGATCAGCGGGCTGGTGCTGGTCAACCCTTCGGTGCGCTCGGACACCCCCGCGAGTGTGCTGCTTCCGGTGCTGCGCCACCTCGTCCCGAGCGTGCCGGGGATCTCGGACGACATCGCCGCACCGGGCGTGACCGAGCACGGCTACGACCGGACGCCGCTGCACGCCGCCTGGTCGCTGGCCCGGCTGTGGCGGGAGGTCCAGCGGCGGCTGCCGGAGGTGACCCAGCCGGTGCTGCTCCTGCACAGTCCGCAGGACCACGTGGTCTCGCCCGCCAACTCGGAACTGGTGCTCGCCCGGATATCCTCGACCGATGTGACGGAGCGGCTGTGCGAGCGCAGCTTCCACGTCGCGACGCTGGACCACGACGCGGCGGAAATATTCGCGGCGAGCCTGGACTTCATCCATCGGCTGGCCCCCGCGGACGCGGCGGGCGTCACCCGGGTCGAATCGGACGATCACCATGGCTGAAGGGCCGGAAGTGCACGAGAGCAGCACGGCGGGCGGCGGGGACGAGGCACCTCGCGAGGACGGCGCGACCAACGGCGGCACGGCCCGGGAGGACGTACCCACGGGCGGTGCGCCCGCGGCGGACGCGCCCACGGGCGCCGCGCCCGGCAGCGAGGCCGAAGCGGACGGCGGCGCGACGCCGCCGCCCGCGGACGGCGGCCCCGCCGCCCCCGCCCGGCCCCGGCCGCACCGGACCCCCGAGCGCAGCCAGGCCGAGCAGGACGAGATCTTCGCCGCCCTGGTCGCCCAGTTCGACGACCCGGTCGACCTGAACAACCCGAACTGGCCCGAGATCGAGAACCTCCGCGCCCAGAACGAGTTGAAGGGCGGCTACAAGGACGGCCCGGACCGCGAGGCCGACCCCGGCGACCACTCCGACCTCGCCCCGCAGCCCCGCCCCCGCTCCGGCCGGCCGGTGCTCCCGGCGGGCGGCTCGGGCCCGCGCGACTTCGAGCTCGCCGAGGACGGCGACGACGACCACTTCGTCCCGCCGGAGCCCCCGCCGCTGCCGACCGGCGACGTGACCAGCCGGTTCGCCTGGCTGGCGGTGCTCGGCGGCCCGGCGCTGCTGCTGATCGACGCGGTGGTCTGGCAGGAGGTCTCCGGCTGGCCGGCCTGGGTCGGCATCACCGCCTTCCTCGGCGGCTTCGTCACCCTGGTCGCCCGGATGAAGGACCGCGACGACGACGAGCCGGAGGACCCGAACCACGGCGCGGTGGTGTAGGTCCGCCCCGAACAGAGCCCAGGCGAACAGAGCCCAGGCGAACAGGGCCTAGCCTTCGGGCAGTTCGAGCACGGCGAGCACCGGCAGGTGGTCGGTGGCGGCCCGCAGGTCGGCCTCGGTGACGCCGGGCAGCCCGTGCGGGACGCCGCAGCCGAGCACGGTGATCCCGGGCGTGGCGAACACCGCGTCGATCCGCTGGTACGGCCGCTCGGGCACCGAGGTGAACTCGCCGCCCCAGGGCGCGGTCGGGTGGCCGTCCTGCAGCCGGGAGGCCAGCAGCCGCCAGCCCGGCCCGTCCGGGTGCTCGTTGAAGTCCCCCGCCACGATGCCGAGTTCGGCGATCCGCAGCTGGTCGAGCAGCAGCTCGAACTGCCCGTACCGCTCCTCGGCGTCCAGGCTGAGGTGGCAGCTGGTGACGGTGAACGGCGCCGTGCCGGGCAGCCGCAGCAGCGCGCTCGCGAAGCCCCGGGCGTGCAGGCCGCGGGTCTTGGGCAGCAGCCGGTCGTGGACGGCCAGCACCCGCACCGCGCCGGGCCGGCCGAGCAGCAGCGGCCCGGCGGCCGTCCGTCCGCCGCCGGCCAGCACGACCGTCCCGGTGCTCCGGGCCAGCCAGGCCGCCTGGCCCTCCGGCCGCCAGTAGCGCGGCGACTCCTGGACGCAGACCAGGTCGGGCGCGCAGGCCCGGACCACCCGGGCCAGCGCCCGCCGGTCGTCCCGCAGCGAGCGGATGTTGTAGCTGAGCAGGCGCAGCCGGCGCGGGCCGGGCGGCGGCGGTTCGACGGGCGCGGCGGGCATGGTCCTCCCCGGGACGACGGCACTGCCCCCGACCGTAGTCGGACGACGGCGGTTCCCGCCCGGCATGCGTCGGCGGCGGCGCGTCCGGGATTGGTCGGGGCCCGGTCGCACCGCCGCCGGCGGGCTTGGTTCCCCCTGAGGCGAAGGGGGAGCAACCGTCAGGTGCGGGCGAGGTCCGCCGCGCCGACGATGCCGGCCGCGGAGCCCATCGAGGCCAGCACGACCTCGGCGCGGGGGCGGTGCACGCCACCGGTCAGGTAGTGCTCGAAGGCCTTGGCGACCGGGTCGAGCAGGAGCCGGCCGGAGTCGGAGACGCCGCCGCCGAGCACGAACACCGCCGGGTCGAACAGCGCGGCGAGGTCGGCCATGCCGCGGCCGAGCCAGTCGGCGAGCTCGCTGTAGCACTCCAGGGCGAGCGGGTCGCCGGCCTCGGCCGCCTCGGTGATGTGGATGCCGCGGATGGTCTCGGCGACGCCGTCGTTGAGCTCCAGCATCCGCTTGCCGCGCACCGGGTCGGCGGCGGCCTTCTCCCGGCCGTAGCGGCGCAGCGCCCGCCCGGAGCCGTACTGCTCCCAGCAGCCCTTGCCGCCGCAGCCGCACGGCAGGCCGTCCGGGACCATGTTGAGGTGGCCGATCTCGCCGGCCACGCCGAAGCGGCCGCGGTGCAGCCGCCCGTCCAGGACGATGCCGCCGCCGATGCCGGTGCCCACGGTGATCAGCACCATGTCCTGGTGGTCGGCGGCCGCGCCGAAGCGGAACTCGGCCCAGGCGGCGCAGTTGGCGTCGTTCTCGACGACGGTGTCCAGGCCGGTGAGTTCCTCGATCCGGCCGCGCAGCGGCTCGTTCTCCCAGTCGATGTTGGGGGCGAAGATCACCGTCGAGCGGTTGCTGTCGACGAAGCCGGGGGCGCCGACGCCGACCGCGGCGACGCCGGGGTGCTGCTCCTTCAGCTCGCGCACGGCCTGCGCGATGGCGTCGACCGCCCACTGCGGGTCCGCCGGGGTGGGCACCCTGGTCCGGGCGAGGATCGCGCCCGCCTCGTCGACCACGCCTGCCGCGATCTTGGTCCCGCCGACATCGACGCCGATGGTCAGAGCCATGTGTCCCTCAGCTATTCACTCGTTCCCGCTGGACGGAACGGTACCGCCCAACCCAGCCCCCGTACACCTCCCCGCATACATTATCCGAAGACAATTCCGGCACAACCGGGCCGGAATCCTTTAAAAGTCGTATCAATCTCCCCCCCTCGTGACGCACGCGAGCGAGGCGATCACGCTTCGGAATCTACGGATTCACTGCTTGGCGGAGGGCCCGTCAGGGGTGTCGAGGTCGATCTTCTCCGCGGGGGCGCCCGGGCCGGCCGTCCAGCGGCTCTCGTGGCCGGCCACGGCGGCGCGGTAGGCGGCCAGCAGCTCGGCCCCGGCGGCGGCCAGCCCGGAACCGGCGGCGGCGAGGTGGGCGTAGACCTCCGGCTGCTGGGTGCGCAGGCGGTCGGCCAGCCCGGCGAGGGTGATCAGGGTGTCGGCGCCGGCCGCCTGCGCCTTCTCGCCGACCGCGCCGGCGAAGCGGCGGACCTCGTCCACCAGCGGGCCCAGCTCCGGCCCGAACGGGCTGCCCGGCGCACCGCCGCCCTCGCCGGCCCCGGCCGCGTTCGCGTCGGCGGACGGCTCGACGGGCGGCTCGACGGGCGGCTCGACGGGCTCGGTACGGTCGTCGGTGCTGGTCATCGCGGGCGCCTCCTCAGCCGTGGCCGCACCGCGCGGCCCCCGCCCCGACGCTACCCGAACGGCCGCAGGGCCCCGGCCGGCCGGAACCGGCCCGCGAAGCCCGCGAAGCCCGCGAAGCAGACGGAGCCGCGAAACCCGTGGCCCCGGCGACGCCGCGACGTCCGCGGAGCTCAGCCGCGCGGCCAGAGCGCCGGATCCGGCGCGAACCGCACCGCGAGCACCCCGTCGCCCAGCCCGGCCCCCGCCACCGTGCAGCGGCGCAGCGCCGAGGGCAGGGCGAGCACCCGGCGGTGCGTGCCGACCCCGACCACGAGTTCGTCGCCCCGGCGGACCAGGTCCAGCTCGGCGCGGTCGGCGCCGGGCAGGTCGAGGTGCCAGACCAGCAGGCCCTCCTCGGCGAGCCGGTCCTCGACGGCCCAGGGCTGCGGCGCCAGCCGCTCGGGCCCCTCCCCGTCGCCGTACAGCCGCTCGGCGACGGCCTCCAGGGTGGCCTCGGCCGGGCCGGTGACCAGCACCGGCGCATCGGTCTCGGCGGCGAGCGCGGTCAGCTCCTCCGCCCGGCGGCGGGCCAGCGCGGCCAGCCACGGGTCGGGCGAGTCGACGGCGCCCTCGGGCAGCGCGCCGTGCACCACCACGGCGTCCGGCCGGTGCCCGTGCAGGGCCAGCCCGGCCCGGATCCGGCGCAGTTCCCCGTACGGGTGGCCGTCCGCGGGCACGACGAGCCGGATGCTGGTGCCGGGGTCGGTGATCGCCGCGCGGGACTCGGCGAGGGCCGCGGCGGCCTTGCCGCGCCCCTCGTACAGCCACTCGGCCGGCATCGGGACGCCGGCCAGGCCGGCCAGCAGCGGGCGCAGCGCCCGGGCGGCCTGCCGCTGTTCGGGGACGAGCCGGTCCAGGTAGCGGGTGAGCTGTTCGGGCAGGGCGAGGGTGGCGATGAGTTCGGCGGGCGGCGGGGCGAGCACCACCAGGACGTCGTCGTCGGCGGCGGGCAGGGCGCGCAGCAGGGCGAGCCGGGCGATGCCGGGGAGGGCGGTGAGCTCCTCCGGGTCGAGCCGGTCGGCGCCGAGCAGGTCGAACAGCGGGGAGAGCTTGTCGGTCAGCTCGCCGACCGCGTAGCGGAAGGCGGCCTGCTCGTCGATCCGGGAGACGGTCAGCCCGGGTGCGTACGCGGCCGGTTCGGGCTCCAGGCGGGTGCCGAGCGCGGCGTCGAGCGCGCGGTGCGGGTCGTCGGCGGCGAGCAGCCAGGTGCGGTGGCCGCGCCGGGCGGCGTGCAGGGCGGTGGCGGCGGCCACCGCGGGCGCGCCCGCGTCACCGCTGATCAGGATGGTGCGCTTCGCCGTCATGCCGCCCGGCCCCCGTTCCCGCCGCCGTGTCCCGTTCCCGTTCCCGTTTCCGTTCCCGCTCCGTCAGCTCTTGGCGGCGGTGTCCTCGACGCGCTTCTTCAGGCCGGCCAGCGCGCGGTCGATGATGACCTTCTCGGCCTTGCGCTTGATCATGCCGAGCATCGGGATCTTGACGTCCACGGCGAGCTGGTAGGTGACCTCGGTGCGGCCGCCGGCGACCGGGGCGAGGGTGTAGGAGCCGTCCAGCGAGCGGAGCATCTGGCTGCGGACGAGGGTCCAGGCGCTCTCGCGGTCGCCGTCCCAGGTGTAGGCGAGGACGTGCTCGTCGCGGATGGCACCGGCGTCGAGCAGCAGTCGGACCTCGGAGGCGCGGCCGTCCGGGCCGGTCGCCAGGACCTCGACCTCCTTGACCTCGCCGGTCCAGGCCGGGTAGGCGGCGAAGTCGGCGATCACGGCCATGACCGTGGCCGGGGTCGCGTCGATGGTGATGCTCGACCTGGTGTGCTCCGCCATGGAATGACCCTCCGCGTCGTCCTGCTGCCTGCCGGTCCGGTCGAGTCCCCGCTCGGGCCGGTCCGCCCGGAGCAGGCTACCGCGCCCGGGTGCGGCGCCCGACTGTCGGCCCTACGGGCACGGGCGCCGGCGACGGCCCGGCACCGGGGCGGTACGGGCCCGGCGGCGGCCCGGCGGCCACCCGGCCGAGGCATGACGGCAGCTCGGGCGCGGTGGCCGGCGCGGAATGCTACCGACCGGTCACCCCCCGTCTGTCGTAGGGTGCCATTCGAACGACCCGGTCACGGCCTGGTCGAACCCGCCCGGATGTGACACTTCGAACACCGGACCCGACCCCCTGGCCGTAGCCGCCTACCGGGCAGTAACGTCCTGCCGTCCCGCAGCGTCGCGAACGAGGAGCAGTCTTGCTCGACTTCAGCCTTCCGGCCCTCTACCAGGTACCGAGCGGCGGTAACCTCTCCGACCTCGTGCACCAGAACGCCGAGCGGCACCCGGACGTCGCCGTCCTCAGCCGCAAGGTGGACGGCCAGTGGCAGGAGTTGACCGCCGCCCAGTTCCTGGTGGAGGTGCACGCCGCGGCGAAGGGCCTGATCGCCTCGGGCGTGCGCCCGGGCGACCGCGTGGGCATCATGTCGCGGACGCGCTACGAGTGGACGCTGCTGGACTTCGCGATCTGGACGGCCGGGGCGATCGTCGTCCCGGTGTACGAGACCTCCTCCGCCGAGCAGGTCCAGTGGATCCTCGGGGACTCCGGCGCCGTCGCCGTGATCACCGAGACCGACCAGCACCGCAGGACGGTCGAGGACGTCCGCGACCGGCTGCCGGAGCTGAAGCACACCTGGCAGATCGAGCAGGGCGCGATCGCCGCGCTGGCCGAGGCCGGCCGCCAGGTCGCCGACACGACCGTCACCGAGCGCCGCTCGATCGCCACCGCCGACACGATCGCGACCATCGTCTACACCTCCGGCACCACCGGCCGCCCGAAGGGCTGTCAGCTGACGCACGCCAACTTCATGGCCGAGTGCGGCAACGTGGTGGAGCGGCTGGCCCCGCTGTTCCGCACCGGCGAGAGCTCGGTCCTGCTGTTCCTGCCGCTGGCCCACGTGCTCGGCCGGATCGCCGAGATCGCCCCGGCGATGGCGCCGATCAAGCTGGGCCACGTCTCCGACATCCGGGACGTCACCGCCGAGCTGGCCGCCTTCCGGCCGACCCTGATCCTCGGCGTGCCCAGAGTCTTCGAGAAGGTCTACAACACCGCCCGCGCCAAGGCCCAGGCCGACGGCAAGGGCAAGATCTTCGACAAGGCCGCCGAGACCGCGATCGCCTACAGCCGGGCGCTGGACGCCGGCGGCGCGGGCCTGGTCCTGCGGATCAAGCACGCGGTCTTCGACAAGCTGGTCTACAGCAAGCTGCGCGCGGCCCTCGGCGGCCGGGCCACCCACGCGATCTCCGGCGGCGCCCCGCTCGGCGAGCGGCTGGGCCACTTCTACCGGGGCATCGGCTTCACCGTCCTGGAGGGCTACGGCCTGACGGAGACCTGCGCGGCCACCACCTTCAACCCGTGGGACAAGCCGAAGATCGGCACGGTCGGCCAGCCCGTCCCCGGCTCCGCCGTCCGGGTCGGCGACGACGGCGAGGTCTTCTTCAAGGGCCCGCACGTCTTCACCGGCTACTGGAACAACCCGCAGGCCACCGCCGACGCCCTCAAGGACGGCTGGATGGCCAGCGGCGACATCGGCTCGCTGGACTCCGAGGGCTACCTGACCATCACCGGCCGCAAGAAGGAGATCATCGTCACGGCCGGCGGCAAGAACGTCGCCCCGGCCGTGATCGAGGACCGCATCCGGGCGCACGCCCTGGTCGGCGAGGTCATGGTGGTGGGCGACCGCAAGCCGTTCGTCGCCTGCCTGATCACCGTCGACCCGGACTTCTTCCCCAAGTGGAAGGAGCTGAACGGCAAGCCCGCCGGCGCCACCGTCGCCGACCTCGCGGACGACCCGGAGCTGCTGGCCGCGCTGCAGGCCGCCGTGGACGACGGCAACAAGGCGGTCTCGCACGCCGAGGCGGTCAAGAAGTTCCGCCTGCTGGACACCGAGTTCTCCGAGGAGAGCGGCCACCTGACGCCCTCGCTGAAGCTCAAGCGCAACCTGGTGCTGAAGGACTTCGCGGCCGACGTGGAGGCCATCTACCAGAAGTAGCGCACGCGTACCGAGAGGGCCCCGGACACCGTCCGGGGCCCTTCGCCGCGTCAGCCGTCAAACGTCAGCCGTCAGCCCGCCAGCAGCGAAGTCAGCCGCCCGGCCAGCAGGTCCCAGCGCCAGGAGCGCTCCACCCAGCGCCGCCCGGCCTCGCCCATGCTCCGGCGCAGCTCCTCGTCCCGCAGCAGCCGGACGATCCGCTCCGCGGCCGCCGCGGCCGAGCCGCCGGGCACCACGTACCCCGTCTCGCCCTCCAGCACGGCGTCGGGCGCGCCGCCGGAGTCCCCCGCGACCACCGGCAGGCCGGTCGCCGAGGCCTCCAGGTAGACGATCCCCAGCCCCTCCACGTCCAGCCCGCCGCGCCTGGTGCGGCAGGGCATCGCGAAGACGTCCCCGGCCCCGTAGTGGGCGGGTAGCTCCTCCCACGGCACCGAGCCGGTGAACCGCACCGAGGCCCGCACGCCCCGGGCGTCCGCCAGCTTCTCCAGGTCCGCCCGGTACGGGCCGCCGCCGACGATCAGCAGCACGGCGTCCGGCACGTCGGCCAGGATCTGCGGCATCGCCTCGATCAGGGTGTCCTGGCCCTTGCGCGGCACCAGCCGGGAGACGCAGACCACCACCGGCCGGTCGGCCAGGCCGAGCCGCCGGCGCACCTCGGCGCCGCCGGACCCGGGGTGGAAGGCCGTCTCGTCCACGCCGGGCGGCAGCTGCACCATCCGGGCCGCGGCCTGCGGCCCGACCGCGCCGGCGATCCGCGAGCGGGTGTACTCGCCGAGGTAGGTCAGCACGTCGGTGCCCGCGCCGATCCGGCGCAGCAGCTGCCGGGAGCCGGGCAGCTGGGCCCAGGCGGCCTCGTGGCCGTGCGTCATGCCGAGCAGCCGGTCGGCGCCGGCCCGGCGCAGCGCGGGGGCCATCAGGCCGAGCGGGGCGGCGGCGCCGAACCACACCGAGTCGCACTTCTCGGCGCGCAGGATCTCGGCGGCCCGCCGGGTGACCCGCGGTGTGGGAACCATCACCTTCGTGCGGTCCCGGATCACCGGGAACGGCTGCTCGGCGTCGAAGCTCCGCACCTCGCTGCTGTCCCGCCAGGTGGAGGCGTAGACCACGACGCTTCCTGCGGGCTGACGGACGGCCATGTTGTGGACGAAGGCCTGGATGCCACCCGGGCGGGGCGGGAAGTCGTTGGTGACGATCAAGGTTCTGTGCATCGGGCCACGGCTCGCTCGGTAGGGGGTGCTCGGCGCACCGCTGGGTGATCCGTACGATAGGTCAACACCATGGCCCGCCGGGAACGGAACCGAACACGGCAACCGTTTGACCCCCGGGTCAGTCCTCATACCTAGGCCGCCGGCAAGGGGGCGCGGCCCGGGCGTCCGTCGGCACGACGCCTCCGGCGAGGACGTCCGAGACGAACGAGGGAGCGCAGTGGAATTGGCCCCGGCCACCGAGCCCGGTTCTTCGCGCGGCCGTCTCGGCCGCCCGCTCGGGGCGCTCGCCGCGCTCGGGGTGACCTGGCTGGCGACCAGGGCGGTGCTGATCCTCGCGATGACCGGGGTCCTGAAGGCGCCGGGCGGCGACGTCAGCGCCGACGTCTGGATGATCTACCACGCCTGGTACGGCGTGCTGCAGACCGGCACCTTCCCGTTCGACGACGTGACCTGGCAGTACCCGCCGGGCGCCGCCCTGGTGATCCTGCTGCCGGGCCTGCTGCCCTGGTCGTACCTGGTGTCGTTCTGGGTGATCTGCGGGATCACCGACGCCGTCGCGACGGTGCTGCTGGTGCGGACCGGCCTGCGCAGGGGCCGGGCGCTGACCGGCGCCTGGATGTGGGTGGTGGGCGTCCCGCTGCTCGGCCCGATGATCTACAACCGCTTCGACCTGATCGTCACCGCGATCGCGCTGGCCGGGCTGCTGGCGCTGGTGCGGCGCCCGGCGGTCGGCGGGCTGCTGCTGGGCCTGGGCGGCATCGTCAAGCTCTGGCCGCTGATCGGCCTGATCGGCACCCCGTCCGGCCGCCGCACCCGCCGCTCCTGGACGCTGGCGGCGGCGACCGCCGTCTCGGTGGGCTTCCTGCTGGCGGCCGGGATGAACGGCGCCTTCGGCTTCCTGGCGTTCCAGAAGGAGCGCGGCATCGAGGTGGAGTCGGTCGGCGCGCTGCCGCTGCACATCGCCCGGATCGCCGGCGGCTGGGACGGCCGGGTCACCATGAACTACGGCTCCCCCGAGATGCTCGGGCCGTGGGTCAGCGTGATCAGCAAGGTGATGCTGGCCGGCACCGTGCTGGGCTTCGGCTGGCTGCTGCTCTGGCGCTTCACCGCCAAGCGCCGCAACGCGGCCACCATGTACGACGCGGCGCTGTGCGCGCTGCTGATCTTCGTGGTGACCAGCCGGGTGATCAGCCCGCAGTACCTGGTCTGGCTGGTCGGCGTGGCGGCGGTCTGCCTGACGGTGCGCGGCAGCAGCCAGCGGCCGGTGGCGCTGCTGATCCTGCTGGCCTGCCCGCTGACCCTGGCCGAGTTCCCCACCATGTTCACCCAGGTGCTGGCCAGCGACCCGGGGGCGATCGCCCTGCTCGGCACCCGCAACCTGCTGCTGCTGGCCGCCGCGGTCCTCTCCGGCGTCCGGCTGTGGCGGGCCACCCGCGGCCCGGCGCAGCTGCCGGCCACGGTGGTGCTGGCCCCGCCCGAGCCGGTGTCGGCCGGCTACCCGGTCCGCCCGGGAATCGCGTACGAGCAGGACCTGCTCGACGGCATCGACCACCCGGGCACCGCGGCGGCCGAGCGGCGCTGAGGACCCCGGCCCCGTCCGGCCTGACGGGGCCCGGCGTTCAACGCCCCAGCGCGGCCACCTCGTCCAGCCAGAGCCGGGTGAACTCGGCCAGCCCGACGCCCAGTTCGGCGCGCAGCAGCCGGTCGGTGCGGCGCTCGCGGTCCTCGCCCGCGCCGTCCCCGGCGCCGACCGCGCGGTAGAAGGCGACCAGCCGCTGCGGCCCGTACCGGCGGTCGATCAGCCGGCAGGCGAGCCAGGACTGCTCGTACGCCTGGGCGATGCCCTCGGCGCCGGCCGCGAAGTCCCGGTCGGCGGGCAGCGCGGCGGGCAGCTTCCCGGCGGCGACGTCCCGGGCCAGCTCGGGGGCGATCTGCCGCGGGCTGCGGCCGGAGCCCCGGTAGGCCGTCCAGTCGGCGGCGCCCTCGGAGAGCCACAGCGGCGTCCAGGCGCGGGTGTCGGCCCTGGTGGCGACGTGGGTGGTCTCGTGGGTGAGGACGACCTGGCGGCCGAAGTCGCTGAGCGCGCGGTACGTCTCCGGGTTGACCAGCACCCGGTCCGCCGGGGTGTGCCAGGGCGCGCCGGGCGCCGCCACGGTGACCGCCGCCATGCCCGTCCAGCCGGTCGGGTCGGCTTCCAGCAGCCGGGCGAACTGCGCTTCGGTGGCGGGCAGTTCGAGCAGCAGCCGGCCCGGCCAGGCGGTGCCCCAGAGTTCGCTGACGGCCGGCGCCGCGTGGTCCCCCAGGGCGGCCAGGGCGGCGAGCGTCGGCCCGTCCGCGAGGCCCAGCACCAGGCAGTGCGCGCCGGCCGCGGACCGGGCGGCGCCGAGGTCCCAGAGCGCCGGGGGCCCGCTCGTGCTCTCCTCGTGCTCGACCTGCCAGCCGTCCCCGGCCCGGGCCAGGTCGATCCGGCGCGGGTACACCACGGGGTAGTCGTCGTAGCCGGCGACCTGGACGGCGAGGTCGGCGGCGACGGTCAGCCGGTCCGCCCCGGGCGCTTCCGGCGACAGCACCAGGTTGCGGTAGACCGCCCCGGTCAGCGGCACCCCGGCCAGGCCGGGCAGCGCCGCCGCGCGGGCCGCCAGCAGCGCCGTCACCCGGGCCAGCAGGTCTGCCGCGGGCCGCGCGGGCGCGGCCGGGGAGGCCGGCGGCAGCGACAGCTGGGCCAGCCCGCCGGCCGCGAGCAGCAGCGCGCCGCGCCGGGACAGCGGGCGGCGGGGAGGATCCTCGGCTATCGGGTCGGAGGTCGCCGCTCTCAGAGCCGGACCACCCCCGAGACCGGCATGGCGTTGACGCTCTCGTAGCGGACCTTCGCGCCCGGGTAGGGGGCGTGCACGATCACCCCGCCGCCGGCGTACATGCCGACGTGGTGCATGTCCCGGTAGAAGATCACCAGGTCTCCCGGCCGCGCTTCGGAGAGGCTGATCCGCTGCCCGGCGGACGCCTGGGCCTGCGAAGTGCGCGGCAGGGTCACTCCGGCCTGCCGCCAGCTGTAGTACATCAGACCGGAACAGTCGAACGCACGGGGCCCGGTGGAGCCGTACACGTACGGCGAGCCGATCATCCGCACCGCGGCGGCCAGCGCGGCGGCCCCGCGCTCGGAGGCGGGCGGGGCGGTGCCGAGGTCCAGCCGGTCGGTGCCGCGGGTGGCGCGCTGCTCGGCCTCCCGGGCGTCCTGGGCGCTCATCCTGGCCCGTTCGGCCGCGCCCAGGCCGTTGAGCAGCTTCTGCGCCTTGGCGAGCCGCTGCTGGATCTGCTGCTTGCTGTCGGCCAGGGTGCGGCGGGACTCCTCCAGCGCGGCGAGCTTGCCGCCGGCCTCGGCGCGGCGCTGGTCGAGCCGGCGCTGACGGGTGACCAGCTCGTGCAGGGTCTCCTGCTGGCGGGTGGCGGCCTGGCCGAGCGTGCGGGCCCGGGAGAGGTAGCCCTCCGGGTCGCTGGAGAGCATCAGCTGGGCGGTCTGCGCCAGGCCGCCGCCGCGGTACTCGGCGCCGGCCACGGTGGCGAGGTCGCCGCGCAGCTGGTTGAGCTGGTCCTGGGCGGTGGCGATCTCGCCCTGGAGGGTGGTGGTCTCGCCCTGGAGGCGCCGCTGGGCGTCCTGCGCCGCGTTGTACTTCTCGGACGCCTGCTCGGCCTCGTCGTACAGCTGCTCCACCTGCGCCTTGACGTCCTTGCGGTCGGGCGCGTCCGGGCCTCCGGGGGCGGCCTGCGCGGAGCCGGCGGTCGTCACCCCGAGGGCGGTGGTGGCGGCCGCGGTCAGCACCAGCGCGCGGGCGAGCAGTTGGGAACGTCGATGCACGGGCATGGCGGCAGCGGCTCCAATCCTGCGGCGCGGCCCCGCCGCCGCACCGGAACGGGCGGCCCTGGAGCGGGAGTCCGGTGGCAGACGTTAGCGAGTCCGGGCAATCGAGTCCAAACCCCCACCGGTGCGAATATTCGCCCACCAATCGGACATCAGGACGAGCCGCCGACAAAGCCGCAGGCCCGGCCTTCCGTGGGGAAGGCCGGGCCTGACGGGAGCTCCGCGGGATCAGACCCGCACGATGGAGGCGAGCGGCATGTTGGAGACCGCCTCGTAGCGCACCACGGCGCCCGGCTTCGGCGCGTGCAGCACCTGGCCGTTGCCGGCGTAGATGCCGACGTGGTGGGCGTCGCCGAAGAAGATCAGCAGGTCGCCGGGCTGAGCCTGGGACAGGTCGGAGCCGATCCGGGTGCCGGCGCCGGCCTGCTCCTGCGAGGTGCGCGGCAGCGAGACGCCGGCCTGGTTGAAGGCCCACTGCATCAGGCCGGAGCAGTCGAACGAGCCCGGGCCGGTGGCGCCGTAGACGTACGGGCTGCCGAGCTTGGAGGCGGCGTACTGGAGCGCCGCGGCACCGTGCGAGCTGCCGGGGGCGACGGAGACCGGCGCCGACGACGCGGAGAGGTCGCTGCGGCTGCTGTCGCGCGAGGCGCGGTCGGCGGCCGGCTGCGCGGGCTTCGCGGCGGCGTCCGCCTTGGCCTTGGCGTCGGCGGCGGCCTTCGCCTCGGCGGCGGCCAGCTGCTGGCGCTCCTGCTCGGTCAGCGTGTTGAGCAGGTCCTGGGCCGCCTTGAGCTTGCCCTGGACCTCCTCCTTGTCCGACTTGAGCTGCTTGGTGGTGGACTCCAGCTCGTTGAGCTTGCCCTGGGCTTCGTTGCGGTCCTGGTCGAGCTTGCGCTGCTGGTCCTGGAGTTCCTTCAGCTGGTTCTTCTGGGTGCCGCCGACCTGGTTCAGGGTGCCGGCCTGGCTGAGGAAGGTGTCCGGGCTGGAGTTGAACATCAGCTGGACGGTCGGCGAGATGCCGCCGTTGCGGTACTGCTCGCCGGCGATCTCGGCGAGGCCGCCCTGCAGGTCGGTGACCTGGCCCTGCTGGCGGGCGATCTTGTCCTGCAGGCCGGAGACCTGCTTCTGCAGCTCCTGCTGCTTCTCCTGCGAGGCGTTGTACTTCTCGGTCGCCTGCTCGGCCTGCTCGTTGAGCTTGTCGACCTGCTCCTTGACCTGGTCCTTGGTCGGCTGCGGGTCGGCGTGCGCACCCTGCGCGGAGAGGGCGACGGCAGCGGCGGCGACGCCGGTCAGGATCGAGACGCGGGCGCGGCCGGCGGGCTTGGGACGACGATGGGACGCCACGAAGGCGGACTCCTTCTTCCTACGTCCGCCTACCGGGTGAGCTGACGGGTTCGGGCCGGAAGCATGCCCTACGACGCCTCACGGCCGTTCCATCGGCCGACCTGGCGCCGATTCACCCCGGAGGAACGTGGTTCCCCGGCTCCGCTCCACAGCGCCCCCGACCACTGGGCTCCCCTGTCGGGCAGTCGCTTCGACCTGCCCCGCTGCTTCACGAACTCGACGGAAACCACCGCCGCCACCCGGGCTGGGTGATCGACAGTGCGGTGGTTCGGGTCATGACCCTAGTAACTGAACCGTGATCCGTTCAAATCCTTGTCAGAAAAAAGACGTAAGAATACCCAAGTTCTCTTGTGAAAATGACCGAAGGTGATCACGTCCACACGCATAGCTGATCGGATTTCACGAACCGCTCAGGCAGCGGTCGGCCGGCGGCCACAACCGAACGCCACCCCCCGGGAGGCGGGAGGTGGCGGGGATCACAGGGGATCAGGGGATCACAGGGGATCGCGGGGAACCGCAGGGGCCCCGGGCGGCCTTCCGGCCTGCCGGTCCGTCAGACCCGGCGGATGGTGTTGATCGGCATCGCGTCGGCCTTCATCACCTTCACCACGTCACCGGTGTGCGGCGCGTGCACCACCATGCCGTTGCCGATGTACATCCCGACGTGGTGCCGGTCGGGACCGTAGATCACCAGGTCGCCCGGCTGGGCCTGGTCCAGCGAGGGCACCCGGGTGCCGACGTTGCCCTGCTCCTGCGAGGTGCGCGGCAGCGAGACGCCGGCCTGGCCGTACGCCCAGACCATCAGGCCCGAGCAGTCGAAGGTGCTCGGCCCGGTGGAGCCCCACTGGTACGGCGAGCCCTGCTTGCTCATCGCCTTGGCCACCGCGACGCCCGCGTAGCCGCTCGCCTGCGGCAGCTGGCCGATGTCCGGGCGGTCCGCGCCGCGCGAGGCCCGGTCGTCCTGCTGCTGGGCGCGCAGCGCGGCGCGGTCGGCGGCGCTGAGCGAGTTCATCAGGTCCTGCGCGGCCTTGAGCTTCTGGTTGACGTCCGCCTTGGCCTGGTTCAGGTCCTTGGTGGTGGAGTCGAGCGAGGCCAGCACCGCGGCCGCCTCGGACTTCTGCTGGTCCAGCCGGCGCTGCTGGTCCAGCAGCCCCTTGAGCGCCTCGGCCTGACTGTTGCTGGCCTGCTGGACGCTGGACGCCTTCTGCAGGTAGCCGCTCGGGTCGGAGGAGAGCATCAGCTGGACGGACGGGTCGATGCCGCCGGTGCGGTACTGCTCACCGGCCACCTCGGACAGACCCGACTTCAGCTGGGTCATCTGGTCCTGGCTGCGCGCCACCTGGTCCTGCAGCTGGTCCGACTGCTTGCGCAGCTGGTCGGCCCGCTCCTTGGCGCCGTTGTACTTCTCCGCAGCCTGCTCCTGCTCCTGCTGGAGCTGGTCGATCTGCGCCTTGACGTCGGCCTTGCTGGGCTGGGGCGCGGCGTGCGCGGCCACCTGGGCCGAGAGGGCGACCGCGGTCGCGGCGGCAGCGGTGAGCACGGACACCCGTGCGCGGCTCGGCTGCTTCGGACGGCGGTGGGAGGCCAAGGGACCGGCTCCTTCTTCCATCGGTCTCACCTGTACGAGTGAGAATCCGGAAAATAGGTTTGACGCCAGACCCTAGTGAAGATCCAGGCGTTTCGCCAACCCCCCGATGGCGTGAAACCCGCTCCCGACGCTGACTTCACCGGATCCGCACACGGCCGCCATCCGGGCGCTGACCAGGCATCACGCCCATAGGCCCGGGTCAGGGCCGGGCCAGCCGGTTCAGCAGCAGCACCGAGGCGACCGGGCGCGCACCCGCCTTCCGCACGCCCTCCGCCACCTCGCGGTCGGTGGACACCACCACCACCGGACGGCCCTGCGGCTCGGCCCGCACCAGACGACGGATCAGTTCGTCCGCCGTCTCCCCGGTCCGGCTGAACCGCACCCGCACCCCGCGCGGCGGCGCCATGATCACCGGGACGTCCAGGTCCTGCCCGTCGAACACACAGGTGACCTCCGCCTGGGTGCGCTGGGCCAGCATCGCCAGCCCGCCCAGCAGCCGGATCCGCTGCTGCTCCAACGGCAGCGTCGGATAGCCGGTCTTGGTCACGTTGTAGCCGTCCACCACCAGGTGCACCTGCGGGATCGCCAGCAGCTGGTCCAGCAGCGCCGGATCGTCCTCCGCCAGGCCCCGCCTGGCCACGTCGTGCGGCGAGGCCGCCCCCGGCACGACCGCCTCCACCAGGTCCGCCGGGCGGATCTGCGAGACCGGCAGCGCCAGCTCCCGCTGCAGCCCCTGCGCCGACTGCAGCACCGTGTCCAGCAGCAGCCGCAGCCGCATGTCCTCCACGCTGCGCCCCTCGCGGGCCGAACGGCGCCCCTGCTCGGCGGCCGTCTCCAGCTCGGAGACCCGGTGCCGCAGCCGCCGCGCCTCGCTCTCCGCCGTGCCGCGCTCGGCCGCCGCCTGCGCCCTCGCGGCCTCCAGCTCCCCCGCCAGCCGGCGCGTCTCGGCCTGCGCACGGCGGGTGTCGCTCTCCAGCGACCGCACCTTCTTGCGCAGCGACTCCGCCTCCCGGCGGACCTCCTCGGACTCCGCCCGCTGGCGGTCCAGGTCCGCGCGCGCCGCCGCCCGCAGCTCGGCCAGCTCCGCCTGCAGCTTCTCCACCAGCCGCGCCGACTCCGCGGCCGCGCCTTCGGCCCCGGCCCGCTCGGCCTCCTCGCCGGCCTCCGTCACCAGCCGGCTCCACCCGGCCGAGCGCACCAGGTACGCGGCGGCCGCGACGTCCATCGGATCGGCGGCGCCCGGGACGGTGCCCGACTCCAGCGCCTTCACCAGGTCCGGCTGGCCGAGCCGCAGCCGCTCCGCTATCCGCACCCGGAAGGCCGGCTCCGACTCCAGCGCCGCCGCCAGGGCCGTCGCCGCGTACTTGGCCCGCCGCGCGGGGGTGAACTTCGCGTACTGGCGCAGGCTCTGCGGCAGTTCGGCCGCCGGCAGGCCGCCGAGCGCGTCCGAGGCCAGCCCGACCACCCGCCGGCGCACCCCCTCGGGCAGCGGCCGGTCGAGCTTCTCGGCCGCCCGTTCCGACGCCGCGCCGGACACCCCGGTCGCCCCGGACTCGGACGCCGCCGACTCGTCGGGCTCCTTCGCTGCGTCCACCACGTCCTCGGCTCCGATCCTGGTCCAGCGGGGCACGGCCGCGGCCGCCCCCTGTCGTCACGCTCCGTGCGTCTTGTCTGTATTGTCCCGTGCGGTGGACGGGCGCGCCCGCACCGCCCACCGCACCCCCGGCATCAGCCCTGCTCGGCGGGGGTCTCCGCACCCTCGGCGCCCGGGCGGGCCACCAGCTCGACCTGGTCCACCGCGTTGCACCAGCGGCAGCGCACCGACTCGATCGTCTCGCTCAGCACCTGGGTCTCCTCGACCTTGGACTCGCCGGCCAGGTCGAAGTGGAGGAACTCGGTCACCCGCGCGGTGCGGGTCACGTCGAAGCGGGTCAGGTTGCCGCACAGGGTGCAGCGCCAGCGCGTCTGCGCGGTCAGGGCGGGGACGGTCATCGGGGGTCCTCTCGGGTGATCCCTGGGTGGGCCAGGCGCTCCCCCCGGAGCCCCGGCATCGGCGGCGGGAGGCGGGAATGCCCGCCCCAAGCCTATTGCCTGGGGCAACCACCCCGGCCACCAGTTCAGCCAAGCCGCCCCCTAGCCCACCTGCCGTACTGCGCCGTGTCACCTCGGCCGCCCGGAGGGATGCTTGGCCCCATGGCGCTCGCGGCCCCTGACCACACCGACGCACCGGCCGGGCCCGCCCCGGCGGTCAGCTACGCCCTGATCGCGGTCAACACCCTGGTGTTCCTGCTCGCCCCGGCCGCCGGCCTCAACCCGCTGTACGGCACCGGCCAGGCCCGGGTCTGCGCCGAGCAGCGGTACGAGCAGCGCTGGGGCGCGATCCCGGCCGAGATCCTGGCCGGCCGTCCGCTGACCTCCGAACAGCTGGCCGAGGCCCCCGACCCCGTCCCGGGCTGCCCGGTCGCCGCGACCCCGGGCAAGCACCCGGCGCTGTCCGTCCTCACCGGCCTCTTCCTGCACGCCGGCTGGCTGCACCTGCTCGGCAACCTGCTCTTCCTCCACGTCTTCGGCCCCACCGTCGAACAGCGCCTGGGCCGGGCCCGGTTCGCCCTCTTCTACCTGGCCGCCGGCAGCCTGGCCACGTACGGCTTCGCGCTCGCCGAGGCCCACTCGCCGGGCTCCACCCGCGTCCTGATCGGCGCCTCGGGCGCGATCTCCGCCGTGCTCGGCGCCTACCTGCGCTTCCATCCGCGCGCCCGGGTGACCACCCTCGTCCCGCTGCTGCTCTTCCTGCCGCTGCGCTTCCCGGCCTGGCTGGTGCTCGGCCTGTGGTTCGCGCTGCAGTGGTGGTCGGTGCACGCGGCCGGCCCGGGCGTGGCCTACCTGGTGCACGTCATCGGCTTCTCGGCCGGGTTCCTCTACGCCTGCACCGTGCTCGGTCACCCCCCGCGACGACCCGGCCGACGCCCGATACCCTGGCGGCAACCCACGAAGGAGCGCGAACAGTGATCACCGCCATCGTCCTGATCAAGACCAGTGTCGACCGCATTCCGGAGATCGCCGAGGCCATCGCCGCGATCGAGGGCGTCAGCGAGGTGTACTCGGTGACCGGCGGCTACGACCTGGTGGCGATGGTCCGGGTGCGCCGTCACGACGACCTGGCCGACGTCATCCCGGGCCGGCTGAACAAGGTCCCGGGCGTGGCCCAGACCGAGACCCAGATCGCCTTCCGCACCTACTCCCAGCACGACCTGGAAGCCGCCTTCGCCCTCGGCCTCGACGAGTAGGACGCCCCGGGGCCCGCTCAGCCCTCCCGCCGGCTGTCGGCGACACAACGCCCGCCCTCGTTACGGTAGTTCCACGCCGCGCCGTCCGTGACCAGCTCACGGACGGCGGTCAGGAAGCGCTCGACGTGCTCGTCCGGCGTCCCGGCGCCGAAGCTCACCCGGATCGCGTTCAGGCTGCGCTCACCGGGCAGCGACGCGTCGGGAGCACCGCACGCCGAGTCGGCGGCCGGGGTGTCGTCCCCGAGCAGGGTGCGCACCAGCGGGTGCGCGCAGAACAGGCCGTCGCGCACCCCGATGCCGTACTCGGCGGACAGCGCGGCCGAGAAGTGCGAGCTGTTCCAGTCCTGGACGACGAAGGACAGCACCCCCACCCGCGCGGAGCCGGGGCCGAACAGGTTCAGCACCTTGACCTGCGGAATCTCCGCCAGCCCCGCCGTCAGCCGGTCGATCAGCCGCTGCTCCCGGGCCTCCAGCGCCTCGAAGCCCGCCTCGGTCAGCGCCCGGCAGGCCGAGGCGATCGCGTAGGCGCCGATGACGTTCGGCGAACCGGCCTCGTGCCGGGCCGGGCCGGTGTGCCACTGCACGGCCACCGAGCCGTCCGTCTCCCGGGCCACCGTCCGGGTCGCCCCGCCGCCGGCCAGGTACGGCTCGGCCGCGTCCAGCCAGTCCGAGCGACCGGCCAACACCCCCGCGCCGAACGGCGCGTAGAGCTTGTGGCCGGAGAAGGCGATCCAGTCGACGCCCGACTCCCGCACCGAGACCCGGTGGTGCGGGGCGAGCTGCGCGGCGTCCAGCACCACCCGGGCGCCGTGCCGGTGCGCGGTCTCGGTCAGCGCGGCGACCGGCCACAGCTCCCCGGTGACGTTCGAGGCGCCGGTGACGCACAGCAGCTTGGGGCCCTCGGGCGCCTCGGCGAGCGCGGCGTCCAGCGCGGCCACCGCCTCGGCCCGCGAGCGCGGCGCCGCCAGGTACCGCACCTCCAGCCCGGCGTGCGCCCAGGGCAGCAGCGAGGCGTGGTGCTCGGTCTCGAAGGCGAACACCCGGGTGCCGGCCGGCACGGCCCCGGCCAGCAGGTTGAGCGAGTCGGTGGTGGCGCGGGTGAACACCACCTGGTCGCCCTCGCGCAGGTCGAGGAACTCGGCGACGGTCCGGCGGCTCTGCTCGAACAGGTCGGTGGACAGCTGGGAGAGGTACCCGGCGCCCCGGTGCACGCTGCCGTAGTACGGCGCGTAGGCGGCGACGTCGTCCCAGACCCGCTGCAGCGCCGGCGAGCTGGCCGCGTAGTCGAGCGCCGCGTAGCCGACCTTCTCCCCGCTGGCGAGCGGGACCTGGACGTCACGGCCGAGGACGGCGAGCGGGGCGCACGGGAGGGGCCGCGCGACGGGGGTCCCCCCGGACGGAGTCTGGGGGAGCGTCGATGCAAGGGTGGTGGCGGGCGACGGGTGGGAGAGGGACATGAGGATGCACTCCTTCTACGGGTCAGGGACCCCGGGAGTGCTCGTCGTCCGGCGTCCGCGCTTGCCGCACGGACGATTCGCCGAGCGACCCGGTCCTCACCCAGGGCACCCCGCCACGGACGGAGGGTTGCCGGACAGCAAGCTGGGGCTTGTCGCTGTCACTCATGACCTGGCCAAGACTCTAGGTCGCACACATCGGACGGTCAAACACAGGTCCACCATCCGGACACGACAGGGGCCCGCGGCGACGAATCGCCACGGGCCCGTCAACTACCGCCTCAGCCCCGGCTGGTGGCCCCCGACCAGCGGCGCAGCAGCTCCTCCGCCGCACCCGAGTCGATGGCCTCGGCCGCCCGCACCATCCCCGCCGCGAGCTGCTCGGTGAGCGGCGCGTCGCCGGGTTCGAGCGCGACCAGCGCCGCCGCCGTGTTCAGCAGGACGGCGTCCCGCACCGGCCCGCGCTCCCCGGCCAGCAGCCGGCGCGCGACCTCGGCGTTGTAGGACGGGTCCCCGCCGCGCAGCGCCTCGATGCCGACCAGCTCGATGCCGACGTCCCGCGGGTCGAAGGAGGTCTCGGTGACGGCGCCGTCGCGCACGATCCACACCTGCGAGGTGGTGGTGATGGTGAGCTCGTCCAGCCCGTCGTCGCCGCGGAACACCAGGGCGCTGGCCCCGCGCCGGGCGAGCACCCCGGCGATCAGCCCGGCGAGCCGGGTGTCGAAGCAGCCGATCGCGTGCGCGCTGACCTTGGCCGGGTTGGTGAGCGGGCCGAGGATGTTGAACGCGGTCGGCACCCCGAGGTCGCGCCGCGCGGTGGCGGCGTGCCGCATCGAGGGGTGGAACTTCGCGGCGAAGCAGAAGGTGAGCCCGACCTCCTCGGCGACCTCGGCGACCCGCCGCGCGGGCAGGTCGAGCGCGACGCCGAGTTTCTCCAGCACGTCCGAGGAGCCGCTGGCGGAGGAGGCCGACCGGTTGCCGTGCTTGACCACCTTGGCGCCGGCCGCGGCCGCGACGATCGCCGACATGGTGGAGATGTTGACGGTCTTCGCCCGGTCGCCGCCGGTGCCGACGATGTCGACCGCCGGGCCGGCGATCTCCAGCGGCTCGGCGTGCGCGTACATCGAGTCCACCAGACCGGTGATCTCGTCGACCGTCTCGCCCTTGGCCCGCAGCGCGATCATGAAGCCGGCGACCTGGACGGGGGACGCCTCGCCGCTCATGATCCGGTCCATCGCCCACGCGGTGGCCGAGCGGTCGAGGTCCTCCCCCTTCAACAGCGCCGCCAGGATGTCCGGCCAGGTACGGACCACCTGCGCGGGGTCGCTACCGCCGTTCGCAGGGTTCGCGTTCACCATGGCTGACTCCACTGTTGTCGGTTCCCCCACCCACGGGGGACGTCCGTACGGATGGAAGTCAGCCTATCGAGCGGAAGGGCCGCCGCGGCGGCCCCTTCTCTCGTACTGAGACAGCACCGGCAACTTCGTACGGGAACGGCTCCGGGCCGTCCGCCGGCGCTCAGCGCGCGGCCGGCGCCCGCTTCGCCAGTCGGCCCCGCAGCAGGACGGCGGCCGCCTCGGCCAGCGCCACCGGGTCCACCGGGCGGGAGATCGCGGCGTCGGCCCGGCTCCAGGCGGCGAGCCAGGAGTCCTGCGGCCGGCCGATCAGCACGAGCACCGGCGGGCAGCCGTAGATCTCGTCCTTGAGCTGGCGCCCGAGCCCGAGCCCGCCGGCCGGCACCGCCTCGCCGTCCAGGACGCAGAGGTCGACGCCGCCCTTCTCCAGCGCCTTCAGCACCGCGGGGGTGGTCGCGCATTCCAGGTAGTCCAGCTCGGGAAGATCCTCGGCGGGCCGGCGGCCGAGCGCCGTCAGCACCTGCTCGCGGGTGTTGCGGTCGTCGCTGTAGACCAGGACGGTGAGCGTCTCGTCGGTCGTGTAC
Source organism: Streptomyces rubellomurinus (assembly GCF_000961885.1). GTDB lineage: Bacteria > Actinomycetota > Actinomycetes > Streptomycetales > Streptomycetaceae > Kitasatospora > Kitasatospora rubellomurina. The sequence continues at coordinate 130,905 of NZ_JZKH01000002.1, forward strand.
GCCATGGACCCTGCTCCCTCAAGTGTGATCCGGACCACGTTCGCCTGATCCGGATGCTACTCCGCTTTCCCCCGTCGCCGACTCCCCCGCGCACACCTTCCTCCCCAAGCCGTCGCGCCCGCCGCTCGGCCGCCTGGAGGACACCCCGTCACCCCGTCACCCGCGGTCCACTCGTACGGCCGACCCCGGGCCCGTTCCCCTTACCTCCGCGCGCCCGCGCGACCCGGCAGCGACACGCTGGCCAGCGGGCCGCAGGGCCCCGTCGAGGAACCGTCAGAAAAGGGACACGCCGCTGCTCAGCCCCCGTCCGGCCCCCCGGCCGCCCCCCAAGCGGGCATACCGCACGCACCGGACACTCCGAGGGACACCCCCCGGCGTGAAGACGGAATAAGGGACCGACATAATGTCCGTCGTGGCGACAGCAACAGCAGTAGAAACCGGGCACGCGCATGGATCGGTCAACCGACCGAACATGGTCAGCGTCGGAACGATCGTCTGGCTCAGTTCCGAGCTGATGTTCTTCGCGGCCCTCTTCGCGATGTACTTCACGCTCCGCTCCGTCAAGGGAGCCGAGTTCTGGACCGAGAAGGCGCACGCCCTCAACGTCCCCTTCTCCGCGGGCAACACCACGATCCTGGTGCTCTCCTCGCTGACCTGCCAGCTCGGCGTGTTCGCCGCCGAGCGCGGGGACGTGAAGAAGCTCCGCGCGTGGTTCGTCATCACGTTCATGATGGGCGCGATCTTCATCGGCGGTCAGATCTTCGAGTACACGGAGCTGGTCAAGAAGGACGGCCTCTCGCTGTCCTCCGACCCGTACGGCACCGTGTTCTACATGACCACCGGCTTCCACGGTCTGCACGTGACGGGTGGTCTGATCGCCTTCCTGCTGGTCCTGGGACGGACTTACGCAGCCAAGCGCTTCACGCACGAGCAGGCCACCGCCGCGATCGTCGTGTCGTACTACTGGCACTTCGTCGACGTCGTGTGGATCGGCCTGTTCGCGACCATCTACCTGATCAAGTAACCAGCTGATCAGGTCGCTGGCCACCGGCTGCGGCCCCCGCCCTCACCGGCGTCGGGCCGCTTCTGCCGGTGCCGAAGCTCCCACCGACCGACCGCGCGCGCAGCCCTAGAGAGGCAGCCTCGTGCCGGCCAGACCGGCCGCCGGGTGCACCCACCAGTCGACCAGATCCTGACACCGGGGTTATTCCGTGAAAAAGCTCTCCGCACGACGGCGCCACCCATTGGCGGCGCTGGTCGTCCTACTTCTCGCCCTGGCGGCCACCGGGGGGCTGTACGCCGCGTTCGCGCCCGCCAGCAAGGCGCAGGCCGACGTCACCGCGCAGTCGCTCGAGATCGAAGAGGGCAAGAAGCTCTTCGCCGTCGGCTGCTCCTCCTGCCACGGCCTGAACGGCCAGGGCAGCAGCGACGGTCCGAGCCTGGTCGGCGTCGGCACCGCGTCCGTCGACTTCCAGGTCGGCACCGGCCGCATGCCGGCCCAGCAGCCCGGCGCGCAGGTCCCGCGCAAGAAGAACATCTACTCCCAGGCCGAGATCGACCAGCTCGCCGCCTTCGTGGGCTCGCTGGGCCCCGGCCCGGTCGCGCCGAAGGCTGAGCAGTACACCTCGACCAACCCGGAGGACATCTCCAAGGGTGGCGAGCTGTTCCGCACCAACTGCGCCCAGTGCCACAACTTCGCCGGCCAGGGCGGTGCCCTGACCAAGGGCAAGTACGCCCCCTCGCTGGAGGGCGTGGACGCCAAGCACATCTACGAGGCCATGCAGACCGGCCCGCAGAACATGCCGTCGTTCCCGGACACCACCATGCCCGAGGAGCAGAAGAAGCAGATCGTGGCCTTCGTCCGCCACACCACCTCCGATGAGCCCAACCCCGGTGGTCTCACGCTCGGCAGCCTCGGTCCGGTGACCGAGGGTCTGTTCGGCTGGATCTTCGGTCTCGGCACGCTCATCGCGGTCGCGATCTGGGTCGCCGCCCACACCACCAAGGCCAAGAAGTCATGAGCCACGACATGTCAGAGAACCTCCCGGAGTCGCACGGCTCCGCCGGCGAGGTCGCCGAGCACGGCAACCCCTTCGCCGACCCGGGCCTGCCGGCCCACGAGCCGCGTCGCACCGACATCGACGAGCGGGCCGCCAAGCGGGCCGAGCGCCAGGTCTCGCTGATGTTCGTGGTCTCGATGCTCGCCACCATCGGCTTCATCGCCTCGTTCGTGGCCATCGACCCCGACAAGATCGTCTACATCTTCCCGCTGGGCAAGGTCAGCGCGCTGAACTTCGCGCTGGGCATGACCCTGGGCGTCGCGCTGTTCATGATCGGCGCCGGCGCGGTCCACTGGGCCCGCACCCTGATGTCGGACGTCGAGGTCCCGGCCGAGCGTCACCCGATCGAGGCCGACGACGAGCTGCGCGCCGACATCATGGAGCAGTTCCGGCAGGGCGCCGCGGAGTCCGGCTTCGGCCGCCGCAAGATGATCCGCAACACCCTCCTCGGCTCGCTGGCGCTGGTCCCGCTCTCCGGCGTGGTCCTGCTCCGCGACCTGGGCCCGCTGCCCGAGAAGAAGCTCATGGGCACCGGCTGGGGCAAGGCCACCCAGGCCATGCCGCTGGAGCTCGTCAACATGAGCACCATGCAGCCGATGAAGGCCGAGGACATCGTCGTCGGTTCGCTGACCTTCGCCATGCCGAAGGGTCTGACCACCCACGACGAGGACTTCCAGCAGCGCATCGCCAAGGACGCCCTGATGCTGGTGCGCATCGCACCGGAGGACATCAAGGACGACAAGTCCCGGGAGCTGGGCTTCGAGGGCATCCTCGCCTACTCCAAGATCTGCACCCACGTCGGCTGCCCGATCAGCCTGTACGAGCAGCAGACCCACCACGCGCTCTGCCCCTGCCACCAGTCGACCTTCGACCTGGCGGACGGCGCGCGCGTCATCTTCGGCCCGGCCGGCCACCCGCTGCCGCAGCTGAAGATCATCACTGACGAGAAGGGCAACCTGGTCGCCACCGGCGACTTCGCTGAGCCCGTCGGCCCGAGCTACTGGGAGCGTGCTCGATGAGTAGCGCGAGCAGCACCACCTCCGGTGCCGCCAAGCCCGCCAGCACGCGCGCCAAGCCCGCGAGCAAGTGGGAAGCCGCCGCTGACTGGACGGACGGCCGGCTGGGGATCTACTCCCTCGCCAAGGCCAACCTGCGGAAGATCTTCCCGGACCACTGGTCCTTCATGCTGGGCGAGATCTGCCTCTACACGTTCATCATCATCATCATGACCGGCGTCTACCTGACGCTGTTCTTCAAGCCCTCGATGGGCGAGGTCATCTACGACGGCTCGTACGTCCCGCTCAAGGGCATCGGGATGTCCGAGGCGTACGCCTCGACCGTCGACATCAGCTTCGAGGTGCGCGGCGGTCTGCTGATCCGCCAGATCCACCACTGGGCCGCGCTGGTCTTCGTGGCGGGCATGCTCGTGCACATGATGCGCGTGTTCTTCACCGGCGCGTTCCGCAAGCCGCGTGAGATCAACTGGGTCTTCGGCTTCCTGCTGCTGGTCCTGGGCATGTTCGACGGCTTCTTCGGCTACTCGCTGCCGGACGACCTGCTGTCGGGTACCGGTATCCGCTTCATGGAAGGCGCGATCCTCGCCGTCCCGCTGGTGGGCACCTACGTCCAGATGTTCCTGTTCGGGGGCGAGTTCCCCGGCCACGACATCATCCCGCGGTTCTTCACGATCCACGTGCTGCTGATCCCGGGCATCATGCTCGGCCTGCTGGTGGCGCACCTGATCCTGGTCTTCTACCACAAGCACACCCAGTGGGCGGGCCCGGGCAAGACCGAGAAGAACGTCGTCGGCATGCCGCTGATGCCGGTCTACATGGCCAAGGCCGGTGGCTTCTTCTTCCTGGTGTTCGGCCTCATCGCCGCCATCTCGGCGATCGCCTCGATCAACCCGATCTGGGCGTACGGCCCGTACCGCCCCGACCAGGTGTCGACCGACGCCCAGCCGGACTGGTACATGGGCTTCTCCGAGGGCCTGATCCGCGTCATGCCGGGCTGGGAGATCAGCGTCTGGGGCGGCCACACCCTGAACCTGGGTGTCTTCATCCCGCTGATGGTGGTCTTCCCGCTGGTCCTGGTCTCGATCGCGGTCTACCCGTTCATCGAGAGCTGGATCACCGGCGACAAGCGCGAGCACCACATCCTGGACCGCCCGCGCAACGCCCCGGTCCGCACCGCGCTGGGTGCCGCCTGGATCAGCCTGTACCTGGTGCTGCTGATCGGTGGTGGCAACGACCTGTTCGCCACCCACCTGCACCTGTCGCTGAACGCCATCACCTACTTCGTCCGCGTCGGCTTCTTCGTCGTCCCGGTCGTCACCTTCATCGTCACCAAGCGCTGGTGCCTCGGCCTGCAGCGCCGTGACAAGGAGAAGGTGCTGCACGGCCGCGAGACGGGCGTCATCAAGCGCCTGCCGCACGGCGAGTTCGTCGAGGTGCACGCCCAGCTGCCCCAGAAGGACCTGCACACGCTCACCGCGCACGAGCAGATCCAGCCGGTCCAGCTGCCGGCCCAGACGGACGAGAACGGCGTGGCCCGCAAGGCCGGCGTCCTCACCCGCACCCGGGCCAAGCTCTCCCGCGGCTTCTACGGCGAGGGAAGCCAGATCCCCAAGCCGACCGCCGAGGAGCACCACGAGATCACCAGCGGCCACGGCCACCACTGATCCCGTACGCGCCACCCCGAGGGCCGCTGACCAGAGTTCACCTGGTCGGCGGCCCTCGGGCTTTTCCGTACCCGCCCGCCCGTACCCGCCCGCCCCGAACCCGCCGGTCCCGTACCCGCCCGTCGCCTGGAGCCCCCGTGCAGCTGTCCGTCGATCCCGCCGCCGCCACTCCCCCGTACGAGCAGATCCGCGCCCAGATCGCCGAGCGGGCCCGCACCGGCGAGCTGCCGACCGGGCTGCGGCTGCCGACCGTCCGGGCCCTGGCCGAGGAGCTGGGGCTGGCCGCCGGGACGGTCGCCCGGGCCTACAAGGAGCTGGAGGCGGACGGCGTGGTGGAGACCCACGGCCGGCGCGGCACCCTGATCGCCGCCACCGGGGACACCGCCCACCGCCTGGCCGCCGAGGCCGCCGCCGCGTACGCGGAGCGGGCCGCCCGGCTCGGGCTCTCCCGCGCCGACGCCCTCGCGGCGGTGGACACCGCGCTGCGGGCCCTGCCCGAGGCGTAGGGCGCCTCCCGGGCCTGCCTCAGACCTCCGGGCGGATCATCCCCGCGGCCGGGGCCTGGGCGGCCGGGGCGGTGGTGCTGACGGCCTGTCCGAGGGCGCTGTGCTTGGTCCAGTTCGCCCAGGAGACGTTCCAGTCGCCGAAGCCGTTGCCGAAGGGCTCCATCTCGGCGCCCCGGCTGTTCACCACCGTCACCAGGTCCCCCACCCGGGTGTTCTGGTAGAACCACTTGGCGTTCTCGGTGCTCATGCCGGTGCAGCCGTGGCTGACGTTCTCCACGCCCTGCGAGCCGACCGACCAGGGCGCCGCGTGCACGTACTCGCCGCTCCAGGTCACCCGGGTGGCCCATTCCACCTCCAGGTCGTAGGAGTCCGCACCGCCGGCGGCTATGCCGATCGTCTCGCCGTTCATCCGGACCGACCGCTCCTGGCCGAGCACCACCTTGACGCCGTTGCGGGTGTCGAAGCCGGGCTTGCCGGTGGTGACCGGGATGGTCCGGAGCACCTCGCCGTCCCGCTTGATGGTGAGCTCGTGGGCGGCGGCGTCGACCACCGACTCGACCCGCTCGCCGATCCGCAGCCGCAGCGAGCTGCGGTCGCCGCCGTACAGGCCGTCCGAGATCCGGCTGCCGGTGCCGTCGAAGGCCAGCGAGACGGTCGTGCCGGCCGGCCAGTACTCCTCCGGGCGGAAGTGCAGGTCCTTGTCGTCCACCCAGTACCAGCCGCCCGTGACGGCGGGCTGGGAGGTGATGGTCAGGGCCCGCTCGACCTCCTGCCGGGCCTGCGGGTCCTTCACCGCCTCGGAGAGCTGCACGGTGAGCGGCTGGCCGACGCCGTAGACGCCGCTGCCGGAGGAGTCCGGGCCGAGCTTGGCGGTGAGCAGGCGCTGGGCGGCGAGGGTGCTGAAGCCGGCGGTGGTGTCACCGCGGCCGTTGCGACCGTCGTCGGCGGAGATCCGGACGGTGTACGCGGTGCCGGCCTTCAGGTGCCCGGTGGTCTGCCAGCTGCGCTGGTCCTCGGCGAGCTTGCCGGCCACCACCCGGCCGTCCGGGCCGACCACGGTGACGTCGGTGAGCCGGCTGCCCGCCACGGCGGTCACGGTGACCGGCTGGGAGGGGTCGGCCTTGCCCTCGGCCGAGAGGTGCACCAGCGGGGCCGCGTCGATCCGGTGCGGTCCGGCGGTCTCCTCCTCGCCGGACGAGCACGCGGCCAGTGAGGCCAGGACGGCGAGGGTCAGCGAGATGCTGCCGATGCCTGCTATTGCGCGCCTGTCGGACATGCCCGCCTCCGGGGTTCGCACGATTGATCAGATCGTAGGAACGTCATGGGGCTGAGCGACATCCGAGCGTGCCGTCGTTCGGCCGGGCGGGTGAGACCCGCTCCGAGGCCCCCGCGCCGGGGCCCCGCTCCCCGGACCCCGGCGGGCCGGGGAAAACGCAGCGGGGCCGGCCCTCCCCTGCGGGAGGACCGGCCCCGGTGTCGGAGTCGGAACCTTACTGGTTCTGGTTCTCGCCCCGGTAGAACTCGAAGACCCATCCGAAGATGCCGATCGCGATGATCGGAGCGGCCCAGAACATCAGCCACCAGCCGAAGATCACGCCCAGGAAGGCGAGCGCGCCACCGAGCGCCAGCGAGAGCGGCTGCCAGCTGTGCGGGGCGAAGAAGCCCAGCTCACCGGAGTCGTCCGCGACCTCGGCCTCGGGGTTGTCACCCGCGCCGCTGTCCACCCGGCGGGCGGTGAAGGCGAGGTAGTACCCGATGAAGGCACACAGCGAGAAGGCGAGGAAGAGCGCGGTGGTGCCGGCCGCCTCGATGCCGAGGTCGGAGCTGTTCGTCCACAGGCCGTAGGTGATGGCCATCGCGAGGACGAAGACCGCCAGACCGAGGAAGATCTTTCCCTGTTCCTTCATCAGGCGTCACCCTCCTGCTTGCCCTTGCCCAGCTTCGGGGCGTCGTACTTCGCCGGGGTCACACCGGCGAGGTGCTTCGCCTGCTCGCCGTGGTTCTCCAGGTAGTCCAGCGCGGCGATCTCCGGGTGGTGGAGGTCGAAGGCCGGGGATTCCGAGCGGATGCGCGGCAGCGTGAGGAAGTTGTGCCGCGGCGGCGGGCAGGAGGTCGCCCACTCGAGCGAGCGGCCGAAGCCCCACGGGTCGTCCTGCTCGACCTTCTCGCCGTACTTGGCGGTCTTCCAGACGTTGTAGAGGAACGGCAGGATCGACAGGCCGAGCACGAAGGAGCCGATGGTGGAGACGGTGTTCAGCGTGGTGAAGCCGTCCGACTCCAGGTAGTCGGCGTAGCGGCGGGGCATGCCCTCGGCGCCGAGCCAGTGCTGCACCAGGAAGGTCGCGTGGAAGCCGAAGAACAGCGTCCAGAAGGTGATCTTGCCGAGGCGCTCGTCCAGCATCTTGCCGGTCATCTTCGGCCACCAGAAGTGGAAGCCGGCGAACATCGCGAACACGACGGTGCCGAAGACCACGTAGTGGAAGTGGGCGACGACGAAGTACGAGTCCGAGACGTGGAAGTCGATCGGCGGGGAGGCCAGCAGGACACCGGTCAGACCACCGAAGAGGAAGGTGACCAGGAAGCCGACCGTCCAGAGCATCGGGGTCTCGAAGCTCAGCGAGCCCTTCCACATGGTGCCGACCCAGTTGAAGAACTTCACACCGGTCGGGACCGCGATCAGGAAGGTCATGAAGGAGAAGAACGGCAGCAGCACCTGGCCGGTGACGTACATGTGGTGCGCCCACACCGTCACGGACAGACCGGCGATCGCGATGGTGGCCGCGATCAGGCCGGAGTAGCCGAACATCGGCTTGCGGCTGAAGACCGGGATGATCTCCGACACGATGCCGAAGAACGGCAGCGCGATGATGTAGACCTCGGGGTGGCCGAAGAACCAGAACAGGTGCTGCCACAGCATCGCCCCGCCGTTGGCCGGGTCGAAGACGTGGGCGCCGAACTTGCGGTCCGCCTCCAGGGCGAACAGCGCGGCGGCCAGCACCGGGAAGGCCAGCAGGACCAGCACGGCGGTCAGCAGGGTGTTCCAGACGAAGATCGACATCCGGAACATCGTCATGCCGGGTGCGCGCATGCAGATGATCGTGGTGATGAAGTTGACCGCACCGAGGATCGTGCCGAAGCCGGAGAAGGCCAGACCCATGATCCACATGTCGCCGCCGATGCCGGGCGAGTGAACCGCGTCCGACAGCGGGGAGTAGGCGAACCAACCGAAGTTGGCGGCACCGTTCGGGGTCACGAAGCCGGCGACGGCGATGATCGAGCCGAACAGGTACAGCCAGTACGCGAACATGTTCAGACGCGGGAAGGCCACGTCCGGGGCGCCGATCTGCAGCGGCATGATCCAGTTCGCGAAGCCCGCGAACAGCGGCGTCGCGAACATCAGCAGCATGATCGTGCCGTGCATCGTGAACGCCTGGTTGAACTGCTCGTTCGACAGGATCTGCGTCCCGGGACGGGCCAGCTCGGCACGCATGACCAGGGCGAGGATGCCACCGATCAGGAAGAAGGCGAACGACGTGCCCAGGTACAGGGTGCCGATCGTCTTGTGGTCGGTGGTGGTCAGCCACTTGATGATGGTCGCACCCGGCTTGCGGGTCCGCTGCGCTCCGACCGTGACGGCCCCGGCGCCCCCGCCGGCCGCGGCGGGCTCGTTGAGGATGGTCACTTCTCTTCACTTCCCATGCTGATCAGGCCGGAAGGCACCGCACCGCTCTGGCCCTTGTCACGAAGCTCGGCCAGGTGCTTGTCGTAGTCGGCGCGGTCGACGACCTTGACGTTGAACAGCATGCGCGAGTGGTCGGTGCCGCAGAGCTCGGCACACTTGCCCATGTAGTCGCCCTTGACGGTCGGGGTGACCTCGAACTTGTTCACCACACCCGGCACGACGTCCATCTTCATCATGAAGTTGACGGGCCAGAAGTCGTGGATGACGTCACGCGAGGTGAGACGGAACTGCACCGTCTCGTTGACCGGCAGCCAGAGCGTCGGCGCGTCCTTGGGGGTGCCGACCTCGTACGCGGCGTTCTTGTTGGCCGGGTCGGGGGTCTCGGTGTTCTCGTAGTTGAACGCCCAGCTCCACTGGAAGCCGACCACGTTGACCACGTGCTGCGGCTTCTCGGAGACCTTGGTCAGCTTCGACTCGTCGCGGGCGACGAAGTAGAAGAGCACCGACACGATGATGATGGGGACCGCGGTGTAGAGCGCCTCGATGGGCACGTTGTACCGGGTCTGCGGGGGAACCTCCACACCGGTGCGGCTGCGCCGGTGGAAGATCACGCTCCAGATGATCAGACCCCACATCAGTACGCCGACCACCAGCGCCGCGATCCAGGACCCCTGCCACATCTGGAGGACCATCGGCCCTTCCTTGGTGACGGGGCTCGGGAGGCCAAGCCTGGGGAGGTCGTTGGCCGAGCAGCCGGTGGCGGTAGCGATGACGAGGCCCAGTGCCAGCGCCTGAGGCAGCTTCCGCCGCATCGTGCGCCGCGGCGAGCGGTCGGAGCCGTTGGGACTCACGTAGCGCCTTCCCGAAGTCTCGCCCGCCTTCGCGTCGCCCCGAGGAGGATGGTGAGCCTCCGGCGACCCGTCCACGGGCACGGTTTGAATGCTTATGCGGGCCAAACCCTACTCCAGCCTTATGCGCTCCTGACGGGCAGCCCCCGGTAACGCGCCGCCCGGTCGCCCGATCAGGCCCGGCAAGCACTGCGCCGCAGGTCATCGTAGGCATTCGAGGTCCGTACGCCCGATCGGGGGATGACCTCGAACAACACGGGTGACGGCTCGTCGGACGCGGACGAACCGGACATTCGGGATGATCGACTGACGGCCGGTGAGACGGAGCCACGGGAATTCCCCGCCGTTCTCCGACCCCGGGTGTGTCGTTAAATGTGACCGTGTACTTCGACGTGGCTTCGACGGCCCCCCTGCACCCCGTCGCCCGGCAGGCGCTGACCGCCGCCCTGGACGAGGGCTGGGCCGACCCGGCCCGGCTGTACCGCTCCGGCCGGCAGGCCCGGATGCTGCTCGACGCCGCCCGCGAGACGGTCGCCGCCGTGCTCGGCACCCGCGCGGACGAGGTCTCCTTCACCGCGAGCGGGACCCAGGCCGTCCAACTCGGCCTGCTGGGCGCGCTCTCCGGCAACCGGCGCCGCGGCGGCCACCTGCTGCACTCCGCCGTCGAGCACTCCAGCGTGCTGCACGTCGCCGAGCGCCACGCGGCCGCCGGCGGCGAGGTGACGGTCGCCCCGGTGGACCGCGCCGGCCGGGTGGACCCGGCGGCCTTCGCCGCGCTGCTGCGCCCGGACACCGCGCTGGCCGCGCTGCAGAGCGCCAACCACGAGGTGGGGACCGTCCAGCCGGTCGGCGAGGTCGCCGCCCGGTGCGCCGAGGCGGGCGTGCCGCTGCTGGTGGACGCGGCGCAGAGCGCCGGGCGGATGGACGTCCCGGCCGGGTGGTCGCTGCTGACCGCGAGCGCGCACAAGTGGGGCGGGCCGCCCGGCGTCGGGATCCTGGCGGTGCGCAAGGGCGTCCGGTACGCCTCGCCGCTGCCGGCCGACGAGCGCGAGGGCGGGCGGGTGCCCGGCTTCGTCAACGTCCCGGCGATCGTCGCCGCGGCCGCCGCCCTCCGGGCCGTCCGGGCCGAGGCCGAGCGGGAGAACGCCCGGCTGCACGAACTGGTGGAGCGGATCCGGGCCCGGGTGCCGCAGCTGGTGCCCGAGGTCGAGGTGGTCGGCGACCCCGTCCGGCGGCTGCCGCACCTGGTCACCTTCTCCTGCCTGTACGTGGACGGCGAGGTGCTGCTCACCGAGCTGGACCGGGCCGGCTTCGCGGTCTCCTCCGGCTCGTCCTGCACCTCGTCCACGCTGACGCCGAGCCACGTGCTGGCCGCCATGGGGGTGCTCACCGAGGGCAACGTACGGGTCTCGCTGCCGTACGGGACGGCCGAGGCGGACGTGGAGCGCTTCCTCGCCGTGCTGCCCGAACTGGTGGCGGGCGTCCGGGCCCCGCTCGGGCTGGACCTGCCGGCGCCGAAGGCCGAGCCGGTGGCGGAGACCTCCCCGCCCCGAGCCGAAGGGCGCGCCGGTGCCGAAAGCGAGGAGCGACAAGCGACCGACGAAGGAGGGAGCGCCGGAGCGACGAGTGTCGGCGCCGGGTCAGAGCGCCCGGAGGCGAGCGCGCGAGTCACAGTGATCGACGCGCTCGGCAAGCGCTGCCCGCTGCCGGTGATCGAGCTGGCGAAGCGGATCGGCGAGGTGCCGGTGGGCGGCACGGTCGCCGTGCTCGCGGACGACGAGGCGGCCCGGCTGGACGTCCCGGCCTGGTGCGAGATGCGCGAGCAGGAGTACGCGGGCGAGGCCCCGGCCGCCGACTACGGCGGCGACCGGGGCTCGGCCTACCTCGTGGTGCGTCGCTCCTGAGCGGAGCGGGCCGCTACTTGACCAGGTGGGCGCGGACGTCCGCGGTGGCCTCGGCGCCGTAGGCCGCCTCGAAGCGCGCCAGGAAGGCGGTCGGGCGCAGCTCGTACTCCTGGGTGCCGACGGTCTCGATCACCAGGGTGGCGAGCATGCAGCCGAGCTGGGCGGCGCGCTCCAGTTCGAGGTTCCAGGACAGGCCGGCCAGGAAGCCGGCCCGGAAGGCGTCGCCGACGCCGGTCGGGTCGACCTTGGCCTCCTCCTTGGCGCAGCCGACCAGGATCGGGGCCTCGCCCTTGCGCTCGATCCGCACGCCCTTGCTGCCGAGGGTGGTGATCCGGGTGCCGACCCGGCCGAGCAGCTCGTCGGCGTCCCAGCCGGTCTTGCTCTCGATCAGCGCGGCCTCGTACTCGTTGGTGAACAGGTACGCGGCGCCGTCGACGATGTCGCGGATGTCGTCGCCCTCCAGGCGGGCCAGCTGCTGGGAGGGGTCGGCGGCGAAGGCGTAGCCGCGGGTGCGGCACTCCTGGGTGTGGCGGACCATGCCCTGCGGGTCGTCGGCACCGATCAGGACGAGGTCGAGGCCGCCCACCCGGTCGGCGATCGGCTTCAGCTCGATGCTGCGGGCCTCGGCCATGGCACCGGTGTAGAACGAGGCGATCTGGTTGTGGTCCTCGTCGGTGGTGCACATGAAGCGGGCGGTGTGCCGGGTCTCGGAGATGTGGACGGAGTCGCAGTCCACGTTGTTGCGCTCCAGCCAGCTGCGGTACTCGGCGAAGTCCGCGCCGGCCGCACCGACCAGGATCGGGCGCAGGCCCAGCACACCCATGCCGAAGGCGATGTTCGGCGCGACGCCGCCCCGGCGGATGTCCAGGGTGTCGACCAGGAAGGACAGCGAGACGGTGTGCAGCTGCTCGGCGACGAGCTGGTCGGCGAACCGGCCGGGGAACGTCATCAGGTGATCGGTGGCGATCGAGCCGGCGACGGCGATACGCACGGAAGGTCTCCTCAGGGTGGCGGCATGGCCAGCGGGCAGGCATGGACGAACCCACACACGGTACCGGGCCGGGTGCGGGCATCGGCAAGAGCGCCTCTGTCGCCGCCCGGCCTCCGGTGGCCCGCAGTGCCATCGTGGCACCCCTCGGCATCGAACGTGTACTACCTCCGGGTAGCACTGGTGGCGGTCCGCACCCCGGCCTAGGGTCGGCCCAGGGGAGCCCCGCCGCACCGGCGGGCCCCGCCGCCGGCCGGGGCAGTGTCGCCGCGGCCCTGGAATCGGAGCGATGCCCGATGATGACCGATCATTCCCCGCTGCCCTCGCTGCGCGCCGACATGGACTACACGATGGACGCGCTGGTGGACAACTCGCGCCGGCTGCGCCGGTTCTGGCCGCTGCTGGCGGACGGTCCGCAGCCCGCCGCCGCCCCGGCACCGGCCGGGCTGGTCCGGGTGCCGTCCGACGCGCAGCGGCTGGTGGCGGGGATGGCCGAGTACGGCTTCTGAGCCGGCCGGGAACGGGTGGGAACCGGATTCGCCCGGGGCACGTCAGATCCGCGCGGAGCGGCCGAGGAGCGGCGCCGCTGAGCCCTCGGGAGGATGTGCAGATGGATCTGGAGACGATGCCCCGACGCCGTCGGCGGGCCGTGGCCCTGGCGGGTCTGGCGCTGGCGGCAGTGGTGACGGTGGCCGGCTGCAACGGGGACGGCAAGAGTTCGGACTCGGCGAGCAGCAGTGCCTCCGCGACGTCCGCGTCCGCGAGCGCCTCCCCGCAGGCGCCGACCGCCTCCGGCAGCCCGTCCGCGGGGGCGACCGGCCAGCCGGCCCAGCCGCCGACCGGGTTCACCCCCACGCCGGCCTCGCCCCCGCCGGGGCAGCCGGCGCCCGGGGCCACTCCCCCGGTCAACGGGATCGCCCCCGGTGAGCCCAACCCGAACGGCACCGGCGGCGCCCCGGCGCGCCCGGCGGTCGGCTACCGGATGGACGGCAGCAACAAGCTGACCGTCTACTTCTTCGGCGGGGTCTGCACCAAGTACGCGCTCAAGGTGGACGAGTCGCCGCAGGGCCGGGTGAACGTGCAGGTCGTGCCGGGCCCGCCGACCACCCAGCCGGGCCAGGTCTGCAACGCGCTGGCCAAGCGGCAGTCCGTCTCCGCGGATCTGCGCGCGCCGCTGGCCGGGCGGACGGTGACCGACCAGCCGAGCGGCCAGGACGTGCCGCTGGAGGGCGACCCGCACGCCGGGCCGGACCCGGTCGGCCCGGACGGCGCCGCGCAGTAGCGGCGGCCGGAGCGCCGGAACGCGGAAGGCGGCCCCGGGATGATCCCGGGGCCGCCTTCTCCGCTCGCTCCAGGCTTAGCTGAAGGAGTCGCCGCAGGCGCAGGAGCCCGTGGCGTTCGGGTTGTCGATGGTGAAGCCCTGCTTCTCGATGGTGTCGACGAAGTCGACGGTGGCGCCGCCCAGGTACGGGGCGCTCATCCGGTCGGTGACGACCTTGACACCGTTGAAGTCCTTGATCACGTCGCCGTCGAGCGAGCGCTCGTCGAAGAACAGCTGGTAACGCAGGCCGGAGCAGCCACCGGGCTGGACGGCGACGCGCAGCGCGAGGTCCTCGCGGCCCTCCTGCTCCAGCAGGCTCTTGACCTTGGCCGCGGCGGCATCGGTGAGGAGGATGCCACTCTCGACGGTGGTCTCGTCCTGGACGGTCATCTGCTTTCTCCCGGTCTTTGACGACGGTCTGCCGCCAGTGCCAACCAACGGCCGTCCGGTTTCATTTCCCGGGCGGCGGACGTTTTTCGGTGGCCTGTCGGCGGCGGTTTTCCGTGGGCCGGGCGAATCACCCGTGTCCCCTACGCCACCCATGCTCGCACAACCCGGCGGAACCGGGCACCGCCCCCGTTCCCGATCCGGCTGCCGACGCGGCTCCCGGCGCGGCTCCCGATCCCGGTGAACGGGCCCCGGGGCGGCCCGGCGGTTGCCAGGATGGTCACCATGATCCTTCGCCCGGTCAGGGACACCGCCGCGGACGCGGAGGCCGTCCAGGAGCTGTCCTGCGCCGCGTTCGCCGAGCCCGCCGCCGACGCCGCCCCGCCGCGGCCGACCCCGCTGCAGCTGGCCCGGACCAGACACCTGGCGCGCACCGATCCCGGGGGCTGCTGGCTGGCCGTGGTCGACGGGGAGCCGGTCGGGGTGGTGCTGTCGCTGCGCCGGGAGGGCCTGTGGATGCCCTCGCTGTTCGCCGTCCGGCCGTCCGCGCAGGGCCGGGGCGTCGGACGGCTGCTGCTGGAACGGGCGGCGGCGCACGCGGGGGGCTGCCTGCGGGGGATGGTCTGCGCCGCGTCCGCCCCGGCGGCGGCCCGCCGCTACCGGCTGGCGGGCTTCACCCTGCACCCGGCGATGCGGTTGACCGGGCGGGTGGACCGGGAGGGGCTGATCGACCCCGGGGACATCCCGGTGCACCGGGGCAACGCCACCCACCTGCACCTGCTGGACTCGGTGGACCGGCGGCTGCGCGGCTCCGCGCACGGTCCGGACCACGAGCTGATGCTCGGGCACTTCGAGGAGCTGCTGGTCGCGGACGCACTGGCCGGCAGCGGCTACTGCTACCGGGACGGCGGCGCCGTCCGGCTGCTGGCGGCCACCAGCAAGCGGATCGCCGCCCGGCTGCTGCGCGAGGCGCTGGCCCGGGTGCCGGACGGTGCGCAGGCGCGGGTGGAGTACCTGACCGCCGAGCAGGAGTGGGCGCTGGACGTCGGGCTGGAGGTCGGGCTGACCCCGGAGACCCGGGGGTTCGTCGGGGTGCGCGGCATGCGGCCGCCGACGCCGTACCTGCCGAACGGCGCGTTCCTCTAGGGCCTTCGGAACCGGGTACGGCCCCACCGGGCAGCGCCGGTGGGGCCGTACGGGGTCCGCGGATGCGGATCAGGCCATGGTGTCCAGGATCTCCCGGACCATCTCCATGGTGGTGCCCGGGTGCAGGAAGGCGAAGCGGGCGACCGTCTCGCCGTCCCAGCCGGTGGGGGTGACGAAGCCGATCTGGTCCGCGAGCAGCTGCTGCGACCAGCGGTAGTAGTCGTCGTTGGTCCAGCCCGTGCGCTTGAAGCAGACGGCCGACAGCTGCGGGTCGAACAGCAGCTCCAGGTGCTCGGTGTCGCGGATCAGCTGGGCGGTGTCCCGGGCCAGCCGCAGACCGGTCTCGATGGCGTCGGTGTAGGCCTGGACGCCGTGGACGGCGAGCGAGAACCAGAGCGGCAGGCCGCGGGCGCGCCGGGTCAGGTGGTAGGCGTAGTCGGTGGGGTTCCACTCGTCGCCCTCGGTGTGCAGGACGTCCAGGTAGGAGGCGTCCTGGGTGTGCACGGCGCGGGCGAGCTGCGGGTTGCGGTAGATCAGCGCGGCGCAGTCGAAGGGGGCGAACAGCCACTTGTGCGGGTCGACGACGAAGGAGTCGGCGTGCTCGATGCCGTTGTAGCGCTCGCGCACCGAGGGGGCGAACAGGCCGGCGCCGCCGTAGGCGCCGTCCACGTGGAACCACAGGTCGCGCTCGCGGGCGACCTCGGCGAGGCCGGCCAGGTCGTCGACGATGCCCTCGTTGGTGGTGCCGGCGGTGCCGACGACGGCGATCACGGTCTCGGGGTTCGGGTCGGCGGCCAGGGCGGCGCGCAGGGCCTCGCCGGTGAAGCGCCGGTTCACGGTCGGGACCTTGAAGGCCTCGACGCCGATGATGTTGAAGGTGTTCTTGACCGAGGAGTGCACCTGGTCGGCGACGGCTATCCGCAGCCGCGCCTCCGGCCCACTGGGTCGACCGTCCTCGGCGAGCTTGCGGCGGGCGGTGTCGCGGGCGACGACGAGGGCGGACAGGTTGCCCGCGGAGCCGCCGGAGACGAAGCAGCCGCCGGCCGTCTGCGGCAGGCCCGCGCGGTCGGCGATCAGGCGCAGCACCTGGTTCTCGGCGGCGATCGCGCCGGCCGCCTCCAGCCAGGAGATGCCCTGCAGCGAGGCGCAGGAGACGACCATGTCGAACAGCAGCGCGGCCTTGGTGGGGGCGCACGGGATGAAGGACAGGTAGCGCGGGCTGTCGGCGGAGATGACCGCGCGGGACAGCTCGTGGTCGTACAGCTTGAGCACGTCGGCCGGGTTGTTGCCGTCCTGGTTGAGCAGGCCGGCCAGCTGGGCACGCAGGTGCTCGCCGTCACCGGGGTGGTCGAGCGGGACGGGGTCGTACTGCAGCCGCTCCCGCATGTAGTCGAAAACCAGGTCGACCAGGTCGTTGTCGGGCCGGTGCATGCGGTCGGGTGCTGCGGACACGGCTGTCCCTCTCGGCTGTGGGGTGTCGGGGGGATCCGGTCTGCGGGACGACTCACCGCGTTGGCCGGACGTGATCAGCGTAGGCAGCGAGGGCGCTTCGCCGCGCGTCGGAACGCGGCTGGTCAGGCAGGTTTCGGGCGTCTTCGGGCGGGTCCGCGCAGGATTCCTGCGTGGGCCGGACAGGTCACCCGATCAGCTGGGAGAGGACCACGGAGGAGCGGCTGCGCTGCACGCCGGGCTCGCGCCGGATGCGCTCGATGACGGCTTCCAGGTGGCGCATGTCGGCCGCCCGCAGGTGCACCAGGGCGTCCGGGTCGCCGGTGACCGTCCAGGCGGCGACGACCTCGGGGAACTGGCGCAGGCTGGCCAGGATCTCCTCGGGGGCGGTGCGCTCGCGGCAGTAGACCTCGACGAAGGCCTCGGTCTGCCAGCCGAGCACGGCCGGGTCGAGCACCACGGTGAAGCCCCGGACCACGCCGCGGGCGCGCAGCCGGTCGATCCGGCGGCGCACGGCGGTGGCGGAGAGGTTCACCTGCAGGCCGATCTCGGCGTACGAGGCGCGGCCGTCGCTGCCGAGCCGGGCGAGCAGGAGCCGGTCGGTCTCGTCCAGGTCGGCCCCGACCACCTCGTGCGCTCGGCTGCTGGTCATCGGTGCGGGGCTCCACGGGTCGTGCGGGGGGTCGGCGGGGCGTCGCGGCTGCGGGCGGCACTGCCGAAACGGTTCGCCACCCATTCTGGCGGATGCCAGGAGCGAGTCCACCGCTGGCAGATGACGGTCGGGCGACGTCCGGCTCACCGGTCGGACGGAACCGGGACGGGACACGGGGACGAGAGCGGTTCTCGTCACATCGACAGGATGGCCATCGTCACTCTGACGCTAAGCGGTTAGAATAGATAGCGTCAGTTAGACGAAAAGGCCCCACCGCTAGATCGGCCGCACAGAAGGGCACCCGCCCGTGACCACCACCATCACCGAGCCCCACGGCGTAGACCCCACCCCGACGCCGCTCGCCCTGCTCCTGCTCGGCCGGGAGGCCGACCCGAACAGCGAGCGCGGCGTCGAGTGCCCCGGTGACCTCCCCCCGGCCTCGGACCCGAACCTCGTCGAGCGCGCCCGGGCGGCCAAGGCCGCGCTCGGCGAGCGCGTCTTCGTCCTCGGCCACCACTACCAGCGCGACGAGGTGATCGAGTTCGCCGACGTCACCGGCGACTCCTTCAAGCTCGCGCGCGACGCGGCGGCCCGCCCCGAGGCCGAGTTCATCGTCTTCTGCGGCGTGCACTTCATGGCCGAGTCCGCGGACATCCTCACCAGCGAGAAGCAGCAGGTCGTCCTGCCGGACCTCGCGGCCGGCTGCTCGATGGCCGACATGGCCACCGCCGAGCAGGTCGCCGAGTGCTGGGACGTGCTGACCGACGCCGGCATAGCCGACGTCACCGTCCCGGTCTCGTACATGAACTCCTCCGCCGACATCAAGGCCTTCACCGGCCGGCACGGCGGCACCATCTGCACCTCCTCCAACGCCCAGCGCGCCCTGGAGTGGGCGTTCGAGCAGGGCCAGAAGGTGCTCTTCCTGCCCGACCAGCACCTCGGCCGCAACACCGCCGTGCGCGACCTGGGCCTCTCGCTCGACGACTGCGTGGTCTACAACCCGCACAAGCCGGGCGGCGGCCTGACCGCCGAGCAGCTGCGGGACGCCAAGATGATCCTCTGGCGCGGCCACTGCTCGGTGCACGGCCGGTTCAGCCTGGACTCGGTGAACGACGTCCGCGAGCGCATCCCCGGCGTGACCGTCCTGGTGCACCCCGAGTGCAAGCACGAGGTCGTCGCGGCCGCCGACATGGTGGGCTCGACCGAGTACATCATCAAGGCCCTCGACGCCGCCGAGCCCGGCTCCAAGTGGGCCATCGGCACCGAGCTGAACCTCGTCCGCCGCCTGGCCAAGGCGCACCCGGACAAGGAGATCGTCTTCCTCGACCGCACGGTCTGCTTCTGCTCGACCATGAACCGGATCGACCTGCCGCACCTGGTCTGGGCGCTGGAGTCGCTGGTCGAGGGCCGGGTGCCGAACGTGATCACCGTCGACCCGGAGACCGAGAAGTACGCCAAGGCGGCGCTGGACCGGATGCTCGCCCTGCCGTAGGCGCGAACGCCCGGAGGCCGAGCGGGCGAACGGGCGAGCAACGGCGAACGGGCGGGCCCCCTCCGCGTGGGAGGGGGCCCGCCCGTTCGTCTGGCAGCGAGCCTGGGTGCTACTCCGGGAAGCCCGGGATCACACCCTCTCCGTCGGCCATCAGCAGCTCGCGGACCTCTTCGATGGTCGCGTCCGCGCTCGGCAGGATCAGCTCGGACGGCTCCAGCGAATCCAGCGGCACCGGGGTGCCGTACTGCTTCACCGCGCCCAGCAGCTTGCCGTAGGCCTGCCGGAACAGCTCCTCGTCGCCCGACTCCACCGCCGTGACGAGGTCGGCGTCGAGCTGGTTGAGCAGGTTGAGGTGGTCCTCCCCCACCTCGAACTGCCCCTCGCCCATGACCCTCATGATCATGCCGTGCGTCTCCCTGGTCCGTGGGGTGGGGCTCAGCCCTTGTTGTAGTTGATCCGCGGGGTGTCCTGCGGGTGCGCGTCCTGCGGCGCCTGCTGGGGCTTGCCCTGCTCGATCGCGGCCGGGCCGGAGGACGGGCCGCCGCCCAGCTCGGCCTTCATCCGGGCCAGCTCCAGCTCGACGTCGGAGCCGCCGGCGACGCGCTCCAGCTCCGCCTCGATGTCGTCCTTGCGGCCGAGACCGCTGGCGTCGTCGAGCGCGCCGGAGGCCAGCAGCTCGTCGATCGCGCCCGCCCGGGCCTGCATCTGGGCGGTCTTGTCCTCGGCCCGCTGGATGGCCAGGCCGACGTCGCCCATCTCCTCGGAGATGCCCGAGAAGGACTCGGCGATCCGGGTCTGTGCCTGGGCGGCCGTGTAGGTCGCCTTGATGGTCTCCTTCTTGGTGCGGAAGGCGTCCACCTTGGCCTGCAGCCGCTGGGAGGCGAGCGTGAGCTTCTCCTCCTCGGCCTGCAGCTGCTGGTACTGCGTCTCCAGGTCGTTGATCTGGGACTGCATGTTGGCCTTGCGGGTCAACGCCTCGCGGGCCAGGTCCTCACGGCCGAGGGAGAGCGCCTTGCGGCCCTGGTCCTCGTACTTCGCCGACTGCTGCTGGAGCTGGGTCAGCTGGAGTTCCAGGCGCTTGCGCGAGGTCGCGACGTCCGCGACGCCACGCCGTACCTTCTGCAGCAGCTCGAGCTGCTTCTGGTAGGAGTAGTCGAGCGTCTCACGCGGGTCTTCCGCCCGGTCCAAGGCCTTGTTCGCCTTGGAGCGGAAGATCAGCCCCATACGCTTCATGATTCCGTCGCTCATGGGCCTCGGGTGCCCCCTTCTCCGGCCTGCGGTATTAAATCTCGTTACCAGACACGACGAGTGTATGTGCAGCGAGCCCGTCGCCGCAGTGCACCTGCCTGCAACAAGACTGCTACAGGCATCGACGGCAGTTCCTCATCCCCCGGGTGGATCTGCCGCTCATCCCCCCCATCGTCCATCCGACTGATCCCCTACGGGAAGGGGCCGGGAAACCCCGCCGCGGCCGCGGAGCCGGATATCGATACGGGTTCGGATCCGAGGGGACCGGTGGAAGCTCCTCCGCACCCCGTACGCTGGTGTTGTGTTCCGACGCCGTTCAGATGATGCCGCCGCCTCCTCCTCCGTGCTGGAGAAGCAGGACGAGACGCCGCAGTCCCGCCACCCGGAGGCCAAGAAGGGCCGCCCCACCCCCAAGCGCAGCGAGGCCGAGGCCAGCCGCCGCACCCGGGTGACGGTGCCCAAGGACCGCAAGGAGGCCGCCAAGCAGGCCCGCGAGCGGATGCGCGTCGAGCGCGAGAAGCAGCGCCAGGCCCTGATGGACGGCGACGAGCGCCACCTGCCGGCCCGCGACAAGGGCCCGGTGCGCAAGTTCGCCCGCGACTACGTGGACGCCCGCTGGTCGCTCGCCGAGTTCTTCCTGCCGGCCGCCGTGGTCATCCTGGTGATGAGCATCATCAAGATCTCCAACGTGCAGCTGCTGTCCACGCTGCTGTTCCTGCTGTTCTTCGTGTTCGTGATCCTGGACTTCGTCCGCCTCGGCTTCGGCCTGCGCAAGCAGCTCGCCGAGCGCTTCCCGAACGAGAACACCCGCGGCGTGGTCGCCTACGGCATCATGCGCACCCTGCAGATGCGCCGCCTGCGCCTGCCCAAGCCGCAGGTGGGGCGCGGGGAGAAGCCCTGACCGCCGAACCGGTGGACTCCGGCTGGGCCCCGCCGCACTGGGAGGGGCCCGGCCTCTACGCCGTTCCCGGGCAGGGCGGCACGCTCCCCGGGCAGGGCGACGGCGGCCACGACCGGATCGGCCAGGAGCGCCGGCTGCCCTCCCGCAGCGGCTCCTTCGCCGGCGGCACCGGCGCCTGGCTGGAGCGGCTCGGCGGACTGCGCAACTTCGTCCGCCAGGAGCTGGTCGCCCGGCAGCTCGCCGAACAGCTGGCCGGACGGCACGCCCAGCGCGTCCTCGACATCGGCTGCGGCCAGGGCACCCAGGCGCTCCGGCTGGCCCGGGCCGGCCACTACGTCACCGGCATCGACTCCGATCCGGTCGCCCTCGGCGTCGCCCAGGGCGCGCTCGCCGAGGAGCCGCCCGAGGTGCGCGGCCGGCTGCAGCTGCTCAGCGGCGACGGCCACCAGTGCGGGCGCTGGTTCGGCCCGCGCAGCTTCGACGTGGTGCTCTGCCACGGCGTCCTGATGTACCTGCCCGACCCGGACCCGATGATCGCCTCGCTGGCCCGGCTGCTGGCTCCCGGCGGGCTGCTCTCGCTGCTGGTCCGCAACCGCGACGCGCTCGCGCTGCGGCCCGCCGCCGCCGGGGACTGGCGGGCCGCCCTGCACGCCTTCGAGAGCGACCGGTACTACAACCGGCTCGGGCTGGCCGCCCGCGCCGACCGGCTCGCCGACCTCACCGTCACCCTCTCCGAGGTGTCGGTGCCGCTGCGGCACTGGTACGGCGTCCGCGTCTTCACCGACAACGCGCCCGACGACGCCGCGCCGCCGGTGGACGGGCGGCAGCTGGCCCAGCTGCTCGAGGCCGAGGACCGGGCCGCCCGCACCGACCCGTACCGGCAGGTCGCGGCGCTGCTGCACGTGGTCGGAGCCAAATAGGGCTCAGGCCTCGTGCAGGCTCATCGAGTAGACGACCCGGTCGTCCTCCAGCAGCACGGCGTTGTCCACGCCGTCCTCCGCGAGCTGCTTCCAGGTCTCCCCGATCCAGGTCTCGGCGTCGCCCTGACCGGCGAACTCCTCCTGGCCGCCGGCCGGCGCCACCACACTGCCGTCCGCCTTCTCGTACCGCCACGTCCAGACCATGTCGGCTCCTTCGCCCCTGACGCCGCGTTGCCCTGTGCACTGCCGCGTGTGCTGCGCACCATAGCCTGCCCGCCCGGATCTTCCGTATGCCTGGTCGGGCAGGATGGACGCCATGGCGACGCATCTCCCGCTCCCCCGCACGCTGCTGCTCGGCGGCGCCCGGTCCGGCAAGTCCACCCGCGCCGAGCAGCTGCTGGCCGAGCACCCCGACGTCCTGTACGTGGCCACCGGCGGCACCCGGGACGGCGACGCCGAGTGGGCCCAGCGGGTCGCCCTGCACCGGGAGCGGCGGCCGGCGAGCTGGCGCACCGCGGAGACCTGCGAGCTGGAGGCCGTCCTCGCCGACACCGCCGACCCGGCGCCGGTGCTGGTCGACTGCCTGGCTCTGTGGCTCACCGCCGTCATGGACGAGTGCGGCGCCTGGGACGACGGGGTGTGGGCGGACGGCGGCGAGGCGGCGGTGCAGCGGCGCTGCGAGTCGCTGGCCCGGGCCTGGGCGGCCACCGGGCGCACGGTGGTGGCGGTCAGCAACGAGGTCGGCATGGGCGTCGTCCCGGCGACCGCCGCCGGGCGGCGCTTCCGGGACACCCTGGGCCGGCTCAACATGGCCGTCGCGGACGCCTCGGAGCGCGTGCTGCTGGTCGTCGCGGGGCAGGTTCTGACGGTCAAGCCGAGCCCGAATACCTGTGGCGTGTAGCCTTCCGACCGATGGACACGACCGTGGATCTCGATACGTTCTCCTCGCTCGTCGAGCGCCCCGACGAGAGCGCCCGGCGGGCCGCCGACGAACGCTGGCAGGCGGCCGACCGGCCGCGCGGCGGGCTCGGGAAGCTGGAGGAGCTGGGCAGCTGGCTGTCGTCCGTGCAGGGGCGCTCCCCGGTGCGGCCGGTGACGGCCCCCAAGGTGGTGCTGTTCGCCGGTGACCACGGCGTGGCATCGCTCGGGGTCTCCCGGCTGCCCGCCGAGGGCGGCACCGCGGCACGGGTGCGGGCGGTGCTGGACGGCAGCGCGCCGGTCGCCCGGCTGGCCGCGCGCTACGGCGCCGAGGTGCGGGTGGTCGACGTCGCGGTCGACGCCGACCCCGCCGACTTCCCGGAGGAGGTGACCGCGCACCGCGTCCGCCGCGGCTCCGGCCGGATCGACGTCGAGGACGCGCTCACCCCCGCGGAGACCGTCCGGGCGTTCCGGGCCGGCATGGCCGTCGCCGACGAGGAGGCCGACGCCGGCACCGACCTGGTGCTGCTCGGCGACCTCGGGGTCGGCTCCACCACGGTGGCCGGCGTGCTGGTCGGCGCGCTGTGCGGGACGGACGCGGCCGCGGTGTGCGGGCGCGGCTCCGGCATCGACGACCGGGTGTGGATGGTCAAGTGCGCCACCATCCGCGACGCGCTGCGGCGGGCCCGTCCGGTGCTCGGCGACCAGCTGGCGCTGCTCGGCACCACCGGCGGCGCCGACTTCGCCGCCATCACCGGCTTCCTGCTGCAGGCCGCCGCCCGCCGCCTGCCGGTGGTGCTGGACGGCGTCGTCTCGGCCGCCTGCGCGCTGGTCGCCCAGCGGATCGCCTTCCGGGCGCCGGAGTGGTGGCGGGCCGGGCAGCCCAGCGGTGAGCCCGCGCAGGCCAAGGCGTACGACCGGCTGACCCTGACCCCGCTGCAGGACCAGGGCATCACCATGGGCGAGGGCGTCGGCGCGCTGCTGGCGCTGCCGCTGCTGCAGGCCGCCGGGGACACCCTGGCGGACGAGGCGCCGGAGCCGTACGCGCCGCGGGCGCCGAAGGAGCCGAAGCCGCAGCCGCAACTGCCCTCCGCGGCGGACCTGCTCCGGCGGCTGTAGCCACGACCCACCCGACTGCCGCGCCATCGGCCCGACTTCGGGAACGGGCTCCGGCCTTCCCCGCGCCCGCTCAGCGGGCGCGGGGTTTCTCGTTGCACACGTAGGAGGAGCAGGGCCGATGCCGGACGAGCGGGAACGGGCCGACTGGGCCGAGGGGTTGCGGTTCGCGTTCGGGACGCTGTCGGTGCTGCGGGTACGGGTCGACCGCTGGGACCGCGCGGCGGGCGCCCGGGCGATGGCGGCGGCGCCGCTGGTGGGGCTGGCGCTGGGCGCGATCGCGGCCGGCGCCGGGGCGTTCACCGCCTGGCGGGCCGGCGGACCGCTCGGCGCGGTGGCCGCGGTCGGCGTGCTCGCCGCGCTGACCCGGGGGCTGCACCTGGACGGCCTCGCGGACGTCGCGGACGGGCTGGGCAGCGGCAAGCCGGCCGAGGACGCCCTGCGGATCATGAAGCAGTCCGACATCGGACCGTTCGGCGTGCTGACCCTGCTCCTGGTGCTGCTGGCCCAGGTCGCCGCGCTGGCCGGGCAGTTCGGGCACTCGACGCTGCGCGGCGCGCTCGCCGTGCTGGCCTCGGCGGCCGCCGCCCGCTGCGCGCTCGCCTGGGGCTGCCTGCGGTCGGTGCCGGCCGCCCGGCCGGGCGGGCTCGGCGCGATGGTGGCGAGCACGGTGACCCCGGCCGCGGCGCTCGCCGCGACCGGCGGCACGGCCCTGGCCCTGGCGCTGCTCGGACTGTTCGACGGATGGTCAGCCCTGCGCCTGCCCGCGGCCGTTGCGCTCGGCGTCGGCGGTGCCCGACTGCTGCTCAGCCGGTGTGTCCGGCGCCTCGGCGGAATCACCGGGGACGTGCTCGGCGCGATGGCGGAGACGGCCGCGACGGGCACCCTGTTCGCCTTGGCGTTGCTCGGCTGACACCGGGCGGCGCGTGATCCCACCATGCGGACTACCATGCGTGGAGCACCGCAGCCCTGCACCGTGGCAGGTCCTGCCCGTCCGGCCCGTACCGCGGAGCCGGGGCCTCTGGTGTGCGCGGCCGCGACGGCGGACGCGCGCGCCAGGGGGCCCGGACCCGGAGGCGCGCCGGCGGACCGGCCTGCGACGGCGGGCTGCGCCGGTGCGGCAGCCTCGCCGCGACCGGCCGTGGACCGCGAAAGAACAGGACGCATTACGTGACTGCATTGTCTGTGAGCACCTCCTCCGCCGCCTCACTGCGCGCGGACGCCCTGGTGGTCGGTGTCGCCAAGGGCCCCAAGGGCATCGTGCTGGCCCCGGGCGCCGAGGCCGTGAACGAGGCGTTCGAGGGCAAGCTGGCCGAGGTCCTCGGCACCCTGGGCGCCACCGGCGCCGAGGGCGAGACCGTCAAGGTGCCCTCCGCCGCCGGCCTGAAGGCCGCGCTCGTGCTCGCGGTCGGCCTCGGCGAGGCCGCCGAGTCCGGTTACGAGCTGGAGGCGCTGCGCCGCGCCGCCGGTGTCGCCGCCCGCACCCTGGCCGGCACCAAGAAGGCCGCGCTGGCCCTGCCGGCCGAGTCCGCCGAGGAGATCGAGGCGCTGGCGCTGGGCGGTCTGCTCGGCTCGTACGCCTTCGGCGCCTACAAGGGCGAGGGCAACGGCAAGGAGCCGGTCGGCGAGCTGGTCCTGCTGACCGCCCGCAAGGGCAGCAAGGACGCCAAGGCGGCCGTCGAGCGCGCCACCGCGCTCGGCGAGGAGATGAACCGCGCCCGCGACCTGGTCAACACCGCGCCGAACGACCTGAACCCGAAGAGCTTCGCCGCGATCGCCCAGGCGGCCGGCAAGGAGCACGGCCTCAAGGTCGAGGTGCTGGACGAGAAGGCGCTGACCAAGGGCGGCTTCGGCGGCCTGCTGGGCGTCGGCACCGGCTCGGTCAACCCGCCGCGGCTGGTGAAGGTGGCCTACACCCACCCGAAGGCGAAGGCCACGCTGGCCTTCGTCGGCAAGGGCATCACCTACGACTCGGGCGGCATCTCGCTGAAGCCGGCCGGCCACAACGAGACCATGAAGTGCGACATGGCCGGCGCCGCCGCCGTGTTCGCCGCCGTGGTCGCCGCCAAGCGCCTGGGCCTGACCGTCAACGTGACCGCCTGGCTCGCGCTGGCCGAGAACATGCCGTCCGGCTCCGCCACCCGCCCCGGCGACGTGCTGCGGATGTACGGCGGCAAGACCGTCGAGGTGCTGAACACGGACGCCGAGGGCCGCCTGGTGCTGGCCGACGCGATCGTGAAGGCCGGCGAGGAGCAGCCGGACGTCATCGTCGACGTGGCGACCCTGACCGGCGCCATGGTGCTGGCCCTGGGCAACCGCACCTTCGGCGTGATGGCCAACGACGACGAGCTGCGCGACACCCTGCACGCCCTGGCGGGCGAGGTCGGCGAGCAGTCCTGGCCGATGCCGCTGCCGGCCGACCTGCGCAAGGGCATGACCGACTCGACCATCGCCGACCTGGCCAACATGGGCGAGCGGATGGGCGGCGGCCTGGTGGCCGGCCTGTTCCTGAAGGAGTTCGTGGCCGAGGGCATCGACTGGGCGCACCTGGACATCGCCGGCCCGGCGTTCCACGAGGGCGCGCCGTACGGCTACACCCCGAAGGGCGGCACCGCGAGCGCGGTGCGCACCCTGGTCCGCTTCGCCGAGCAGACGGCCGCCAACGGCAAGGCCTGATCCGGTAGCGCTCCACGACGGGGCCCGGCGCACTGCGCGCCGGGCCCCGTTTCGTGCTCTCCGGCGGGTTACCTGCGAGTAGGACGCGAATGTGGCGCGCACCCCTGTTCGCTGCGGGCGAAACTTTGTTCCACAGTGCGGAAGAGCCCCCGCCGGGCGGTGCGGAAGACGCCCGTCCGGCGGCTGTCAACACCGCGTTGAGCTGGGATGATGCCCTTCGCCAGGGGGTGTCACCGCCCCGGTGACCACTCTGTGGGACGCCTCCGGGGCAGACCCGGACATCAGCCACCGCGAACAAGTGCGAAGATGTATTTCCGGCACGACTGGGCGCCCCACAAAGGCTTCCGACCCACCGGACCGCGACCGGCCCGGCGACCCACCCCATTGCATGGAGGACGTGACGTGGCGAACGACGCCAGCACCGTTTTCGACGTAGTCATTCTCGGAGGCGGAAGCGGCGGTTACGCCGCGGCGCTCCGCGCCGCTCAGCTGGGTCTGAGCGTCGCCCTGGTCGAGAAGGGTGAGCTCGGCGGCACCTGCCTGCACCGCGGCTGCATCCCGACCAAGGCCCTGCTGCACGCCGCCGAGATCGCGGACGAGACGAAGGAGGCCGCCGAGTTCGGCGTGCTGGCCACCTTCCAGGGCATCGACATCAACGGCGTCCACAAGTACAAGGACGACGTCATCGCCGGCCTGTACAAGGGCCTGCAGGGCCTGGTGGCCTCGCGCAAGGTGACCTTCGTCCAGGGCGAGGGCAAGCTCTCCTCGCAGACCTCGGTGGACGTCAACGGCCAGCGCATCGAAGGCCGCCACATCGTCCTGGCCACCGGTTCGGTGCCGCGCTCGATCCCCGGCCTGGAGATCGACGGCAACCGCGTGATCTCCTCGGACCACGCCCTCAAGCTCGACCGGATCCCGAAGTCGGCCGTCATCCTGGGCGGCGGCGTCATCGGCGTCGAGTTCGCCTCGGTCTGGAAGTCCTTCGGCGTCGAGGTCACCATCGTCGAGGCGCTGCCGCACCTCGTCCCGCTGGAGGACGAGAACTCCTCCAAGCTGCTGGAGCGCGCGTTCCGCAAGCGCGGCATCAAGTTCGAGCTGAAGGCCCGCTTCTCCGGCGTCGAGTACACCGAGACCGGTGTCCGCGTCTCCACCGAGAACGGCAAGCAGATCGACGCCGACCTGCTGCTCGTCGCCATCGGCCGCGGCCCGGTCTCGGCCGGCCTCGGCTACGAGGAGAACGGCGTCGCGATGGACCGCGGCTACGTCCTGGTCGACGAGTACATGCGCACCAACGTGCCCACCATCTCGGCCGTCGGCGACCTCGCCCCGACCCTGCAGCTCGCCCACGTCGGCTTCGCCGAGGGCATCCTGGTCGCCGAGCGCCTGGCCGGCCTCAAGCCGATGCCGATCGACTACGACGGCGTCCCGCGCGTGACCTACTCCAACCCCGAGGTGGCCTCCGTGGGCATCTCCGAGGCCAAGGCCGTCGAGCTGTACGGCAAGGAGAAGGTCGTCACCCTGAAGTACAACCTGGCCGGCAACGGCAAGAGCAAGATCCTGAAGACCGCCGGCGAGATCAAGCTCGTCCAGGTCAAGGACGGCGCCGTGGTCGGCGTCCACATGGTCGGCGCCCGCATGGGCGAGCAGGTCGGCGAAGCCCAGCTGATCTACAACTGGGAGGCCCTCCCGGCCGAGGTCGCGCAGCTGATCCACGCGCACCCGACCCAGTCCGAGGCCCTGGGCGAGGCGCACCTGGCGCTGGCCGGCAAGCCGCTGCACGCGCACGACTGATCGCGCCCACCACCCCCCTTTTCCAGTACTTCCCGTACGCAAGACTTGATAGGAGTCGCTGAAACCATGGCGGTCTCAGTAACACTGCCCGCGCTGGGCGAGAGCGTTTCCGAGGGCACCGTCACCCGCTGGCTGAAGGCCGAGGGTGAGCGTGTCGAGGTCGACGAGCCGCTGCTCGAGGTCTCGACCGACAAGGTCGACACCGAGATCCCGGCCCCGGCTTCCGGCATCCTGGCCTCGATCAAGGTCGGCGAGGACGAGACCGTCGAGGTCGGCGCCGAGCTGGCGATCATCGACGACGGCTCCGGTGCTCCGGTCGCCGCTGCCGCCCCGGCCGCCGAGGCCGCGCCCGCCGCCGCCCCGGCTGCCCCGGTCGCCGCTCCGGCTCCGGTCGCCGAGGCCCCGGCTGCCGCTCCGGCCGCCGCCGCTCCGGCCGCCCCGGCCGGCGACGCCACCCCGGTGCTGCTGCCCGCGCTGGGCGAGTCGGTCACCGAGGGCACCGTCACCCGCTGGCTGAAGGCCGAGGGTGAGACGGTCGAGGTCGACGAGCCGCTGCTCGAGGTCTCCACCGACAAGGTCGACACCGAGATCCCGTCGCCGGTCGCCGGTACGCTGGTGAAGATCCTGGTCGGCGAGGACGAGACCGCCGAGGTCGGCGCCCAGCTCGCGCTGATCGGTGCCGCCGGTGCCGTCGCCGCCGCCCCGGCCCCGGCTGCCGCCCCGGCTCCGGCCGCTGCCCCGGCCCCCGTTGCCGCTCCGGCTCCGGCCGCTGCCCCGGCCCCCGTTGCCGCTCCGGCTCCGGTCGCCGCCGCCCCGGCCGCCCCGGTCGCCGCTCCGGCTCCGGCTCCGGCTCCGGTCGCTGCCCCGGCTCCCGTTGCCGCTCCGGCTCCGGTCGCCCCGGCCGCCCCGGTGGCCGACGCCGGTGACGCCTACGTCACCCCGCTGGTGCGCAAGCTCGCCGCCGAGCACGGCGTGGAGCTGTCCTCCGTCGCCGGCACCGGCGTCGGCGGCCGCATCCGCAAGCAGGACGTCATCGCCGCCGCGGAGGCCGCCAAGGCCGCCCCGGCCCCGGTCGCCGCTGCCGCCCCGGCCGCCGCGCCGAAGGCCGCCGCCGCGCCGTCCGCCCTGCGCGGCCAGACGGTCAAGATGACCCGCATGCGCAAGGTCATCGGCGACAACATGATGAAGGCCCTGCACGAGCAGGCCCAGCTGACCAGCGTGGTCGAGGTGGACGTCACCAAGATCATGTCGCTGCGCGGCAAGGCCAAGGACTCCTTCCTCGCCCGCGAGGGCGTCAAGCTGTCCCCGATGCCGTTCTTCGTCAAGGCCGCCGCCCAGGCGCTGAAGGCCCACGCGGTCATCAACGCCCGGATCAACGAGGCCGAGGGCACCATCACCTACTTCGACACCGAGAACATCGGTATCGCGGTGGACTCGGAGAAGGGTCTGATGACCCCGGTCATCAAGGGTGCGGGCGACCTCAACATCGCCGGCATCTCGAAGAAGACCGCCGAGCTGGCCGACAAGGTCCGCGGCAACAAGATCACCCCGGACGAGCTGTCCGGCGCCACCTTCACCATCAGCAACACCGGCTCGCGCGGTGCGCTGTTCGACACCGTGATCGTGCCGCCGAACCAGGTCGCCATCCTGGGCATCGGCGCCACCGTGAAGCGCCCGGTCGTCATCGAGGCCGACGGCGGCACCGCCATCGGCATCCGCGACATGACCTACCTGTCGCTCTCCTACGACCACCGCCTGGTGGACGGCGCCGACGCCGCCCGCTACCTGGTCGCGGTCAAGGAGATCCTGGAGGCCGGCGAGTTCGAGGTCGAGCTCGGCCTGTAAGGCCCATTGGCCGTCGAACACGACGGCCGTGCGGAGCCCCGTGTCGTCCCGGGACGACACGGGGCTCCGCCGTTCCCGGGCATCCGCCCGGGTCGTGGCATGCGCGGAGACCGACGAACGGGGATGCTGGAGCGGTGATGGACGAGACGGACTTCTGGCAGATCATCGACGAGACCCGGGACGGCGCCGACGGCGATCCCGACGAGCAGGCCGACCTGCTGGTGGAACGGCTCGTGCAGCTCACTCCGGACGATGTGATCGACTTCGCCCGGCTGTTCGAGGCCCGGTTCCAGCGCGCCTACCGGAACGACCTGTGGGGCGCCGCCCACCTGCTGCTGGACGGCGCGTCCGAGGAGGTCTTCGACGTCTTCCGCTGCTGGCTGATCGGCCAGGGCCGGGAGGTCTTCGAGGGCGGGCTGGCCGAGCCGGACGACCTGGCGGACCTGCTGCCCGAGTTCGACGAGGAGGAGGACGGCGAGGCCGAGGACCTCGGCTACGCCGCCGACGAGGCGTACGAGCGGCTCACCGGCCTGCCGCTGCCCGAGGTGGGCGGGCAGCAGCCGGCCCGGCCGTCCGGGCCCGCGCTGGACTTCGAGGACCCGGACGTGATGGCGAAGCGCTTCCCCAAGCTGTGGGAGCGCTACGGGTACTGAGCCGGGGCGTCGACGCGTCAGGTGGCGCTGCCGGAGCCGTCCTTGGTGACGCCCTTGAGGATCTGGTCGAGCACCGACGGGTCCGGCGCCTGCGGGTCGTCGTCCACGCCGCCCTCGAAGACCACGTAGCCGCCGCCCTTGGCCTGGACGGCGGCCAGCAGCACGTAGCCCTGGGTGCCGTCCGAGGTCCGGACGTGCCAGCGGACGGCGTAGCCGCGCACGCCGGCGACGCTGACGTTGTCGGAGCCGGCGTCGGTGTGCGAGGTGATCCCGGTGAAGATCTGCTCGGCGTAGGCGGGCATCGCGGCGTC
Organism: Streptomyces rubellomurinus; assembly: GCF_000961885.1. GTDB lineage: Bacteria > Actinomycetota > Actinomycetes > Streptomycetales > Streptomycetaceae > Kitasatospora > Kitasatospora rubellomurina. The sequence goes on from NZ_JZKH01000002.1 coordinate 162,399, forward strand.
GGCGGCGGCCTTGGCCGAGGAGCCCTGGATGACGTCCTTCTCGACCGAGAACTGGCCGCGGATGCAGGCCCCGCCGGTCGGGCAGGTGTACCTGCCGGTGCCGAGGTAGACGGTGGAGTGCGGGGAGTCGGAGTTCGCGTCCCAGCCGTCGTAGACCGGGATGGTGATCGAGTGCTGCGGGTCCGGGACCGTGGACTTGAGCGCGGGTGCCGGCTTGGGCGGGCTCGGCTTCGGCGTCGGCGTCGGCGTCGGTTTCGGCGCCGGGCCGGGGCCGGGGTCGGTGCTCTGGGTGGTAGCCGTGGGGTTCGGGGTCGGGTCCGCCCGGGTGTCGTCGCCGCCGCCGCTGAGCGCGAGGCCGGCGATGATCCCGCCGACGGCGAGCACGGCGACGGAGATGGCGACGATCACGCCCGGCTTGGTCCGGCCGGGGCGCTGCTGCTGCGGGTGGCCCGGGCCGGGGTAGCCGTAGCCGGCGCCCTGGAGCTCCTGGCCCGGGTAGCCGTAGCCGTCCTGGCCCGGGTAGCCGTAGCCGTCCTGGCCGGGGTAGCCGTAGCCGTCCTGGCCCGGGTAGCCGTAGCCGGGGGCCGGGGCCGGGGCGCCGCCCGGGTAGCCGTAGCCGGGCTGTTGGGGGGTGCCGTAGCCGTAGCCGGGCTGTGGGGAGGGCGGCTGCCAGCCCTGGGTCGGGGCGTCCGCGAGCCGGGCGGCGCCGTCCGGGAGCGGGCGGGTCTCGCCGGTCCAGGCGTTGCCGTCCCACCAGCGCTCCAGACCGGGGGTGCCGTCCGCACCGGGGACCGGGTACCACCCGGGAGGCGTCGAGTTGCTCACGGGCGTACGGTACCCGGCCCGGTGCGCCGCAGACAGCGCGGTTGAGTCACAACTCTGCACCACCGCGGCCGCGTCACTGACTGACCGTCAGGCGGTGCCGGGCGGGCGGCTCTCAGCCGCTCAGGCGGCGGGCCATCCAGATGTCGTCCACGTAGCTGCCGTCGATCAGGAACTCCTCGGCGAGCGAGCCCTCGACGACGAAGCCGCAGCTCTCGTAGAGCCGGCGGGCCGGGGCGTTCCAGCCGAGCACCCGCAGGCTCAGCTTGCGGGCGCCCTCGGCGCGCGCCGCCGCGCAGGCCGCCTCGACCAGGCGGCGGCCGAGGCCCCGGCCGCGCACCTCGGCGTCCACGGCCAGGCCCTGGATCTGGCGGACGTGCCCGTTGCTGGCCAACGGCGTCGCCGGGACCTGGCGGACGTAGCCGACGATCCGGCCGGCCAGGACGGCGAGCAGGTACTGCTCGGGCAGGTGGCGCTCGTCGAAGACGGTGTCCGTCTCGCGCGGTGCCGGGGAGACGTCGGAGAGGGTGGACCAGGCGGCGCGGTCGAGGGCGGCGAGCTCGCGCTCGTCCTCGGGCCGGGCGGGTCGGATGATCAGATCGTCGTCGGGCATGGGCGTCACCCTATTCAGGCGCGTGCGGACGTCGTACTGGTTTAAGGACTGCGAGGATGGGCCCATGCGCATCGCTGTCACGGGCTCCACGGGATTGATCGGTTCGGCACTGGTCCGCTCGCTGCTGGCGGACGGTCACGAGGTGGTGCGGCTGGTCCGCCGCCGCTCCCGGACCGGGCCGCAACCGGACGGCAGCACCGCGATCGGCTGGAACCCGCTGCTCGGCCAGGTCGAGCGGGACGGGCTGGCCGGGGTCGAGGCGGTGGTGCACCTGGCCGGCGCCGGGGTCGGCGACCGCCGCTGGACGGAGCGGTACAAGCGCGAGATCCGGGAGAGCCGGGTCTACGGCACCGAGACGCTGGCCGTCGCGCTGGCCGAGCTGAAGGAGCCGCCGCGCGTCCTGGTCAGCGCCTCGGCGGTCGGCTGGTACGGGCAGACGGGCGCCCGGGTCATCGACGAGGACTCCCCGGCCGGCGACGACTTCCTTGCCGAGGTCTGCGTGGAGTGGGAGGCCGCGGCGCGACCGGCCGAGCGGGCCGGCATCCGGGTCGTCCACCCGCGCACCGGGATGGTGCTGTCCGCGGCCGGCGGCGCCGGCCAGCGGCTGTTCCCGCTGTTCAAGCTGGGCCTGGGCGGGCGGCTCGGCGACGGGCAGCAGTACTGGAGCCTGATCTCGCTGGCCGACGAGGTCGCCGCGCTGCGGTTCCTGATCGACCGGGAGGACCTCTCCGGCGCCTTCAACCTCGCCGCGCCGGAGCCGGCCACCAACGCCGAGCTGACCGCGGCGCTCGGCCGGGCGCTCGGGCGGCCGACACCGTTCCCGGTGCCGGAGGCGGTGCTCAAGGCGGTGCTCGGGGAGCTGGCGGTCGAGGTGGTCGGCAGCCACCGGGTGGTGCCGCGGCGGCTGTTGGACGCGGGGTTCCGGTTCGAGCACCCGGACGTGGACGCCGTGGTGCGGGCGGCGCTCTGACGGGCGCTCGGCGCCGAGGGGGCGCGCCTCGGCGGGGGCGCTCCCCGGCGCTCCCGGGGCCGTCGCTCGAACCGGGGGGGCGCCCTTCCGCCGACGCGCGCCGGGTGGGGCGCGTCGGACGGCTGCGCACGCCGGCTGCCGGTGGGTCGGACGAGTACGTCCGGTGCGGCGTTCGCCCTGGCCAGGGGCATATGCCGAGCCTGGCGGGTGGACGGCGGGCGGGGCTCCGGGAGGGGGCGCACGGGAGCACACGGCGGGCGCGTTGCACGCCCCCGGTGACCGTGCGCGCCCGCCGACCCGGGCAGGCGGCCGCCACGGCGCACTGTCCGTGACCGCGCCCCCGGCCGGTGTCGCGCAACCCCTCCCGGCCCGCGGATCCGGCCCGGTGTGCCTGTCTGACGCTCACATCGACTGGGCATCACATCGTCGGACCGTGCCCGGCACCTCGCCGCCCGCGTCGGCCGGAGCCCCGGAACCCCTTGGGAGGGAGCACGCCAGTGCCCACGTACGACTTCACCCGCCGCGCCCGCCGACCGTCCGACCCGGACGTCGTCGTGGTCGGTGCCGGACTCGCGGGCCTGGCCGCCGCCCGCGTGCTCGCCGGCCACGGCCTCGCCGTCCAGGTCCTGGAGGCCACCGACCGGATCGGCGGTCGGATGGCCACCCGCGAACTGGACGGATTCCGGCTCGACGACGGCAGCCACCTGCTCAACACCGCCTATCCGGAACCGCGCCGGGCGCTCGACCTCGACCGCCTCGAACTGCGCCCGCTCGCGCCCGGCGTGCTCGTGCACAGCGCCGGCCGCCGCTACCGCACCGGCGACCCGCAGCTCACCACCGCCCGGCAGGCCGCCACCCGCGCCCCGCTCGGCAGTCCGCTCGACAAGGCCCGGCTCGGCAGCTGGCTCGGCCGCCTCGCCGCCACCCCGGCCGCCCGGCTGCAGTCCCGCCCGGAGACCACCGCCGCCCGCGCCCTGGCCGGCCACGGGCTCGCCCCGCGCACCGTCGACGGCTTCCTGCGCCCCCTGCTCAGCGCCCTGCTCGGCGATCCGGCGCTCGGCACCAGCAGCCGGATCGCCGACCTGGTGCTGCGCTCCTACGCGCGCGGACGGCTCTGTCTGCCCGCCGGCGGGATCGCGGCCGTACCGGCCCAGGTGGCCGAGTCGCTGCCCGCCGGCACCGTGCGCACCGGGGTGCGGGTCACCTCGATCTCCGCCGACGGCGTCGAGACGGCCGCGCACGGGCGGATCGACGCCCAGGCCGTGGTCGTGGCCACCGACGCCCGCTCCGCCGCCGACCTGCTGCCCGGGCTGCGGCTGCCGGACTTCCACCCGGTCACGACCTTCTACCACGCGGCCGACCGCTCCCCGCTCGGCGAGGCCGTCCTGCTGCTGGACGGCGACCGGCCGGGCGGGCAGCCGCCGCTGGTCTCGCACTCGCTGGTGCTCAGCGAGCTGCACCCCTCGTACGCACCGGCCGGGCAGGCGCTGATCGCCACCACCGTGCTCGGCCGGCGCGCCTTCGACGCGGGCGGCCCGGCCGGGCTGGAACCGGCCGTCCGGGCGCGGCTCGCCGAGCTGTACGGCGCCTCGACGGCCGGCTGGCAGTTCCTGAGCGTGCGGCACCTCCCGGACGCGCTGCCCGCGATGCCGCCGCCGCACAACCTGCGGCGCCCGGTGCGGGTGCTGGCCGGCCTGTACGTCGCCGGGGACCACCGGGACACCAGCACCGTGCAGGGCGCGCTGGTGTCCGGGCGGCGGGCGGCGCTGGCGGCGCTGCGCGACCTGGGCCTCCCGGCGGGGGCCAGGGAGGCGGAGGCGGCGGCCTGACGGGCCGTCGCGTCGCCGGGAAGCGGCCGGGACGCGGCCGTGGACACGTGGGCCGGTCTGTCCGGGTGACGGGCCGGCCGCGTGCCAGGATGCCGTCATGACCGCCCTGACCGATCTGACCGATCCGACCGCTCTGACCGCTCTGACCGCTCATCGGACGATTCCGACGACCTCTGCGGGCTCCGCGCTCGTTCGACCGGCTCCCCGGCCGGCCGCGCGGTGAGCGCCTCCGCCCAGCCGGTCGCGCTGATCCTGATCCCCGCGGCGGCCGTGGCCGCACCGCTGCTCGCCGACCGGCTGCTGCGGTGGATCGCCGTGCCGACCGTCGTGTTCGAGATCGTGCTCGGCGTCCTGATCGGCCCGGACGTGCTGAACTGGGCCCGCGTCGACCCCCTGATCGACGCGCTCTCCCAGTTCGGCCTGGCCATGCTGATGTTCCTGGCCGGGTACGAGATCGACTTCGCCAAGCTGCGCGGCGGCCCGCTGAAGCGGGCGGGCGCCGCGTGGCTGGTCTCGCTGGCGGTCGCCCTCGGCGCGGGCGCGCTGCTCAACCGGGACCCGCTGGGCGGCGCCTTCGCCGGGCTCGCGCTCACCACCACCGCCCTCGGCACGATCCTGCCGATCCTCCGCGACTCCGGCGAACTGCCCACCCCCTTCGGCTCGTTGGTGATGGCCACCGGCGCGGTCGGCGAGTTCGGGCCGATCATCGCGATCGCCGTGCTGCTCAGCGGCAACTCCCCCGCCCGGACGGCCGTCATCCTCGGCGCCTTCGCCGTGATCACCGCCCTCGCCCTGCTCGGTGCCCGCCGGCCGCGCCCGGCCTGGGCGACCGGGCTGATCGAGCGCACGCTCCGCACGTCCGGCCAGTTCGCGATCCGGGCGGTGATCCTGGTGCTCGCCGCGATGGTCGCCGCCGCGCTCTGGCTCGACCTCGACATGCTGCTCGGCGCCTTCACCGCCGGGATCGTCTCCCGGCTGCTGCTCTCGGGCATCCGGCAGGCCGAGGAGGACGTGATCGAGGCCAAGCTGGAGAGCATCGGCTTCGGCTTCCTGGTGCCGGTCTTCTTCGTGGTCAGCGGGATGAACTTCGACCTGGACGCGCTGCTCGACGACCCGGGCACGCTGCTGCTCGTCCCGGTGTTCCTGGTCCTGCTGCTCGCCGTGCGCGGCGGACCGGCCGCGCTGCTCGCCCCGGCCGGGCTGGGGCGGCGGGACCGCGCGGCGCTCGGGCTGTACGGGGCGACGGCGCTGCCGCTGGTCGTGGTGATCACCACCATCGAGGTGGACGACGGGCACATGCCGTCCTCCACCGCGGCGGCGCTGGTCGGCGCCGGGATGCTGTCGGTGCTGGCGTTCCCGCTGGCGGCGCAGCGGGTGCGCGGCGCCGTCCGGGCGGTGGCGCCGGAGGAGGGGCAGCCGAGGGTGCGGGCCGAGAGCTGGTGATCCCGCTGTCGGCCCGGACCGTCGTGCCCGCTCGGATGCCGGCTCAGATCACCCCCGCCTGGCGGGCCGTCTCCTCGAAGGCGCGGGCCACCGGGCTGCCGCGGTAGGGGGTGAGGCGGCGGTGGAAGTCCCGGACGTACTCCAGCGAGCGCGCCGAGCGCATCTCCCCGGCCGCCCGCAGCGCGTCGGTGGCCATGGTGCAGGCCTCGTCGAGGTCGCCCATGCCGAGCCGGGCGGTGGCGAGCACCAGCCGGCAGAAGATCCGGCTGCGGGCGTAGGCGGGCGAGCGGAGCCGCAGCGACTTCTCGGCGTGTTGCGCGGAGGTGCGCCACTGCTGCAGGTCGCGGTAGCAGTGGGCGAACTCGTCGGAGAGCTGGGCCTCGTCGAAGTAGCGAGCCCACGCGGGCAGTTCGTCTCCCGTCCGGGCGGCGGCGAGGGAGCGCTCGGCGCGCACCAGGGCCGTCGTGCAGGAGCGGACGTCGCCCAGCAGGCCGTGCCCGCGCGCCTCGGCGGCGTGCATCAGCGCCTGGACGGTGGCCGGGACGGCGGTGCCCACGCCCTGCTGGGCGACCCGGGCGAGCTGGACGGCCTCCCGGCCGTGGCCGAGGTGGACGGCCTGCTGGCTCATCGTCACCAGGACGTAGCCGCCGAGCGCGCGGTCCCCCGCGGCCTGGGACAGGCGCAGCGCCTGGACGAAGTAGCGCTGGGCGAGGCCGTGCGCGGCGATGTCGAAGGACGTCCAGCCGGCCAGCCGGGTGAGGTCGGCGACCGCGCCGAACAGCGCCCGGCCGATCTGCTCGCCGTAGCGGCCGCGCAGCATCGGCTCGGCCTCGCTCTCCAGGTAGCGCACCAGCGCCTGGCGGGCGTGGCCGCCGCCGTAGGCGTGGTCGAGCGCGCGGAAGAGGTCGCCGACCGCGCGGATGGCGGCGATGTCGCCGCGGCCGACCCGCAGGGTGGGGCGGGCCTCGCGGGCCGGGTCGGAGTACGGCGGTTCGACGGCCGCGGGCGGGCGGCGGCTCTGGGTGGGGACGCGGCCGATGACGGCGGCGGTGCCGGTCACGGTGGGCGGCGGGGCGGCGGCGCCCGGGGTGTGGATGCGCGCCGGGCCCGTGGCCGGCCCGGCGGGGGCGCCGCCGCCCGGCTGGGCGCCGGACGGCGGGCCGGGTGCGGCGTCCGGGCGGGCCAGCGTGGAGCCGTCCCGGGCGACCCGCTCGTCGGTGCGGCCGATCAGCCAGTCCCGGCTGGGGACGACCAGGCCGGCCGGGGTGAAGGCGATCCGGCGCAGCTCGGACTGCGGGCCGTTGTCCTTGCGCCACATGCTCGCGACGATGTCCACCGCCTCCTGCGGCGTCTCGGCGAACTCCAGGCCGGCGTAGACCGGGGCGCAGGCGTCCAGGCCGAGGTCCTGGGCGGTCAGGCGGCGGCCGAGGCGGCGGGTGAACACCTCGGCGATCAGCGCCGGGGTGGCGCCGCGCGGCTGCTGGCCGCGCAGCCAGCGGGTGACCGAGGTCTTGTCGTAGCGCAGGTCGAGGCCGTGCTCCAGGCCGAGCTGGTCGACCCGGCGGGCGAGGCCGGCGTGCGAGAAGCCCGCCTCCTCGATCAGCGCGGCCAGCTGGCCGTTCTGCGGGGCGGGGCCGGAGTGCGTCTTCGCGGCGGCGGGGGCCGGCGCCGCGGCGGGCGCGTGCCGGTCGTCGGGGGTGGCCTGTACGGGCAGCCGCAGCTCGTCCGCGGCGCCGACCTCGGCGGTCCGCGGGTCGGCGGTCCGCGGGTCGGCGGCGAGGACGTCGGTGGTCAGGGCGTCGGCGGTCAGGGCGTCGGGGGCGTCCGGAAGGGCCCGGCCGACCGGACCTCGGTGCTGGCCGAGCGGGTCGAGCGGTCCGTACGCCGGGCGGTCGGTAGCAGGCCGTTGGGGCATGATCAGTCAACACCTCTCGGACGTCGCACCGGGCTTCACCAGCACTTCGGCGGGCCGGGGCGGCGCCCCCTGTCGGGAATCGGCGTGAATGTAGCGAGCATTCGGGCGCTATGGGCGGATCTGACCGAGCAATCCTCCGAACGGGTGAAGCAACCGCGCCCATCGTGGTGAAGCCAGGTCAGGAGGGGTTTGGCCGTCCGGGGGCGAACCGTCCACCGGGCTCCCCACGACCCGCATGGCGTCCGCCGCCACAGCCCGCCGGACCGCTGTGGCGGCCCGCCACATGGGAGCCGGGCCGCCGGATTCCTACCGTTCACCACCATGGACACCACTACAGCCCGCCCGCTCGACGGCCGTACGGCCCTGGTCACCGGCGCCGCCTCGGGCATCGGCCGGGCCTGCGCCGAGGCCCTCGCCGGGGCCGGCGCCCGGGTCTACGTCGTCGACCTCGCGGCCGACCCGGCCCGGGACGTCGCCGAGCGGATCGGCGGGCACGCGATCGTCGCCGACCTCGCCGACCCGGCCGCCGTGGACGCCCTGCCGGACGACGCCGACATCGTCGTCAACAACGCGGGCCTGCAACACGTCGCGCCCGTGCACGAGTTCCCGCCCGAACGCTTCGCCCTGATCCAACGCGTCATGGTGGAGGCCCCGTTCCGCATCCTGCGCCGCACCCTGCCCCGCATGTACGAGCGGGGGTGGGGCCGCGTCGTCAACATCTCCTCGGTGCACGGCCTGCGCGCCAGCGCGTTCAAGTCCGCCTACGTGACGGCGAAGCACGCCCTGGAGGGCCTCAGCAAGACCGTCGCCCTGGAGGCCGCCCCGCACGGCGTCACCAGCAACTGCATCAACCCCGGCTACGTCCGCACCCCGCTGGTCGAGAACCAGATCGCCGCCCAGGCCCTCGCCCACGGCATCCCCGAGGGCGAGGTGGTGGACCGGATCCTGCTCGACCGCACCGCCCTCAAGCGCCTTATCGACCCCTCCGAGGTCGCCGCCCTCGCCCTCCACCTCTGCTCCCCCGCCGCCGCCTCCCTCACCGGCGCCAGCCTCGTCCTCGACGGCGGCTGGACGGCCGGCTGACGCCTCGCGCCCTTCGACTTCCGGCACCAAGCACCGCTCAGCCCGCGCCCCGGCCGTACGGGGGCGCGGGCCGTCTGCGCGGGCCCCCTCAGCGGGCCGATCAACGGACCGGGACGGGCAGGGACTGACGGGAGGTTATGGGGAGTCCCGGCACATCAACCCCATGGACTGTGTGGGTCGGACACATAGGCCCGGGAGCGTGGGATTCCTACCTTGTGGCGACGTCGTCTCCCCTGGAATCCCCCGGAACGGATGTGGTGGGCATGAGCGCCCCTGGTAACGGTGCTGCCGCGCGCGGGTCACTCCCGCGGGTGGCGGCCGCGAGTCTGATCGGGACCACCATCGAGTGGTACGACTACTTCCTCTACGGGACGGCCGCGGCGCTGGTCTTCGGGAAGGTGTTCTTCCCGGCGAGTGACCCGCTGACCGGGACGCTGCTGTCCTTTCTCACCTATGCGATCGGGTTCGCGGCGCGCCCGCTCGGGGCGCTGGTGTTCGGGCACTTCGGGGACCGGGTGGGGCGGAAGAAGCTGCTGGTGGTGAGCCTGCTGCTGATGGGCGGGTCGACCACCGCGATCGGGCTGCTGCCGACGTACGGGGCGGTCGGCGTCACGGCGCCGGTGCTGCTGACGGCGCTGCGGCTGGTGCAGGGGTTCGCGCTCGGCGGCGAGTGGGGCGGCGCGGTGCTGCTGGTGTCGGAGCACGGGGACCAGCGGCGGCGGGGGTTCTGGGCGTCCTGGCCGCAGGGCGGGGCGCCGGCCGGCAACCTGCTGGCGGCGGGCGTGCTGTCGCTGCTGACGGGAGCGCTCTCGGACGACGCGTTCCTGGCCTGGGGCTGGCGGGTGCCGTTCCTGCTCTCGGCGGTGCTGGTCGCGGTCGGGCTGTGGATCCGGCTGGCGGTGGACGAATCCCCACTGTTCCAGCAGGCGTTGGCGGCGCAGGAGGAGAAGAAGGCGGAGCAGGCCGCGGTCGAGCAGCCGCCGCTGGTCGCGGTGCTGCGGCACCACTGGCGCGAGGTGCTGGTGGCGATGGGCGCGCGGATGGCGGAGAACATCTCGTACTACGTGATGACGACCTTCGTGCTCGCGTACGCCGTCAACCACGCGCACTTCGGCAAGCAGAGCGCGCTGAACGCCGTCCTGATCGCCTCCGCGATCCAGTTCGCGCTGATCCCGCTGTTCGGCGCGCTCTCGGACCGGGTCGGGCGCAAGCCGGTGTACCTGGTCGGCGCGGTCGGGGTCGGGGTGTGGGCGTTCGTGTTCTTCGGACTGGTGGACACCCGCTCCTTCAGCCAGCTGGTCGTCGCGGTGACCATCGGCCTGGTGTTCCACAGCGCGATGTACGCGCCCCAGGCCGCCTTCTTCTCCGAGATGTTCGCGACCCGGATGCGGTACTCGGGCGCGTCGATCGGCGCCCAGTTCGCCTCGGTGGCGGCCGGCGCGCCGGCGCCGCTGATCGCGACCGCGCTGCTCAAGGACTACGACAGCGCCACGCCCATCTCGGTCTACGTGGCGATCGCGGCGGCGATCACCGTGCTGGCCGTGCTCTGCGGCCGGGAGACCAGGGGGCGGGACCTCGCGGAGGTCGAGGAGCGTTCCGCGGACGGGGAGCGGGCCGAACGGGCCACCGTGGCCTGAGGGTTGAGGACCGGGGGTGGAGGGTTGAGGGTTGCGGGTGGAGCGCTGAGGGTTACGGAGTGAGCCGCTACCATCGCGAGTTCGCGGACCCGATGCCGATTGGCGGCCCCACCATGGACCACCCCGACGAGATCGCCGCACCCGCGCTGCGGCGGCTGCTCGACCTGCTCGCCTCCGGCGCCGCCACCGAGGACTTCGCCGAGGTACCGGCCGACGCCCGCCGCCGCGGCGCGTCGGCCGCCGTCCTCGCCGAGCTCGACCACGCCACCTGGCAGGCCCTGCGGGTGCACCGGACCCTGCGCCAACACCGGCGCCGCGAAGCCGAGTTGACGGCACTGTTCGACACCGCCGGGGACCTCGCCGCGTCCCGCGACCTGGACACCGTGCTGCAGGCGATCGTCCGCCGGGCCCGGATGCTGCTCGGCACCGACACCGCCTACCTGACCCTGCCGGACGAGACCGCCGGCGACACCTACATGCGGGTCACCGACGGCTCGGTCTCCGTCCTCTTCCAGACCCTGCGGCTCAGCCTCGGCGACGGCCTGGGCGGCCTGGTCGCGCAGACCGCCCGCCCGTACGCCACCCCCGACTACCGCACCGACGAACGCTTCCACCACACCGGCACCATCGACGCGGGCGTCCTCGACGAGGGCCTGGTGGCGATCATCGGGGTGCCGCTGCTGCTCGGCGGCCAGGTCATCGGCGTGCTGTTCGCCGCCGACCGCTCGCCGCGCGCCTTCTCCCCCGACGAGGTCGCGCTGCTCTGCACCCTCGCCGCACACGCCGCGATCGCCCTCGACACCGCCAAGTCGCTGGCCGACACCCGGGCCGCGCTCGACGAGCTGAACGCCGCCAACGAGCTGGTCCGGGCCCACTCCGCCGCCGTCCAGCGCGCCGAGCGGGCGCACGACCGGCTCACCGACCTGGTGCTGCGCGGCGCCGCGGTGTCCGACGTCGCCGCCGCCGTCGCCCACCTGCTGGGCGGGGAGATCGCCGTCCTGGACGCCGAGGGCGAGCCGCTCGCCGGACGGCCCGCGCCCGTCGACGAGTTGGCCCCGGCCGTCGCCGCCTCCCGGGCCGAGGGACGGTCGGTGCGGCACGGCGATCGGTGGATCTGCGCGGTGCTGGCCGGGCAGGACGCGCTGGGCACCTTGGTGCTGACCGGCCGACCGGACCTCGACGACCCGGACCGGCGGCTGTTCGAGCGGGCCAGCGTGGTCACCGCACTGCTGTTGCTGCTGCGCCGCTCGGTCGCCGAGACCGAGAACCGGATCCGCGGCGAACTCCTCACCGACCTGCTCACCGCCCCCGAACGCGACCCGGCCGGGCTCACCGCGCGCGGCCGCCGGCTCGGCGTGGACCTCGCCGGGGCGCACCTGGTGCTGGTCGCCGAGCCTGCGGGCAGCGGGGCGGGCGGTGGTGATGCAGGCGGCGGCAGCGCTGGTGACCGGGAACGGCTGGCGGGCGCGGCCCGGCGGTACCTGTTCGGCTCCCGGGGCGTCAGCGCCGAGCACGGCGAGGCGGTGGTGCTGCTCGTGCCGCTGGAGCCTGGCCCGGCCCCCGCCGCGCCCGGCGCCGTGCCGGGTGCCGTGCCCGGCGCGGTCCCGGGAGCCGCACCCGATGCCGCGCTCGGCGCCGCCGTGCTCGACGCCGCCGAGCAGACCGCCCGGCAGGCCGCCGAACGGCTGGCCCGGCTGGCCGGCTTCCCGGTCACCGTGGGCGCCGGCCGCCCCGCCGCCGGACCGCCCGCCCTCGCCGCCGCGCACGCCGAGGGCCTGCGCTGCCTCCGGGCCCTGCGGGTGCTCGGCCGCGCCGGCCAGGGCGCCTCGGCCGGCGCGCTCGGCTTCCTCGGCGTGCTCCTCGGCGACGGCCACGACGTGGACGGCTTCGTCGGCGCGACGCTCGGCCCGCTGCTCGCCTACGACGCCCGGCGCGGCACCGAGCTGGTCCGCACCCTGCGCGCCTACTTCGACTGCGGCGGCAGCCTCACCCGGGCCAAGGACGAGCTGCACGTCCACGTGAACACCGTCGTCCAGCGGCTGGACCGGGTGGAGGCCCTGCTCGGCCGGGACTGGAACCTGCCGGAACGCGCGCTCGAACTGCAGTTGGCGCTGCGGCTGCGGCTGCTGTCGGGCGACTGAACGACTTGTACGACCGGGGGCGTACAGTGGCGAGGTTGGTCTCGAACGCCCGGCAAGGAGCGGCAACGGTGAGCCAGAACGTGCAATTCGTGCGATGGGGCATAGGCGAGCACACCGTCCCCTACGAGGAGGCGTGGGCGGAGCAGCAGCGGCTGCACGCCCTGCGGGTCGCGGACGAGATCCCCGACACCGTGCTGCTGCTGGAGCACCAGCCCGTCTACACGATGGGCAAGCGCACCAACCCCGCCGACCTGCCGCTGGACGGCACCCCGGTGGTGCAGGTCAACCGGGGCGGCGAGATCACCTGGCACGGCCCCGGCCAGCTGGTCGGCTACCCGATCGTCAAGCTGCCCGACCCGATCGACGTGATCGCCTACGTCCGCCGGCTGGAGGAGGCGCTGATCCGCTCGGTCGCCGAGTTCGGCATCGAGACCACCCGGGTCGAGGGCCGCAGCGGCGTCTGGGTGCTGGGCGAGACCATCCCGGACGCCGTGGTGGACCCGGCGCAGGTGGTGGACATCGGCAAGCTCACCCTCCGGCTGGGCCTGCCCCTGGGCATCGACCCGCGGTTGGCCGGCCCCGAGTACGCGCCCTCCAACGCCGGGCAGCGCGGCGACGACCGCAAGCTCGCCGCGATCGGCGTGCGGGTCGCCCGCGGGGTGACCATGCACGGCTTCTCGCTCAACTGCGCCCCGGACATGACCGGCTTCGACAAGATCGTGCCGTGCGGCATCCGGGACGCGGGGGTCGCCTCGATCGCCGGTGAGCTGGGGCGCGACTTCGCGGTCGGCGACGCGCTGCCGGCCGTCGAGCGGCACCTGGCGGACGTCCTCGCCGAGCTGCCCGAGCCGGCGCTCAGCCGCTGAGTCCGGCACCGGATCCGCCACGAATCCGCTGCGGAATCCCCTGCCGAATCGCTACTGATCCCCTGCCACTGGGAATCTACCGGCCGGTAGCCGTGTTGCCCTGCGATTGCGGGGCGGCAGGCCCGGCGAAGGCCGTACAACCACAGGCGTACCCTGGGGGTACCCCGTCTAGTTCTAGGAGTCGCACGTGTCCGCTGTCGCGCCCGACGGCAGGAAGCTGCTCCGCCTGGAGGTCCGCAACAGCGAGACCCCCATCGAGCGGAAGCCCGAGTGGATCAAGACCCGCGCGAAGATGGGCCCGGAGTACAACGCCCTCCAGTCGCTGGTGAAGAAGGAGGGGCTGCACACGGTCTGCCAGGAGGCCGGCTGCCCCAACATCTTCGAGTGCTGGGAGGACCGCGAGGCGACCTTCCTCATCGGCGGTGACCAGTGCACCCGCCGTTGCGACTTCTGCCAGATCGACACCGGCAAGCCCGCCGAGTTCGACCGCGACGAGCCGCGCCGGGTCGCCGAGTCCATCGTCACCATGGACCTCAACTACGCCACCATCACCGGCGTCGCCCGCGACGACCTGGAGGACGGCGGCGCCTGGCTGTACGCCGAGACCGTCCGCCAGGTGCACGCGATGACCGCCGAGCGCGCGGGCGGCCGCACCGGCGTCGAGCTGCTGATCCCCGACTTCAACGCGGTGCCCGAGCAGCTGGCCGAGGTCTTCTCGTCCCGCCCCGAGGTGCTGGCGCACAACGTCGAGACCGTGCCGCGGATCTTCAAGCGGATCCGGCCGGCGTTCCGCTACGAGCGCTCGCTGGACGTCATCACCCAGGCCCGCGCGGCCGGGCTGGTGACCAAGTCCAACCTGATCCTGGGCATGGGCGAGACCCGCGAGGAGGTCAGCCAGGCGCTGGCCGACCTGGTCGGCGCCGGCTGCGAGCTGATCACCATCACCCAGTACCTGCGGCCCTCGCTGCGCCACCACCCGGTCGAGCGCTGGGTGAAGCCGCACGAGTTCGTCGAGCTGCAGCAGGAGGCCGAGGAGCTGGGCTTCGCCGGCGTCATGTCGGGCCCGCTGGTGCGCTCCTCGTACCGCGCCGGCCGGCTGTACCGGCAGGCGCTGGAGCGGCGCGCGCAGGCGGCGGTCTGACCGTCCGCGTCGGTTTCGAGCCATGGAAGGGCGGAGCTCCGGCTCCGCCCTTCCGGCGTTCACCGTGCTTTGACCGGCGGGTCACGGACTGGTAACACGGGGTGGGGACGATGGACGCTCGGCGAGCGTTCGATTCTTCTCAGCCACGAGAGGAGCTGTTCGGCATGGAGATGCGGATCGGGCCGGTGGGGGTGGCGCTGCGCTTCGCGGAGAGCGTCCTGCTCGCGCCCGGCCAGCGGCGCGCGCGGCGCAACGCCTGGGCGGCGGTCTGCGAGAACCGCCGGTACGCGGCGGACCGCCGGCACGACGCGGCGGCGACGGCCACGACGGCGGGGGCCACGACGGTGAGGGCCACGACGGCGACGGCAGCGGGCGGCCGGGGGGCGGGCCGGTCCGGGCGCCGCTGAGGGCCGGGCCGAGGCCGGGCCGAGGCCGGCTGCTCCGGACGGTCGCTGTCCGCGACGGCGCACCGACGCCCGGGTCACGGTTCGGGCGAACGGGTACCCGGGCTTGGATATCCCGCACCCGTGCCACGTACCATGAGCCTTATGGCGAGGGAAACATCCGAGAACCCCGGGCGGCTGAAGCAGATCGGCCGGGCGTACAAAATGACCAAAGAGGTCGACCCCAAGATCGGCCTGATCATTGCCGGCGTCGGCCTGCTGACCTTCGGCGTGTTCCTCGCCATCGGCTTCGCGATCGACCACCCCATCTACCTGGGCATCCTGGGCTTCATCGTGGCCGTCCTGACGGTCGCGATCGTCTTCGGCCGCCGGGCCGAGCGCGCCGCGTTCGGGCAGATGGAGGGGCAGCCGGGGGCCGTCGCGGCAGTGCTGGACAACATCCGGCGCGGCTGGAGCTCCAGCACCACGCCGGTCGCGATCACCCGTAACCAGGACGCGGTCTACCGCGCCGTGGGCCGGGCCGGCATCGCGCTGATCGGCGAGGGCAACCCGAACCGGGTGCGCCAGCTGCTGGCCTCCGAGAAGAAGAAGATGGCCCGGATCGTCGGCGACATCCCGGTGCACGACATCGTGGTGGGCAACAGCGAGGGCGAGGTCCCGCTGAAGAAGCTGCAGATCCACCTGATGCGGCTGCCCCGCGCCATCACCGCCGCCCAGGTCACCGAGACCAACGACCGGCTGCGCGCGCTGGGCGACCTGCTCTCCAAGGCGCCGATCCCCAAGGGCCCGATGCCCAAGGGCGCCCGGATGCCCAAGGGCGGCCAGGTCCGCTGACCCCCTCTCCCTCCGACTGGTACACCGAACGGCCCCGCCGCGGAAGCTCCGCGGCGGGGCCGTTCGGTGTTCGTGGTTCGTGGTTCGTGGCTCGTGGTTCGTGGCGACGGCGGGCGGTTCGCGCCGGATCCCGACCTCGTCGGATCCCGACCCCGTCAGATCCTGACCTCGACCGTGCCGACCGCCTTGTCGTGCAGGCCGCGGGTGTCCCGGTCCCAGACCAGCGGCGGCACCACCAGGCAGAGCAGCAGGGTGCGCAGCAGGACCTGCGGGATGGTCGCGCGGCCGCCGTCCAGCCGGACGACCCGCAGGCCGAACAGCCGCTTGCCGAGCGTCGTGCCGGTGGTGGAGAGCAGCAGGGCCGCCATCACGAAGTAGAGCGGGCTGGTCCACAGGTTCGCCTCGGAGGCGTCGCCCTTGGCGAGCAGCCCGTACGCGATCATCGCGACCAGCCAGCCGTCCACGAACAGGGCGCCGATCCGGCGGCCCGGGCCGGCGATCGAGCCGGGGCCCTCCTTGGGCAGGCCGAGGCGCTCGCCGCGGTGGCCGAAGTCGGCGCCCATCTTCTCGGCGGCCGCCTTAGGGCCGTCGATCCACGATCCCAACGCTTCTCTGGTGTCCACGAATCCACACTAACCGGGCTCACGCGCCAGCCCGGCATCGGCTCCCCCGTCGCCGGGGGCGTTGTCCACGACCGAGTGAATCCCGGTGGCCGGCCCTTGAGACCTAACGCCCAAGTGGTCCAGACCAATCCAGCGGCGCCACCTCGGGAGGCGGGTCGTTTTGCCCCGTCCCGTACGCCTTTGCCGCCCGCTCGGCGACCGCGCGTAACATTCGGGAAATGAAGGGGTCACCGAGCGGAAACGACCCGTTCCTAGGGTGAGCCCCATTCGCACGCCGAGGAGGACGAATGTTCAACAACGCCGCCGAAGTGAAGCAGTTCATCCAGGACAACGACGTGAAGTTCGTCGACGTCCGCTTCTGCGACCTGCCGGGCGTCATGCAGCACTTCTCCGTACCTGCGGCGACCTTCGACCCGTCCGAGACCCTGATGTTCGACGGTTCGTCGATCCGCGGCTTCCAGGCCATCCACGAGTCCGACATGGCCCTCGTCCCGGACCTCGCCACCGCCCGACTCGACCCGTTCCGGGCCGAGAAGCACCTCAACATCAACTTCTTCATCCAGGACCCGGTCACCGGCGAGGCCTACAGCCGCGACCCGCGCAACGTCGCCAAGAAGGCCGAGGCCTACCTCGCCTCCTCCGGCATCGCCGACACCGCCTACTTCGGGCCCGAGGCCGAGTTCTACGTCTTCGACTCGGTGCGCTTCGAGACCAGCGCCAACGCGTCCTTCTACCACATCGACTCGGAGGCCGGCGCCTGGAACTCCGGCGCCGCCGAGGGCGACGTGCGCGGCTACAAGGTCAAGTACAAGGGCGGCTACTTCCCCATCCCGCCGGTCGACCACTTCGCCGACCTGCGCGCCGAGATGTCGCTGGAGCTCGCCGCGGCCGGCCTGGAGGTCGAACGCCAGCACCACGAGGTCGGCACGGCCGGCCAGGCGGAGATCAACTACAAGTTCAACACCCTGCTGCACGCCGCCGACGACCTGATGCTGTTCAAGTACATCATCAAGAACGTCGCCTGGCGGGCGGGCAAGACCGCCACCTTCATGCCCAAGCCGATCTTCGGCGACAACGGCTCCGGCATGCACGTCCACCAGTCGCTCTGGACCGAGGGCACGCCGCTCTTCTACGACGAGCAGGGCTACGCCGGCCTCTCCGACACCGCCCGCTACTACATCGGCGGCCTGCTCCGGCACGCCCCCTCGCTGCTCGCCTTCACCAACCCCTCGGTGAACTCCTACCACCGCCTGGTCCCCGGCTTCGAGGCCCCGGTCAACCTCGTCTACTCGCAGCGCAACCGCTCGGCCGCGATCCGCATCCCGATCACCGGCTCCAACGCCAAGGCCAAGCGCATCGAGTTCCGCGCCCCGGACCCGTCCTCCAACCCCTACCTGGCCTTCTCCGCCATGCTGATGGCCGGCCTCGACGGCATCCGCAACAAGATCGAGCCGCTGGAGCCCGTCGACAAGGACCTCTACGAGCTCGCCCCCGAGGAGCACGCCAACGTCCCCCAGGTGCCCTCCTCCCTCCCGGCCGTCCTCGACGCCCTGGAAGCCGACCACGAGTACCTCCTCGCGGGCAACGTCTTCACCCCGGACCTGATCGAGACCTGGATCGACTTCAAGCGCACCAACGAGATCGCCCCGATCGCCCTCCGCCCCCACCCGCACGAGTTCGAGCTGTACTACGACCTGTAGAAACCCCCTCTGACCTGCGGAAACGCAGTTGGATCTCTCATCGTTTCCGCAGGTCAGGCAGGGTCCTGACCTGCGGAAACGCGCGGAGAGGGGTCGGCTGTAGCATCCCCTGGGACTCGCGATGTGAAATGAGTGTGAAATGAGCACGCGTAGATCGAACTCGCGATGATCACGCCGTTGCCCTTGCCAGCACTGGGCAGTCCGCCATCTCGCTACTTTCCGTAGTCGCCGTTCGGGGCTGCAGACTCAACAGGTTCGATCTTTGGCCAACACTGCCTCTCCCGCAGGCAAGGCGTCACCCACACTCGCCAGCTCCCGCCGATCCAGAGGACATCCGAGAAGGCAGGGAGTACGCCGGACCTCGACAGGCAAAGTCCGTCGAGAATCAGCTGGCTCAGGCAACACCAAGCCCGGCGGCGGCCACTGAGACGACGGCAGACAGGACGAACTGAGGCCAGCTGCCGAGCGGGCCGATCAGGACTGCGCCTGCCCATGGCGAGGGCTGCGGCCAGAGTGGCCGGGGCTTCCAGGAGGGCGTTCAGTCGTCCGCAGGAAGCGGTACCCCAACGGTGGCTTGGAGGAGGGTCCGGTTGCCCTCGACGGCGCTGGCCAGCATGGACAGGGTGATCAGCAGGGCGGCGGGGCTGGGCATCGCGGTGAGGGTGAAGGTGGTGGCCCCACTGGCGGCGATCAGTACGCCGGTGCGCGCTCGGGCGGCGAGCTGCGCGGTACAGGGCGGCCCAGCGTCTGCCCCAGGCCGCCCAGTCCGAGGGCCCGGGGCGCCAGCATCGAACTGAAGTAGCGCGCGTTCAGTAGCAGACCATTCGGACTATATAAATCCGCTTGTCGGTGGCGTGTGGGACTCTTTGAACATGACGCTCCGGGGTAACTACTCCCAGCGAAGGTGCTCTAATACACACGGACGGTGTCTCATGGGCGGCGCACGGGTGATACGCACAAACAGAGTCCTACCACCCGACCCGAACGGCTGTCGGTGGTGCGGCGACGTCCAAGGCCACCACGGCACACAGTGGGTGGCCTCGGTTGGTCAGCACACTTGGGCAGAGCCGACGCCTCAGCAGCGACTTCGCCGCATGCAGGCGCGGCGGGCGGCCCGGCAGGCCGCGTCCGCGGCAGTCACCACAGATGCGGCCCCGCGTTCCGGGCGCGGATGACCAAATCGTCGAAGAGTTCCGTGAGGGCCTCGGGAATGCGCTCCTTGGGCAGGTGCGCGGCGATCCCGACCATCAAGTCCTCCTTGGACTGAGGCCCCTCCAGGGAACCAGTCTTGAACATGTCCAGCAGCGCGGAGCTGAACTTCTTGCCCGACCGCAGCCCGGCTACATCACCGGGCTGCCACGGCCCCGAGCCGTCGGTTCGCGGCCACAGGGCGTTGGCCGTGTCAGCCCAGTCCGCGTTCTGGAACAGGTCCTCCAGTTCGTTGGGCGCGCCTAGGTAGAAGCAGTGCTCGTCCGGGGTGAAGCCATACTGCTTGAGCTTGTCGTCGCGGAAGACCTGCTTCTGGTTCGTACGGCTGTCCTTGTCGACCACGAATGCCACATCCCGGTGGTGGCCGGCCAGGAACTGCGCGAAGCGCAGCGCGCCCTCGTTACTGCCGCCGGCCATCAGGCACACGCCTGCGGACTGGATAGGTACCCCGGCGTGCTTGCGGAACAGGATCGGGAACGCGGACGTCTCAGACACGCCCTCCACGGCGACGAAGAACCGCTCGTGCAGCAGGACGCTGTTGCGGAACCCGAGTGTCGTCGCGATGGTCGATAGGTGGCGGCGCACGTCCACGTCGGCGCCGCCTTCATCGAGGACCTCCACGCAGACCCGTCCCTGGTGGGTGCGCAGGTGCACCACTGAGGAGATGTCGACCCCGTCGATCAGGTTGAGCGAGTGGGTGGCCACGATCACCCGGGCGTTTGGCTGGGCCGACTGCCCCTGGATGAGCGACATGATCCGCCGCTGGCGGGTGTAGTCCAGATGGGTGTCCGGCTCGTCGTAGACAAACACGACGTCGCTCGTGGTGCCGTCGTCGTTCTGGGTCAACTCATTGCTGCTCTCCCAGAGAGCCAGGGAGATACGGCGGGAACGGCCCGTTCCGGCCGAGGACAGCGGGATGCGACGTCCGCCCGCGTCCACAATGGTCAGTTCCACGCCAGTCAGGGCGGGCTTGACCTGCACCTTCGGGTCTAGCTCGACCGACGGCAGTTCGCAGCGGTCCGCGATGTGCTCGCGGATACGGTCGATGTCCGCAGTCAGCGAGTTCGCGAGGTACTCCTCAAGCTCCTCGACCCGCTTGGCGGCGTCATCGGCTCGGCTTTATTCCCGCAGGCGAGAGCCCAGCAAAGTATGGATCACCGTCTCAGGCGCCTGGACCGCATCGCCGCGGAAGTACACGAGCGACGGCAGCGCGGCCTCCACGGAAGAGTCCGCTGCTACCCACGCGTCGACCTGCGGCATGGTGTCGGCAAGCTGCCGCAGCGGCTGCTCCCAGCTGTCGCGCGCGGTGGCCGGGCCGGCCGGGAGTACGCCGTAGGAGTTCGCGGTCGCCTTCAAGGCAGGAAGCTTGAGTGACGCGAGGTCCTGTAGCGCCGCCTCCTCGCACACGCGGCGCCGCACCTCCAGGAACGAGCCCGCCTCCGGCCGGTAGCGGCGCCTGATCCGCACATGCTCGGGCAGGCCCAGGACTTCCTGCTCGTGGGGACGCAGTGCGAAGGAGCCCTCGACCACCGCCTGTGCCACGCGCGCCGGCGCGTCGGCGTCCTCGGCTTCGCCCTCGCCGAGGTAGGTCAGGTCACGCTCGCTGAGTGCTGTGCCCTCCAACAAGAACGCGAGGGCGTCCAACAGCGCCGTCTTCCCGCCCTCGTTCTGGCCGGTCAGTACGGTCTGCTGCAAGACCGGCACCTGCTTGATCTCCGCGAGGCAGCGGAAACCCTCGACCGACACATCACAAATCTGCACGCACGCCTCGACTTGGCCAGGAACGGGTGGGATTCAAAGGGGCCGGATCAGCCCGCAAGCTTGCGAGTCGGGTAGCGCCCCTTGATATGCCGGGCCACAAACCCGCCCTTGCTCGCGGCGGCCAGCAGTGCGGTGTGCACCTCCGCGGGCACACGCGTGTACTCGTAAAGGGATCCGCTGTGGAAGGCGATCTGCAGGGTGCTGGAGCGGTCGTCGTAGCCAACGGACAGGACATTAGTGGACTGGACCGGCTGGTGCAGCACAGTGCCTCCTGCAATTGATGCGCCGGAAGGTGCCCGGTTGGCCGTTGATGCTATCAGCAGTACGCCAAGAACCAGCCCGGAAAGGAGGTTGCGTCGGGCGGTGTGCCAACCATGCGACGGGGTGGGAGCCTGCAGGTTTGCCCGGGCCGGGCCGGCGCCGCCTGGCCTGACGTCACCCAGGCCCGGCGTCATGTTCTCCACCTCTAACGATCTGGTGCGTGATACCGGCGCGATCTGACCCACAGCGTTGCGGCGGCATGTTCAGGGCTCGCGACGTGGTCGCCGGCTGCCCTGCTGAGCAGGCCGCCGCCTCGGCCATTGACGGTCCGGACGGCTTCGGCATCGACGCGGGTTGCACCTCTGCGGCCACGGCGGAATTGTGGCTCGTCCAGGCCAAGTAGAGCCTGCGAGGCTCCGCTCGGTCCGATGCCGACGCGGTCGGCAAGCTGATCGGCGGGCTGCTGGCGTTGGAAAACCGGGACTTCGACCGCTTCGACGGCCCTCTCCAGGCTCTGTCCGGACAAACCAGCGCCTATCATGCGCCCACTGCCCAAGTGCAGCTGGTCCTGCCCGCCATGGGCCCGAACCTGCCGACCTCCGAGTTCGTAGTAGCGGTCCAGTACGTGATCGCACGTCTTACAACGGATATCGCCGTCCGAACCTTAAAGGCTGAGGACTTCCAACAGGACCTGATGCCCCGCTATGCATCAGCACTGGCATGGCAAATAAGGGAATTCTTGGAATTCATGAGTAAATTCTCATCGCCTCACACAGAGAAGGCTCAATTTTCCGCAGCATCGCCTATCGGCTCCTGATCAGAACAGAAATCTGACATATCTCCAGAATGACAATGCGCGTCGTTGCTCCTCCAGGATGCTCGATTCTCGCATGAGGGATTGAAGTTCAATCCCTCGAGATCGAAGCTGAGCTGCACGGCGGTCGAACTCCTTGCCCATCGCGTAGGCAGCTTCAGCAGCGGGCTTGTTGAGTTCCACCAATTTCTCCCGCTCGTTACCAATTTGCACCGTAATGCGATCCTTTGCTGCGCGCGCCGAATCCTCCACATCACGCCGCCGATCGCTCACCGCCCGGAACTGTGAAGCAAACCGGCCCTCCACTTCTCGGACGCTTTGCTCTGGAAGACCGATGGGACACTGCCGGCTCAGCTCAGCCACACGTCGATCCCGCCACTTCTGCAACACCGCCGCACGATAAGATCCCACTCCAAGGACCCTGACCGCTTCACCATCGCGGCGAATCAGCAGAGCCCCTGAACCTCCTATACGAAATCCAGTATAGTCTGCCGCCGTTCGAATCCCTGCTCCGGTAAGCGCCTGAAGGACCTTTTCGCCGCCTATAGCCAGGTAGGCGCGACCGATTTCGAAATTTTCAAGTTGGCTTTCTATCCAGTTACGCTGGAACGGTTCGGCAGCCTTATCAACGGCCGCCTGACGCGCGGCGGAAAGCTTAGTTTGTTCCGCCTCTAACAGTATCAAGGCCGCACGCATCTCACCCTCGACCTGGGCATGCTCTCTCTGGAGACGTTGCGTCAGCTCCCTTTGCCTTTCCGTGAAGAGCAAAATGCGCTTCGACTCCTCATCTTCGAGTCGCTCGCGCTCCGCCGCGAGTTGGGAGTAGTCAGCTGCTGGATCCCCTATATGGGAAAGGAGCTGGCTAACAGCCTGCGAGTCACTCATCATCTCACCTAGTTCAGCCCTTGAACGCCACCCCAGTACCGCTGCGACAACGAGAAGCCCGACAACCCCAAGTGCAGCAGTGCAGGCAAGGTCGACGCCCAATACACCCACCATTCCAAGGATCGGAGCCAACAGCGATAGGGGAACCGCACATGCGGCCAACGTGGTGTCTCTGAACCGCCGCCCCTGAAACGTTCGACCACCACGTGCGGGAGGTCGGGGGTTTCCATTTATCGTGGAAAGGTGATTCTGCAACCAGGCTGGGCGGCCACTCCGCGACGAATCGACATCTTCCTTATTTTCCTTCGCGACTCTCTCGCCATCGTCCTCCATTCCGGCTGACTCTGAACCTTGGCCCAGACCAGGCAGTTCGGCCAATGGTCTGTCAATCATGGCAACGACGGCCTGCGCCAACTCCCGCACCCGTGAATCTGGGTGTTGAAGGAGAGTCAAGAACCTGACTGAGCTTCCAGGGGCATCGAAGTCCGCCCGTTCCAGCAACAGGTGTTCCGCATCAGGCTCGTGGAGTTGTCCCCACAATGATGGGTCAATGGCCACCGCCGATAGTGAAAGATAGATCACCCAGGCTGAGAAATTGTCAACACCAGGGCCGAAGTCCTCTACCCTCCTCTCTGGGGACTGGTAGTTCCGATGACCCAACTCCGTGCCCATCAAGCCTGAGAGCGCTGGAACGTAAAATCCATCGTAGTCAACTAGCCGCAAGGTGCCGTCCGGTGCGACCAGGATGTTGCCATGCTGCAGATCGCCATGTTCAATTCCGGCCGCAGACAGGCTCTCCATCAAGTCCTTGAATCGTCCGGCCACAGCCTGAACTGACTTCCTCTCCTGACAATGGGAATCAAGCCATTGAAGAAGAGTGTCTCCTTCTACCCACTCCATTTTCAGTGCGGGAAACCAGCAATTGTCGACCTGGACTCCCATTGGGAGGTACTCAAATTCCACATTCCAGTGCGACGAAAGCCCACGCGGCGCGATAGAGGAAAGATGATTGCTGATCTCCTGGTAGCGCTTCTCCTGGTCCAGGACATGCCGCGTGAAACACTTGACGGCAAATCGCCGACCATCAGCGCACGTCATCGAGAAGACGACCGACGAGCCACCAGACCTTGATCTAGGCTGCCCCCAGCGGCCGGCCTCCACAGTGGATTCCTTCAGATCCGGATGCGCAAAACAGAGCCTCGGATTTTGGACAGCCAGTACATAATCGGCACCACTTGGGTACTTCTGCTGGGAAGGAGATGCCTGAACCGGGACGGACGGTGACACCAGCTGATCACCCCGCAAAATAAATGTAGACAAATGTCACATCGTCATTGCGAAGTCGCCCAGAGGCCCGCTGTTGGTTCACCCATTCCTCGAACCCCGATTCATCATCGGTTCGGCCGAATTCTCGGAGGCTGTACATTATGCTGTCAAAGCTGTGCCCTGGCGCCTCATCGGCACAATCAATTAGGTAAGCCGCCAGTGCGTCCGTCATCAACAGGAGCTCGTCGCCGTCCTCCGCATACCCACGGGTGAACCGAGTCCGTTCCCCGGTCTGCACCCAGTCGCGATCTCGACTGCCTAGAAGGCTTGGAGAGTTCCCGAACGCGGCCGGCGTCTTCATCGGAAACCGTCTTATCAAGCGGCCATCGCGCACCTGGAAGAGACATGAGTCCCCCAACGCCGCAGCTAGCCAACGTCGTCTATGACGAGCCACCACAGCGGCCCCGTGCTTACTGCCGGGAGCGTTCACGTGCACAGCCAAAGTCGTGGCAAACGCGCCAGCAGAGAGCTTCGGATATTCGAACCATCGCGGTGGACGTCCTACTGCCGTCCGCTGTTTGAGATAGCCCGCATGCCACAGCTCCCACTCATCACAGACATGTGTCAACACTTTGCCGTGCGAAAGCCCAGCCCCCTCGAGAGCTGCCGGGTCCTCGGCAATCCCGACCGCCATCGTCCGCACTAAGCACTGGGCCCACTCTCGCGCAAGGGTGCTCTCTGATGCTCCGTCGGACACCACCACCGTGAACGGCTCGCTCCGCAGGTCCGATGCAGCTCCCTCAGGAAGAACGCAGCATGCGTCCTCGCACTCCACCCAACTGTTGCCCCGCTTCGGGATGATCAGCTTGGTCACAGCCACTCCGGACTCTGTCACCGGATGCTAGTCACACGAGTGCCGATGTCCAGAAATTGGACCACAGAGCTGATGTCACCGTTGTAGACGAATCCTCGGGTCGCGTTGCTGACGGTGTAACCCAACAACTTCGCATATCCCTGCATATGGTCAGGTAGAACGCTAGACATGGAGAAGAGCACTCGCGAGAGGTCGTTCGGCAACTCTTCTTCGGAATCAGGGTATGCCACCGCCTCGTGCTGCCCCGGAGAAACATGAAGATTGAAAAGCAGTGCAGGGCCGTCCGCAGTCACATGCTTGCCGATGGCACGTCCGGACTCTGACGGGTCGCCATCAGTTGATGCTCCATCGGTCAGATTGAGAACAATCGGCGGAAACCCGCCCGGATGTGCCGATACCCACCCCGCCACGAGGTCCTCGGCATGCCTCAGCGCCTGGTTCATCGGCGTTCCACCCAATGCCACCGGTTCAACCCAGACCGGCTTTCCTTGAGCCGCCTCTACGAACCCGTTAGAACCGTCCCTCACCAACACGGTCTGCTGGGACATGTAGGCCGGGTGGTCGGCGATCACAGAGATCGGAATCAAGCCCCGACCTTGAAGATCGCCTACGAATGCCGACCCGACCGTTACGCCGTATCCGACAACAGCCACATGAAAGTAGTCGCGAACAGTGTCTTCTTTCCCGCACTTGACGGCCAGTTCAAACAGCAATCGATTAATCGCCTCCGCCACTGCGATGGCCTTGCTCTGCGGAACCCCTGTTTCGACCTGCTCCGACATGGAACCAGACTGGTCCACCAGGAAAACGAGGCAACCTGGATTGCTGCGACTGATCTCCGCCTCATAGGCCATCCGCGTAGACTCCTGGGTCACGTCATGGGGGCTCGTCAAGTCGGCCGTCGAGTCCGTGCCCTTGCAACTGCCCCCGCCAGTGCCACAAGTGTACTGACCGACACAGAGGGGAGGGTCCATGTCGAGTGTGGACGAGGGAGGCCAGAAGCAGCTTGCCGCCGGGCTGCGTCGTCGGAGGCGTGAGGCAGAGGCCAAGCTGACACTACGTCGACGGCTCAATCGCAGCTACGCGGCCTGTTCGGCAACCGTCGCATGCTCCATGCTGGTTGGCTCACTTGCGTCAGTGGTCGCCCCGATCGACGGCACGGTGCAGAAGATCGATGCGGTATGCCTGGTACTGCTCCTCGCGTTCGGCGTAGCCGGCCTGGTGATCAAGAGGTGGGATCACAGGAGCGCGGTACCACGCCTGGTGGACGCCGAGACGCAACTGGAGGTGATCCAGAACGACCTGCGTTGGGTCGAGTCGGGCATCAGCAACTCAGTGACGATCAATCAGAATCTCTACCGTGCAGACATCGCCGGAATCATCGACGGCTTCCAAAGCGGCAGCGACAAGTACCGGCGACGACACAACCGCCTTCAGTCGATCATCATCGTTGCCTCTCTCGGCACTACAACGGTCGCTGCACTCCAGGACGCGGTCCCTGGACATCAGTGGCTGACTGTCGGACTCAGCCTTCTGGTCGGCGGTTCGACCGGCTTCATGGGCTACTACAAGTTTCGCGAGCGGAGTTTCTACCTCCAGCAGTCGGCCGACCAGGTCGAGGCCGAGCACAACGCAATGATCTTGAGTGTTGGGGACTATAGAGGGCTCAGCCAGCCAGAAGCGCTGGCG
Organism: Streptomyces rubellomurinus; assembly: GCF_000961885.1. Lineage (GTDB taxonomy): Bacteria > Actinomycetota > Actinomycetes > Streptomycetales > Streptomycetaceae > Kitasatospora > Kitasatospora rubellomurina. The sequence continues at coordinate 189,179 of NZ_JZKH01000002.1, forward strand.
CGGCTCGTCGAGCGCGTCGAGCAGATTCGAAACGAGCAACGCCGGCGCCAGCAGCAGTTGGACCAACCTGCGGGCGGCCAGGCCCTCGAACCCGGTGAGTAGACACAGGTTGGCCCAGTCACGGGTCCGCTGCCGGCCGCAACGGCACCAGCAGCACTTCGGGATTTCCTCACCGCTGCGATCGAACCTCAGGGGCCACTGCGCCTTACCGACATCACGCCTCAGACTTCGGCAGCGGTGCGTGCGTCCCCCACGGCGAGTGCCCGACGCATCTCCCCATCGCGGCTCGGCGCTTCTCAGCACCTCTCGTCCCTTTCGACGTCGCCGTGTGCACTGATTGTGAAACGATCTTCTCGGAGCCCGGCATTTCTGCAGGTCAGAGGCATGTCCAACCTTTACTACGACCTCTAAAGGGCCCTCCGGCCTGCGGAAACGCAGGTCGGTCCCGCAACGTTTCCGCAGGTCAGGCGTGGTCCTGACCTGCGGAAACGTGTGCGGGTGGGACGCCGGTCAGGAGGCCGGGGTGAACGCGGTCCACGGCTGCGGGCGGGCCAGGGCGAGGCGGGGTTTGGCTTCGGCCCAGTGGCGGACCGCGGTGGCCATCACGGCGGCGGGGTCGGTGACCGGGTGGGTGGGGGTGAAGGGCTCGGTCATCGAGGTGTAGCTCTGGAACATCGCGAGCAGCTTGACGGCTTGGGCCTGGAACAGGGAGAGGTGGCGGTCCGCCAGGGGGAGGAAGAAGCGGTTCCAGCGCTCCGGGGGGACGAGCGGCGGGCGCTCCACCGGGGCGATCCCGTGAGCGGCCCGACAGGAGTTGAGGGTGCTGCAGATGACGTCCAGCAGGGCGGAGAGCGTCAGGCAGGACGGCCCTGCCGCGATCACCTCGGTGCGCGGGGCCCGCGGGGGTTCGGCCAGGGCGGCCGCCGCGATCACTTCGGCGACCTGGTCGACGGGGCTGATCTCGGCGTAGCCGTCCGGGTCGCCGACCACGACGGCGGCCAGGCCGGAGACCAGGGCCTGCAGGATCGTGTAGGGCCCGGAGAAGCGGGCGATCCGCCCGTCCCCGCTGCGGCCGACGACCAGCGGCGGGCGGACCACGGTGAGCGGTCCGGGGTGCTCGGCCCGGGCCAGCTCCTCGCAGCGGGCCTTGGACCACTCGTAGCCGTTGCGGTAGCCCTCGAACTGCGCTCCGCGCAGGTCGCCGGGGTTGCGGGTGCCGCCGACGTAGGCGGTCGAGACGTGCACCAGGTGGGTGTCCCGGTCGGCCAGGGCTAGCACCGCCCGCAGCGGCTCCACGTTGGCGGCGACGGCCTCCGGACGGGTGAGGGTCCAGCGGGTGGTGGCCGCCGCGTGCACGATCACGTCCCAGTGGCCGGCCAGTTCGGGCGGCGGGGGTTCGGCCCCCATCCGCCAGGAGACCGGGCGCTCGGCGGTGGCTCGGCGGGCCACCGGTACCAGCGTGTGGTCCGCCGCCCGCAGCAGACCGCTGACCTCGGCGCCGACCACACCGGTCGCGCCGGTCAAGAGGATTCGCATGGGATGTCCCGGTACGAGGAGGGAATCGGACGAGGTCAGGCGGGGACGAGAACCAGGCAGGCGTTCTGGCCGCCGAATCCGAAGGAGTTGGAGAGGACCGGCCCCGGCGGGATGCCGCGTGGCGCGGAGCGGACCAGGTCCACCAGGTCGGCCTCCGGACTGGTGCCCAGGTTCGCGATCGGAGGCACCTCGCCCCGGGCCGCGCAGAGCAGGCCGAGCGCCGCCTCCAGCGCTCCGGAGCCGCCGATCAGATGGCCCGTCACGCCCTTCATCGCCGTCACGGGCAGCGTCCCGGCGCCGAAGCAGCGTTCGATCGCCCGCGCTTCCGCCCGGTCGTTGAGCACCGTCGAGGTGCCGTGCGCGTTGACGTGACCGATGTCGGCCGGCGCCAGCCCCGCGTCGGCGATCGCGCGCCGCATGCAGCGGGCCGCCATCTCGCCGTTCTCGATCGGGGCGACGATGTGGAAGGCGTCGCAGTTGTCCGCGTACCCCGCCACCTCGCCCAGGATCGCAACACCCCGTGCCAGGGCCGCGTCCCAGCGTTCCAGCACCAGAACCGCAGCCCCCTCGGCCATCACGAAGCCGTCCCGGTCCGCGTCGAACGGGCGGCTGGCGAGGGCCGGTTCGCCGTTGCGGGCCGACATCGCCCGCATCTTCGCGAACGCGCCGACGATCACCGTGGTCACCGGCGCGTCCACTCCTCCCGCCACCGCCGCGTCCAGCTCGCCGTAGCGGATCCGCCGGGCCGCCTCGCCGATCGCCGTGGTGCCGCTGGCGCACGCCGAGGAGTACGTGGTGCAGGGGCCGCGGAAGCCGTAGCGCAGGGCCAGCCGGGAGGCCGCCGAGTTCGCCATGGTGCGCGGCACGGTGTGCACGGGCAGGCCGCCGGGGCTGTCCCAGTGGTCCGTGGTCACCTGCTCCATGCTGGCCAGACCGCCCATGCCGGTGCCGACCTGCACGCCCACCCGCTCCGGCGGCGGGCCGCCGCCCTCGGTGAGCCCCGCCGCGGTCACGGCGTCGGAGGCCGCGCACAGCAGCAGGGTCGCGGCCCGGTCGATCTGCCGGGCCTCACGGCGGGTCAGGTACGCGTCGACGTCGAACGGCGGCACCAGCGAGGCGATGGTCACCGAGACGCCCCGCTCCACCAGGAGGTCGACGACCCCGGCGGTGGGCCGGGCCTTGAGCACCGACTCGTAGGCCTCCTGCACACCGGTGCCCACCGGACACTTCACCCCGATCCCGGTGACCGCCACCCGGTGGCCGCCGTCCGGACGCCTGGAACCCCGACTCGCCGTCACCGGGCCTCCGCCGTCCGGAGCGTGAGCAGGTCGATCGCCTGGCCGACGTCCTCGGCCCGGGTCAGGTCCTCGACCTCGATCCGCAGGGCCAGCGCGCGTTCCAGGCGGGAGCCGATCTCCATCAGCTCCAGGCTGTCGATGCCGTGGTCGGCCACCAGGCTGGTGCGCTCGTGCACCTCCTCCACCTCCGTGCCGAGCACGTCCGAGATCGTCGTCCTCACCACCAGGGCCAGTTCCTCACGCGTGGGCATGTCCGTCCTTCCTGAGGGTGCGGGTTCATCGGGCGGCCACGGCGGCCAGGGCCTCGTCCAGGATGCCGAGCCCTTCGGCGAGCTCGGCCTCGGTGGCCACCAGCGGCGGCAGCAGCCGGATGGTGGTCGGGCGGCCCAGACAGGGCGAGACCAGCAGGCCGTGGGCGGCGAGTTCGAGCACCGTCGCGCCCGCGTGGGCGGGCGTGTCCAGGTCGACGCCGCGCAGCAGACCCCGCCCCCGCACCTCGCGCACCGTCTCCGGGTGGCGAGTGCGCAGGTCCGCCAGGCCGGAGTCCAGCAGGGCGGAGAGTGCCCGGCCGTGCCCCGCCAGCCGGTCCATCACCTCCAGTGCGGGCGGCAGGGCCGCACAGCTCAGCGGGTGTCCGCCGAAGGTCGCGGAGTGCAGGAACGGATCGGCGTCCAGCGGTGCGTACAGCCGCTCCGAGCAGACCAGGGCCGACAGCGGGACCACGCCGCCGCCGAGCGGCTTGCCCAGCAGCACGCCGTCCACCGGCAGGCCCGCGGCCAGCGCGAGCGAGGGCTCACCGCAGCGGCGCAGGCCGCACTGGATCTCATCGGCGATCACCATCGCCCCGTGCTCCACCGCCGCCGCGCACCACTGGCGCAGCACCTCCACCGGGAGCGGAACCGCACCGTTCTCCCCCTGGACCGGCTCGAACACCAGCGCGGCCACCGGTCCCGCTGCCAGCTCCCGGGCGAGGGCCCGCGCGTCCTGCGGGTCCAGGTGCGCCACCTCCACGGTGCAGCCGCGCAGGCCCACCCGGTAGAGCGGGCTGTGCGTCAGGGCCAGGGCGCCGAGCGACTTCCCGTGGAAGCCGCCGCGCACCGCGAGCACCCGCTCCCTGCCGGTCGCCAGCCGGGCCAGTTTGACCGCGACCTCCACCGCGTCCGAGCCGTTCAGCCCGAAGTGGACCTTCGGCAGGACGTGTCCGAGGTGTGCCGCCAACCGACCGGCCGCATCGGCCGCCACGGGGTTGGCCAGGCTCCGGGTGGCGGTGGGCATGGTGTCCAGCTGCCGGTGGACGGCGGCGAGCACCTCGGGGTGGCGGTGACCGAGCAGGGTGACGGCGTACGAGCCGAAGTCCAGCACCCGGCGCCCGTCGGACAGGGTCACCCTGGCGCCTTCGGCGGCCGTCTCGACCGCACCGCGCCCGGCGAAACCACCGGTCAGCGCGAGCTTCCCGGACAGGTGCCGGCGCACCTGGTCGAACACCTCGGTCGCGGCGGCCGGCGTCATCGGGTCACCGCCGTGACCGGGACGAGCCGGCTGCGCAGCGCGGTCAGCATCTGCTCGGCGTTCTCGCGCAGGGCGTCGGCCGCGATCGGGTTGAGCATCTCCGCGAGCAGCGGGATGCCGATGTCGAAGTCGGCGCAGAGCACCACGAGGCTGCCGCCGTCGGCCGCCTGCCTGACCGCCCAGTGGCCGGAGAACTCGCCCAGGTCTCCGGTGAGTTGGCGGAAGTCGAAACGCCGGGCCGCCGGGTCGATCACCTCCGCTTCGGTCCACCGCAGCACCGAGCCCTCCAGCCGCACCGACCAGGCGGTGGTGCGGTGGCATGCGTCGGTCCGCTCGACCACCACCACCTCGTCCACGCTCTCCATGCAGTGCTGGTACGACTCCACGTCCACCACCGCCGCCCAGACCAGCTCGGGCGGCGCGGCGATCGGCAGTTCCACCTCAACGTGCGGCACGGGACGACCTCTTCGGTTCGGGGAGGGACAGGGGGAGGTGTTCGGCCGCGTGCGGCCCGAGGGCCTTCGCCCTCGCGGCCACCAGGGCCGGGGGGAGCAGCCGGCGCAGCAGGGCCCGCCGCAGCGGGCGGAGGTGCGTCATCGCGTACCACTGCTCGACGAGGTCGCAGCCGAGTTCGACCTTCGGCTGATAGGCGGTCTGGGCGAACCGGATGTGGGTGCACCCCGAGTCGATGGCCAGCCGGATCGCGGCGTGGTGCACCGCGTGGTAGAGCCCGGCCTCGTGGGCGATCCGGTAGTCCAGGCCGATCCGGGCTCCGGTGGCGCCCGTCCCGGCGAACAGGCAGAGGAGGAAGGCCACCAGCCGCTCGCCCTCGAAACAGGCCACCAGTCGGCGCCCGGCCGGCTGCCCGCTGTGGACGGCGGCCAGGAAGTCGGCGTCCAGTACGTCCAGCCGCTGTTCGGCCCGATCCATCACCTGCCGGTACAGCCCGAGCATCTCCGGCAGCAGGTGTGCGAAGTCCTCCAGCACCTCCGTCCGCAGCCCGGGCCAGGCCGCCGCCCGCCGCAGTTTGCTGCGCGCGTTGCGCCGCGCCTTGGCCGGCAGTCGGGTCAGGTAGTCCTCGAACCCTCCCGGGCCCAAGCGGAGTTCGGTGTCCGGGAGGGCGGGCAGGAAGAAGAAGCCGGCGCCGGCCAGGGAGGGCCGCAGCGCCGCCAGTTCGACGGGCGCGAAGTCCTTGAACACCACGGTGCCGAGCCCTTCGCGGCGGGCCAGCGCCAGCGCTCCGCCGATCAGCGCGTCGAGGGCCGGCGCCGGCAGCTGCCGGCCGGTCAGCAGGTGTCCCTGGCCGAGCAGGTGGCCGCAGAACAGCATGGGAACCCGCAGCAGGCCGGGGAGCAGGCGTCGCAGGGGGGCGAGGCGGCGCCGGACGTCCGCCCCGAGCACCTCGTCCAGCCGCAGCCGGGAGAACAGGCTGACCGGCAGCACCGCGAGCGCCCCCGTCTCCTCGGGGGCGTCCTGACGGAGCACCAGGTAGGCGTACCCGTCCGGCCCGATCGCGGACACCTCCATCGCGCGCAGCACGTCGCGCGACCACATCGGGTCGCCCGGCGGCGCCAGGCGCTCCCACAGCCCCTCCGGGAGCGCGTCGACGCCGCGCACCACCTCGACCCGGTAGTCGGCCGCGGCTTCCACCCCCGTCATCCGATCCGCAGCGGACGGCCGTCGAGGTATTCGCGCAGCGGGCCGGCCATCCGTGCCCGGGCGGGCGGGTGGAAGCCGAGTGCCCCCGCCGCCGAGGCCAGGTAACTGCCCTCGGTCGAGCCGACGAACGCCATACCGCCCAGGGCGGCCAGGCAGCTGCGGCTGGTGCGGGCGATGGCGTCCTCCGCCGCGTAGCGGGCCATCAGCGCGGCCACCAGCAGGCCGTCGTCCCAGGGCTGGAGGCGGTCCGCCATCGCCCGGGCCACCGACTCCACCGCGAGCATCGCGGCCTCCACCTCCGCCAGGGGCCCGGTCGGGTCCTGCGGGGGGCCGCCGGGCTTGGTCAGCGCCCGCTCCACCAGTGCGCTGGCCACGCCCAGGTAGCCGGCCGTCAGCAGCAGCTCGAACCAGAGGAAGCCCGCCGTGTTGAGGTCGTCGGGTACCGCGTCGGCCGTGACCTCGGTGACCAGGACCATCTCCTGGTCGACCTCGACCTCGGTCAGCACCACCTCCTCGCTCTCCGCGCCGGCCAGCACCGTGTTGCGCCAGAACGGTCGCACCTCGATGCCCGGCGTGGCGGCGGGGACCAGCGCGACGGCCAGCCGCTCGACGCCGTCCTCGTCCGCGAGCAGCACCGAGGCCGTCAGCAGGTCCATCGAACGGGACAGGCTGCACGGCATCTTGCTGCCGTTCAGCACCACCCGCTCCCCCCGGCGACGGGCGGTGATGTGCGGCTTGAGGATGTTCTGGCCGGCCCGGCCCTCCGCGAAGGCGGAGGCCAGGAGCAGGCCGTCGGCGGCGATCGAGGCGAGCACCTGCTCCTCCGGAGCGCCCGGAGAGGCGGAGCGGACCAGTCCGGCCACCGAGAAGTGGTGCATGGTGGTGGCCACCGCCAGCGAGGGGCAGCGGGCCCCGACCGCACGCTGGACGCGCACCGCCTCCAGGGCGCTCACGCCCTTGCCGCCCAGGGCACGGGGCACCAGCAGGCCGGGGCCGCCGGCCGCGCGGAACGCGCCGATCGCCGGGCTGGGGGTGCTCTCCAGGCGCTCCAGGGGGTGGGCTGCCAGAGCGGCGTCCAAGCCGGGCAGGTGGGTCTCCAGGGCGGCACGTTCACGCTGCAGGAATTGCACGGGACCGGTTCCTCCAAGGACGGTGATCGGGACTGCGGGGGCGGGTCAGCCGGCCAGGGCCAGCGGGAGGCGGGTGAAGCCGCGCAGACCGTCGCCGGTGCGCCGGGTCGGCGGGCCGGACGGCGTCAGTCGCGGTAAACGGTGCAGTAGTTGGCGCAGCAGGACGGCTCCCTCCAGCCGGGCCAGCGCGGTGCCCACGCAGTAGTGCGCGCCCGCGCTGAAGCTCAGCACCCGGCCGTCCTGCCGTCCGATCGTGAAGGCGTCCGGGTCCGCGAACACCTCGGGGTCCCGGTGGGCGGCCGCCATGACCGCGATGACGCTGGCTCCGGCCGGCAGGGGGACCCCGGCGACCTCCGTGGCCCGTGCCGTGATCCGTTCCGTCATCGGTACCGGAGCGTCCCAGCGCAGCGACTCCTCCAGCGCGGCCGGCACCAGCTCGGGCCGACGCCGCAGCAAGGCCCACTGCTCTGGATGGCTGAGCAGGGCGTGCACCGCCATCCCGAGCATCGCGGCGGTGGTCTCGAAGCCGGCGGCGAACATCAGGACCAGCACATCGACGAGTTCGTCGTCCGTCAGCCCGGCGCTGTCCGTCAGGGGGCCCATGGCCAAGGCCGAGGCGAGGTCGTCGGCAGGCCGGGAACGGCGTTCGTGCAGCAGTCCGGCGAAGTACGTCCGCAGCCCTCCCACCCCCCGGTCGGCCCGAGCCCAGTCCTCCGGGGTGCGGACGGGCTCCAGCAGCCGGGCGGCATCGTCACCGAGCAGGCTCAGGCCCTGCTGATCCGCACGCGGCACGCCGATCAGCTCGCCGACCATCGCGACCGGAAGGGGCAACGCGACCAACTCGTAGAAGTCCGCGACCGCGCCGCCGGCGGCGGCCTCCGCGAAGGCGTCCAGCAGTTCGGCGCCGAGCTCCTCCACCCTGGCCCGCAGTGCGGCGACCCGGCGGGCGCTCAGCTCCCGGACCACCAGGCGGCGGAGTCGATCATGGGCGTCGTGGTTGGTGGCCAGCATCGAGGAGTAGAAGAAGTCGGCGGCCGGGCGACCGATGCCTTCCGGAATTCTCCGCTCGCACCATTCCCGGTCGGGCACCAGGAAGTCGGGGCCGGTGAGAACGGCCTGGCAGCCTGCGAAAGTGGTCAAGAAATGCGAGCTGATCGTCACACTGTAGTAAACCGGCGCCACCTCCCGGAGTCCGGCCAGGGCGGGATAGGGATTGTCCCTGCCCTCCGGGGCAAAAACCGATAAAAGGATCTTCTCTGGATTCAACAGTCCAGCCTTGGGTCCGATCAACGGAAAAGACGGCTTCCACCCGCCCTTCCCACGATACCCGTGCAGCATATATCGGAGATTCCGACACTCGCTCAACCGGGCCATTCCAAAGGAATATGATCGTCAGTTCGAGCACATTCCAAACCGATATCGTCACGGCCGGCAAACTCGATACCGCGGAGACCGCGTTGCTCCGGGCCGGCCGGCGGACGACGGCCGGGTGAGCGGCGGGCCGGGCCGGTCAGTGTTCCGGGGTGAGGGCCAGGACGGCGAGGTCGTCGGCGAGGAGGCCGGCGAACTGGTGGACGTCCTGGGCGAGGAAGGAGACCACCCGGTCGGGGGTGGTGTCGCCGAAGGCGGTGAGGCGGGTGGCGAGCGGGTAGAAGGTGCCGGTGGCGTCGCGGGCCTCGCTGACGCCGTCGGTGTAGAGCAGGACGGTGTGGCCCGGGGGCAGCACGACGACGGTGGGTTTGCCGCGTTCGTCGGGCGGGCCGAGGTGGCCGAGGCCGAGCGGCAGCTCGTCGGCGCAGGACACCGGGGTGATGGCGCCCCCGGCGAGCAGCAGCGGGGTGGTGTGGCCGCGGTTGACGATCTCGACGCAGTCGGCGCCGGGCCGGTACTGGAGGAGGACGGCGGTGGCGAAGAGCTCGTCGTCGCCGCGGTCGGTGGCGTCGCGCAGGACGGCGCGGTCGAGCTGGTCGGCGAGGTCGACCAGGCCGGGGGTGTCGTGCGCGGCGGCCCGGAAGGCGCCGAGCACGTCGGCGACGGTACGGACCGCGCCGAGCCCCTTGCCCCGGACGTCGCCGAGCAGGACCCGGACGCCGAAGCGGGTGTCGCACACCTCGTACAGGTCGCCGCCGACCAGCACCTCCGCCTGGGCGGGGCGGTAGAGCCCGGCGACCCGCAGGCCGCCGGCCCGCTCGGGGACGGGCCGCAGCACGGTGCGCTGCAGGGTCTCGGCGACGGTGCGGGCCTGCAGCAGGTTGCGGTTCTGCCGGATGCGCTGCCAGGCCAGCGCGGTGCCCATCACGCCGGAGAGCAGGGTGGCGATGTAGACCCAGACGTGGTGCTGCTCGTTGATGTGCCCGGCCCGCAGGGCGAGCAGGATCTGCAGGGCGAGGGCCCCCGCGGTGGTGGCGGCGGTGAGCGCCGGGCCGTAGCTGAAGGCGGCGACCACGGGCAGGGCGGTGAGCAGGAAGCCGGCGGCCACGGCGTCCGGGACGACGGCCTCGATGAGCAGGTCGAGCAGCAGGAGGGCCACCGGCAGCCAGGGCACCCAGCGCGGCACCCGGGGCGGCTCGACCACGGGGGGCGGCGGGCGGCTTGGTGCGGGCACGGCGGGGACCTCCTGGCCGACCGGTCCGGCCGCCGGGCCGGACAGGGCCCGGTACGACCGGTTCGTCCCTCCATGCTCCCCCACCGCCGCCCCGGCCACGAGCGGCCGGACGGCCCGGTGCCCGGGACCGGGTCGGCCTCGGGCACCGGGCGTCCGGGGGTGGTCAGCGCACGGTCACCGGCAGGGTCTCGTAGCCGCGCAGCACCAGCCGGTCCCGCCGGGTGGGGACGCCGCCGGGGGCGAGCCGGGGGAAGCGGTCCAGCAGGGCGGGCACCGCGATCTCGCCCTCCAGCCGGGCCAGCTGGGAGCCCAGGCAGAAGTGCTGGCCGCCGCCGAAGCTGAGCGGCTGGCTGTCCGTGCGGGCCGGGTCGAACACCTCGGGGCGGTCGTACCGGGCCGGGTCGTGGTTGGCCGAGCCGATCAGCACGGTCACCGTGCTGCCGGGCGGGACGGGCAGGCCGTCGACGGCCAGGCCCTCCTCCAGCGCGACCCGGACGGTGGCCTGGACCGGGGAGTCGAAGCGCAGCACCTCGTCGGTGAACAGGGCCGGGGAGACGGCGCCGCTGCGCAGCCCCTCGGCCACCTCCGGGTGGCGGAAGAGCAGGGCGAGGCCGTTGCCGAGCAGGTTGGTGGTGGTCTCGAAGCCGCCCACCAGCAGCAGCACCAGGTTGGCCAGCAGTTCCTCGGCGGAGAGCCGGCCGTCGTCCTCGGCGGCGATCCGGGCCAGGTCGGTCACCAGGTCGTCCTGCGGGCGGGCGAGGCGTTCGGCGGCCAGCTCGGTGAAGTACCGGGTCATCTCCTCGGCCGCCGCGTCCGCCGGGCCCAGTTCGTCGAGGTCCTTGAGGACCTCCAGGGCGACGGTCAGGTCGGAGGTGAGGCCGCGGAAGCGGTAGCGGTCCTGGTCGGGGACGCCGAGCAGCTCGCATATCACGCCGACCGGCAGCCGGAAGGCGAAGGCGTCCATGAAGTCGACGGGCGAGCCGTCCGCACCCTGCTCGGCCATCTCGTCGAGCAGCCGGCCGACCGCCGTCTCCACGGCCGGGCGCAGCGCGGCGACCCGGCGGGCGTTGAACACCGAGGCGATCAGCGCCCGGACCCGGGGCTGGTCGGGGGCGTTGCGCTGGAGGATCGAGCGGCCGAACAGGGCGAGCGAGGAGTGCGTCGCCAGCTCGGGAGCGGTGCCCGCCATCATCTCGGCGGTCGCCACGCCGAAGCCGGGGGTGCGCAGCACCTTGTTGACCGCCTCGTAGCCGCTCACCACGAACATGCCGTCCCCGGCCGGGGCGATCGGGCCCAGCGCGCGGGCCTTCCCGTACAGCGGGTACGGATCGGCCCTGACCTCCGTGGTCATGAGCTGTTCGATGATCGTCGCGCCGTCCATCCGGCACTCCCCTCCGAGACGATGGTTCCGGTTCCTGAACCGTCACCGGGCCCGGCGGAGTTCCCGTGCCGTTCACGCCGCTGCCACGGCGCCGCCACGCCGGGTGGGGCGGCGGGCGGCTCGGTAGGCTGGTCGGCATGGAGATCTGGATCAACCCCCGTTGCAGCAAGTGCCGGACGGCGCTGAGCGAGCTGAACACCCACGGGGTCGAGTACACCGTGCGCCGCTACCTGGAGGACCCGCCGACCGTCGCCGAGCTGGAGCAGGTGCTGGAGCGCCTGGGCCTGGAGCCGTGGGACATCACCCGCATCGACGAGGCGACCGCCCGGGAGCTGGCGATGCGGCAGTGGGGCCGGGAGCCGGGCGACCGGGCGCGCTGGATCGCCGCGCTGGCCGAGCACCCCGTGCTGATCCAGCGGCCGATCATCACCGCGGACGACGGGCACGCCGTGGTGGCCCGTACGCCGGAGGCGCTGAAGTCCGTCCTGCCGTAGCGGCCCCCGGGGAGCGGTCAGTGCAGCTGGATCCGCTCCACCGGCCGGCCCGGGTGCCAGTTGAGGACCCAGAGGTGGTCGCCCTCCAGGCTGGTGTGCACGACCTGCCGCAGGTCCAGCCGGAACAGGTGGAACGGGGTGGGCGGCGGCTCGGGCAACTCGGCGGCGAAGGCGAGGAGTTCGACCTCGTCGGTGACCTCGACCGCGAGGCCGGCGATCTTGGAGTCGCCGCCCTCCATGGTCTCGTTCCCCGGGTGGGAGTGCAGCGCGAAGCGGCCGTCCCGCTGGAGGTCGCGGGCCTTGACCGCGTGGTACATGGAGCCGAGCCAGAGGTCGGCGCCGACGAATTCGACCTCCGTACCGCTCACCCGGGGTGAACCGTCCTTGCGCAGCGTCGCCAGGACGTGGTGCTTCTCGGCCTCGAACCGGGCCCGCACCAGGGCCGCGAGTTCGGGTGCCTGCTGCTCGAAATCCTGCCAGGTAGCCATGGCGCCAGTCTGGCACCCGCCACTGACAAACGCCGGGGACGAACGCCGGGGACGAACCGGCGCCGGGCGGCTGTCGGTGGCCGGTGCCACACTGGCCCGGTGACCACCACGACCACGACCACGACCACCTACATCGCGTTCCTGCGGGCCATCAACGTCGGCGGCCGGACGGTGAAGATGGAGCGGCTACGGGCGCTCTTCGCCGAGTTGGGGCTGGGCGGCGTCCGCTCGTACATCCAGAGCGGCAACGTCTTCTTCACCTCCGACGCCACCGACGGACCGGGCCGCGCCGCGCTGACCGCGCGGATCGAGGAGCACCTGGAGCGCGAGCTCGGCTACCCGGTGCCGGTGATGCTGCGGACGGTCGACGAGGTCGCCGCGCTGCTCGCCGCCGAGCCGTTCCGGGGCGTCGAGGTGACGCCGGACGTCCGGCTGGTGATCGCCTTCCTGTCGGAGCCGCTGCCGGCCGAGCTGGCGCGCCCGCACCGCTCGCCGAAGGGCGACGTCGAGGTGCTGGGCGCCGATCCGGGGGCCGCGTACCTGGTGATCCACCTGCGGGACGGCAAGTGGGTCACCAAGGAGGTGTTCGACAAGTCCTACCGGGGGTCGGTCACCTCGCGCTTCCTGCACACCACGGAGAAGATCCTGGCCGCCGCCCGCAAGGGCTGACGACCGGGGCGCGGGCCCCAGCGCTCGGAACCGCGCGGAACCGCCCGGGCCGGGCGGGCGTCTGTCGCTCAGTGAGGTACTCCCCCGGCGCCGGCGCACGGCGCGAGCTGGACACTCCGAGTCGGCCGAGCCGACAATCGGGCCATGACGCCTGCTGAGTTCCACACCGGTGCGGTCCGGCCGTCCGACGCCGAACGGGACGAGGCACTCGGGGTGCTCAAGGACGGCGCGGGCAGCGGGCGGCTCTCGCACGACACCTTCCTCGGCCGGATGGAGATCGTCCTGCGCGCCGACAGCCGGGGCGAGTTGGACGCCGCGCTGGCCGGGCTGCCCGCCGGCGGCCCGGTCGAACGCTTCGTGCTGCGGACGGTCGGCCGGTTCTCCGCCTTCGGCGACCGGCTGGGGCGGGCCTGGCGCACCGAGCGGCTGCCCGGGCTGAGCCTCCCGCAGGTCGGTGCCGGGCAGTTGACGATCGGTCGGCTGCCCGGCTCGGGCCTGCGGCTGCACGACCCCTCGGTCTCCCGCCGGCACGCCGAACTGCGGCAGGAGGACGGCGACTGGGTGCTGTACGACCTCGGCTCGACCAACGGCACGCACGTCAACGGGCGCCGGATCGCCGGAGCCGTCCGGGTCCGCCCGGGCGACCAGGTGCGGTTCGGCAACCTGGAGTTCCGGATCGCCGCGGGCTGAGCGCAGCCGTCGCCGGGAGCCGGCGACCGCCCGGCTCAGTGCGGGAACTGCCGGCGCGGCCGCTGCCGGGGCAGCTCGTCCTGGAACTCCGCGATGGCGGTGGCGATCTGGCGCATCAGCACGGTGTGCTCCAGCCGGTCCAGGTAGCGGTTCTCGGCGGCCAGCGCCTCGACCGTCACGCCGAAGTAGAGCGTCATCAGCGGGTTGATGAAGAGCTGCTCGCCCCTCGTCCGCTCGGTGAACCGGACGTCGCCGAACTCGCCGCGCAGCGCGGCCGCCACCGAGCCGTTGACGATGCTGGGGTGCTCGGGGAAGGCGGCCCGGGCGTGCTCGACGGCGTCCAGGTAGAGCGCGCCCTCGCGGCTGTCGCGCGGGACGGAGAAGGCGCCGAGGTAGCCGCCGGCCCGGTCGATCGCGGCCAGGTTCTCCAGCACCAGCGAGTGGTTGACGCCGTGGTGGGCGTCGACGCCGAAGCCCAGGCAGGCGACCAACCGCTCCGGGACCTCGGTCAGGCCGGCCACCGCGGCCAGGCTGGCCATGTCCTCCTCGGGGGTGCCGAGGCCGATCTCGTCGCCGCGCATCAGGATGTCGGTGCCGCCGTCGACCAGCAGGATCACGTCCACGCCCAGGTGGTCGACCAGCCGCCGGTACGCCTCGCGCAGCGGCTGGACGCCCACCGTCGGGAAGGCCCACACGGTGTCGGGCAGGCCGTGCAGCCGCAGCCAGCGGGCCAGCGTGCGCTCGGGGAAGTAGCCCTCGGGGGCGGGGGTGTCCGGCCGGATCCGGGCCAGGTCGGGCTCGTGCCACACCTCGCCGGGCAGGCCGTAGAGGTGGGTGAAGGAGAGGTTGGCCAGGTGCACCTCCCTGCCGGCGGCGCGCAGGGCGAGGGCGATCGGGAGGCCGGCGTACACGTCGAATCCGCCGCCGGCCCCGGCCACGAGGATGCGCTCGGCGGCCAGCAGCCGGGTGATCAGCGGGGGTTGCAGCAGAGAGGTCACCGGCGGACGGTAGCACCGCCGGCGCTTCGACGATCTCCGTCCAGCGGTTGGCATATGCCCCCGACTCGTGCCACGCGCGTAGATCGACGGGCCGCGAAAAGACCCCGCGCTCAGTCGGTGCCGTGCCCGGGGTTGCCGGACGAGAGCTCGCCGAACGGGAAGCCGATGGACCGCAGACCCGCGGCCGGGAGGTCGTCCGAGGCCCGGGCGGGAACGCCGGGCGCGAGGTCACCGGGCACGAGGTCACCGGGCACGAGGTCGCCGGGCGAGCCCCAGAGCCGCGCGGTGCAGCGCTGGTAGGTGGCCTGCCAGTGCGGCCAGTTGCGCGCCACGTCGTCGTCGCACTCGGCCAGTAGCCGCTCGATCTGCTCCTGGTCGACGCCGTCCAGCAGCCAGGCCAGCGCGTCCGGCGTGCCGGGGCCGTCCGCCGAGCACAGCAGGTCCAGCAGCTCGCCCAGCCCGCCGAGCCGGGAGCCCTCCGTGAACACGAGCTCCATCCGGGGCAGCAGTTGGCGCTCCTCGATCCGCAGGTGGGTCTCCAGCCGGGCGGCCAGGTCCTCCATCGCGTAGGCGACCGGCCAGGCGCTGCCGGTGTCCCGGGTGGCGATCCGGACCAGCGTGGTGACCCGGGTGAACGAGTGGTCCAGCGCGTGGTGGTCGTCCTCCAGCCAGTTGAGCAGCAGCCGCAGCTCGGGCGCGAAGCGGCGCACGATCGGCCAGATCCGGGTGTCCTGCTGCTCGTGGTGGCAGGTGAGCATCGCGGTCATGAAGTTCCAGTGCCGCAGCAGCGCCTCGCCCTGGTCGTCCTCCCCGGGCTGGAGCAGCCGCAGCGCGTTGGGCAGCCGGGCGAGGTCGCGCCGCAGCGCGGCGTGCACCAGCCGCAGCCCGGCGAACCGCATGGTCGCCGGCTCCTCGTCGGCGTCGTGCCCGTACGCGCTCGCGCCCCGGGCCTCGGCCCCGGACTGCGACCGCTGCTCGGGCACGGACGGGGACGGCTGCGGCAGGAGGTGGATCGGCATGGCACTCTCTTCACGGCTGGCGGGCGGATGGGGGCTGCCGGTGGTGAGGCGGCCCCATCCAAGGTGCTCGCAGTCGATCAGAAGCGAATCAATGTCCGATTGACGCGCAGGTCACAGGCGTTTTCCGGCACCCGGGCGGGGCGCGCGGGACGGGCCCGAGCGGGGGTTCCGGGCCGGCGCCGGACCCGCGTCCGGGCACGCGAAAGCCCGGGGCACACGCGGTGCCCCGGGCCGTCTGATCAGCGGGCCGTCTGGTCGGCGGACCGGACGGGTCAGTCGGCGGCCGGCCCCGCCAGCTGCTTGGTCAGCCACTGCAGCGTGTCCGGGATCATCTTCTTGAAGTCCGAGGTCAGGTGCTTGCCGCCCGGCTGCTCGTAGTACTCGATGGACACCGGCGCGACGGCCTTCTTCACCCAGTTCGTGACCACGGCCTTCTCGTAGCCGTTGGCACCGCCCGCCGTGACGTACATCTTCACGTCGGCCTTGCCCTGGGTGACCAGGATGTCGGGGTTGTTGGCCGCCTTCTCGGCGTCGTGGCCCTTCCACAGCCCGGAGTCCGGGATGAAGTAGCCGTCGATCGGCACCGCGGCCTTGTAGACGTTGGGGTACTGCAGGGCGAGCTTGGCGCTGCAGAAGCCGCCGGTGGAGGCCCCCATGATGCCCCAGCCGTCGCGGCCCTTCACGGTACGGAAGTTGGCGCGGACGAAGTCCGGGATGTCCTCGGCCATCCAGGTACCCATCTTGGGCTGGCCCGGGATGTCGGAGCAGTCCAGCGCGTTCTTCTCGTCGCTGTTGAAGTTCTGCACCGGCATGATCATGATGAACGGGTGGGCCTTGCCGTCCTTGACCAGCCGCTCGTCCTCCTCCTGGATCGGCAGCTGGTTGTCGGTCCAGGTGTTGTAGCCGTTGCTCTGGCCGCCCGCGTAGAGGGTGAGCACCGGGAAGCCGGTCTTGGCGTACTTGGGGTCGTTGTACTCGGGCGGCAGCCAGACCCAGACCTGGCCGGTCACGCCGGACTTCGCGCCGGTCACCTTGGTCGAGAAGATCGGGCCCGCGGCGGTGTCCCGGACCTTGTTGAGCGACGCGGCCGGACCGGTGGGCATCAGCACCTTCCCCGAGGCGGCGGCGGTCGTCGCGCCGGCCGCCGGGGTGCCGGCGGGGCTGGTCGGCGCGGCGCTGTCGGCCGCGGCCGGGGTGGCGTCCGCCTTGGCGCCGTCCCCCTTCCCGCCGCCGGAACTCCCCCCGCAGGCCGCGAGCGTGGCGGCCAGGACGAGCGTGGCGGCGCCGGTCAGGAGGGCGCGGTAACGGGACGACTGCCTAAGCACGGTGAGGACTCTCCGACCGATGTCACACCCGGACCGTCTGACCGGGCGGCGGCCCCCCGGTGGGGCCGGACAGGCCCGGAACGCGGTGCTGGTGCGGCCCCCGGGCGACGGTTCGCCCTCCCTTACGGGCGGCGAACCTTCCTGCGATCCTATGACGTGGGTCGGGGCGGGCCGGTTGCGCGGTGGCCACCGGAAATCCAATGTTTGTTCGCGATCAGGTAAAACCCTTCACCTGCCCGCCGTCCGGCGGGGGTCGGACGGCGGGGGTCGGACAGCGGGGGTGGGATGCGGGGGCCGGACGCGGCCGCCGGTACGGGGAACGGCTCGGCGGCGGCCGCACCGGCTACTCGTCGTGCGAGTGCCGGTACCGCGGCGCACCGCCGCCGCCGTCGTCGAGCCGGTAGACGCTGGTGGTCGGCCAGTACTCGCCGTCCTCGGCGGCCGGCAGCTCGACCCGCAGCAGCATCCGCAGCGCGGGCGGCGGGGCGGCGGCGTTGACGCGCTTGCGGTGGCCGTCCCAGCGGCCGCCGCACAGTTCGACGTCGAGGACGAGGGGGCTGGTTCTCATCCCGCGATGGTGGCAGGACCGTCCCCCGATCCGGGGGTTTCAACCGGCCCGGCCACCCCGGGGAGGGACCCTCGTCATCGCCGGACTGACGAGGGCCCCGGAATCTCCCCGCTTCGGCGACGGGACCGCCGCCACCAGCCCTACGGCCGCCAGGTGTCGTTCAGCGTCACCGTGCCCGAGCCGGGCACCGTCGCCGTCCGGTTGGCCCCGGACTCCCAGGTGACCGCGCCGCTCGCGTCCTTGCGCACGTACTTGTACTGGAAGGCGGTGCCGGGCGGCAGCGAGAGCGCCAGCGACCAGACCGGGTAGCCGGACGAGGACAGCGGCAGCGCCTTCGCCGGGTCCCAGCCGCCGAGCGCGGGGACGTCGCCGACCACGTAGATGTTCTGGCCGAGCGAGGTGGTCGCGTTGACGTTGAACGAGGCGCCGGAGACCGTCGCCCCGGGCTGGACGTACAGCGCGACCGCGTCGCCCGCCCCCACCATCGCGGTGAACTGCCCGTTGGCTCCGACCTGGTACGTCGGGCCGGTGCAGCCGCCGCCCGGCTGCGGGTCGCCGTGCTGGACGTCGCAGTAGGTGCCGGCCGGCAGCGCGGTCTGGAAGGTCTGGGTGATCGCGCCGCTCTCGTGGTTGATCGCGACGTAGCCCCGGTTGCCGCGCCCGAAGGCGATCGCGTTGTTGCCGTTGGACCACCAGTCGGTCACCCCGGTGCCCGCGACGGCGTTGCGGAAGCCGACCATGTTGGCGATCTGCCGCCAG
This sequence comes from Streptomyces rubellomurinus, assembly GCF_000961885.1. Lineage (GTDB taxonomy): Bacteria > Actinomycetota > Actinomycetes > Streptomycetales > Streptomycetaceae > Kitasatospora > Kitasatospora rubellomurina. The sequence continues at coordinate 207,307 of NZ_JZKH01000002.1, forward strand.
GCGTGGGTGCAGTTCCAGCCGTCCTGGTAGCAGGCGTTGACGGTGCCGCCGTTCGGCGGGCCGTCGTCCTTGTTCGTGAAGCCGTAGCCCGAGTAGACGTTGGGCGAGCCGTACGTCGAGGCCAGCAGGAAGACGTTGGCCAGCGTGTAGGTGTTGCCGTAGGTGTAGTTGAGCGTGGAGCCGTTGCGCTCGGTGTCCCAGTTGTCGACGAAGCTGCGGGCCTGGTTGCTCGGCAGGTAGCCCCAGGAGGCGCCCCAGCCGTTGAGGTTGGCGAGCTTGTCGCCGGTGAAGATCCGCTTGAGGTCGGTGCCGACCCGGAACTCGTCGACGTCGCCGTTGCCGGTGTACTCGGTGGGCTGGATCGGCTCGCCGGCGCCGTAGATGACCTCCTGCACCCAGTAGGCGTTCGGGTTGGCCATCCTGGCCTTGATCGCGGCGAGGTCGCCGGCGGCGATGTGCTTGGCGGCGTCGATCCGGTAGCCGTCGACGCCGAGCGAGCCGAGGTCGTCGAGGTAGTGCGCGATGGTGCTCTGGACCTTCGCGCTGCCGGTGTCCAGGTCGGCGAGGTTGACCAGTTCGCAGGTCTGCACGTTGGTGCGGTCCTGGTAGTTGGTGATCGGCTGCCGACAGGCGTGGAAGTCCTGGTCCTGGTACGTGCCGGGGTAGTTGTACTTGGTGTACGCCGTGCCGCCGGTGCCCGTCCCGGAGCCGGCCGACATGTGGTTGACCACCGCGTCGGCGATCACCTTGACACCGGCCGCGTGGCAGGTGTCGACCATGTTCTTGAACGAGGTGCGGTCGCCCAGCCGTCCGGCGATCTGGTAACCGACCGGCTGGTAGGAGGTCCACCACTGCGGGCCCTGGATGTGCTCCTGCGGCGGCGAGACCTCGACGAAGCCGTAGCCCTTGGGGCCGAGGGTGGAGGTGCAGGCCTGCGCGACGGAGTCGAAGCGCCACTCGAAGAGGGTGGCGGTGACGTCCTTGCCGTTGTTCGCGGGCGGGGCGGCCTGGGCGGCGGGGGCGGCGATGCCCGCGGTGAGCGAGAGCGCGAGCGCCGCCGAGGCGGTGAGCGCGCCGGCCAGGCGGGCAGGCCGGCGCGTGGGGGCGGTGGTGACCACATCGTCTCCATGGGGGTGGCTGGGGTGGGGGCAGCCGTTCTCTGCAGGAAGTTTCTGTAACTTGCCGGAAACTTGCAGCGAACCTAGAGGCGCCGGGACACACCGTCAAGGTCAAGGGCGAAACGTTTCCGCTTCGTGCCCGACCGCCCCGCACGGCAGGGCACACGACAGGACAGGAGACAGGACGCACGACAGGACAGGAGAACACGACAAGGGCCCGGCGGCCGTAGCCGCCGGGCCCCTCACCTGTCCTGGTTCACCGGTCCCTCAGGGAGCCGGTGCGACCTCAGCTGGTCTGGATGGAGGTGTCGTCGATCACGAAGCTCGTCTGCAGCGAGGAGTCCTCGACGCCGTTGAACTTCAGGGTGACCGTCTGGCCCGCGTAGGCCGACAGGTCGAAGGTGCGCTGCTGGTAGCC
>NZ_JZKH01000011.1 GCF_000961885.1 Streptomyces rubellomurinus
CTGCTCGTCCACCTCCGCCGCATACGGAGCGATCTTCGCCTCGGCCAGCGAACGCACCGCCTCGCGAAGCATCTGGTGCTCCTCGGAGATCCGGAAGAGGTCGAAGTCCGCCGCGCCCGCGCTGCCCGCCATGATGCCTGCCTCGTCGTCCAGTGACCGTGCCGGTCGGAGCCCGACCGGCGTCGATTCTGCGGTTAACTACCGTTCAGTACCGATCCTAGGGCTCCGACCTGCGGCTGCCTAGGAGGTCCGGGCGAGCGGGCGGCCCCCGGAAGCGGCCGCCGGGGCGGATAGCATCTGGGGGCACCTGTCCTGGTCGAACCCGTACCAAAGGGGACCCCGTGACCCTCCGCATCTCCGTGATCGGCACCGGCTACCTCGGCGCCACGCATGCCGCCGCGATGGCCGAGTTCGGCTTCGAGGTGCTGGGCCTGGACATCGACCCGGACAAGATCGCCACACTGACCGCCGGCCGCGTCCCGATGTACGAGCCGGGGCTGTCCGAGCTGCTGGTCAAGCACGTGGCCGGGCACCGGGGTTCGACCGGGCGGCTGCGCTTCACCACCTCCGTCGAGGAGGTCGCGGAGTTCGCCGACGTGCACTTCGTCTGCGTCAACACCCCGCAGCGCAAGGGCGAGTTCGCGGCCGACATGTCCTACGTGGACGCCGCGATCGAGGGCCTGGCGCCGCACCTGACCCGGCCCGTCCTGGTGGTCGGCAAGTCCACCGTGCCGGTCGGTTCGGCGGCCCGGCTGGCCGAGCGGCTGGCCGCGCTGGCGCCGGTCGGCGAGGGCGCCGAGCTGGCCTGGAACCCGGAGTTCCTGCGCGAGGGGTTCGCCGTCCAGGACACCCTGCGGCCGGACCGGATCGTGGTCGGCGCGCGGAGCGAGCGGGCCGAGCAGCTGCTGCGCGAGGTGTACGCCGAGCCGATCGCCGCCGGGGTGCCGTTCCTGGTCACCGACTACGCGACCTCCGAGCTGGTGAAGGCCGCCGCGAACTCCTTCCTGGCCACCAAGATCTCCTTCATCAACGCGATGGCCGAGGTCTGCGAGGCGGCCGGCGCCGACGTCACGATGCTCTCCACCGCCCTCGGGCACGACGAGCGGATCGGCCGCAAGTTCCTCAACTCCGGCCTCGGCTTCGGCGGCGGCTGCCTGCCCAAGGACATCCGGGCGTTCATGGCCCGGGCCGGCGAACTGGGGGCCGACCAGGCGCTGACCTTCCTGCGCGAGGTCGACTCGATCAACATGCGGCGCCGCTCCCGGATGGTCGAGCTGGCCCGCGAGCAGTGCGGCGGCGGCTTCCTGGGCCGCCGGGTCGCCGTGCTCGGCGCCGCGTTCAAGCCCAACTCGGACGACATCCGGGACTCCCCCGCGCTCAACGTGGCCGCCCAGATCCAGCTCCAGGGCGCCCAGGTCACCGTCTACGACCCGAAGGCCGTGGACAACGCGCGCAAGATGTTCCCCTCGCTCACCTACGCGGACTCCGCCCTGGAAGCCGCCGAGGGCGCCCACGTCGTCCTCCACCTCACCGAGTGGGCCGAGTTCCGCGAGCTGGACCCGGCCGAGCTCGGCGCCGTCGTCGCCGAACGCCGCCTCCTCGACGGCCGCAACGTCCTCGACGCCGACGCCTGGCGCGCCGCCGGCTGGACCTACCGCGCCCTCGGCCGCCCCAGCTGACCCCCACCGGCCCTCCGGGGGCGGGAATCCCCCTCGGGGGTATGCCGTTGTCACCGGTATGACGAGCTACGGCGACGAGGCGGCGGTCCGCGAGATCCTGACCGGCAGTGGCGACACCTGGGCGGTGGTGGGCCTGTCCACCAACACGGCCCGGGCCGCGTACGGGGTGGCGCGGGTGCTGCAGAAGTACGGCAAGCGGATCGTGCCGGTGCACCCGAAGGCCGAGACGGTCCTCGGGGAGCAGGGGTACGCCTCGCTCGCCGAGATCCCGTTCCCGGTCGACGTGGTGGACGTCTTCGTGAACAGCGCGCTGGCCGGCGAGGTGGCCGACCAGGCGGTGGCGGTGGGGGCGAAGGCGGTCTGGTTCCAGCTGGGCGTGGTGGACGAGGCCGCGTACGGGCGGACGCGGGCGGCCGGGCTCGCCATGGTGATGGACAAGTGCCCGGCCATCGAGATCCCGCTGCTGGACTAGGAGTCGGCGCCGCCGTCCAGCCGGCCGATGGTGGCGATGGACGGACGGCGGGTGGCGCGCAGGGAAGCCGCCACCGACTCGGCGTCGCGCAGGACGCGGACGGCGTTGTGCCAGGTGAGCTTGGCCAGGTCGGCCTCCGACCAGTGCCGGCCGAGGAGTTCGGCGACCAGGTTGGGGTAGCCGGCCACCGAGTCGAGGCCGTCCGGCAGGAAGGCGGTGCCGTCGAAGTCGCCGCCGATGCCGATGTGGTCGATGCCGGCGACCTCGCGCATGTGGTCGAGGTGGTCGGCGACGGTGGCCGGGGTGGCGATCGGGCGCGGGTGGGCGGCCTCGAAGGCGCGCTGGCACGCCATGGCGGGCGGGGTGGTGTCCAGCGGGTGGAAGCCGTGGGCGCGCATGTTCTCGTCGGCGGCCAGCGTCCACTCGATGGCGGCGGGCAGGATGAACTTCGGCACGAAGGTGGCCATCGCCACGCCGCCGTTGGCCGGCAGCTGGGCGAGCACGTCGTCCGGGATGTTGCGCGGGTGGTCGCAGACGGCGCGGGCGGAGGAGTGCGAGAAGACCACGGGCGCCTCGGTGACCCGCAGGGCGTCGCGCATGGTGTCGGCGGAGACGTGCGAGAGGTCGACCAGCATGCCGAGCCGGTTCATCTCCCGGACGACCTCCTCGCCGAACCGGGTCAGGCCGCCGGCCGCCGGCTTGTCGGTCGCGGAGTCGGCCCACGGCACGTTGTCGTTGTGGGTGAGCGTCAGGTAGCGCACGCCGAGCTCGTACAGGGCCCGCAGGGTGGCGAGCGAGCAGTCGATGGAGTGGCCGCCCTCGGCGCCCATCAGCGAGGCGATCCGGCCCTCGGCGCGGGCGGCCTCGACGTCCGCGGCGGTACGGGCCAGGCGGAGGCGGTCGGGGTAGCGCTCGACCAGGGCGTGGACGAAGTCGACCTGCTCCAGGGTGGCGCTGACGGCGTGGTCGCCGGCCAGCGAGGCGGGCACGTAGACGGACCAGAACTGCGCGCCGACCCCGCCCTCCGCGAGGCGGGCGAGGTCGGTGTGCAGGCGGTCGCTCTGGTCGGCGGCGAGGTCGACCGCGCCGAGGTCGTACCCGGCGTGCTCGCGCATCGCCCACGGGAGGTCGTTGTGGCCGTCCACCACGGGGGCGGTGCGCAGCAGGGCGCGGGCCCGGTCCAGCGGGGTCGGGGAGTCCAGCTCAGAGGTCATGCGAGCTGTTCTACCCCAACCCCGCCCGCGGGGTTACTTGCCGAAGCCGAAGGAGCCGGAACCGGCCACCTTGGCGCGCAGCTTCTTGCCCTTCTCGATGGCCTGGCTGTTCAGCTCGGCCTGGAAGTCGGTCATCCGCTCGGTGAGCTCGGGGTCGAACGCGGCGAGCATGCGCACCGCGAGCAGGCCCGCGTTGCGCGCGCCGGCCACCGAGACGGTCGCCACCGGGACGCCGGCCGGCATCTGGACGATCGAGAGCAGGCTGTCCATGCCGTCCAGGTAGCGCAGCGGCACCGGCACGCCGATGACCGGCAGCGGAGTGACGGAGGCCAGCATGCCCGGCAGGTGGGCGGCGCCGCCGGCGCCGGCGATGATCGCCTTCAGGCCGCGCCGGTGGGCGTTCTCGCCGTACTCGACCATCTCGCGCGGCATCCGGTGCGCGGAGACGACGTCCACCTCGTAGGGGATCTCGAACTCGTCGAGGGCCTGGGCGGCGGCCTCCATGACGGGCCAGTCGGAGTCCGAGCCCATCACGATGCCAACGACAGGGGAAGTCATTCGGTGATCGTTCCTCGCAGGTAGGCGGCCGCATGGCGGGCGCGCTCGCGGACGTCGTCGAGGTCGTCCCCGAAGACGTTGACGTGGCCGACCTTGCGGCCGGGCTTCACGTCCTTCCCGTACATGTGGATGCGCAGGCCCGGGTCGCGGGCCATGCAGTGCAGGAAGGCGTGGTACATGTCCGGGTAGTCGCCGCCGAGGACGTTGACCATGACGGTCCACTTGGCGCGCGGCCGGGGGTCGCCGAGCGGGAGGTCGAGGACGGCCCGCAGGTGGTTCTCGAACTGCGAGGTGACCGCGCCGTCCTGGGTCCAGTGCCCGGAGTTGTGCGGGCGCATGGCGAGCTCGTTGACGAGGATGCGGCCGTCCCGGGTCTGGAACAGCTCGACGGCGAGGTGGCCGACGATGCCGAGCTCGCCGGCGATCCGCAGGGCGAGCTGCTGGGCCTCGTCGGAGAGGGCCGGGTCGAGGTCCGGCGCGGGGGCGGTGACCTCGGCGCAGACGCCGTTCTCCTGGACGCTCTCGACGACCGGGTAGGCGACGGCCTGGCCGCTGGGCGAGCGGACGACGTTGGCGGCGAGCTCGCGGACGAAGTCGACCTTCTCCTCGGCCAGCACCGGGACGCCGGCGAGGAACGGCGCGTGCGCCTGCTGCTCGTCGTCGACGACCCAGACGCCCTTGCCGTCGTAGCCGCCGCGGACGGTCTTCAGGACGACGGGGTAGCCGGCGCCCTCGTTCGCGAAAGCGGTCACGTCGGCGGGGTCGGCGACCAGCCGGTGCCGGGGGCAGGGCACGTCGATGGAGTCCAGCTTGGCCCGCATCACGCCCTTGTCCTGGGCGTTGACCAGGGCCTCCGGGCCGGGGCGCACGGCGATGCCGTCCGCCTCCAGGGCGCGCAGGTGCTCGGTCGGCACGTGCTCGTGGTCGAAGGTGATCACGTCGCAGCCGGCGGCGAAGGCGCGCAGGGTGTCGAGGTCGCGGTAGTCACCGAGGACGACCTCGGAGACGACCTGCGCGGCGGAGTCCTGGGGAGTGTCGGCGAGGAGTTTGAACCTGACCCCCAGCGGGATGCCCGCCTGGTGTGCCATGCGGGCCAACTGCCCGCCGCCGATCATGCCCACCACTGGAAAATTCACATTGCCCGGGGAAGTCACGCGGCCCAGGATATCCGGGCCGGTGGGAGGTGGTGGAGCCGCCTGCGGGCCGTGAGTACTGGACGCGCGTAGATGTCAACCCCCGCTCCGGACGGCTGAGCTGTTCGATGGAAGCGGGTAGCCTGGACGGCTAGGTCCTCGTCACCGCGATCTGATCATGTGCGTGCACGCAGGACTCAAGGGGTGGCTCCGGCCCGATGGGACACCCTTTCGTCCCGCAGGTACATGGAGGCAGCCCGGTATGGCGACGACCGAAGCTTCGAAGCCCACGCTCGTGCAGAAGCTGCGCGGGCTGTCGGGCGAGGTGGTGAAGTTCGGCATCGTCGGCCTGGTCGGCGTCTTCGTGAACTTCGGCGTGTCCAACGCCGTCCTGCACCTGACCGGCTGGGCGCCCGTGCGCTGCTCGGTGATCGGGACGGCCGTGGCCATCGCCGCCAACTACCTCGGGTACCGCTACTGGGTCTACCGCGACAGCGACGCGGCCTCGCGCCGACGTGAGATCACGCTCTTCCTGATCTTCAGTGGTGTCGGGATGCTCATCGAGAACGGCACCGTCTGGTTCGCGACCTACACCCTCGGCCTGCACGGCACGCTCGCCTACAACGTCTCCAAGGCGTTCGGCACCGGCCTCGGCACCCTGTTCCGCTTCTTCTCCTACCGCACCTGGGTCTTCAAGGCGCTGCCCGAACCCGTCGAGGTGCCCGCGCAGGCCGCCGGAACCGGCCACGAGCTGGCCGCCCAGGCCGAGCTGATGCTGGCCGCCGAGCAGATCCGGTACGCCAAGGCCGAGTGACGGCCCCGGGCGCCTGTTCGGTCCGTATGACCTCGGCTCGGTCCTCGTGGCCGCCGCTCAGTCCTCATGGCCGCGGGTCAGTCCGCGTGGCCGCGGCTCAGTCCTCGTGGCTGCGGCCGAGGAAGAGCGCGAAGACCGGCGGCCGCAGCGAGAGCAGTTCCAGCCGGCCGCCGTCCGCCTCCGCGAGGTCGCGGGCGACGGCCAGGCCGATCCCGGTGGAGTTGCGGCCGCTGACCGCGCGCTCGAACACCCGGTTGCCGAGGTCGGCCGGCACGCCCGGGCCCTGGTCCTGCACCTCGACGACCGCCGAGGTGCCGGAGGGCCGGACCCGCACGGTGATCGTCCCGGCGCCGTGCATCAGCGAGTTCTCGATCAGGGTCGCCAGCACCTGGGCAACCGTCCCCGGGGTGCCGACCGCGGTGATCCCGCGCAGGCCCTCCAGCGAGAGCACCCGGCCGCGCTCGCGCAGCGTCGGGCCCCACTCCTCCACCTGCTGCTTGATGACGTCGTCCAGGTCGAAGGCGACGGCGGTGGGGCTGCGCGGGTCGCGCTGGGTGGTGAGCAGCCGCTGGACGACGTCGGTGAGCCGCTCGACCTGCTGGAGGGCGATGGTCGCCTCCTCCCGGACGGTCTCCGGGTCCTCGGCGAGCGCGGTGATCTCCTCCAACCGCATGGAGAGCGCGGTGAGCGGGGTGCGCAGCTGGTGCGAGGCGTCGGCGGCGAGCCGGCGCTCGGCGGTGAGCATCCGGGCGATCCGCTCGGCGCTGGTGTCCAGCACCTCGGCGACCCGGTCGAGTTCGGGCACGCCGTAGCGGCGGTCGCGCGGGCGGGGGTCGCCGGAGCCGAGCCGTTCGGCGATCTCGGCGAGGTCGGTGAGCGGGCGGGCGAGCCGCTTGGCCTGCCAGACGGCGAGCGCCACGGCGGCCTGGACGGCCAGCAGGGCGACCACGCCGAGCAGCAGCAGCATGTTGGCGATCTCGTGGTCGACGTCCTCGCGGGACTGCTCGACGGTGACGATCACGCCGCTGCTGCTGCCGCGCTCGACGGCCTTCAGCAGGTGGTCCCCGGCCGGGCGCTCCCCGGCCGAGACCACGTCCAGGCCCGGGAGCTGCACCTCGACGTAGCTGCCCCCGGTCACCTGGCTCTCGAAGGAGCGGCTGTTCACCGGCTCCTTGGCGCCGATCCGGCCCTCGACCAGGTCGAGCACCCGGACGGCGGTCGCGTCGACCCGGTCCCGGGCGGCGTTGACGATGGTGCGCTTCTCGACCAGGGCGAGCGGTACGCAGAACACCACGACCACCACCAGGACGACGCCCAGCAGCGAGTTGATCATCCGGCGTTTCACGCTGCCGCTCCCCGAGTGTTCCGCTGTGTCGGCCGGTGCCCGGCCGTGGTGTCCCGCTCGGGGGCTAATTCTTCTCGAACCGGAAGCCCACCCCGCGCACGGTGGCGATGTAGCGCGGGTTCGCCGCGTCGTCGCCGAGCTTCTTGCGGAGCCAGGAGATGTGCATGTCGAGGGTCTTGGTGGAGGTCCACCAGGTGGTGTCCCAGACCTGCCGCATGATCTCCTCGCGGGTGACCACCCGGCCGGCGTCCCGGACGAGCACGCGCAGCAGCTCGAACTCCTTGGCGGAGAGCGTCAGCTCCTCCTCGCCGAGCCAGGCGCGGTGCGACTCGATGTCGATCTTCACGCCGTGCGCGCCGGTGGTCAGCTGGTCGACGTTGCCGCGCCGGAGCAGGGCCCGGACGCGGGCGAGCAGTTCGGCCAGGCGGAAGGGCTTGGTGACGTAGTCGTCGGCGCCGGCGTCCAGGCCGACCACCGTGTCGACCTCGTCCGCGCGCGCGGTCAGCACCAGCACCGGGCAGCTCTTGCCGTCCGCGCGCAGGCGGCGGCAGACCTCCAGGCCGTCCATCTCGGGCAGGCCGAGGTCGAGGACGACGAGGTCGACCTCCTCGGTGAGGCCGGCGGCCAGTGCGGTCGGACCGTCCTCGCGGACGAGCACCTCATAGCCCTCGCGTCGCAGGGCCCGGGCGAGGGGTTCGGAGATCGCCGGATCGTCCTCGGCGAGCAGCACACAGGTCATGTGGTGATGGTAGTCCGCCGGGGTATGCCCGTACGCCCTGTGAGGTAGTTCACAGAGCGTGATCGTTATACAGGGGCTCTGCGCGGGTCAACGCGGCGTTGCCGACCGGCCGTTCGGCGAAGAATCGCCCCCTGGATCTTGAATCCGAAGGAAGACACGCCCACTTACCATGGATCGATCGGAAGGATCCGCTTCCAACTTCGTTATTCACGCACCTGATTCGTGGTGTTTGTCATCTGATAACGCCAAATGTCGCCACGTAGAGTGGTTTGAGTTCGTCCGCCGCACCCCCCTAGGCGGACGCTGTCAGGCAAGGAACCACTACTCATGGCGTCTACGACCCTTGAAGCCGGCACCACGTCGGCCTCTCCCGTCGGCAAGACCTTCCTCGGGCACCCCCGGGGGCTCGCCACGCTCTTCATGAGCGAGATGTGGGAGCGCTTCAGCTACTACGGCATGCGCGCCCTGCTGGTGCTCTACATGTCCACCGCCATCACGGACGGCGGCCTGGGCATGAAGATGGCCGTGGCGGCAGCCATCTACAGCGTGTACACCGCCATGGTCTACCTGCTGGCCCTCCCCGGCGGCTGGATCGCCGACCGCTTCCTGGGCGCCCGCAAGACCGTCGCGCTCGGCGGGTCGATCATCATGATCGGCCACTTCCTGCTGGCGGTGCCGTTCAAGGCGTCGTTCTTCGCCGGCCTCGCCTTCGTCGCGATCGGCTCGGGCCTGCTCAAGGCCAACATCTCGACGATGGTCGGCCACCTCTACGACGGCCCGAACGACCCGCGCCGTGACGGTGGCTTCACCATCTTCTACATGGGCGTGAACCTCGGTGCCTTCCTGGCCCCGCTGGTCATCGGCACCATCGGCCAGGACGTCAGCTGGCACCTGGGCTTCGCCCTGGCCGGCGTCGGCATGGCCCTCGGCCTCGCCCAGTTCCTGCTCGGCACCCGCCACCTGAGCCCGAAGAGCGACGTGGTCACCTCGCCGATCAGCGCCGAGGAGAAGAGCAAGGTCTTCAAGCTGGCCGGCCTCTGGCTGGCCGCCGCGGTCCTCTTCTACGGCGTCGTCGCCGGCACCGGCCACTTCACCGTCGACTGGGCCGTCTGGCCGCTGTCCATCCTGGGCATCCTGCTGCCGGCCTTCGTCTTCACCAAGGTGAAGCGCGACAAGGACCTCACCGCCGCCGAGCGCTCCAAGATGAGCGGCTACATCTGGTTCTTCGTCGCCGCCGCCATCTTCTGGATGATCTACGAGCAGTCCGGCTCGACGCTGAGCCTCTTCGCCAAGAAGAACACCGCGTCCACGCTGTTCGGCTTCGACTTCCCGTCCAGCTGGTTCCAGTCGCTGAACCCGCTCTACATCATGGCGCTGGCCCCGGTCTTCGCCTGGCTGTGGGTCGCGCTGTCCCGCCGGGCCAAGAACCCCAGCACCACCGTGAAGTTCGCCTTCGGCCTGGTCATGGTCGGCGCCTCCTTCCTGGTGATGATGATGGCGATGGCCGCCGCCCACGGCGGCGCCAAGGTCACCCCGCTGTGGCTGGCCATGGTCTACCTGATCCAGACCGTCGGCGAGCTCACCGTCTCCCCGGTCGGCCTCTCGGTCACCACCAAGCTGGCCCCGGCGAAGTACGCCAGCCAGATGATGGGTGTCTGGTTCCTCGCCGTCACCGCGGGCAACTGCGTCTCGGCGATCCTGCAGCTCGTCCTCGGCGACGACGTGGTCGGCAGCACCGGGTACTTCGCGGTCCAGGGCGCCCTGGCCGTGGTCGCCGGTGTCGCCCTGTGGCTGTACCGCAAGCGCGTGGTCGCGCTGATGGGCGACGTGCACTGACGTCGGCCTGACACGGCCCCGGGGCCGCCGCGGATTCCTGAGATCCGCGGCGGCCCCGGTCGTTTTCCCGGGTGGACCCGGCCCGCTCCTCGATGTTCGAGGAGCGGGCCGTTCTGATTCAGGAGGTGATCAGGTTGCGGACCGCGTCGCTGACGTCGGGCGGGGCGCTGGGCCGGGCCCCCTGGTGGGCGTCGTGCTCGGTCAGGACGATCGGCTCGGTCTTCTCCACGGTGACGGCGAAGTTGAACTGGCGGGTGGTGCCGCCGCGGCTGTTCTCGTAGTCGAAGGGCCCGAGGTCTCGCGGGTCTGGGGTCAGGGCAGGACTTTGCCGGGGGCGTCCAGCCAGACGGACTGTGCGCCGTCCGGGGCGATGGTCACGCCGAACCGGCGAAGGTCCGGCTTGCCCTCCTCCAGCCACCACAGGCGGGCGCCGGCCACCTCGTCCCACAGCCGACGAGCCCCGGACTGGTGAACGGCATCCTCGGCGTCCCACCCGGCGTAGCGGACGGACGCCCGGGAGCCCGCGCCGTCCGAGAGCCGCATGCGAAAGGTGGCACTCGGGTCGGCCTCGTCCCAGACGTGTTCGTACCGGACGCCCGGCACCCGCAGGCCGATGGCGAATGCGGCGTTCACGTCCTCCAGCGCCAACTCCGGGTCCATCGCGGAAGGGCCCCGATGCTCCGGCACGCCAGCCGGTTCGCTCACGGCGTGCGGGCGTTGTGCCCGCATCCACATGAACGAGACGTCATCGACGAAGCGGCCGTGAGTCGGCTTGCCCGACTCACCGACCTCCAGCCGGAGCAACCCGGCGTTCGCGTACGGGGTGCCCCAGGGGGTCACGATGATGCCGCCGGGGCGGGTCTGCTCGATCCACGCGAGGGGCACTCGCTGAACGGCCGCAGTCGAGTGGATGCGGTCGTACGGGCCACCGGCCGGGTAGCCGAGAAGGCCGTCGCCGACGATCCGGCCGGGCTTCAACCCGATCTCTGCCAAGCGCTCCCCGGCTGCGGCGGCCACCTCCGGGTCGACCTCGATCGTCGTCACGGCCCCGTCGCCAAGTCGATTGCACAGCAGGGCACTTGTCCAGCCGGTTCCGGTGCCGATGTCGAGCACCGCGTTTCCGTCGGCCACGTCCAGGTGGCGGAGCATGGACGCGACCAGGGACGGCATGGACGCGGACGACGTGGCGACGCCGGGCCCGTCCTCGTCTCCGTCGTCGACCTGCGTGACGACCACGCCGTCTGCGTTCACCAACGCCCACCAGGCGTCCGGTTCGTCGGCCTTGGTGATCCGCCGGTAGCCGGTCGGAGCGTCCTCGTCCGGGGTCCACACGGTGTCCGGAATGAAGGCAGAGCGTGGGGCGCGCTCGAACGCGCCCCGCCACTCCTCGCCCAGCGCGCCGGCCTCGGTGAGGTCCGCGAGCAACTGCGCGTACTGGTCCATCAGTTCGGGCTCACTTCTTCTTCGGCGGGTTGGTGACGGGCTTGGTCCACTGGCCGTCCGACTCCTTCGGGGACTGCTTCTCCTTCGGTGTGCGTCGAGTACAGCCCAACTCGCCGTCACCGAACAGGCATTGTCTGTAGTCCCGGGGTTGTCCCGTCTTCGCTGGCAGTAGGCTCGCGGTCACTGTCGATGATGGGATTGGCCCGTGGACGACCCGATCCGGCACCCCCTCGCCCACGCACGCGTGCTGCGCGGCTGGTCCCAGGGCGACCTTGTCGCCCACCTCGACCGCGCTGCCCGCCGCCACGGGCTCCTCTCCGGTGCTGACAAGGCGGCCGTCAGCCGGTGGGAGAACTGGCGCAAGACGCCGAACCTCGACTCCCAGCTCCTGATCGCCGAAGCTTTCGGCGTCCAGGCTTCAGAGATGGAGGCGTACGGCTGGCCCTACTGGCTGCCCGGACGCGACGAACCGCTGCCGCTGGGGTCCGGCTACACCGTTCAAGCACTCCACGATGCACAGAGAGCTTCCATGGACCGACGCAGCTTCATGACCTACAGCGCCATCTCGCTGGCTGGCCTCGCCGCCCAGTGGGCCACGATCGAACCCGAACGCCTCACCTCACCCTTCGGGGGCAAGCAGGTGGACACCGAACTCGTGGACTGGCTGGAGGACACCAGCACGAAGCTGACGGCCCTGCCCACCGAACAGCGCCAGCACACGATCCGTCTGATGGACGCCCACCTTGCCACGGTGACCGAGCTGATCGGGGACGGCCGCTACAGCGAGAACACCGGCCGCAGGCTGCACCTGCTGGCGGCCTCGCTCGCCACCACCTGCGGATGGCACCGCTTCGACCACGGTCAGCACTGGGCGGCCGGGAAGCTGTGGGGTGCGGCGCTGCAGTCCGCGCACGCCGCCGGCGACCGCGACCACGGCGCCGGGGTGCTCTCGGACTTCGCCTACCAGTCGAACTGGCTCGGCGAACCGAAGGTCTCCGTGGACCAGCTCGGATACGCCCTGTCCGGCATCGAACACCCCGCCGCTCGGTCCCTGCTGTTCCTCCGCCGGGCCAGGGCCCATGCCGCGCTTGGCGATCGCTCCGCCTGCTACCGCGACCTGTCCGAGGCCGAATCCGCTCTCGCCGTCGAGGCCGTCGACCCCGCACCCAGCTGGTGCGCGTGGATGAGCCCGGCCGACCTCGCCGTGGACTCCGGCCAGTGCCTCCTAGACCTTGGCCGAACCGACGAGGCCCACGCCCGGATCGCCGAGGGCATGACCCTGCTGCCCCGCTCCAGGGACAAGACACGCGGCATCTTCCTGACCTACCAAGCCAAGGGCTACCTCCAGGCCAACGACGTCGAGCAAGCGCTCGCCGTCAGCAGCGAGTCGCTCGACCTGGCCACCCGCATCGGCGCCCCGAGGTGCGTTGCCCTGGTCCGCGGCCTAGCTCCGGCCTTCAAGCCCTACCACCAGGTCGACGGCGTCCCGGAGCTCCTGGAGCGGTTGAAGTAGCTGAGCACACCAGTTGGGGAATCCCGCGAGGCCCTCGCCCTGGGTGGGCGAGGGCCTTCGCGTGTTTCAGTGCTGCTCGTCGCGGTCCTCGGGGCGGGGCATCCGGAGGGTCGCGAGGACGCCGAGGGCCACGGTGGCGATCGCGAGGGCGAGCAGGGCGACGAGGGCCGCGCCGACGAAGAAGTTCACCGGTGCCACGCCTCGTTCCGCTCCAGGTCGCGGAGCAGGTGGAGGAGGTTGAGGAGCGTGCTGATCGGCGCGTTGCCGAAGTCGACCAGGATGCGGCCGTCGAGGGTCGTCTCGCCGGGCGAGGCGGAGCCCCAGAGGAGTCCGTACGGCATGCCGCGCCGGTTCAACTCGCCGAGGAGCGACGTGATGTGGGCCTCGGTGTAGTCGCGCATCCGGGGGTCGTCCGGCGCGACGGGGTCCCGGGTCACGCGAGGAGGTCCAGCTCGTACCAGGTGGTCTTGCCGCGCTTCTGCGGGTCGACGCCCCAGCGGTGGGTGAGGCCGGCGACGAGCTGGAGGCCCCGGCCGGTCTCGGCGAGGTCGGTGGGGGTGCGCGGCTGCGGGAGGGCGTCACTCTCGTCGGAGACGGTGACCCGGAGGGTGCGGTCGAGGATGGAGAACCAGACGACGGGCGCGGGGGTGTCGCCGTGGCGCCAGGCGTTGGTGATCAGCTCCATCAGGGCGAGTTCGGCGTTGAAGATGGTCTCGGCGTCCCAGCCGCTGCGGATCATGGCGTCGCGCAGGGCCTGCTTGGAGAGGGTGAGCGAGGGGGTGTTACGGATGCACACGGGAACCTCCGTGAGGCTGTGGTGTGGGAGAGGTGATGACGGTCGTCGCCGTGAGCCAGGCCGGGATACGGATGCTCTTCGGTGCGCGGGCAGCAGGCGCCTACTGCCTTGGATGCAGGCATTACTGACGATCCGTTGGATCGAGCTGAGGATGACGATAGCGCGGAGCGCCACAGATTTGTGGCGAAGCAGAAGAAGTTCCCTCTAACGTGGCAGCCCCTCTCGGGCAGACTGGTCCCACGACTTGCAGGGAGGACTCCATGGCGCTTCGCTCGAATCCAACTTTCCGTCAACTGCGCCTGGGTGCCGAGCTACGCCGGATGCGGGAGCAGGCGGGCCTCGGCGGGAGCCAACTCGCCCGCGCGTTGGGCATCAACCCTGCCCATGTGACGCAGATGGAGAATGGCAGGACCGGCATCAGCGTCGAACGCCTGCGCACGATTGCGGCATTGTGCATGTGCGTCAACGAGCCTCTGATCGAGGCGTTGGCAGCTATCATCACGGATCGCGAGAAGGGCGGCTGGTGGGAGGACTACCGCGGGACCCTCTCGAGCGACTTCCTTGAGGTCGCCGAGATCGAAGGCCATGCAAGCGGGCTCTCGACCTACACGATGGCCTTCATCCCCGGGCTGCTCCAGACCAGTGGATACACGTCTGCCGTCTTCGATCGAGCCTTGACGCCTCTTCCGCGCCACGAGGTCGACCTGAGAACTACATTCCGCGTCCGACGACGAGAGCTTCTTCTATCCGGTGCGACACCGTACTCCGCCTATATCCATGAGGCTGCCTTGCGGATGCAGTTCAGCGGACCGCAGGTCCAAGCCGAACAGCTCTGCAGCCTCATCGAAGACTCCGGGCGCCCAAAGGTTTCGATCCGAGTCGTGATGTTCGATGTAGATACGCTTCCGCTCAACTACGAGAACTTCACGTATGTTGCAGGCCCGGTTCAGGAGCTCGACACCGTGCAGGTGGACTCCGCTGTCGGCAACGTGCTCTTCGATGCGCCGGCTCACATCGCCAGGTTTCGCGCCATGCTCGCCCGGCTCGATTCAGCGGCTCTATCCGAAGACGACTCCCGAGAGTTCATTCGATCCATCAAGAAGGATATGGAAAGCACACATGTCTAACTCTGCCTGGCAGAAGTCCAGTTACTCCGGCTCTAACTCCGACTGTGTCGAGGTGCGGACCGCCGACGGGTTGATCGAACTCCGCGAGTCCGACGAGCGCGACGTCATCGTCCGGACCACCCGCCCCAACCTCGCCGACTTCCTCCAGGGCGCCAAGGCCGGCGAGTTCGACCACCTCACGGCCAACGCCTGAACAGCACGTCGCCCCGTCGAGCACCGGCTCGACGGGGCGACGTTGATCAAGGGCTCAGACCTCGCGGACGCCTGCGCGCCAGACCGCCGCCGTCAGCGGGACACCCGGGCGGTAGGCCAGGTGGACGTGGGAGGGGGCGTCGAGCAGGAGCAGGTCGGCGCGGGCGCCGACCGCGATCGTGCCGACGTCGGTGCGCCGCAGGGCGTGGGCGCCGCCCGCCGTCGCGGCCCAGACGGCCTCGTCCGGGGTCATGCCCATTTCCCGTACGGCCACCGCGATGCAGAACGCCATCGAGCTGGTGAAGCTGGAGCCGGGGTTGCAGTCCGTCGAGAGCGCCACCACCGCGCCCGCGTCCAGCAGCCGGCGCCCGCTCGGGTACTCGGCCCGGGTGGAGAACTCCGCGCCCGGCAGCAGCGTCGCGACCGTCGCCGATCCCGCCAGCGCTGCCACGTCCTCGTCCGTCAGGTGCGTGCAGTGGTCCGCCGACGCAGCTCCCAGCTCCACCGCGAGCTGCACGCCCGGCCCGTACGTGAGCTGGTTGGCGTGCACCCGGGGGGTGAGGCCGCGCTCGATGCCCGCCGTCAAAACAGCCCGCGCCTGGTCGCCGTCGAAGGCGCCCTTCTCGCAGAACACGTCCACCCACCGGGCGTGCGGCGCGCAGGCGTCCAGCATCTCGCCGGTCACCAGATCCACGTACCCCGCCGGGTCCTCGGCGTACTCCGGGGCCACGATGTGCGCGCCCAGGTACGTCGTCTCCGGCGTGTACTGAGCCGCGATCCGCAGCGCCCGCGCCTCGTCCTCGACCGTCAGTCCGTAGCCGGACTTGCACTCGATCGTGGTGGTGCCCTGCCGGAGCGCCTCCCGGACGAACCCCGCCAGGTTCGCCTCCAGTTCGGCATCACTCGCCGCCCGGGTCGCCGCCACCGTCGTCCGGATCCCGCCCGCCGAGTACGACTGCCCGGACATCCGGGCGTTGAACTCGGCGGTGCGGTCGCCCGCGAACACCAGGTGCGCGTGCGAGTCGACGAAGCCGGGCAGCAGCGCCCGGCCCTCGGCGTCGAAGCGCTCGTCCGCCGCCGGGGCCTGGGCCGCCGGGCCGACCCACGCGACGGTGTCGCCGTCGAGCACCACGGCCGCGTCGGTCAGCAGGCCGAGCGGCCCGGCGCCCTGCCCGGGGTCGTTGGTGACCAGGCTGCCGATGCCCGTGATCAAGGTGGTCCTGGTGCTCAAGACAACGCCTTCCGAAGAGAGTCGTAGAGGGGTCAGTAGTCCAGCGCGGCGATCGCCGAGCGCAGCGCCCCCGGCACGTCGGCCACCAGCCGGTGCACGCCGTCCCGGACGACCTGCCGGCCGCCGACCACCACGTGCCGGACGTCCGCCGCCGAGGCCGCGAAGACCGCGATCTCGGCGCCGAGCCGGGGCGGCGGGCCGGCCGTACGCACCGAATCCAGCGCGATCACCGTGAAGTCGGCGAGCGCCCCGGTCTCGATCCGCCCGGCCTCGGGCCAGCCGAGCGAGGCGTGCCCGTCCTCGGTGCCGGCCCGCAGCAGCGCGTTGGCCGTCCAGTGGCCCCGGGTCCTGGTCCGCAGCCGCTCGTCCAGCTCCAGCGCGCGGGCCTCCTCGAACGGGTCGATCACCGCGTGGCTGTCGCTGCCCAGGGTGACCGGGCAGCCCGCCGAGGCGAGCGCGCGGGCCGGGCCGATGCCGTCCGCGAGGTCCCGCTCGGTGGTGGGGCACATGCAGACGGTGGTGGAGCTGTCCGAGAGCAGCCGCACGTCCTCGTCGGTGAGGTGGGTGGCGTGCACGGCCGAGGTGCGCGGGCCGAGCGCGCCGTGGTCGGCGAGCAGCCGGGTCGGGGTGACGCCGTGCGCGGCGAGGCAGGCGTCGTTCTCGGCGGTCTGCTCGGACAGGTGGACGTGCAGCGGCGCCTTGCGCATCGCCGCCCAGTGCGCGACGGTGCCCAGCTGCTCGGCCGGGACGGCCCGGACGGAGTGGATGGCGGCGCCGATCCGGGCGTGCTCGCGCGGCTTGAGCGCCTCCGCCCGTACCGCCCAGGCCTCGGCGTCGCCGTCGCTGAACCGCTGCTGCGGCTTGGTCGGCTCGGCGCCGAAGCCGGAGGACAGGTAGCAGGTGTCCAGCAGGGTGGTCCGGATGCCGGCCCGGGCGGCGGCCTCGATCAGCGCCTCGCCCATCGCGTTCGGGTCGGTGTAGCGGGCGCCGCCGGGCGCGTGGTGCAGGTAGTGGAACTCGCCGACCGCGGTGATCCCGGCGAGCGCCATCTCGGCGTAGACGGCGGTGGCGAGCTCCAGGTAGCTGTCCGGGTCGAGCGCGCCGGCGAACCGGTACATGGTGTCGCGCCAGGTCCAGAAGGTGCCGGAGCCGACCTGGACGTGCCCGCGCAGCGCCCGGTGGAAGGCGTGCGAGTGGGCGTTCGCCTGGCCGGGCACCGCCAGACCCTCCAGCCGGACGGCCCCGGGCGGGCAGGGCCCGCTGTCCGGTGTGACGGCGACGATCCGGCCACCGTTGCCGGTGGCGATCAGCACGTCGCGCTCGACCACCGGCCCGTTGGGGTGCGGCAGCCAGGCGTACTGCGCCCAGTACGTGGCGGGCTCGGCCCCCGAGGTCATTGGGCTCACTGACACGCCAGGTCCTCCAGTACGTCGGCGAGGGCGCTCACCCCGGCCAGGCAGTCCGCCCGTTCGGCGTGCTCGGCCGGGGAGTGCGAGACGCCGGTGGGGTTGCGCACGAACAGCATGGCGGTCGGGACGGCCGACGCCAGGATGCCGGCGTCGTGTCCCGCGCCGGTGGGCAGCACCGGCGCGTCCAGCAGCTTGGCCAGCCGGTCGCGCAGCGGCCCGTCGAAGTCCACCACCGGGGTGTAGGACTCGCGGGTCAGCTCGACCCGGACGCCGTCGCGCCCGCCGCGCTCGGCGGCGGCCTGCTCGATCTCGGCGACCAGCGCGGTGAGGGTGCGCTCGTCGGCGGCCCGGGAGTCCAGCCAGCCGCGCACCAGCGAGGCGATCGCGTTGGTGCCGTTCGGCTCGACGGCGACCTTGCCGAAGGTGGCCAGCGCGCCCGCCTGCTTGGCCTTCTTGCGGGCGGCGAGCACGGTGTTGGCGTAGGTCAGCATCGGGTCGCGGCGGTCCTCGATCCGGGTGGTGCCGGCGTGGTTGGCCTCGCCGTGGAAGTCGAACCGCCAGCGGCCGTGCGGCCAGATCGCGCTGGCCACGCCGACCGGCCGCTCCTCGGTGAGGTAGCGGCCCTGCTCGACGTGGAGCTCGACGAAGGCGCCGATCCGGGACAGCCGGTCGTCGTCCGCGCCGATCGCGGTCGGGTCGTAGCCGGCCCGCTCCATCGCGTCGGGCAGCCGCACGCCGTCCGCGTCGCGCAGCTCGTACGCGGCCTCCTGGGAGAGCACCCCGGCGCTGAGCCGGGAGCCGATGCAGGCCACGCCGAACCGGGCGCCCTCCTCGTCGCCGAAGTTGACGATCGCCAGCGGACGGCCGAACTCGGCTCCCCGGTCGCGCAGTTCGTCCAGCGCGGCGAAGGAGGAGACGACGCCGAGCGGGCCGTCGAAGGCGCCGCCGTCCGGGACGGAGTCCAGGTGCGAGCCGGTGACGATCGCGCCCTGACCATGAGGGTCGCCCAGCCAGGCCCACTGGTTGCCGTTGCGGTCCAGCTCGTACGCCAGTCCGCGGTCGCGGGCCTGCTGCTCGAACCAGGCGCGGCACTCGGCGTCGGCGGAGTTCCAGGCGAAGCGGCGGTAGCCGCCGGAGGAGGCGGAGCGGCCCACGGGGAGCAGCTCCGCCCACATCTCTTCGAAGCCGGAGGTCACAGCTCACCCATCGGGACGCGGACGCCACGCTCGGCGGCGACCTCGTCGGCGCGGTCGTAGCCGGCGTCCACGTGCCGGATGACGCCCATGCCCGGGTCGTTGGTGAGCACCCGGCGGATCTTCTCCCCGGCCAGCGCGGTGCCGTCCGCGACGGTGACCTGGCCGGCGTGGATCGAGCGGCCGATGCCGACGCCGCCGCCGTGGTGGATGGACACCCAGGAGGCGCCGGAGGCCACGTTGACCATGGCGTTGAGCAGCGGCCAGTCGGCGATCGCGTCCGAGCCGTCCAGCATCGCCTCGGTCTCGCGGTACGGGGAGGCGACCGAACCGCAGTCCAGGTGGTCGCGGCCGATCACGATCGGGGCGGACAGCTCGCCGGAGGCGACCATGTCGTTGAAGCGCTCGCCGGCCTTGTCGCGCTCGCCGTAGCCCAGCCAGCAGATGCGCGCGGGCAGGCCCTGGAAGTGCACCTTCTCCTGGGCCATCTTGATCCAGCGGGCCAGCGACTCGTTCTCCGGGAAGAGGTCGAGGACGGCCTTGTCGGTCTTGTGGATGTCCTGCGGGTCGCCGGACAGCGCGGCCCAGCGGAACGGGCCCTTGCCCTCGCAGAACAGCGGGCGGATGTAGGCGGGGACGAAGCCGGGGAAGGCGAAGGCGCGGTCGTAGCCGGCCAGCTGGGCCTCGCCGCGGATCGAGTTGCCGTAGTCGAAGACCTCGGCGCCGCGGTCCTGGAAGCCGACCATGGCCTCGACGTGCTTGGCCATCGACTCGCGCGAGCGCTGGGTGAACTCGGCGGGCTTCTCGGCGGCGTAGGTCGCCATGTCGTCGAAGGCCACACCGACCGGCAGGTAGGCCAGCGGGTCGTGGGCGCTGGTCTGGTCGGTGACGATGTCGATCGGCGCGTCCATCGCGAGCAGCTGCGGAACCAGCTCGGCGGCGTTGCCCAGCACGCCGATGGACAGCGGCTGCTTCTTGTCGCGGGCGGCGGTGGCGAGCTCCAGCGCGTGGCTGAGGTCCTTGGCCTCGACGTCCAGGTAGCGGTGCTCGATCCGGCGGGCGATCCGGGACGGGTCGCAGTCGATGCAGATCGCCACGCCGCCGTTCATGGTGACGGCCAGCGGCTGGGCGCCGCCCATCCCGCCGAGGCCGGCGGTGAGGGTGATGGTGCCCTCCAGCGTGCCGTTGAAGCGCTTGTTGGCGACGGCCGCGAAGGTCTCGTAGGTGCCCTGGAGGATGCCCTGGGTGCCGATGTAGATCCAGGAGCCGGCGGTCATCTGGCCGTACATGGTGAGCCCGAGGCTCTCCAGGCGGCGGAACTCCTCCCAGTTGGCCCAGTCGCCGACCAGGTTCGAGTTGGCGATGAGCACGCGCGGCGCCCACTCGTGGGTCTGCATGACGCCGACCGGGCGGCCGGACTGGACCAGCATGGTCTCGTCCTGCTTCAGGCCCTGCAGGGTCTTCACCATGGCGTCGAAGGAGCGCCAGTCGCGGGCCGCCTTGCCGGTGCCGCCGTAGACGACCAGCTTCGACGGGTGCTCGGCCACCTCGGGGTCGAGGTTGTTCATCAGCATCCGCAGGGCGGCCTCCTGCTGCCAGCCCTGCGTCGTGAGCCCAGTCCCGCGGGCCGCCCGTACCTCTCGCGGACCGCTCGTCTGCTGCTGCGCCATGTCCCGGCCTCCTTGCGGATGGATTCATTCAAGCTCGACTCGGCTGAATATATCCAAACATTCAGCCCTCGGCCAGACCTGGAATCCATCGGATCAGCGTTGGCCGGAACCCGCGCCCAGGCACGCCGGAGAGCCCGCCCGGCGGAGGGGGCCGGAGCGGGCTGAACGGGCCCGGGCGGGCCGTCGACGCCGCTCAGGCGGCGGCGTCGCCGTCCCAGTCGATGCCGATCTCGGCGAGCCACCGGCGGTCGGCGGCGTCCGGCGCGGGCGGGGACGGCGGGCGGGGGATGTTCTGGACGGGGCCGAGGCCGTACCTCTCGGCGGCCGCGGCGGCACGGGAATCGGGCTCGATCACGCCGACGTGCACGGCGGACTCGTCGCCCGGGTCGAGGACGATCAGTTCGGGCTCGGGCAGGCGCCGCAGGGTGACGCGGCGTCCGCAGGTGGGGCAGGACCATTCGTCGACACCCGAGACCAGACGGGCGACGAACTTCATCTCGTGGATCACGCGCATGGGCGGCACCCCCTGCAGTAGGGGATGCCCGGGGCGCGGGACGGCTATTCCCGGCCGAACCGGCGTGAACCGCGTTTAACCCCTGCTTCGTTCACTCCAGGAAGAGCCCGCGCGCCGCCGCCGACTGCTCGATCGCCTCCAACCGGGCCTCGGCCCCCGGGAGTTCGTCGCACATGGTCTGCAGCAGCACCCGGCCGAGCATCATCGGCGCGCAGGCGGTGTCGAAGACCAGGCCGGTGCCCACGGCGGCCGGCAGCATCAGGTCGGAGAGCTTGGCGACCGGCGAGAAGACGCTGTCGGCCACGGTCAGCACGGTCAGCCCGCACTCCCGGGCCACCGCCAGCGCGTCCATCAACTCCCGCGGGTAGCGCGGCAGCGCGAAGCAGAGCAGCGCGCTCGCCCCGGCCGCAGCGGCCTGTTCCAGCCGGTCGGCGAGCATGCTGCCGCCCTCGTCGAGCAGCCGGATGTCCGGGTGCACCTTGGCGGCGAAGTACGCGAAGCCGCGCGCCTGCGCCGAGGCGGCCCGCAGGCCGAGCACGGGCAGCGGGCGGGAGGCGGCCAGCAGCCGGGCGGCCCGGATGATCGGCTCGGGGTCGGCGAGCAGCTCGGCGAGGTGGCGCAGGTGCTCGATCTCGGCGAGCACGGCCTGCTGGTGCTCGTTGCGCACCGCGTCGACCGGGGTCTCCGGCGCGGCCGGCTCGCCCGCGCCGAGTTCGCGCAGCTGCCGGCGCAGCGCCGGGTAGCCGTCGTACCCGAGCGCGACCGCGAAGCGGGTGACGGACGGCTGGCTCACCCCGGCGAGCTCGGCGACCTCGACGCTGGACAGGAACGGCGCCTCGGTGGCGTGCCGGACCAGCGAGTGCGCGATCCGGCGCTGGGTCGGCGTCAGCCGACGGCCCTCGAACAGCTGGAGCAGCCGGGCGGAGGGGCCGACGGTGCCGGCCTCGTCGGTGGCGGTCATCAGCGGTACCTCCGGATGCAGCGGTTCGGACGACGACTGTGCAGCAGCACGTCCCCGGTGGCAAAAACGTCTCGTACGACGGGACGTCCGGCGGGACGCCCCGAGGACCGGACCGTACACGCCCGCACGCTCCCGCACCGCCTCTCGGGGTGACCCTGATTTCTCCCTGATCCCGCCCGGATTCCCCCCGCGAACGGATGGACCGGGCCCGGCGGCGGCGCCACGCTGGTGGGCATGGACACTCGCCAGGACGAACTGCGGCGCGACCTCGACGCCACCCTCCAGGCCCGCAAGGAGCTGGGCAAGGAGTACGAGGACGAGCTGGTCGATTCCTTCATGAAGCGCCTCGACTCCCGACTGGACGCCCGGGTCGAGAACGCGGTCGCCGACCGGATGGACGACATCGGCCCCTCGTACCGGCGCCACCACGACCGCCCGCGCCGCGGCGGCTGGGGCCAGGGCCGGTCCGGGAACCGGCTCGCGGTGGTCTCGCTGGCCCTCGGCATCCCGCTGAGCGCGATCGCGGGCAGCCCCGAGAGCGGTGGCTTCGCGGGGCTGCTGGTCTGCTGGGCGGGCATCGTCGGGGTCAACTTCGCCGCCGCGCTGGGCAACCGGCTGAACCGCGAGGAGCGCCGGCCGCGGAGCGACTGGGACTGAGCCCGGTCCCCCGCGGCCGGCTCGCCGTCAGGCCAGCGGGCCGGTGACCTGCTCCACCGCGCGCACCAAGGCGCCGGAGGCGACCAGCGCCGCGGCGGCCTCCAGGTCCGGCGAGAGGAAGCGGTCGCGGCCGGCGCCGCCGACCCCGGCCTCCCGGGCGGCGGCGACCGCGGCCGCCGTCGCCGGGGCCGGCCGGCCGGTGCCGTCCGCCTGCTGGCGGATCTCCAGCGCGCGGGCCGCGGCGGTGAGCTCGACGGCGAGGATGCGGGCCAGGTTGTCGACCGCCTGGCGCAGCTTGCGGGCCGCCGACCAGCCCATCGACACGTGGTCCTCCTGCATCGCCGAGGAGGGGATCGAGTCGACCGAGGCCGGGACGGCGAGCCGCTTGTTCTCGCTGACCAGCGCGGCCTGGGTGTACTGGGCGATCATCAGGCCGGAGTCCACGCCCGGGTCGTCGGCCAGGAAGGCCGGCAGGCCGTGCGAGCGGGCCTTGTCGAGCAGCCGGTCGGTGCGGCGCTCGGAGATCGAGCCGAGGTCGGCGGCGGCGATGGCGAGGAAGTCCAGCACGTAGGCGACCGGGGCGCCGTGGAAGTTGCCGTTGGACTCCACCCGGCCGTCCGGCAGGACCACCGGGTTGTCCACCGAGGCGGCCAGCTCGCGCGAGGCGACCAGCTGGGCGTGCGCCAGGGTGTCGCGGCCGGCGCCGGCGACCTGCGGGGCGCAGCGGATCGAGTACGCGTCCTGGACGCGCGGCGCGTCGTCCTGGTGGTGGCCGGTGAGGCCGGAGCCCTTGAGCACGGCCAGCATGTTGGCGGCGCTGAGCGCCTGGCCCGGGTGCGGGCGGATCGGGGCGTGCAGCTCGGGGGCGAGCACCTTGTCGGTGCCGAGCAGCGCCTCCAGGCTCATCGCGGCGGTGATGTCGGCGGTGGTGAACAGCCGCTGCAGGTCGGCGATGGCCATCACCAGCATGCCGAGCATGCCGTCGGTGCCGTTGATGAGGGCCAGGCCCTCCTTCTCCAGCAGCTCGACCGGCTCGATCCCCGCTGCGGCGAGCAGCTCGGCGACGGGCTTCTCCACGCCGTCCGGGCCGGTGGCGGTGCCCTCGCCCATGAGGACGAGCGCGCAGTGCGACAGCGGCGCCAGGTCGCCGGAGCAGCCGAGGGAGCCGAACTCGCGGACGACCGGGGTGATGCCGGCGTTGAGCACGGCGGCCATGGTCTGCGCGACCAGCGGCCGTACGCCGGTACGGCCGGAGGCGAGCGTCTTCATCCGCAGGAACATGAGCGCGCGAACCACCTCGCGCTCGACCGCCGGGCCCATCCCGGCCGCGTGCGAGCGGACCAGCGAGCGCTGCAGCTGGGCGCGCAGCTCGGGGCTGATGTGCCGGACGGCGAGCGCGCCGAAGCCGGTGGAGACGCCGTAGACGGGGCGCGGCTCGGCCGCGAGGGCGTCGATCCGCGCGCGGGCGGCCGCCATCTCGGCGAGCGCGTCGGGACCGATCTCGACCCGGGCGTTGCCCCGGGCGACGGCCAGCACGTCCTCCGCGGCGACGTCGGCCTTGCCGACCAGGACCAGCGGAGCGTCGGGGGCCACAGCACTGTGCATATCCATATGCATCATCACATCAGGTGAATGAAGATATGACAACAGGTGTTCGTCATTCGGATTCTCCGACCCCGCGGCCCGCGCCGCACCCCCGGCCGCCGCCACCGGCCCCGACTACCCCCTCAGCTCGGCCTCGATCAGGTCCGCGGCCCGCCGGGTGCCGCCCTCGGCCCGGCCCGCGGCGGACAGCTCCGCCAGCCGTCCGGGCACCGCCGGGTCGCCGACCAGCTCCAGCAGCGCCGCGCGCAGCGCCTGCGCGGTGGCCTGCTCGGTGTCCAGCCGGCGGGCGACGCCGAGGCCCACCAGGGCGTCCGCGTTGGCGAACTGGTCGGCCGCCTGCGGCACCGCGATCATCGGCACGGCGTGGAACAGCCCCTCGCTGGAGCCGCCCATGCCCGCGTGGGTGACGAAGGCGTCCGCCTGGGAGAGCACCGACAGCTGCGGCACCCACCGGTGCACCTCGACGCTGCCCGGCACCTCGCCGAGCTCGGCCGGGTCGGTGTGCTTGCCGATCTGGAGCACGACGCGCCAGCCCGGCAGGTCGCCGAAGGCCTCCACGCAGGCCCGGTAGAAGGCGGGCCGGTGGGTGAAGGCCGAGCCGAGCGAGACCAGGAGCACCTTCTCGGCGTCCGCCGGGCGCTCCCACCGGCCCTGGTGGGCGCGGTCGCCGAAGCAGGGCCCGACGAAGCTGACGCGCCGCCCGTCGACCCGGTCGGCGTGGGGCTGCAGGGCGCGCGGGACGAGCGCGATGCACCGCTCGGGCCGGTTCTTGAAGGCCTCCACGTCGCGCTCCACCGCGCCGGCCCGGGCCAGCCAGTCGGCGAACCGGCGGTAGTGCTCGGGGCCGCCGGGGCCGCTGCGGATCGCCTCGAAGACCGCGGCCAGGTCCTCCTCGATGCCCTCCCAGCCGACGAAGCTGGAGGACAGCTGCACCACCGGCACGCCCAGCCGCTCGCCGAGCGCCCGGCCGGCGAAGCCCGCGATGTCGTAGAGCACCAGGTCGGGGCGGTCGTCCTCGAAGGCCGCCAGCAGGGCGGACCACATCGACAGCGTGTCGTCCAGGAACACGTCCTGGATCGCCACCGGCTCCTCCGGCCAGCCGGCCGGGTCGTCGGCGAGCGGCAGCCTGGTCCGGTACGGGACGAAGGCCGCGCCGGTGGACTCGACGACCTCCCGGAAGGACGGGTCGTTGACGTAGCTGACCCGGTGGCCGCGGGCGACCAGCTCGGCGATCACCGCGAGGCTGGGGTTGACGTGCCCGTGGGCCGGGACGGAGACCATCAGGATGTGTGCGGGGCGGTTCACGGGCACCTCCGGGGACGGCGAATGAGACGAGACGTTGCGTCTCGCCGGGTCACGACAAGACGATACGTCTCGTCTCACCGATCCGCATAGACTTTTCCCATGGCCACCAGATCCGCCCCCGACCCCGCCCGCCGCAGCGAACGCGCCCGCGCCGCCGTCCTCGCCGCCGCCACCGAGCTCGTCGCCGAAGTCGGCTACGGCAAGCTCACCATCGAGGCGATCGCCGCCCGGGCCGGCGTCGGCAAGCAGACCATCTACCGGTGGTGGCCCTCCAAGGGCGCCGTCGTCTTCGACGCCTTCCTCGCCGCCAACGAGAGCGGGGGCGGCCTCGCCCTCCCCGACACCGGCGACCTCGCCGCCGACCTGCGCGCCGTCCTGCGCCCCACCAGCGACGAACTCGCCGACCCGGCCGCCGACCTCACCTACCGCGCGATCACCGCCGAGATCCTCAACGACCCCGCCCTGCGCGCCGAATACCGCACCCGGCTGCTCGACCCGCTGCTCGCCGTCACCCGCGACCGCCTCCGCAGCGCCCGCGACGCCGGCCAGATCGCCCCCGACACCGACCTCGACCTCGCCGTCGAACTCGTCTACGGCCCGATCCACTACCGCTGGCTGCACCAACTCGGCCCGCTCACCCACGAGCACGCGGACCGGCTGGTCGACGCCGCCCTGCACGCCCTCAACCCACCCGCCACGAACGACCGTTCGGGCCGCTGACGGCCAACCTCCCCGGCGCTGCGAGAAGTTCACCTCCCGACCCCGGCGAGACCCGTGCCCGGCGGGCCGCCCGGGGCTATCCTGGAGCGGTGGGGCCCGGGTGCCGATCCCGGCAGAACCCGGGGGAACCAACACAACGGTCGTCCGGGGGGCCCGTGTCGAACGAAGAAGCGGTCAAGACCGCCTGGCAGATCCATGGTGCGCTGACCGAGGTGACCGGCAGGGTCGACTCCAAGGCCTCCTTCGCGCTCACCATCGAGTCCGCCGCACTGGGCGCCATCGTCGCCCTGTCCGGCACCGGCACCACCCTCGGCCGTACCTCCGGCGGACTCCCCGCGACGGCCTTCTGGCTCGGCGTCGCCGTCCTCGCCCTGGCCGCCGTCGCCGCCGTCTCGGTCGTCGTGCCGCGCGGCGAGGGCAAACGGCCGAGCGACCCGCCGAACTACGTCTACTACGGCCAGCTCCGGCACTGGACCCCCGACCGGCTCGCCGACGAACTGCGGGACACCGACCTGCTGCCCGTGCTCAGCCGGCAACTCGTCGAGATGAGCCGGATCATCTGGGTCAAGGACCGCCGGGTCCGGCAGTCCCTGCTGCTCGCCGTGGTGGGCTGCGGCCTGGTCGCCCTGGCCGGACTGCTGGGATGACCACCGCCGGACGGGCCCCGGGCGGCCGTCCGCCGTTCTGGCAGCTCCTCGACGCCGGGGCCCGGCAACGGCTGCGCGCCTCCGCCCGCCCGGTCGACTACCCGGCGGGCGCCGCCCTCCTCCAGCAGCACGAACGCTCCGACCACCTGCTGGTGATCGAGCGCGGCTGCGTGAAGGTCCTGGTCGAATCCGGCGGCGGCTACCGCGCGATCCTCGCCATCCGGGGCCCCGGCGACCTGCTCGGCGAACAGGCCGGCCTCGACGGCGGCTCCCGCTCGGCCACCCTGCACGCCCTCACCGACGTCACCGCGCTGCACATCCCGCTCAGCCGGTTCGGCGCCGTCAAACAGGCCGACCCGGCCGTCGCGCACGCCCTCCAGCAGGTGCTCTCCGGCCGGCTGCGGGAGGCCGACCAGCAGCGCGCGGCCACCGGCTCGGCGGTCGCCCGCCCCCGACTGGCCGCGCTGCTGCTCGAACTCGCCGACCGCTACGGCACCCGGGCCCCCACCGGCGAGGTGCGGATCGCGCTGCCGCTCTCCCAGGACGACCTCGCCGGGCTCGTGCTCAGCTCCCGGCGGACCGTCAACCGGCTGCTGGAGGAGTGGCGGGAGGCCGGCTGGCTGCGCACCGGCCGCCTGGTCATCGAGCTGCACCGGCCGGAGGCGCTGGCGCGGCTGGCCCGCGGCGAGGGGGCACCGTAGGGTCCGTGCGTCAGATGCCCGTCTCCTCGCGCTGCGCCAGCCCGTACCGGGCCGCGATCGGGTTCCAGGCGTTGACGAAGGCCTTCTTGGCGGCGGTCGCCGCGTCGCTCTGCCGGGACGCCTCGTCGTGTTCCGGAGTGTCGGGATTCGCCGTTCCGGTGCATCCGACCTGGGTGTCCGCCCAGCGCGCGAACGCCTGGTCGGCCAGCGCCGAGGACTTCCAGGCCTGCTGGAGCTGGGCGGACAGCACCGCCGGCAGGGCCGAGGTGTCGAGATTCTGCAGACGGGTGACCAGGGCGTTCCGGTCCCCCGCCGCCCCGCGGAGCACCTGCGCGTCATAGCTGACGTTCCCGCACGAGCCGACGTCGTCGACCGCGCCGGAGATGGCCGTTCGGGTGCTGCTGCTACTGCCCAGCAGGACGTCGAGCGCCCTCGCCTGGGCCCCGGGGTCGGGCGGAACGACGCCGCCGCCCGTCGTACCGCCACCGCCGGTGCCGCCGGTCGGAGGCCGGTACGGCGTGGCGTAGGGCGTGGAGTAGGGCGTCCGGGACGAGGGGGTCGAGCGGTCGGCGTCGGCGTGGTCCTTGAGCGCCGAAACCCCCTGGACGCCACCCCAGACGAGCACGACGGCCAACAGCAGCCCGGCCAGCACCTTGCCCGGCCCCGGCGGGCTGTCCGGCGTCGACGGCCCCGGCGTGCCGGACTGTCCCGACGCGCCCGGCGGACTCGGTGGCGCGATCGTCCAGTCCGGCCCGTCCGGCCCGGCCGGAGGCGTCCGAAGGTCCGTGATGGCCCGCAGCAACGGCCCTTCCCACGCCGCGGGTTCGGGCCGCCCGGCGGGATCCCTCCCGAGCGCGGCGTCGGCGAGCCGGCCGAGGTCCGGCGAGAGCGCGGCGACCACCCCGGTGTCCCGGCCGTCCTGCTCCCCGGCGAGCAGCCGGACCACCAGCAGACCGAACTTGTACGCGTCCCCGCGCTCGGTGGCCTGCGGTTCGCCCTCGGGCAGGCTCCAGTCCGGGGTCTCCGCCTGCTTGAGCGCGTCCCGGCCCCGCACCCGCATCGCGTCGCAGTCGATCAGGAAGCAGCCGGGCTCCGCGCCGAGCCGGAACAGCACGTTCTTCGGCGAGAGGTCGCCCACCACGACGCCGAGCCGGTGCAGGCCGGCCAGGGTCCGGGAGAGGTCGAGCAGCAGCTGGAGCCGCTGCTCGTCGCTGATCGCGATCCCCACCCGGTTCAGGTAGCCCTCGTTGTTCAGCAGGAACTGGAAGCCGGCGAGGGTCCGGCCGGTGTGCGGCGAGGTGAGGAAGAAGTCGTCCGGGACGAGGCGCATCAGGATGCCGCAGCGGCCCCGGTCGTCCAGCACCACGGCGGCCGGCCAGGCCAGCCGCTCGCACAGCCAGCGCCCGGCGGCGTCGGCCAGCCCGGGCACGAACTCGACCATCGCGTCCAGCGCCGGGCCGTCCAACTCGCCCCGGCAGGCGGCGGAGTACTCCTTGTACGCCATCGGCCACTCGCCGTTGATCAGCCGGCCGGGCAGGTCCCAGACGGTGCCCTGGCCGCCCTGGCCGAGCTTGTCGCCCCTGGTCAGCCGCTCGACCCGGATCGCGGTCACGGCGCCGCCTCCACGGCCGAGGCGGGCCACACCACGAGCAGGGTGCGGTCGTCGTCGAAGGTCTCCCGGGAGAAGTCGAGCAGGTGGGCGAGTCCGCGCGGTTCCAGCGTGGGCGCCAGGTGCTCGGCGAAGAGCCGGCCGACCGGGCCGGTGCCGTCGCCGAGCGGGTCGCCGAAGCCGTCCGTGCCGACCAGCAGCCGGTCGGCGCCGAGCACCGTGGTGCGGTGCACCCGCGGGTCGGTCACCTTCCGGGGCAGCGCCTCCACCGCCGAGGAGGCCACCCCGCGACCGCCGCCCCCGCACCGGCCGGGGGTGATCCGGAGGAACCGGCCGCCCTGCGACAGCACCCAGGCCCCGGAGTCCCCGGCGCACACCAGCTGGATGTCCAGCCCGAGCGGGCTGGGCACCGCCACGCCCGTCACCAGGGTGGTGGCCATCAGGCGCTGCGCGGCCGCCGTGTCGTCCCGGGGCAGTTCGAGGATCTTCCTGGTCTGCGCGACCAGCTGGTAGGCGGCGTGGTGCAGCACCTCGGCCCAGTCCAGCCGTTCCGGGCCACGGCCGTCGCCCAGCTGCCGGGTGACGGTGTCCACCGCCGTCCGGCAGGCCAGGGTGGCGCCCAGGTGCGACTGCTCGGCGCCGGAGACGCCGTCCGCGACGGCGAAGACCAGCACCCCGGAGTCGTGCAGCGCGACCGCGGCGTCGTCCTCCCGGAGCCGTCCGTTGGCCCGGTGCGCGTAGCCGCGCACGGAGGCCAGCCGGATCCGCAGGTGCTCGCTGGACCAGCCGTCGAAGACGGTGTCCGGCCGGTACGAGGAGCCGGACGGCGGCCTGGGCTCGAACCGCTCCACCGGCCGGTCGAGTTCGATCGGCCCCCAGAACGGCCGGTACACCGAGTCGCCGCCCGCCCGGGCGACCGCCGGCGGCCGGACCGTCCGGACGGGCACGGGCAGGAACCCGGCGGCGTCCGGCCCGCCCGGGTTCGCCGCCGACTGCGGCACGGACGGCGGTGGCGGCGCGGCCCGGTGCTCCGGCCCGCCCGCACGAGGATCCGGGCTCACCGTCACACCACGTCGATCGCCATGCGGAAGCCCTCCGGCCGGTCCACCACCAGCTCCGCGCTGCCCGCGGCCAGCGACATGCCGGAGGCGACGATGCTGGTGGTCAGGGCCGCGCAGAACTTGGTGATGGCCGCGCCGATGTCGGCGCCGGGGATCTGGACGAAGGCGTAGTTGCGGTCGGTGGCGACGTTCAGGATGGTGGCGGCGTCCGCGGCGCCGATGCCGAAGGCGGCGATGTTCGGCGACTCGGGCAGGCTGCGCCGGTCGGTCAGCTTGCGGTGCACGCTCACCCAGTCCTCGTTGCTGTTGGGCTGGCCGTCGCTCAGGAAGAACACCGCGGGCCGGTAGACGGTGTACCCGGCCCGCTTCAACTCCCGGACGTCCTGGGGGATCCGGGTCAGCAGGTCGTCGAACACCGCCCGGTAGCTGGTGCCGCCGCCGTAGCTGGAGAGCACCGGCAGCTCGTCCTCCTCCCGCAGGTCGGCGAGGCTCATCCGCACCTCGATCCCGTTGGAGAAGCCGAGCACGGAGAATCTGATCTTCGCCGCCGCCATCGGCTCGGCCATCAACGCGCGGTGCAGGGAGGCCAGGCCGGAGTTGAGTTCGCCGAGGACGGGTGTCATCGATCCGGATTCGTCGGCGACCACGTACATCGGGATCAGGTTGCCGCGGTTGTCCGCCATGGTCAGGGACTGCCTCTCGGTTCCGGGCGCCCGGGGCGCCCGTTCGGATGGGTCGGGGGGGTCGGGGGGTCGGTACGGCTCAGCGGGCGCCGCCGAGCCGGCGCAGGCCGGGCGGGCACTCGATGAACAGGTCGAGGCGGCCGCCGGCCAGGCCGCGGCCCAGGTACAGCACGGAGTCGCGCAGCAGCGAGGCGAACCGTTCGGCGGCGGTGGGCAGGTCGAGCCCGGGCTCGGCGAGGAAGGCGAGCTCGGGCAGGTGGGCGACGGTCCGGATCTCCGTCTCGTCGGCCCGCCCTATGCCCACCGCGATGATCGTCGGGTGGCCCGGGTTGGCCACCGGATCGGTCAGCGCCCGCAGCGCCTCGCGCCACCGGGCGGGGTCCTCCTCGCAGGGCCCGCCGAACAGCACGAAGAGCACCGGGCGGTGCACCACCGGGTGCTCGGTCTTCAACCGGGCCAGGTCCTGCGCGACGAGGGCCCGCAGCCGTTCGAGGGCGAGGTCGTGCCGGGCGCCGGCGCGCACCGTCAACTCCGGCATCACGGTGGTCCACTCGACTGCGGCCAGCGGCAGGTGCAGCACGGTCTCCCCGGCCGCGCCGAGCACCGCGAGCCGCAGCCCGGCGGCCGACTCCGGCGGGGTGAGCAGGGCCGAGTGCAGGCCGCGCAGCGCGTTGTTGAGCCCGGGCAGGCAGCCGGCGACGGCCGCCGACTCGTCGATCAGCAGGTAGATCGGCAGCACCCCGGTGACCGGGCCGCCGCCGGACGCGAGGTCGCCCGGCCCGTTCGTGACCACCGTCCCCACCAGCGGCGAGTGGACGCCCGCCCCCGACTGCGCGGCGCCCGGCGGGACGGCCCCGGGCGCGGGCCCGATGACGGGCGGCGGCACGGCGGTCCGGCCCGAGGACGCGGCCGGCCCGCCCCACCGGACGGGCGGCAGCGCCGAGCCCGTCCCGCCCGGCAGCGTCGCGCCCTGCACCCGGTTGAGCGCCTGCTGCCGGATCACCTCGACGTCGGCCGGCTGGATCAGCTTGCTCTGGACCATGAACCGGAAGACCTCGACGGACCGTTCGTCGAACTGCTCCTGCCGCGCGGTGAGCGCCGCCTCCCACTTGGTGCGCATCTCGACGGCTTCACCGGCCCGGTCCGGGTGTTCCAGCATGAACAGCGTGATCAGTCGGTTGACGTCGAGGTCGCCCTCGCCCAGCAGCCGGCGCCGCTCCTCCTGCAGCTCCAGCCGGACGGCCTGTTCACGCCGTTCGCGGGCGAGCCGGCCCTCCAGCTCGATCCCGTCGATCACCTGCTTGCCGTGCGCCTCGCCCTCGGCGAGCCGCTGCGCCGCCTCGGCCAGTTGCCGGTCCCGGTCGGCCTTGGTCAGGTTCTCGATGTACGTGCGGGCGGCCTCGTCCAGGCGCAGGTCGACCACGCAGCGGTAGATGGTGATGCCCTCCGGCAGCATCATCTCGCGGGCGCACTCGTGGTTCATCCGCAGTTCGGCGAGGTCGGCCTGGTGGATCGAGTAGCCGCGGGCGATCACCCGCAGGACGGCGGCGATGTGCCCGTAGACCACGACCAGCGCGTCGGTGACGTTGCGCCGCACCACCTCCACCGGGTCGTGCACCCGGAAGCCGACATCCACCACGGCGTCGAAGCAGTGCGCCTGGTCCTGGGAGGGCAGCGGCCAGCTCTTCAGGTGCGCCTTGCGCCGGTGGTCGCTGAGGTCGACCTCGTACCTGGTCCGGTACTTGCTCATGAACTGCTGCGACCAGCTGAGCGGCCGGCCCTGGAACCACGCCAACTGGCCGTCGTAGGAGGCGTACACGGCGGCGGCGCTCGGTTTCAGCGCCTTCACCGGGCCGGACAGGCCCCGGGGCACCGGCTCCTCGCTGAGGATCAGCGGCAGGGTGGGGGTCATCTCGCGCTCTCCTGTCGGTCCAGTTCGGCGGTGACGGCGGCGGTGGTCCGGTTGAACGGGGTGATGCTGTGCGGACCGGACCAGTCGACGGCCTGGCGGCGCAGGATGGTCGCGGTGCGCCGGTCACCGTCCGCCAGCGCACCGACCAACCGGACGAAGACCTCCCGCAGCGGCGGGTCGACCTCGGTCAACCGGGCCCACAGCTGCAGCACGACCTCGGCGACCGCACGGTGGACGGGGTGGGCCTCGTTCAACGCCGCTCGCCAGAGTGCGACGAACGGGGCGCGCAACGCCGGCTCCCGGTCGGCTTGGACCAGCAGGCCGGGCCAGTTCGGCATCACGGCCGCCTCGGCCAGAGTTTCGGTCTCGACCACGAACTGCTCGTTGACCGACATGAACGCCAGCAGGACGGCGTAGCGGGCCCGGTGGTCGGCGAGTGCGGTGTGCAGCCGACCGAGCACCACGGCGGCGAGCCGGCCGTCCTCGGTGAGGATGTCGCTCAGGCTGTCGCCGACCGCGAAGGCGATGTCGAGGTCCTCGTCCACCACGCAGAGCCGGGCCAGCGCGTCGATCGCGACCAGCGGCTCGCCACCGCCGAGGCTCACCGCGTACACCCGGGCCGCGGTGGCCTGCCGCAGCGGGTTGGACGCCTCCGCGAGCCAGCCGGCCGCCAGGTTCCGCACCCGGCCCCGCAGTTCGGGGTTCTGGACGCACACCTTCAGGGCGTGCGCGACGGCGGTGCGGCGAACCGCCTCGGGGGCGCCCGCCCAGCCGAAGAGCTTGTGGTCCAGCAGGTACTGGAAGGACCGGTCGGCCAGCACCCCGAGCGCGACCCCGGCGTGCGTGCGGACATGCTCGGAGGGGTTCTCGACCAGCTCGTCGAGCCAGTCCAGCAGCACGCTGTGCAGCGGGAACTCGGTCCACGCGTGCTGGATCAGCCGGCGCGGATAGCCCGGGTCCTTGAACCGCAGGCCCTCTGCGGGCACCCGCCCGTGGGGGCTGTAGAGCCGGACCGGCACCGCCTGGGCGCGCAGCCGGGCCAGCCGCCGGCGGCGCGGCACCTGGTACGGCTCGCGCACCCGCGGCAGGTGGCCGTCCGCGGTGGCCAGCACGGCATAGTCCTCGACGCCGAGCCTGCGGTACAGCCCGCGGGCGGCGGCGGCCACGTCCTCCTGCGGGAGGCCGTTGAGCACCGCGAGGGCGACGGCGTAGCAGCGCAGGAAGGGGTCGTCCAGGTTCTCGACCCAGATCTCGAAGTCCTCCTCACCGCGCCGGGCCAGCTTCTCGCGGACCAGGTCGAGGTCGGGCGCGCCGCTAGCGGTGGCCTCGGCGGCGTCGGCCAGCGCGGCCGCGAGCTCGGCCGCCGCCCGGCAGGCACCGTCCGCGGCCAGCTGCTCGTTGATCAGCTCCGCCACGCCCCGGCGGCTGAGCAGCAGGGTGGCGACGGCCTCGCCGAGCCGCCAGTCCAGGTGCCTGCGGACGATCGCGGCGGGCTCGGGCGGGTCGGGCAGGTCGATGACGTGGCCGAGGAGCTCGGGATCGACCAGCCCGCTCTCCTGGTCGACGGTCAACACCAGCCGGGCCCCGGCGCGGTGCAGGGCGCCGTCGAGCGCCCGGACCAGCGGGCCGTCCAGGGTCGCGCGGTCCTCCGGTTGGTCCACCAGGTAGCCGACCGGCTCGCCGGGCCCCTCCTCGGCGTCGGCCTCCAGCCGCGCGGCGAGCGCGCCGAGGTCGGTGGTGCGGTCCAGGTGGTACGTCCGGTCGACGGAGCAGCCGAGCAGCAGCCGCAGCGCGGCCGTGGTCTTGCCGGAGCCGGCCGGGCCGCGCAGGATCGCCAGCGGGCGCCGGCCGAACGCGGCCCGCACCTCGGGCCAGCCGGCCGGCTCCGCGAAGGCCTTGCGCACCTGCTCCAGGACGAGCGGGGAGACCAGCCGCAGCGGGGCCCGGCCACCACCGACCAGGAAGACGTTCTTGTCCCCGGCGACCAGGTCGCCGTCGATGCTGGCGAAAGCGTGCCGCACGGTGTCGTGGCGCAGCATGCCCTGGGCGAACCGGGTGGCCCTGGCACGATCCCGGTCCGCATCGTGAGCCGGGTCCCCGGCTGCGCGCTCGCCGCCGGGGCTGCCGGAGCCACCGGGGTCGCCGGACGACCCGCCGCCGGCGCCGTCGCCGGCGGGCGGGCCGTCCGGGGCGGGCCCGTCCGACCCGGCGGCGGGCGGTGCCGCCGGGCCGGGCGCCGGGCCCGCTCCCCCCTCGGCCGGCGGAACCCCCGTTACCGCCGGCCCCGCGTCCCCGGGCGTCGTCATCGACGGCCCGGGGAGTTCGGTGCCTGGTGGACGTTCTTGTCGCCGGCCACCGCGTCGCCCCGCACGTCCCCGTGGATCTCGAATACCACCCGCGCCGCCGGGGCGGCGGGCTGCGGCTCACCGGCAGGCTCGTCCGCCTGGCTGCTTTCCGGCCCGGCGTCGAGCCCGGGCGGCGCCGGGTAGCCGGGCACGGTGATCCAGCCGCGGGCGGGGAGCCCGTGCTTGACCTCGAAGTCGGCGGGCAGGTACGCCGCCGGGTCGACAGTGCGGTACTCGTGCCGCACGACACCCCGGTAGACCTCGTCCGAGACGATGAACGCCAGGTTGGCCCGCCGGGCCCGGGCCAGCACCGCGCGCAGCGGCGCGGCGTCGACCAGCCGGAAGGTCCAGTTCACCGCGTCCCCCGACCAGCCGTCGGCGTCCCGGCTGACCAGCCCCTGGTGCAGCGCGACCCGCAGGCGCAGGGCGTGCGCCGGACTGAACATCCGCGCCTTCTCGGCGAGGCCATCGTCCAGCGCCCGGATCAGCGCGCCGGCCAGCAGCACCGGCGGGACCTGCGGCTGCACGAGGATCAGCACGCCGTCCCCGCGGTCCTCGGTGGCGACGGCGTCGGCCGGCAGGCCGGCCTGCGCGAAGGCCTCCCTGAGCACCTGGTACATCGCGTCCCGCAGCGACCGCTGGACGGGGTCCGGCCGCGTGCTGAACGCCTCGATGTCGAGCACCACGATCCAGTGGTGCACGGCCGCCAGTGTCATTCCGCCCTCCCGGATCGGCGTCGGCCCGTACCCCATTGGTACGCCACCCGGGAGCGCGCTTCTACGCCAAATGGCGCACTGACCGCGCTTTCTGACACGTCTTCAGGGGCGACTGGCCTGCAGGCACCGGCCAGGGTACGAAGCAGATCCGGGCGTGCGACCGCGCTTGTCCGGATCGTTACCGCACTCCCCCCGCGACCGACCCGCACCACCCCGGCGCGCACGCCCCCGCGCACACCGCCCCACCCGCGCGCCCCCGGGGCCCGGCCGTCGGACCACCGCCGCCGGACCCACCGCCGTCCGGCCCGCCGCCGTCAGAGCACCGCCGTCAGACCACCGGCGGCGAGGCCGGGCCCGCCAACCCGACCGCGACCAGCGCGCGCATCGCGCTCGCCGCCTGCCCGAGCGGCAGGGTGGCGTCGTCGGCGAACAGCTCGACCAGCCAGCCGCCGGCCGGGTTCCGCCCGCCCGCCGCGACCATGCCCCGGTAGCCGGAGACCACCAGCATGGCCTCCTCCGCCGGATCGTTGCCCGCCGCGCCCGCGCGCAGCGCGAAGGCCCCACCGCGCACCGCCCGCCGGGTCATCGGGTAGTGCCGCAGGTCGAAGACGGCGTCCGGCGCCTCGATCTGGGCGCGCGCGGTCTCGGCCCGCGAGCTGCTGGGCCCGCTGGTCATCCGGTAGACGGCGTGCTGCGCGGTGCGCATCAGCTGCGAGCCGGGCGGCACGTACGAGACCCACCAGCCGACCGCGTCCAGCAGCCGGGCGGAGGTCTCGGCGACGACCACGAGCTTGCCGAGGGTGTCGGCGGGGTGGACGGCCTTGGCGGCCGCGGCCCGGTCGAGCGCGGAGAGGACGGCGGTGAGCAGCTGGCCCGGGTCGGCGCTGTGGGCGGCGCCGCGGAAGCGCCGCCGGTCGCCCGCGCCGGCCCGCCCGGTGGGCCCGCGCCGGCCGTCCGCGCGGCGGTGCGGGTCGGCGGCGTCGGCGAGCAGCACGGTCGGGTCGGGCGAGAAGCCGGGGCCGTGGCTGCGCCCGGCGACGACGGGGTGCGCGGCGCGGGCGGCCTTGGCGCGGTACTGGGCGGCGTCGGCGAGCCGGAACAGCCGGTCGGGCGTGGTGACCGGCCCGATCGAGTCCCCGGTGGAGGCGACCCCGCAGGCGACGCCCTCGCCCTCGGCCAGCGCCAGCGCCCGGGCGCACAGCTCCTCGGCGACGGCGACCACCTCGTCCGCCTTCTGCCCCTCCACGAGCAGGCAGAACTCGTCGCCGCCGAGCCGGGCGGCGAGGCTGCCGGGGAGTTTGGCGGCGGCCAGCGAGAGCTGGTGGGCGAAGCGTTCGAGCAGCCGGTCGCCCATCTCGTGGCCGAGCTGGTCGTTGACCCGCTTCAGCCCGTTGACGTCGCAGACGACCAGCGAGACGACGGTGTCGTCCCGGTTGTGCGCGGCCAGCGCGCTCTCCAGCCGCTCGTCCACCGCGCGCCGGTTGGCGAGGCCGGTGAGCGGGTCGGAGAAGGCGAGCCGGCGCAGGTCGGCCAGGCGTTCGGTCTGCGCGAGGCCGGCCGAGACCTGGGCGGCGAGCAGGGTGGCGTAGTCGGCGTCGGCGTCGGTGAACCCGGGCATCCCGAGCGAGCGGGCGAGGTACAGCTCGCCCCAGGCCTGCCCGTGCAGCACGATCGGCGCGACCACGCAGCAGGCGCGCCCGCGCCGGCGCAGTGCGGCGGCGCGTTCCTGGCAGTACGCGCCGGCGGTGGGGTGTGCGTGCCCGGCGTGCGGTTCGACGCTCTCGGCGGTCTGCACCCAGGCGCGCGGCAGCCGCCCGGTGGTCCAGCGCTCGTCCAGGTACGTGACGATCTCGGGGAAGTCGGCGACGGGGTAGGACTCGTCCTCGGGGAGCTCCTCCTCGCCGGGCGCGAGCTCGCCGTGGTTGACCAGGACGCGCAGCCGGCCGGACTCGCGGTCCCACACCGAGACGGCGGCCATGGTGGCGCCGAGCGCCTCGGTGGCCCGGGCGGCGGCGGCCCGGACGGCTTCCAGCGGAGTGAGCGCGCCGGCCATGTCCTGGGCCAGCTCGACCACGGACTGCAGCCGCAGGTCGGGCAGCGGGTCCGGCCGCCGGGGACCGTCGCAGTCGCAGCCGCGGTCCGTCATGATCGCCTCACTGCTCACCGGCTCGCCTCGCTCCCTGTGCTCGGTCGCGCCAGACCCCTCCAAGGCCAGTCCGGCCGCTTGCACCAAGACTATGGCGGTTTCATTCGGTTATGCCCCGTTTGCCCCGGTCGGCTGACGACAAACCGGTACGAGCTTCAACCGTTCGGCAGCCGGGTAGGCCCGCCCGGCCCGAGCGCCCCGTGGGCCGCCGCCCGCTACTCCGCCTTGAGCCAGCGCGACAGCAGCCACGGCTCGACCAGCCCGAGCCCGCGCACCGGCCGGCGCCACATCGGCTGCAGGTGGAAGCGCCCGCCGGGCTCCGGCGCCGGGACGGGCAGCCCGGAGGCCGGCATCCCGGCCGCCACGGACAGCGCCTCGGCCAGGCCCGGGCCCTCCGCGTCGGCCGGCGCGACGGCGCCGTTCTGCTCCAGCGCGGCGGCGAACTCGCCGTCGATCAGCACCGCGTCCTTGGGCGCGATCGAGGTGAGCCGGCTGGCCAGGTTGACGGTGGTGCCGAAGACGTCGCCCATCCGCGAGGTGACCGTGCCGAAGGCCATGCCGACCCGCAGCGCCGGGATGGTGTCGTCCCCGGCCAGCGCCTCGATCAGGCCGAGCGCGATCTCGGCGGCGGTGGCCGGGTCCTCGGAGACGAACAGGATCTCGTCACCGAGGGTCTTGATCACCCGGCCGCCCTGGCCGGCGATCAGGTCGGAGCAGGTGTTCTCGAAGGTCTCGACCAGCTCGCCGAGGTCCTCCTCCTCCAGCCGCCGCGACAGCCGGGTGAAGCCGACCAGGTCGGCGAAGCCCACCGCGAGCCGGCCGCTGGTGATCTCGTGGTCCTCGGCGGCCTGCACCACCCGGCCGGTCACCGCGGCCAGCTGGCGCCGCCAGACGTACACCAGGAACTGCTCCAGCTCCGGCAGCAGCAGCTCGACCAGCGGGTACGCGACCTCGGCGCGGGTCAGCCCGGGCTCGACGGACTGGGTGAGGTTCTCCAGGAAGGTGTCCATCTGCCAGCCGGCCAGCCGCGCGGTGGTCTGCCCGGTGGAGCGGGCCACCTGGATCGCCATCGACTCGCTGAGCAGCCCGGACTCCACCAGGCCGGCGAGCCGGCGCAGCGCGATCACGTCACCGTCGGTGAGCGCCCGGGACTGGCCGATGTCGGGGAAGCCCATCGCCCGCCAGAAGCGGGTGGCCAGCTCCATCGGGACGTCGGCGGCGCGCGCGGCCTGGTACGGGGTGTAGTGGCGCGGCGCGTCCAGGATCAGCCGTTCCAGTTCGAGCGCGACCGTCTGGCCGTGGTCGTCCGCCGCCGCGTCGCTGCTGCCGTCCTCTGCCACCGGTCCGTCCCCGTGCGGTCGCCGCACTTGCCTCGTGTCCTGCCTGTCCGGGCGCGCTGCCTGTCCGGGCGCGTTTGGCCACCCCTCGGGGCAGTGGCGCGCCTCACACCGCTGCCAGGTGGAATATTCGCACGGAATCCCGTCATCCGGGGCATCCGCCCGGGTCAAGGGGAGGTAAGCGGGGACATGACGACCCGGACGCCCGGTGGCCGGGGCACCGGCGACCGCTCAGCGGGGCTCAGCGCGTCACCGGGGCCCAGGGGGGCACGGCGTCAGCAGGGCCCGGTGGCGTCAGCGGGGCTCCGGGCGCACGTGCACCACGTCCCCGGCGCCGACCGCCCGGCGCGCGCCGTCCGCGGTGCGGACCACCAGCCGGCCGTCGCCGTCGATCGCCACCGCCTCGCCGACCAGCTCGCGGTCGCCGGGCAGGTGGACCTTCACCTGCCGGCCGAGCGTCGTGCAGCGGTCCACGTAGGCGCGCAGCAGCTCGCTCGCGTGCGGGTCGCCGGCCGCCTCCGTCCACTCGCCGTACAGCTCGGCGAACTCGCGCAGCAGGGCGCGCAGCAGGATCGACCGGTCGGTGACGGCGGCGCCGGCCAGCGCCAGCGAACCGGCGGTGGGGACGGGCAGCTCGTCCGCGCGCAGCGAGACGTTCAGGCCGAGGCCGGCCACCACCGCACCGCCGCCCAGCTCGGTGAGGATGCCGCCGACCTTGCGCTCCGTGCCGTCGATCTCCACCTGCAGGTCGTTGGGCCACTTCAGCCCGACCTCGACCCCGGCG
This sequence comes from Streptomyces rubellomurinus, assembly GCF_000961885.1. GTDB lineage: Bacteria > Actinomycetota > Actinomycetes > Streptomycetales > Streptomycetaceae > Kitasatospora > Kitasatospora rubellomurina. The sequence goes on from NZ_JZKH01000011.1 coordinate 40,068, forward strand.
ATCCGGCCCAGCGTGCTCGCCGCGGACACCCCGACCAGGATCGGCAGCCAGCCGTACCGCTCGACCGGCACCTGCTCCGGGCGCAGCAGCACGGACAGGAACAGCCCGGAGCGGGCCGGGGCCGTCCACTGCCGCTCCAGCCGGCCGCGCCCGGCGCGCTGCGCCTCGGCGACCAGCACCGCGCCCTGCGGGGCGCCGGCCCGGGCCCGCTCGGCGAGGTCGCTGTTGGTGGAGCCGGTCTCGGCGACGACGTCCAGCGCGGTCCACAGCCCGCCCGGGGCGACCAGGTCGCGGCGCAGCGCCGCCGCGTCGAGCGGCGGCCGGTCCAGGTCGGTCCAGGGCGACGGTCCGGCGGAGGCGGCGAAGCCGCGCAGCCCGCTGCGGCGGGGGGTGTCGGGTGCGGTCATGAGAAGCACACTAGGCCTTGCCACCGGGCACGGCCTGCGGCCGTAGGCCGCCCTATCGTCCCTCAGAACGCGGACGGACACACTGTGTCGCTGGCCATAACCGCAGGACGTTACGTCGGGAGCCGCGCGCTGGCTACGCTACTTAACGGTAGTTCGCAGCGCCGCCCTGCCCTCCTGCGCGGGCCCCACTCCGGTCCGCGCGCACTCGGAACAGGTCGCGGCGGCCGATGATCAGGGAGAGCCACCGGAAATGACCGAGGCGCCGTACGACCCCCACACCACCGCCGGCAAGCTCGCCGACCTGCGCCGCAGGCTCGACGAGGCGGTGCACTCCGGCTCCGCCAAGGCCGTCGAGAAGCAGCACGCCAAGGGCAAGCTGACGGCCCGCGAGCGCGTCGTGGAGCTGCTGGACGAGGACTCCTTCGTCGAGTTCGACGAGTTCGCCCGGCACCGCTCGACCAACTTCGGCCAGGAGAAGAACCGGCCGTACGGCGACGGCGTGGTGACCGGCTACGGCACCGTGGACGGCCGCCAGGTCGCCGTGTTCGCCCAGGACTTCACCGTCTTCGGCGGTTCGCTGGGCGAGGTGTTCGGCGAGAAGATCGTCAAGGTCATGGACTTCGCGCTGAAGACCGGCTGCCCGGTCATCGGCATCAACGACTCCGGCGGCGCCCGCATCCAGGAGGGCGTGGTCTCGCTCGGCCTGTACGGCGAGATCTTCCGCCGCAACGTGCACGCCTCCGGCGTCATCCCGCAGATCTCGCTGATCATGGGCCCCTGCGCCGGCGGCGCGGTGTACTCCCCCGCGATCACCGACTTCGTGGTGATGGCCGACCAGACCTCGCACATGTTCATCACCGGCCCGGACGTGATCAAGACCGTCACCGGCGAGGACGTCGGCATGGAGGAGCTGGGCGGCGCGCGCACCCACAACACCAAGTCCGGCAACGCGCACTACCTGGCCGCGGACGAGAAGGAGGCGATCGAGTACGTCAAGAGCCTGCTCTCGTACCTGCCCTCCAACAACCTCTCGGACCCGCCGACCTACCCCGAGCAGGCCGACCTCTCCATCACCGACGAGGACCTCGAACTCGACACCGTCGTGCCGGACTCGGCGAACCAGCCGTACGACATGCGCACGGTGATCGAGCACATCGTCGACGACGGCGAGTTCCTGGAGACCCAGCCGCTGTTCGCGGGCAACATCATCACCGGCTTCGGCCGGGTCGAGGGCCACTCGGTCGGCATCGTCGGCAGCCAGCCGATGGACCTGGCCGGCTGCCTGGACATCAACGCCAGCGAGAAGGCCGCCCGCTTCATCCGCACCTGCGACTCCTTCAACATCCCGGTGCTGACCTTCGTCGACGTGCCCGGCTTCCTGCCCGGCACCGAGCAGGAGTGGGACGGCATCATCCGCCGCGGCGCCAAGCTGATCTACGCCTACGCCGAGGCCACCGTCCCGCTGATCACCGTGATCACCCGCAAGGCCTTCGGCGGCGCGTACGACGTCATGGGCTCCAAGCACCTGGGCGCCGACCTCAACCTGGCCTGGCCGACCGCGCAGATCGCGGTGATGGGCGCCCAGGGCGCGGTCAACATCCTGCACCGCCGGGAGATCGCCGAGGCCGAGGCCGCCGGCACCGTCGAGGAGAAGCGCGCCGAGCTGATCGCCTCGTACGAGGACACCCTGCTGAACCCGTACCTGGCGGCCGAGCGCGGCTACGTGGACGCGGTCATCGCGCCCAGCGAGACCCGCCGGCACATCGTCCGGGGCCTGCGGGCTCTGCGCGGCAAGCGCGAGGTGCTGCCGCCGAAGAAGCACGGCAACATCCCCCTGTAGGCCCGTACGGGAGAGAATCGAACCATGGCCCCGATCCACGTGCTGCACGGGCAGCCGACCCCCGAGGAGCTTGCCACCGTCCTGGCGGTGGTCCAGGCCCGGGCCGCCGCCGCACAGGCCGCCGCCGACGCGGCGCGCCTGGCCGGTGTCGGCCCGGCCTCCCCCTGGAACGACCGCGCCCGGCTGCTCCGCCCCACGCTCCACCCCGGCGTGAACGCCTGGCGCACCGCCGGCTGGGCGCGCTGATCCACCCCGTACGGGAGCGGGAAGTCGGACCGGCCGACTTCCCGCTCCCGTACGGCGTTTCCGGCCGGTTCGTCGTCGCACCGGCCGCTCCCCGGGCCGACCGGTCCACCGGTCGGCGCGGAACCTGAGTACGGATACTCAGGCGCCGGGCGCCCGGCGCGGCGCACCCTGGACGGGTGCTCTGGTCAGACCCCCGCGACGAGCCCTCCCAGGAGGCGCGCCGCATGCAGGAACGGATGCACCGGGCCGGCAAGGTGCTCGCCGCCCTGGTGCTGGTGGGTGCCGTCCTGTTCATGCTCACCCGCCCGTTCACCTGAACGGCGGGCACCGGCAGCCCCTACCCTGGTGGCCATGACCGACCAGCGCACCCTCGTCCTCGCGTCCGCCTCCCCCGCCCGCCTCGGCCTGCTGCGCCAGGCGGGCCTCGACCCGCGCGTGGTGGTCAGCGGCGTCGACGAGGACGCGCTGAGCGCCGCCACCCCCGCCGAGCTCGCCCTCGTGCTGGCCGAGGCCAAGGCCGGGGCCGTCGCCGCCGAACTCACCGGCGGCGAACTGGTGATCGGCTGCGACTCCGTCCTCGAACTGGACGGCCAGGCCCTCGGCAAGCCCGCCGACGCCGCCGAGGCGACCGCCCGCTGGCACGCGATGCGCGGCCGCGCCGGGGTGCTGCGCACCGGCCACTGCGTGATCGACACCGCGACCGGCCGCCGGGCCTCGGCCACCGCTTCCACCACCGTCCGCTTCGGCACACCGGACGACGCCGAGATCGCCGACTACGTGGCCTCCGGCGAACCCCTGCACGTGGCCGGCGCGTTCACCCTGGACGGCCGCTCGGCGCCGTTCGTCGACGGCATCGACGGCGACCCGGGCAACGTCATCGGCCTCTCGCTGCCCCTGCTGCGCCGCCTGCTCGCCGACCTCGACCTGCGCATCACTGATCTGTGGACCAAGTGAACTGCCGCACCGGGCAGTTGTGGCCCTAAGCTGGCCGGCGTCCGGACGGGGGGGAAAAGCTCGGCGATGAACGACAACGTGCTCAACGTGGTGCTCGGCCTGGTCGCCAGCGCCATCAGCGCCGGCCTCGGCTGGCTCGCCCAGGCCCTGCGCCGCCGCCGGAGGATCGAGCGGGTGCGGGAGTTCCTCGGGCTGCCGGCCGGCGGCGAGTGCCTGATCGTGGTGCCCCGCAGCGTCGGTGAGGGCTCGCACGCGCACACCGTGACCCGCCGGGACGCCTACGCCCTGATGTGGCTGGCCGGGCTGGTCGAGGAGTGCGGGGCGCGGTCCGAACTGGTCGCGCACGACTCCGCGCACCGGGGGCTGGGCGCCAAGACCGAGCTGTGCCTGGGCGGTCCGGTCAGCAACGAGCGGACCGCCGCCCACCTCGCCTGGGGCCTGCCGGGCGCCCTGGTCACCTCCGGCCCCGGCCCGGGCAGCAACGTCATCGTGGTGGGCGACCGCGACTTCACCGCCGACCAGGAGCGGGCGCACACCCTGCTCGCCCGGATCGCCACCCCGGACGGCGGCCGCCCGGTCTTCCTGGTCTCCGGCCAGACCGGCACCGCCAACCAGGCCGGCGTGCGCTACCTGGTCGCGCACCACCGCGAACTCGCCCGCCGGTACGGCCGGAACGGCACCTTCGCGCTGGTCCTGCGGGTGGTCAACCCGGAGGCGTACGGGCCGGACATGGTGGAGCTGGCCGCCGACGTGACGACCGAGGCACTGCGGCGGCCCACCACCCCCGCCGCGGCCTCCTGACCGGGTCCGTGAAACTGTGTCGCATGCCACGTGCCGCCACGCCGCGGCCCGGCCGCGGGCCGACGCCCGCGCCGCCGCGACGGGACCGGCGGTGACCTGCGCGGTCATCTCACGGACCGTAGACAACGTGACGAATTCCATCACCGAGCGTGTGGGATAGTTCACAACCTGGGGCTACTCGCCGGTACCGCCCAGGAATCCATAAACTCAACGAGGTTCAAGAAGGGAGCCACAGTGCGCAAGGTGCTCATCGCCAACCGCGGGGAAATCGCCGTCCGCGTCGCCCGTGCCTGCTCGGACGCCGGTATCGCCAGCGTCGCCGTCTACGCCGAGCCGGACCGGGATGCGCTGCACGTCCGCGCGGCCGACGAGGCTTACGCGCTGGGCGGTGACACCCCGGCCACCAGTTACCTGGACATCGCGAAGGTCCTCAAGGCCGCCGCCGACTCCGGTGCCGACGCCGTCCACCCCGGTTACGGGTTCCTGTCGGAGAACGCCGAGTTCGCCCAGGCCGTCCTCGACGCCGGTCTGATCTGGATCGGCCCGCCGCCGCAGGCCATCCGCGACCTCGGCGACAAGGTCACCGCCCGGCACGTGGCGCAGCGCGCCGGTGCCCCGCTGGTCGCCGGCACGCCGGACCCGGTCGCGGGCGCCGACGAGGTCGTCGCCTTCGCCCGCGAGCACGGCCTGCCGGTCGCCATCAAGGCGGCGTTCGGCGGCGGCGGCCGCGGCCTGAAGGTCGCCCGCACGCTGGAGGAGATCCCGGAGCTGTTCGAGTCCGCGGTGCGCGAGGCGGTCGCCGCCTTCGGCCGCGGCGAGTGCTTCGTCGAGCGCTACCTGGACAACCCGCGCCACGTCGAGACCCAGTGCCTCGCCGACCAGCACGGCAACGTGGTCGTCGTGTCCACCCGTGACTGCTCGCTGCAGCGCCGGCACCAGAAGCTGGTCGAGGAGGCGCCCGCGCCGTTCCTGACCGCCGAGCAGAACGCCGAGCTGTACCGCGCGTCCAAGGCCATCCTGAAGGAGGCCGGCTACGTCGGCGCCGGGACCTGCGAGTTCCTGGTGGCGCTGGACGGCACGATCTCCTTCCTGGAGGTCAACACCCGTCTGCAGGTGGAGCACCCGGTCACCGAGGAGGTCACCGGCCTCGACCTGGTCCGCGAGATGTTCCGGATCGCCGACGGCGAGGAGCTGGGCTACGGCGACCCCGAGATCCGCGGCCACTCCTTCGAGTTCCGCATCAACGGCGAGGACCCGGGCCGCAACTTCCTGCCCGCGCCCGGCACCGTCACGCTGTTCGCCCCGCCGTCCGGCCCGGGCGTGCGCCTGGACTCGGGCGTCGAGACCGGTTCGGTCATCGGCCCGGCCTGGGACTCCCTGCTGGCCAAGCTGGTCATCACCGGCCGGGACCGCAAGCAGGCCCTGGAGCGGGCCAGGCGCGCGCTGGCCGAGTTCAAGGTCGAGGGCATGGCCACCGCCATCCCGTTCCACCAGGCGGTCGTCACGGACCCGGCGTTCGCGCCCGAGGTGCACGGCGAGGACGGGCCGTTCAAGGTCTTCACCCGCTGGATCGAGACCGAGTTCGAGAACACCATCCCGGCGTTCGTCGGCGCGGGTGCCGAGGGCGACGAGGCCGAGACCCGGGAGACCGTGGTGGTCGAGGTCGGCGGCAAGCGGATCGAGGTCTCGCTGCCGTCCTCGCTCGGCGTCGCGTCGGCCCCGGCGGCCGGTGCGGGGGCCGCGAAGGCCAAGCGCCGGGTGGGCGCCAAGAAGGCCGGCTCGGCCGTCGGCGGCGACACCCTGGCCTCGCCGATGCAGGGCACCATCGTCAAGGTCGCCGTGGAGGAGGGCCAGGTCGTCGCCGAGGGCGAGCTGATCGTGGTCCTGGAGGCGATGAAGATGGAGCAGCCGCTGAACGCCCACAAGGCGGGCACCGTCGTCGGCCTCAAGGCCGAGGTGGGCGCCAGCGTCAGCAGCGGCGCCGCGCTCTGCGAGATCAAGGACTGAGCGAGATCGAGGACTGACCCGGATCCGGGGCCGAGGCCCCGCCCGTCAATCCGACGACCGGTCCGTACGCCCTTCGGGGGGTGCGGACCGGTCGCGGTTTTTCACCGGTTCGGGGGTCCCGTCACCGGCCGCGCGGCAGCCCCAACTCGGCCAGCCGGACGGGCATTCCGCCGGGGCCGACCGGACCGCCGTGGGCGCCCGGACGGCGCTGCCCGGGCAGCGGGGCGCCACCGGGCGGCGGCGAGGGGCGGCGGGCCAGCGGGCCGGGCTGGGTCTGGTGGACGGGCCCGCTGCCGGTGCCGTGCACCGGGGCGTCGCTGCCGCCCGGGGAGCCGCCGATCGGCGCCAGGTCGATCTGCACGCCGCGGTCGGCCAGCGCGTCCAGTTCGCGGGCGGTGGTGTCGTCCGCGCCGGCCTGCTCGTCGGTGACCAGCCGGGTGATGGCCTCGGACTCGACGGTCGGGAACATGCTGTCCGTGCCGAGCTTGGTGTGGTCGGCGAGGACGATGACCTCGGCGGCCGACTGCACCAGTGCCCGGTCCACGCTCGCGGACAGCATGTTGGCGGTCGACAGCCCGCGTTCGGCGGTCAGGCCGCTGCCGGAGATGAAGGCCTTGGCGACCCGCAGCCCCTGCAGCGCCTGTTCCGCGCCGCTGCCGACCAGCGCGTAGTTGGAGCCGCGCAGGGTGCCGCCGGTCATCACCACCTCGACGCGGTTGGCGTGCGCCAACGCCTGGGCGACCAGCAGCGAGTTGGTGACGACGGTCAGCCCGGGCACCCGGGCCAGCCGGCGGGCCAGCTCCTGGGTGGTGGTGCCGGCGCCGACCACCACCGCGTCGCCCTCCTCCACCAGGGAGGCGGCGAGGTCCGCGATGGCGCTCTTCTCCGCCGCGGACAGGTGGGTCTTCTGCGGGTAGCCGGGTTCGCGGCTGAAGCCGCCGGGGAGCACCGCGCCGCCGTGCCGGCGGTCGAGGAGCCCTTCTGCCTCCAGCGCCCGTACGTCACGACGCACGGTCACTTCGGAGGTCTGGACGACGCGGGCCAACTCCCGGAGCGAGACGGCTCCGTTGGCGCGCACCATTTCGAGGATCAACTGGCGACGTTCTGCTGCAAACACAGAACTGACGGTAACCCGCGTGACCGTCTGCTTTCAGGCGTTTGCAGCTGGTAGCGGGAAATGCTCACGCACGAGCGGCGCGTGACCGTACAATACGCGCCGTCAGCAATCCGGGGGCTGCGCCCGCCGTCCGGGTGACGCTCCGGCATGCCCGAGGGGCGGCCGCCGATCGGCAGCCGCCCCTCGAGTGTGCGCCTGAGCTCAGGATTCGCCGTCGGCCCGCTTGCGGATGTGCAGCTGCCGGGCGGCCTCGGCGGTCGAGCCGGAGACGGACGGGTAGACGGTGAAGGCGCTGGCCACCTGTTCGACCGTCAGATTGGCGTCCACCGCGAGCGAGATCGGGTGGATCAGCTCGCTGGCCCGCGGGGCGACGACCACGCCGCCGACCACGATGCCGGTGCCCGGGCGGCAGAACAGCTTCACGAAGCCGTCCCGGATGCCCTGCATCTTCGCCCGCGGGTTGCCGCGCAGCGGCAGCTTGACCACGACGGCGTCCATCTTGCCGCACTGCACGTCGGCGGCGGTGTAGCCGACGGTGGCGATCTCCGGGTCGGTGAAGACGTTGGAGGCCACGGTCTTCAGGTTCAGCGGCTGCACCGCGTCGCCCAGCGCGTGGTACATCGCGATCCGGCCCTGCATGGCGGCGACCGAGGCGAGCATGAAGACGCCCGTGCAGTCGCCGGCCGCGTACACGCCCGGAGCGCTGGTGCGGGAGACCCGGTCGACCTGGATCTGGCCCCAGTCGTTGAGCTTGACCCCGGCCTCCTCCAGGCCCATCTCGGAGGTGTTGGGGATCGAGCCGACCGCCATCAGGCAGTGGGTGCCCTCGATCACCTTGCCGTCCGAGAGGGTCACCTCGACCCGGTCGCCGATCCGCTTGGCGCTCTCGGCCCGCGAGCGGCTCATCACGTTCATGCCGCGGCGGCGGAAGACGTCCTCCAGCACCTCGGCGGCGTCCGGGTCCTCGCCCGGCAGCACCCGGTCGCGGCTGGAGACCAGGGTGACCTTCGAACCGAGCGCCTGGTACGCGCCGGCGAACTCGGCGCCGGTCACACCGGAGCCGACCACGATCAGCTCGCGCGGCAGCTCCTCCAGGTCGTACACCTGGGTCCAGGTGAGGATCCGCTCGCCGTCCGGCTTGGCGTCCGGCACCTCGCGCGGGTGGGCGCCGGTGGCGATCAGCACGGCGTCGGCACGCAGCGACTGCACGCTGCCGTCCGGCCCGTCCACCAGCACCTCGCGGGAGCCGTCCACGGCCTGCCCGCCGGCGCCGAGCCGGCCGCGGCCGCGCAGCACGGTGACACCGGCGCGGGTGACGGACTGGGTGATGTCGTGGGACTGCGCGATCGCCAGGCGCTTCACACGGCGGTTGACCTTGCCCAGGTCCACGCCGACGACCTTCTCGCCGCCCTCGCGGGCCGCCCCGTCCGGGGCGACGGTGATGCCCAGCTCCTCGTACGAGCTGTCGAAGGTGGTCATCACCTCCGCGGTCGCGATCAGGGTCTTCGACGGCACGCAGTCCGTGAGCACCGCCGATCCGCCCAGACCGTCGCGGTCGACGACGGTCACCTCCGCGCCGAGCTGAGCGGCCACCAGCGCCGCCTCGTAGCCGCCGGGTCCGCCACCGATGATCACGATCCGAGTCACGACACCATTGTCCCGCACGCCGGGAGTGCCGCCACGCCGGGGTCCGGCCTGCGGACCTGCTCGCCGGGCCTCCACCCCGCCCGCCCGCCGGGCTAGTCTGACCCCCATGCCCCTCTACGCCGCGTATGCCACCAACCTCGATGCCCGGCAGATGACCCGCCGAGCCCCGCACTCCCCACTGCGCGGCACCGGCTGGCTGGACGGCTGGCGGCTCACCTTCGGCGGCGAACAGCTCGGCTGGGAGGGCTCGTTGGCCACCGTGGTGGAGGACGAGAAGCACCAGGTCTTCGTCGCGCTGTACGACATCGCGCCGATGGACGAGGAGGGCCTGGACCGCTGGGAGGGCGTCCAGCTCGGCATCTACCGCAAGACCAAGCTGCGGGCGCACACCCTGGACGGCGACATCCCGGTCTGGACGTACGTGCTCAACGACTACGAGGGCGGCCTCCCCGCGGCCCGCTACCTCGGCCTGATCGCCGACGCCGCCGAGAGCGCGGGCGCCCCCGACGACTACGTCCTGGACCTGCGCCGGCGGCCGTGCTAGCCGCCCGGCACTTCCGGCACGCACCTTCCCGTACGCACCTTCCTGTACGTCCCGACAGCGCCGTCACCCGAAAAGCGCCACCGAGCTGTGTTTTCGGGTCATCCGGGTAACGATCCGGCACGCCGCGCCCGGATTTTCTACGCGCGTAGCCAAATCCCGTCTATCCTCTGACGCGTGAACGCAACTCCTCAGTCGGTCGTCTCCACCGACCCCTACGCCGCCGCCCAGGCCGCCGCCGAGCGCCTGCGCGAGCTGACCGGTGCCGAGCGGCACGACGTCGCCCTGGTGATGGGCTCCGGCTGGGTGCCGGCCGCCGACGCCCTGGGCGAGACCGTGGCCGAGTTCCCGGTCACCGACCTGCCCGGCTTCCCCGCGCCCGCCGTCGCCGGCCACGCCGGCAAGATCCGGTCGGTGAAGATCGGCGACAAGCGCGCCCTGATCTTCCTCGGCCGCAACCACTACTACGAGGGCCACGGCGTCGCCACGGTCGTCCACGGCGTGCGCACCGCCGCCGCGGCCGGCTGCGGCGTCATCGTGCTGACCAACGGCTGCGGCGGCCTGCGCCAGGGCTGGACCCCGGGCCAGCCGGTCCTGATCAGCGACCACATCAACCTGACCGGGGACTCCCCGATCGTCGGCGCCAACTTCGTCGACCTCACCGACCTGTACTCCAAGCGCCTGCGCACGCTGTGCCACGAGGTCGACCCGTCGCTGGACGAGGCCGTCTACGTCCAGTTCCGCGGCCCGCACTACGAGACCCCGGCCGAGGTCAACATGGCCCGGGTGATCGGCGGCGAGCTGGTCGGCATGTCCACCACCCTGGAGGCCATCGCCGCCCGCGAGGCCGGCGCCGAGGTGCTCGGCATCTCCCTGGTCACCAACCTGGCCGCCGGCATGACCGGCGAGCCGCTCAACCACGAAGAGGTCCTGGAGGCCGGCAAGGCCTCGGCCGAGCGCATGGGCGAGCTGCTGGCGAAGGTCCTTGAGCGGATCTGACGCCCACCGGGCGCAGAATCATGAGCGACGGGGCCCTCGGGCGGCGTGATCCGCTGATCACGCCCTCCCGCGGGCCCCGTCCGCATGCGCCCACCCTTCCTCCTCCTCCGCGCGGACCCCTCCGGCCGACCCACCCGACGCACTTCCCGATGGAGCTGTCGACATGACGCAGGCACTTAACCCCGACCTCCTCGCCCGGGCCCGGGCCTGGCTGGCCGAGGACCCCGACCCGCAGACCCGCGAGGAGCTGACCGCCCTGCTGGCCCGGGCCGAGGGCCCGGAGGCCGAGGAGGACAGCACCCGCGCCTGGGCCGAGCTCACCGAGCGCTTCGCCGACCGCCTCCAGTTCGGCACCGCCGGCCTGCGCGGCGAACTCGGCGCCGGCCCGATGCGGATGAACCGCGCCGTGGTGATCCGGGCCGCCGCCGGCCTGGTCGCGTACGTCAAGAAGGAGGGCCTGGGCGACCTGGTCGTCATCGGCTACGACGCCCGGTACAAGTCCTACGACTTCGCCCGCGACACCGCCGCCGTGGTGGTCGCGGCCGGCCTGCGCGCCGCGCTGCTGCCCCGCCCGCTGCCGACCCCGGTGCTCGCCTTCGCCGTGCGCCACCTCGGCGCGGCCGCAGGCGTCACCGTCACGGCCAGCCACAACCCGCCGCAGGACAACGGCTACAAGGTCTACCTGGGCGACGGCTCGCAGATCGTCCCGCCGGCCGACGCCGGGATCGCCGCCGAGATCGACGCGATCGACTCGCTGGACGACGTCCCGCGCGCCGAGGAGGGCTGGGAGGTGCTCGGCGAGGACGTGATCGAGGCCTACCTGGACCGGGCCGTGTCGATCGTCGACGAGCACAGCCCGCGCGAGCTCGACGTGGTCTACACCCCGATGCACGGCGTCGGCCGCGACACCCTGGTCGCCGCGTTCCGCCGGGCCGGCTTCGCCGCGCCCACCGTGGTCGCCGAACAGGCCGAGCCCGACCCGGACTTCCCGACCGTCGCCTTCCCCAACCCGGAGGAGCCGGGGGCGATGGACCTCGCCTTCCGCACCGCCGCCTCGGCGGGCCCGGACATCGTGATCGCCAACGACCCGGACGCCGACCGCTGCGCGGTGGCCGTCCCGGTCCACGGCAACGCCGCCGGCAGCGGCAACGGCGGCTCCGGCTGGCGGATGCTGCGCGGCGACGAGGTCGGCGCGCTGCTCGGCTCCGCCCTGGTCGCCAAGAAGGCCGAGGGCACCTTCGCCACCACCATCGTCTCGGCCACCCTGCTCGGCCGGATCGCCGAGGCCGCGGGCCTGGGCTACGCCGAGACGCTGACCGGCTTCAAGTGGATCTCCCGCGCCGAGGGCCTGCGCTACGGCTACGAGGAGGCGCTCGGCTACTGCGTCGACCCGCAGGGCGTCCGGGACAAGGACGGCATCACCGCCGCCCTGCTGGTCGCCGAGCTCGCCGCCACCCTCAAGAAGTCCGGCCGCACCCTGAGCGACCTGCTGGACGACCTGGCGCTGGAGCACGGCCTGCACGCCACCGACCAGCTGTCCGTCCGGGTGCAGGACCTCTCGCTGATCGCCGACGCCATGCGCCGCCTGCGCGAGCAGCCGCCGACCGCCCTGGCCGGCCTGGCCGTCACCCGCGCGGACGACCTCGCGGCGGGCTCCGCCGAGCTGCCGCCCACCGACGGCCTGCGCTACTACCTGGCCGGCGAGGCCGTCCGCTCCGCCCGCATCGTGGTCCGCCCCTCCGGCACCGAGCCCAAGCTCAAGTGCTACCTGGAGGTCGTCCTCCCGGTGGCGACCGCCGCCGACCTCGCCGCCGCCCGCGAGCGCGCCGCCGAGCTCCTCGGCGCGATCAAGCGCGACCTGGCCGCGGCCGCCGGCATCTGACCCGCGGCCCGTGGACGTGGAAGGGCCCGCCGGTTCCGACCGGCGGGCCCTTCGGCATGGCTGGGGACGTGCGTCAGACCAGGATGGCCGTGATCAGGGCGACCAGCCCGACCAGGGTGGGCGCGATGATCCACCAGCACCACCGGACGACCAGCGGGCCGGCCGCCTCCGGACGGCGGGCGTAGCGCTCGGCCATCTCCTGCAGGACGTTCGTCACCTGGTCGGACCAGGCGCGGGTGGGGTCGGCCGAGCCCGGCACGACCGGGTTGGTCTGCCGCCCGAAGACCATCCCCATCCGGGAGGCGTGCTCCGCGGGGCCGAGCTGCTGGGCCCGGGTCGCCCGCTTGCGCTGCCGCAGCGACACCGGCACCGCCCACACCTGGTACTTCTTCTCGCCGGCCAGCAGCTCGACCGAGTACCCGGCGCGCAGCGCGTCCACCGAGGCCCAGGGGGCGGTGATGGTCCGCCACGGGTTGCGCACCACCAGCTCGCTCGCGTTCGCCCGGACCACCGGGCGCAGGGTGTAGGCGATCACCGGGAAGGCGAACACCGGCAGGGCCGCGAGCGCGACCCACGGGGTCCTGCCCGTGCCGGTCACCACCGCGTCGCCGATCAGCCAGGCGGCGACGGCCAGCAGGAACACGCCGGAGATCACACCGGGGACGGACCGGTACACGCGGTCCGCGTACTCGGGCTCCCCGTCTGGGCCGGCCGCGCCCGGGTGGGGCTTGCCGTCGGATTCGGTCATGGCGTCGATTCTGCCCCATGCCCCCCACCTGCGGAGGTCTCGGTCCGGCCACGAAAGGTGGGCTCCCTAGCGGACTACTACGCGCGTAGATATGCTGGTCTGGTGACTATGTCCACTGTTGCAGCCAATGCCCCCGGTGTTGCGGGCAGCGGCCTCGCGGACGTTGCGGCGTCCGAGGCCTCGCTCCGCCGCTTCCTGCACGGCCTGCCCGGCGTCGACCAGGTCGGCCTGGAGGCGCGTGCCGCCAGCCTCGGGACCCGCTCGATCAAGACCACGGCGAAGGCGTACGCCATCGACCTGGCGATCTCCATGATCGACCTGACCACGCTGGAGGGCGCGGACACGGTCGGCAAGGTGCGCGCGCTCTGCGCCAAGGGCAGGACCCCCGACCCGACCGATCCGACCACTCCGCGCGTCGCCGCCATCTGTGTCTACCCGGACATGGTCGCCACCGCGAAGGACGCCCTGAAGGGCACCGACATCCAGGTCGCGTCCGTCGCCACCGCCTTCCCGGCCGGGCGCGCCGCACTGCGGGTCAAGCTCGCCGACACCGCCGACGCGGTGGCCGCGGGCGCCGACGAGATCGACATGGTGATCGACCGCGGCGCCTTCCTCTCCGGCCGCTACTTCGACGTCTTCCAGGAGATCGTCGCCGTCAAGGAGGCGTGCAAGCGCGCCGACGGCAGCTACGCCCACCTCAAGGTGATCTTCGAGACCGGCGAGCTGCAGACCTACGACAACGTCCGCCGGGTCTCCTGGCTGGCGATGCTGGCCGGCGCCGACTTCATCAAGACCTCCACCGGCAAGGTCGCCGTCAACGCGACCCCGCCGGTCACCCTGCTGATGCTGGAGGCCGTCCGCGACTTCCGCGCGGCCACCGGCGTCCAGGTCGGCGTGAAGCCCGCCGGCGGCATCAAGACCACCAAGGACGCCATGAAGTACCTGGTGATGGTCAACGAGACCCTCGGTGACGACTGGCTGACCCCGCACTGGTTCCGCTTCGGCGCCTCCAGCCTGCTCAACGACCTGCTGATGCAGCGCCAGAAGCTCACCACCGGACGCTACTCCGGCCCCGACTACGTGACGGTGGACTGATCACCATGGCCAAGAAGAAGACCATCGAGGAGCCCGTGCGCAAGGCCGGCCTCTTCGAGTACGCCCCGGCCCCCGAGTCCCCCGCCGCCGCGGGTGACATCGCCACCTCCTACGGCCACTTCATCGGCGGCGAGTTCGTCGACTCCTCCGGCAGCGAGGCCCTGAAGACGGTCAACCCGGCCACCGAGCAGGTGCTCGCCGAGTTCGCCCAGGGCACCGACGAGGACGTGGACCGCGCCGTCGCCGCCGCCCGCAAGGCCTTCGTCGACTGGTCGGCGCTGCCGGGCAGCGAGCGCGCCAAGTACCTGTTCCGGATCGCCCGGATCGTCCAGGAGCGCAGCCGCGAGCTGGCCGTGCTGGAGTCGATCGACAACGGCAAGCCGATCCGCGAGACCCGTGACGTCGACCTGCCGCTGGTCGCCGCGCACTTCTTCTACTACGCGGGCTGGGCCGACAAGCTCGACTACGCCGGCTACGGGCCGAACCCGAAGCCGCTGGGCGTGGCCGGCCAGGTCATCCCGTGGAACTTCCCGCTGCTGATGCTGGCGTGGAAGATCGCGCCCGCCCTGGCGACCGGCAACACGGTCGTCCTGAAGCCGGCCGAGACCACCCCGCTGACCGCGCTGCGCTTCGCCGAGATCTGCCGCCAGGCCGGTCTGCCGAAGGGCGTCGTCAACATCGTCACCGGCGACGGCCGCACCGGCGCCGCACTCACCGCGCACCCGGACGTCAACAAGGTCGCCTTCACCGGCTCCACCCCGGTCGGCCGGGCGATCGCCAAGCAGCTGGCCGGCACCCGCAAGAAGCTGTCGCTGGAGCTGGGCGGCAAGGCCGCGAACATCGTCTTCGACGACGCGCCGATCGACCAGGCCGTCGAGGGCATCGTCAACGGCATCTTCTTCAACCAGGGCCACGTCTGCTGCGCGGGCTCGCGCCTGCTGGTCCAGGAGTCCGTCCAGGACGAGCTGCTGGACGCCCTGAAGCGCCGGATGGCCACCCTGCGGGTCGGCGACCCGCTGGACAAGAACACCGACATCGGCGCCATCAACTCCGCCGAGCAGCTGGCCCGGATCACCGCGCTCACCGACGCCGGCGAGGCCGAGGGCGCCGAGCGCTGGTCGCCGGCCTGCGAACTCCCGGGCACCGGCTTCTGGTTCAAGCCGACCCTGTTCACCGGCGTCAGCCAGGCCCACCGGATCGCCCAGGAGGAGATCTTCGGCCCGGTCCTGTCGGTGCTGACCTTCCGCACGCCCGAGGAGGCGGTCGCGAAGGCCAACAACACCCCGTACGGCCTCTCCGCGGGCATCTGGACGGAGAAGGGCTCGCGCATCCTCTGGATGGCCAACAAGCTCAAGGCCGGCGTGGTCTGGGCCAACACCTTCAACAAGTTCGACCCGACCTCGCCGTTCGGCGGCTACAAGGAGTCGGGCTACGGCCGCGAGGGTGGCCGCCACGGTCTGGAGGCCTACCTCGATGTCTGACACGACCTTCGCGCGTCTTGACGTTTTCAAGACCTACAAGCTGTACGTCGGCGGGAAGTTCCCGCGCTCCGAGAGCGGGCGGGTGTACGAGGTGACCGACGCAAAGGGCGAGTGGCTCGCCAACGCCCCGCTGGGCACCCGCAAGGACGCCCGCGACGCCGTCCTGGCCGCCCGCGCGGCCGTCAAGGGCTGGGCCGGCACCACCGCGTACAACCGCGGCCAGGTGCTGTACCGGGTCGCCGAGATGCTGCAGGGCCGGCGCGAGCAGTTCGCCGCCGAGGTGGCCGTCTCCGAGGGCATCGGCCCGAAGAAGGCCGCCGCGCTGGTGGACGCCGCGATCGACCGCTGGGTCTGGTACGCGGGCTGGACGGACAAGGTCGCCCAGATCGCGGGCGGCGCCAACCCCGTCGCCGGGCCGTACTTCAACCTGTCGACCCCGGAGCCGACCGGCGTGGTCGGGATCGTCGCCCCGCAGGCCGGGTACGGGCACTCGCTGCTCGGCCTGGTCTCGGTGATCGCCCCCGCCATCGCCACCGGCAACACCGTGGTCGTCGCGGCCGCCGCGGACGCCCCGCTGCCCGCGCTGTCCCTGGGCGAGGTGCTGGCCACCTCGGACGTCCCCGGCGGCGTGGTCAACATCATCTCGGGCCGGACCGCGGACATCGCCCCGACCCTGGCCTCGCACCAGGACGTCAACGCGCTGGACCTCACCGGTGCCATCGCCACCGACGGCCCCGGCGCGGCGCCCGCACTGGAAGCCGCCGCCGCGGATACCCTGAAGCGGGTGGTCCGTCCGGAGCTGGACCCGTTCGCCCAGGACTGGACCAATGCGCCCGGTACGGACCGGCTACTCTCGTTCCTGGAGACGAAGACGGTCTGGCACCCGATGGGGATCTGACCCTCCGGCTCTCCGCCGGGTGAACAACTCCACAAGCTGGCCGTCCCCAGTGCCCTCTCCCCCCCAGGGCCCGGACGGTCATTGGACGGACCCGCACCTCTCCCCCCCAGGTGCGGGTCCGTCGACTTTCGTCACCGCGCGCACCGACTTTCGGCGATCCCCCGCCGCCCCCGGCCGGACCAGAATCGTCCGTACCGGCACGGACACTGGGGGGCACGTGGGAGAGTTGATCGGCGAGCTGGCGGCACTGTTCGCGGACGGCTTCCTCCGCAGGTGGCACGTCGCCCGGACCGGCCGCCGACTGGCCGCGGGCAAGCCGGTGCGGGTGCCCTGCTCGGCCCGCTCCGACCGGCCGGGCTGGCAGCGCGCCTACGTCAACGGCACGCTGGGCATCACCCCGGGCCTGCCCACCGTGACCTTCGGCTCCCGCGGGCTCGGCCGGCTCGACCTGCCCACCGGCGGCACCTTCCAGCAGCCCGAGCCGGACACCTGGCACAGCCAGGACTGGGCCGCCACCGCCTACCGGCCGCCCGGCGGCGGCCACCCCGTCTACCTCCAGGCCGACAGCCGCTACCTGCCGCTGCTCCACGCCGCCCTCGGCGCCCCGCGCGACGGGGAGGTCCCCGAGAAGGTGTGAGCACACCGGTTTCGGCAACCGGCCGGGATGCGTCAGACTGGTGTCCCGTGAGTGACTCCCCCATGAACCCCGCACCGGCCGCGCACGCCCGGGTGATCCTGCTCTCCGGCCCGTCCGGATCGGGGAAGTCCTCGCTCGCCGAGCGCAGCGGACTGCCGGTGCTCCAGCTCGACGACTTCTACAAGGACGGGGACGACCCGACGCTCCCGCGGCTGCCGGACGGCGCCGTGGACTGGGACTCCCCGCTGGCCTGGCACCGCGACCAGGCGGTGGCCGCCATCCGCGCCCTGCACGAGCACGCGCGCGCCGAGGTGCCGGTCTACTCGATCCCGGACAACGGCCGGATCGCCACCCGCGCCCTGGAGCTGGACGGCGCGGGCGCGTTCATCGCCGAGGGGATATTCGCCGCCGAGATCGTCGCCGAGTGCGCCGAACAGGGCCTGCTCGGCGACGCGCTGTGCCTGCGCAACGGCGCGCTCACCACGGCCTGGCGCCGGCTGCGCCGGGACGTCCGGGAGGGCCGCAAGTCGCTGCCGGTGCTGCTGCGCCGGGGCCTGCGGCTGATGCGCGCCGAGCGGTCGATCGTCGGGCGGCAGGTCTCGCTCGGTTCGTCCCCGTGCGCCGGGCCGGAGGCGGAGCGGCGGATCCGCGCGGTGGCCGCGCGGCGGGAGCTCTCGGCGGTCTGACCCGCTCCCGAACGCCCCGTACGACGACACCGTACGACGACACGACGGAGGGCCCGGTGCGTCTCCCCCGCACCGGGCCCTCCGCCGTGCCGAACGGTCCTCGGCTCCCCCACGGGCAACTCCCCCGAGTCCTGCCCCCGGACCGTGACCGTCCGTTTCCCGTCCCCCGACGGGAGTTCTCGTGCGCTACGCGACCAGCTCGCCGAACGCCCGGACGGTGTCGCCCGACTTGTTCAGGTGCTCGTCCTCGCGCAGTCGGCGCAGCGCGCGCCAGATGCTGCTCTTGACCGTGCCGACGCTGATCTGCAGCACGTCGGCGATCTCCGGGTCCGTCTTGCCCTCGTAGTACCGCAGCACCAGCATGGTCCGCTGGTTCTCCGGCAGCTTCGCCAGCGCCTGCCAGAGCACGGCGCGCAGCTCGGTGCCGCCCATCGCGTCGGTGTCGCCGGCCGTCTCCGGCAGCTCCTCGGTCGGGTACTCGTTGACCTTGCGGCGCCGCCAGGCGGAGATGTGCAGGTTGGTCATGGTGCGGCGCAGGTACCCGCCGACCGCGGCCTTGTCGGTGATCCGGCCCCAGGCCCGGTAGGTGCTGAAGAGCGCGCTCTGCAGCAGGTCCTCGGCCTCGTACCGGTCACCGGTGAGGTGGTACGCCGTGGCGTACAGGGAGGCGCGGCGCTCGCGCACGTACGCGGTGAACTCCGTGATGTGGTCCTCCGCGACGCCGCGGTGCTCCCCCCGCGCGTCCCCCTGTCCCGCCTCGGTGGTGCGGGCCGCCGCGGGATTCAGCCGCAGCAGCGTCGCACCGGCGGCCTCGCGACCGGTCGGCTCCCCCGAGCCGACCGCCCGCAGGCCGTTCCCCCCGTTCCCCCGAGCGCCCCCCAGGGCGTCCTTGCCCTCGACGCGGACGGGGAGGATCCCCCGCAGCGTGAGGGTGGTGGCGGAGTCGGCCGCACTCCCCATCCGGCCGATCCCGTACTGCTCCCCCGTCCTGCCGCCGCCGCTCACCCGGCGGGCGACAGTGTTCCCGGTGCTGTGCGCGCACCCCCGTACGGTCACGGCACCGGAGTTCTCGTCGGTCCTGATCTCGTACCGGGTCCGGTGGGCGGCTGACGGACGCGCGGTGCGGACAGCCGGGTTGGTCCGGGTCTGAAGCATGGCGGTCATCGTGCGCCCCCTTGGTTCGGTTCGAGCGGTTCCGGTTGCCGCCCTCCGGCCGGCCGGTTTTCCGGCCCGCTGTCCTGCGGCGACATGGAAAATCCTGCCCGGCGGTTGTGATGGCGCTGTCCGCCGACTGTCACAGGGGTGTCACAGGGGCGGGCCGAAGGTCCTGCTCCGCCTCCCTCCGTACCGGACGCCGGTAGCCGTCGTTCCGGTTCCCGTACGGGCGGTGACCGGTCCGGGGGGTGATTCGGCGCTGCGGGTGGGCCAAAATGGGGCCGTGCCTTTCCTCCTACTGATCGAGGACGACGACGCCATCCGGACCGGCCTCGAACTCGCCCTCACCCGCCAGGGCCACCGCGTGGCCACCGCCGCCTCCGGCGAGGACGGTCTGAGGCTCTTCAAGGAGCAGCGGCCCGACCTGATCGTGCTGGACGTGATGCTGCCCGGAATCGACGGCTTCGAGGTGTGCCGCCGGATCCGCCGCACCGACCAGCTGCCGATCATCCTGCTGACCGCGCGCTCCGACGACATCGACGTGGTGGTCGGCCTGGAGTCCGGCGCGGACGACTACGTGGTGAAGCCCGTGCAGCCGCGCGTCCTGGACGCGCGGATCCGGGCCGTGCTGCGCCGCGGCGAGCGGGAGAGCTCGGACTCCTCCGCGTACGGCAGCGTGGTCATCGACCGCGCGGCGATGACCGTCACCAAGGACGGGCAGGACCTCCAGCTCACCCCGACCGAGCTGCGGCTGCTGCTGGAGCTGAGCCGCCGGCCCGGGCAGGCGCTCTCCCGCCAGCAGCTGCTGCGGCTGGTCTGGGAGCACGACTACCTCGGCGACTCCCGGCTGGTGGACGCCTGCGTGCAGCGGCTACGGGCCAAGGTCGAGGACGTGCCGTCCGCGCCGACGCTGATCCGCACCGTGCGCGGCGTGGGCTACCGGCTGGACCCGCCCACGGGCTGACCGGCCACCGGGCCGACCGCCCGCGGCCCGGCCCGGCCCGGCCGCCCGCTTCCTGAACTCCCGTACGACGACAGGCTCCTGTGACTGACCATCAGACGACAGCCCGGCGCATCCCGGCCGTTTCGTGGCGCCAGCTGCGCTCGCTGCGGGTGCGCCTGATCGCGGTGTTCGCGGCGGTCGCCCTGCTCGCCGCCGTCTCGGCCTCCGGCATCGCGTACTGGCTGAACCGCGACGCGGTGCTCAAGCGCGCCCAGGACACGGCGCTGAACGACTTCCGGGTCTCGCTCAGCCGCAACGTCTCCGACCTCCCGCTGCGGCCGAGTTGCGGCGACCTCACCCAGCTCGCCACCAACGTGGCCAGCTCCGGGCTGAGTTACGACGTGGTGGTGGTCTCCCCGGACGACCCGGGCTGCTCGGCCTCCTCCGACCCGACGCACTTCACGCTGGCCGACGTCCCGGCCCCGCTGCAGTCCACCGTCGCCAAGCCGCGCGAGATCACCGAGACCAACCCGTACCGGTACCACCTGTACTGGCAGCGGCAGAACCTGGAGGGCCGGCCGTACCTGATCGGCGGCACCAAGGTGGTGTCGAACGGCCCGACCGCGTACATGTTCAAGTCGCTGGAGAACGAGCGGGCGGACCTCAACACCCTGGGCTGGTCGCTGTCCATCGCCACCCTGCTCGCGCTGATCGGCTCGGCCCTGCTCGCCCAGGCGGCCTCGGCCACCGTGCTGCGGCCGGTCAAGCGCCTCGGCGACGCCGCCCGCAAGCTCGGCGAGGGGCAGCTGGACACCCGGCTCGAAGTCGACGGCGCCGACGAACTCGCCGACCTGGCCCGGACGTTCAACCGGACCGCGGAGGCGCTGCACGACCGCGTCGAGGAGCTGAGCGCACGCGAGGCGCAGAGCCGGCGGTTCGTCGCCGACATGTCGCACGAGCTGCGCACCCCGCTGACCGCGATGACCGCCGTCACCGACATCCTGGAGGACGAGGCCGAGTCGCTGGACCCGATGATCGAGCCGGCCGTCCGGCTCGTGGTCAGCGAGACCCGGCGGCTGTCCGACCTGGTGGAGAACCTGATGGAGGTGACCCGCTTCGACGCCGGCACCGCCAAGCTGGTCGCCGACGAGATGGACATCTCCGACCTGATCATGTCCTGCATCGACGGCCGGGCCTGGTACGACGCGGTCGAACTGGACGCCCCGCGCGGCATCCTGGCCGTCGTCGACCCGCGCCGCCTGGACGTGGTCTTCGCCAACCTGATCGGCAACGCGCTCAAGCACGGCGGCTCGCCGGTGCGGGTGAAGGTCCGGCAGAGCGCGGACACGGTCGTGGTCGAGGTCTCGGACAGCGGCCCCGGCATCCCGGAGGACGTGCTGCCGCACGTCTTCGACCGCTTCTACAAGGCCGACCGGGGGCGGGCCCGCTCGGAGGGCAGCGGCCTGGGGCTGTCGATCGCGATGGCCAACGCGCAGATCCACGGGGGGACGATCACGGCGGCGAACGGGGAGACCGGCGCGGTGTTCACCCTCACCCTGCCGGTGAACCGGCCGCCGGCCCCGCCGACCGCGCCGCCCGCGGACGGCTCCCCGGCCGGATCCGCAGACGGCTCGCCCCGCGACGCCGACGAGCCCAAGGACGCCACGTGACCTCCCCCGACCGCACCACCGCGCGCCGCGCCGCGGGCGTCCTGCTGCTGCTCGCGCTGGCCTCCGGCTGCGGCATCCGGCCGACCGCCGTGCCGGTCGACGCCGGCGCCCCGGCCAGCCGCACGGCCTGCCCGACCACCCCGCACGTGCCGCCCGCGCTGGCCACCCCGACCGGCCCGGCGCCGGCCGCCACCCCGGCCCGCGGGGCCGCCAAGGGCACGCCGAGCCCGTCGCCCACACCGGTGCCGCCGGGCAGCCCGCCGCCGGACAACGTGTTCAGCGCGCTGCCGACCGCGGGCTGCCGCTAGGTCCTCTCTTGACGTCCTACGAAGACACCCGGGGCGCGTTCCGGAATGTTCGCGCCCGGCGTGGAACCACCGCGCCGCCGGCTCGCGTCGTTCCCCCCGTGCAGCGAGATGGCACCAGGAACCGCGAGGAGCGTTCCGGCGCACGGACCGAGACCAGGCCGGCGGCGGTCGTCCACCGATCCCTCCGCCGGACCGGGCTGGCGGGGCTGGTCTGCCATCTGACGGTGGTGCTCTGGCTGGTCGTCCTCCGGCCCCTCCCGGTGGCCTGGGTGTACGACGCCAACCTGACGCCGCTGGCCTCGCTCCGGTCCTCCACGGGCTGGCAGGTGGTCGGCGAGCTGCTGCTGCTGGCCCCGCTCGGTGTCCTGCTCCCGCTGGCCGGCGGGCGGGTGCGGGCGCCCTGGCTGCCGTCCTTCCTGCGCACCACCGGCGTCTCCGCCCTGCTGGCGACCGGCCTGGAGTTCCTCTCCTCCTGGACGCCCGGGCACGTGCTCAACGTCGACCACATCCTGCTCGCGGTGATCGGCGTCGCCGTCACCCACCTCGCGCTGGTGCCCGGCCTGCGGCGGCTGCTGCGGGAACGGCGGCCGGGAGCCCGGGCGGCGCGGCCCGCGCGGACGGACCGGACGGCCGTGCTGGCCGGCCCGCCGATGACGGTGGTCGCTCCCGCCGTCGTCTCCCCGGTGGCCGTCGCCCCGGTGGCGACCGTCGCGGCCGGCGCGACGCCGCCCGCGTCCTAGCCCGCGTCCCAGCCCGCGTCCTGGGCGGCGGGCACCACCCGGCCGCCGACCTCGATCAGTCCGCCCGGGCGCGGCCCGGTCAGCAGCCGCGATCCCCGGCCCTGGGTGATCGTCAGCGCCCGGCCGAGGTGCGCGGTCAGCACCAGGGCGGCCGCGCCGGTCGCCTCGTCCTCGTCGATCCCGTCGCCCCGCCCCGGGAAGGCCCGCGCCCGGACCGTCCCGGCCGCCTCGTCCTGCCAGGCCCAGGCGTAGACCCACTCCCCCGGCGGCGGCACCTCCAGCGCCTCCACCTCCGCCACCGACCCGTACCGGCGCAGCGTCCGCCCCGGCGCCCACTCCGGCCGGGCCTCGATCAGCGTCAGCCCGTCCGCGCGCCGGACGCCCACCACCCCGGCCTCGGTGACCAGCCGGTCCACGCCGAGCAGCCAGGCCGCGCCCACGCAGGGGTGGCCGGCGAAGGGCAGGCGCACCGCGGGGGTGTAGATGTCGATCGCGCCGGCGGCCGGGTCGTCGACGAACACCGTCTCGCTGAAGCCGAGTTCACGCGCCATCGCCTGGCGGTCCGCGCGCCGCGGCAGCGCGGCCCCCGCGCGCACGACGCCGAGCGCGTTCCCGTAGCGGCCGTCAGGTCCGCAAAAGACCCGCAGCACCTCATAGTCGACCATTTCCCACCTCGTCAATGGCCGTTCCGGCAGAGCGAAACGACACCGTGATGAAAAGGCGACGACGAATGTCAGCCACCTCCAGTACTGTGCGCTCTCGTCCCCGAACGGTGCTGCCGTTTTTTCACTCCTGTCACAGGAAGCCCCCCTTGAACAATCTCGACTTCAGCGCCGAACCGCTGTTCTCCTGGTACGTCGTGGCACTCGCCGCCAGCGGAATCCTCCTGCTGGGCCTCGGGGCATTCGCCTTCGGCGTGAAGTTCCTCCCGCGCATCCTCGCCATCGCGGCGGGCATCGGGCTCCTGTACTACGCCTACTACATGGCGTACGTCTTCGAGGGCGGCACCTACACCCTCTACTACAAGCTGTTCGTCCTGCCGGTCCTGCTGATCGTCTACATGGTGAAGGCCATCGTGGAGCGCGGCAACGCCAAGGCCAAGGAGAAGGAGACGGCCCAGCGGATGGCGCCGTTCAACCCGAACGCCCCGCAGGCGCCGTACAACCCCACCGCCCCGCAGGCGCCGTTCAACCCGAACGTCCCGCCGCAGCCGGTCGCGGACAACCCCTACGCGCAGCCCGTGCCGCCGGCCCAGCCCGGCCAGCCGCAGCCGCCGGTCGCCTGAGCCGCGCCCGTACGGACACCGGAAGGCCCGCCCGGCACCACCTCACCGTGGTGCCGGGCGGGCCTTCCGCCGTGTTCGGGAGCCCGGGTCAGTTCCCGGCGCCCGGCGCGCCCTTGCGGCGGCGGGCCACGACCAGGATGCCCAGGCCGAGGGCGATCGCGGTCGCGCCGGTGATCGCCATCGGGGCGGCCGAGGAGCCGCCGCCGGTGGAGGCCAGCCGGGTGTCGGCGACGGCCGGGGCCGCGGCGGCCACCACGGTGGTGACGGCGACCGGGGCCGGCGCGGCCGTGGTGGCCGGCGCGGACGGCGCCTCGGCGGTGACCGCGGGGGCCGGCGCCGCGCTGGTGGCCGAGGGGGTCGGGGTGCCGGTCGCGCCGGCGGCCTCGATCCGGAAGCCGACCGGGGAGCTGGAGGTGCCCCGCTCGGGCCGGCCCGGGCCGCCCAGGCTGTAGCCGTTGGCGAAGACCGACTCGGCCGCCGCCGGCGCGTCCTTGGTCCAGGCGAGCCGGAGGTTGACCGTACGGGTCTCACCGTTCGGCAGCGCGATGACGTCGCCGTCCTTCCAGCCGCTCAGCAGCTGCACGCCCAGCTGCGTTCCGGGGAGGTCGTGCCACTCCGGCGTGCCGGCGATCCAGGCGCCCGCCTGGGTCTGGTACTCGATCCTGACCATGTCCGCGCGGAGCATGCCCTCGCCCTGGAACACGATCGCCGGAACGACCCGGAGGTCCGTACCGGTGCGGTTGCTGTAGACCACCTTGAACGCCTTCGCCTCGCCGCCGGCGGTGAAGGCGGCCGGTACGTCCTCGACCGTCACGTCCGGCAGCCCGACCGGGGACGGCGCGGGGGTCGGGCCGTCGCCCTCGACGGTGAAGTTCGGCGTGCCGCCCCAGGCCTGGGTGGGGGCCTGCCCCGGGGGCAGGGTCGGGTCCGTGACCACCGCTTCGAGCGCCGCGGAGGCCGGGCCGGGGGTGGCGTCGGCGGCGAAGGTCAGCCGCAGCCGGTAGGTGGCCTCGGCCCCGGCCGCCAGGTTCAGCTGGGTGGCGAACCGGTCCAGCTCCCAGACGCCGCCGGTGGACGCGCCGTTCACCTTGGCGTCCTGCCACTGCGTGCCGCCGGGCCGCTGGAACTCCAGCTTGAGCTGCCCCTGCTTGAGGGTGGAGGACGAGACGGTGAAGCCGGTCGTCACGTCCACCTGGTGGTCGGCGGTGTTCCGCAGGGTCGTCGTGAACTCGACCGCGCTGCCCACCTTGACCGTGGTGGGGAAGCCGCTCGTGGTGGCCAGGACCGGCGAGGCCTGGCCCTGCGGGCCGGGCGCGGTGGGCCCCGGGGCCGGGGTGGCCGGGCCGGCCGCGAGGGCGGCCGGGGCCGACGCCAGGGCGACGCCGGAGACCAGCGTGGCAGCGGCGGCGACGGCGAGGAATCTGCGGTGCTGGTTGCGCAATGGAACCTCACGGGAGATTACGGGCGGGGCCCGAGAAAGGTGCGAAATCGCAGACGTGAGGGGGCTTTTGAGCCCGAGATAGGCGCCGCCGGTTCAGCCCCCCGACATCGGCGACGCGCGAAATCATATCCAGCCGGTCCGACCATTTCGGCACGGGGTTCCCGCGCCCGCGGCCCGGCCGCGGCCGGGGCCTTTCGCCCCGCCGCCACGGGACCTCCGCCCTCGGGGTGGACCCTGAGGCGGACCCCGAGAATGGAGTCCCTCTCCTCGGTGACCGGCCGGGGGGAGGAATCGGCTGGCGGGCGGAGGAATCCGGGCCCGTCCGCACCGAGGATGGAATCACGCCCGCCGGACCGGCCGACCGGGCCACCACTCCAGGGAGCCGTCATGAGCGCACGTCTCGCCCGTCCCCGTCACAACCGCGTCATCGCCGGAGTCTGCGCCGGGATCGGCGAGCGCTTCGGCCTCACCCCGTGGACCGTCCGGCTGATCTTCCTGCTGTCCTGTCTGCTGCCCGGCCCGCAGTGCCTGGTCTACCTCGCGCTGTGGGTGCTGCTCCCCCAGGAGCCGTGAGCACCGGCGGGGGACGCACGACGACGGGCCGCCCGCCCCGGGGTCACCGGGGTGAGCGGCCCGTCGTCGCGCCGGCGGCTCGGATCAGCCGGTCAGGCCCGGCAGCGGCAGGGCGCCGGTGAGCCCGCCGATCGGGGTCTTGTCGACACCCGGGATGGTCGGGACGGCGCCGCGCGTCTGGGTGACGCCGGCGACCGGCGCGGCCGGGGCGGCGGCCGGGGCACCGGCCGGAGCCGGGGCGGCCGCGGCGTGGCCCGCGGTCGGGGCAAGGGTGCCCAGCGCGCCGGTGACCTTGTCGCCCCCGGGCAGCTTGCTGGCGGTGTCGGTGACGGCGCCGGTCACCGCGGGGTTCGTCACGGCGCCGGTGGGCAGCCCGAGACCGCCGGCCGCCTGGCCGTCGGCCGCGGAGGCCACCCCGGTGCCGACCGCCGCGATGGCGATGCCGAGCGCCGCGGTACCGGCGGCCTTGAGAGCCTGCTTCATGGTTCGTCCCCTTGGGTCCTCGTCGGTGGCCGGCGTCGGGCGGGGCCGGCGGTCGGGAAGGACCGCCGCCACCGCCGTCTTCGGCATGACTGGCACACCGTAGTGAGAGGTTCGCGCCGGGACCAAAGGGCGTTCACTCACCCGAGCGATTAGTCAGATGAACGCCAACTTTCTTGTGAAGAAAGGGCGTTCACCCGACCGAGGGCGTGAACGAAACGGCTCAGTTGCCGCCGGTGCCCGCACTGAACAGCCACTCCGCCTTGAGCTCGGCGTAGCCCGGCTTGATCACGTCGTTGATCATCGCCAGCCGCTCGTCGAACGGCAGGAACGCCGACTTCATCGCGTTCACCGTGAACCACTCCATGTCCCCCAGCGTGTAGCCGAAGGCCTCCACCAGGTGCCCGAACTCCTGGCTCATGCTGGTGCCGCTCATCAGCCGGTTGTCGGTGTTCACGGTGACCCGGAACTTCAGCCGGCTGAGCAGACCGATGGGGTGCTCGGCGTACGAAGTGGCCGCCGCCGTCTGCAGGTTGGAGGTGGGGCACATCTCCAGCGGGATGCGCTTGTCGCGCACGTACGCGGCCAGCCGGCCGAGCTCGACGCCGCCGTCCTCGTTGACCGTGATGTCGTCGACGATCCGCACGCCGTGGCCGAGCCGGTCGGCGCCGCAGCACTGCAGGGCCTCCCAGATCGACGGCAGGCCGAAGGCCTCGCCCGCGTGGATGGTGAAGTGGTTGTTCTCGCCCTTGAGGTAGTCGAAGGCGGCCTGGTGGCGGGTGGGGGGGTAGCCGGCCTCGGCGCCCGCGATGTCGAAGCCGACGACGCCCGCGTCCCGGTGGCGGTTGGCCAGCTCGGCGATCTCCTGCGAACGGGCGGCGTGCCGCATCGCGGTGATCAGGGTGCCGATGCGGATCCGGTTGCCGGCCGCGCGGGCGTTGGCCTCGCCGAGCCGGAAGCCCTCCTGGACGGCCTCGACGACCTCGTCCAGGGTCAGGCCGCCCTCCAGGTGCTGCTCGGGGGCGTACCGGACCTCGGCGTACACGACGCCGTCCGCGGCCAGGTCCTCGGCGCAGTCGGCGGCGACCTTGATCAGGGCCTCGCGGGTCTGCATGACGGCGCAGGTGTGCGCGAAGGTCTCCAGGTAGCGGACCAGCGAGCCGGAGTCGGCGGCCTCGCGGAACCACTCGCCGAGTTCCTTGACGTCGGTGGTCGGCAGGCCTTCGTAGCCGGTGGCGGCGGCCAGCTCGACGACGGTCTCCGGGCGCAGCCCGCCGTCCAGGTGGTCGTGCAGCAGGACCTTGGGCGCGCGGCGGATCTGCTCGGGGGTGGGGATGCGCGGGCCGGTGCCCGCGGTGGTGACGGGGATCTGCTTCTCCATTGCGGAAATATAGCCCCTACGCGCGTAGACCCACCACCGGCCGCACCGCCGGATGGTCCAAACTCCACCCCGAATTCCACCGGTCGGTCCATACGATCCGCCAAAGGTTCTCCGGCGGCTCCTCCGGATCAGTCGTGCTCCAGCAGCCGGCCCCGCCGGGACAGCACGAAGTCCCGGAACGCCGCCACCGGCGGCGTCAGCGGCCGGCCCGCCGCCCAGGCCAGCCCGATCGCCCGCCGCGCCCGCGGCGCCGTCACCTCCAGCTCCACCACCCCCGGCCGGGGCACCAGCGCCGGCGGCAGCAGCGCCACCCCCAGCCCGGCCGCCACCAGCCCGCGCAGCGTCTCGGCCTCCTCCCCCTCGAACGCCAGCCGGGGCACGAACCCGGCCTGCGCGCAGAAGTCGTCCGAGATCACCCGCAGCCCGTACCCCTGCTCCAGCCCGACGAACGGCTCCTCGGCCACCTCCGCCAGCCGGATCCGCCGCCGGCCCGCCAGCCGGTGGTCCGCCGGGACGACCAGGTGCAGCCGCTGCTCGTCCAGCGGGCGGCCGGTGAACGCCGGGTCGTCCGGCAGCGGCGAGACCAGGCAGAGGTCCAACTCGCCCGCCCGCAGCCGCTCCAGCATCGCCGCGCCGTAGTCCTGCACCAGCTGGAACCGCACCTGCGGATGCTCCGCCCGGAAGCCGCGCAGCAGCGCCGGCACCGCGTCCGGCCCCATCGTGTGCAGGAAGCCGAACGCCACCCGCCCGGCCGCCGGATCCGCCTCCGCCCGGGCCGCCTCGGCACCCCGCTCCACCTCCGCCAGCGCCCGCTCCACCGAGGCCAGCAGCAGCCGGCCGGCCCTGGTCAGCCGGACCGTCCGGCCCTGACGGGCCAGCAGGTCCACCCCCAGCTCCTCCTCCAGCCGGGCCACCGCGCGCGACAGCGTCGGCTGCGGCACCCCGAGCAGCGCCGCCGCCCGCGTCACGTGCTCCAGCCGCGCCACCGCCGCGAACTGGGCCAGCCGGGGCGCCAGCAGCAGCGCCGGCTCACCCGGCCCCAACTCGGCCACCCGGCCCCGCGGCTCCGTGCCGTCCACCGCTTCCGCCGCCATCCCCGCCACCACCTCGCCTCATGCGCCAGTGCATCGATCATCGCCGCTTGATGCATTGGACGCATCAACCGCCACGGTCCTACCGTCGAGGCCATGCAGCCCGCCGATACCAGGGCATCCGTGACCGCCCCGGATGCCTCCGCCGCCCCCGTCCCGCACGACGACCGCCTCCGCCCCGGCCGGCCCGCCTTCCGCCGCGCCAACCTCGCCCTGTTCGCCGCCGGGATCGCCACCTTCGTCCTGCTCTACTCCACCCAGGGCCTGCTGCCCGTCCTCTCCGCCGACCTCGACCTCACCCCCGGCCAGGCCAGCTGGACGGCCTCCGCGGCCACCCTCGGACTCGCCCTCGGACTGCTCCCCGCCAGCGCGCTGTCCGACCGGTACGGCCGCACCGCGGTGATGACCGCCTCCACCCTCGCCGCCTCCGCCCTCGCCCTCGCCCTGCCCTTCGCGCCCGACCTCACCACCCTCGTCGCGCTGCGCGCCCTGCAGGGCGCCGCCCTCGCCGGCCTGCCGGCCACCGCCATGGCCTACCTCGCCGAGGAGATCCACCCCGGCGCCCTCGCCTCCGCGATGGGCCTGTACGTGGCCGGCAACAGCATCGGCGGGATGGGCGGCCGGCTCCTCTCCGGCTGGACGGCCGCCGCCCTCGGCTGGCGCTGGGGCCTCGCCGCCTCCGCCGCCCTCGCCCTGCTCGCCGCCCTCGCCTTCCGGCTGCTGATCCCCGCCGCCCGGCACTTCACCCCGGCCCCGGTGGACGCCCGAGCGCTCGCCCGTACGGTCGGCCGGCACCTGCGCAACCCGCTGCTGGTGCGGCTGTACGCGCTCGGCCTGCTCTTCATGGCCGTCTTCGGCGCGGTCTACAACACCGCCGGCTACCGGCTGATCGCCGCCCCCTTCCACCTGCCGGAGACGGTCGCCGCCTCGATCTTCGTGGTCTACCTCGTCGGCACCGGCACCTCCGCCGCGGCCGGCCGGCTCTCCGCCCGCCTCGGCCGCCGCGGCGCCCTCTACGTCGCCATCGGTGTCACCACCGCCGGCCTGCTGCTCTCCCTCGCCGACGACCTGCTCTGCGCCCTGCTCGGCCTGGTCCTGATCACCGCCGGCTTCTTCGCCGGCCACGCCACCGCCTCGGCCGCGGTCGGCCGCACCGCCACCGAGGGCCGCGCCCAGGCCTCCGCCCTCTACCTGATCGCCTACTACCTGGGCAACAGCCTCGGCGGCACCCTCGGCGCCGACGCCTACCACGCCACCGGCTGGCCCGGCTCCGCCACCGTCGGCCTCACCGCCACGACCCTCGCCGCCGCCGTCACCCTCTACGCCACCCACCAGGCCCACACGGCGAGGCGGGCGGTCGCGGACGCTTGACAGCCGCCGCCGATACACTCCGGACCATGAGCGTCGATCCTGCTGTGTACGCCCGGTTGCGTCAGATCGCGGATCAGCTGCCGCAGGTGCCGGGGATAGGGAAGGTCGAGATCGCCGACGGCGAGATCGTCATGATGATGTCCCCGGTCAAGCGGCACGAATTGGCCGTCGTCAGGATCGCCCGACAGCTCAACGCCCAACTGCCGACCACCCACCCCGGCCACATCGCGCACCCGGGCGCCGACCTGGAGGACGCCGGCCTGGGGAGGCTCCGGCGCCCGGACCTCATGGTGTTCGCCGAGAAGTCGCTCGAGGAGGAGGACGCCGCCCTCCTGCCGCACGAGGTCCTGCTGGTGGTCGAGATCGTCTCGAAGTCCAACCCGGAGAACGACTACCAGGACAAGGTCCGCGACTACGCCGCCATGGGCATCCCGCTCTATCTGATCATCGACCCCCGGACGGGCACCGGCATCGCGCACTCGGAGCCCGGCTACGCGTCACGCGAGAAGTTCGCCTTCGGCGACACCATCATGATCGGCCCGTGGACGCTCGACACCAGCGTCCTGCAGACCTATGCCTGAGTCGGGCGCCTGGCACGAACAGGACGTCGATGAAGCGATCGCTGCAGGCGAGCGCGGCAAGGTGCTCCAGGACGGGGAGGCCTTCCTTCGGTCGCTCGCCGACGAGGCCGGCCTGGACCTGTGGGAGATCAAGCGCCGTGCTGGCGTATGAGTCACAGGACCGGTGAAAACGCCGAGCCGCCCGCCGGTGGGGTACCGGCGGGCGGCTCGTTTCACGACGACCGTCAGGCGATGCGGTCGAGCACGATCGGGTTCGGGGTGAACGCCGTGCCGGCCGGGGCGACCTCGATGCCGCCCTCCAGGGCCGCGATGGCGTAGTCGTAGCGCTCCGGGGTGTCGGTGTGCAGGGTCAGCAGGGGCTGGCCGGCCACCACGGTGTCACCGGGCTTGGCGTGCATCTCGACGCCGGCGCCGGCCTGGACCGGGTCCTCCTTGCGGGCGCGGCCGGCGCCGAGGCGCCAGGCACAGACGCCGACGGCGTAGGCGTCCAGCCTGGTGAGCACACCGGAGGCGGGCGCGGGGATGACGTGCTGCTCGCGGGCGACGGGCAGCGGGGCGTCGACGTCGCCGCCCTGGGCGGCGATCATGCGGCGCCAGTGGTCCATCGCGGAGCCGTCGCGCAGCGCGTCGGCCGGGTCCTTGCCGTGCACACCGGCCGCGGCGAGCATCTCGCGGGCGAGCGCGAGGGTGAGCTCGACGACGTCGGCGGGGCCGCCGCCGGCCAGCACCTCGACGGACTCGCGGACCTCCAGCGCGTTGCCCGCGGTGAGGCCGAGCGGGGTGGACATGTCGGTGAGCAGGGCGACGGTGTTGACGCCGGCGGTGGTGCCGAGGCCGACCATGGTGCGGGCGAGCTCGCGGGCGTCGTCGAGGTTCTTCATGAAGGCGCCGGAGCCGACCTTGACGTCCAGGACGAGCGCGCCGGTGCCCTCGGCGATCTTCTTGGACATGATCGAGGAGGCGATCAGCGGGATCGCCTCGACGGTGCCGGTGACGTCGCGCAGGGCGTACAGCTTCTTGTCGGCGGGCGCGAGGCCGTCGCCGGCCGCGCAGATGACGGCGCCCGCGCCGCGCAGCACGTCCATCATCTCCTCGTTGGAGAGCAGGGCGCGCCAGCCGGGGATGGACTCCAGCTTGTCGAGGGTGCCACCGGTGTGGCCGAGACCGCGGCCGGAGAGCTGCGGGACGGCGGCGCCGCAGGCGGCGACGAGCGGGGCGAGCGGGAGGGTGATCTTGTCGCCGACGCCGCCGGTGGAGTGCTTGTCGCTGGTGGGCAGCGGCAGCGAGGAGAAGTCCATGCGGACGCCGGAGCGGATCATCGCGTTCGTCCAGCGGCTGATCTCGCGCGGGTTCATGCCGTTCAGCAGGATCGCCATGGCCAGCGCGGACATCTGCTCGTCGGCGACCTCGCCGCGGGTGTAGGCGTCGATGACCCAGTCGATCTGAGCGTCGCTCAGCTCGCCGCGGTCGCGCTTGGTCCGGATGACGGAGATGGCGTCCATGCGTGCTCCAAGAGGGGTTCAGAAAGGCATCAAATGCGAAGAGTGCCGCGAGATGACCGGGTACCGGCCCACTCGCGACACTCTACGCGCGTAACAGAAACAGAGGCTAGGGCCCATCGGGTGGATCGGCGCGCCCGGCCCGAGTCACCCGATGGGCCCTTACAGCCGCTCCGGCCCGAACGCGTCGGGCAGGACCTCGCGCATCGGCTTCACGCCGGAGGCCAGGTCGACCAGCAGCTCGGGCCCGCCGTGCTCGTAGAGCAGCTGGCGGCAGCGCCCGCAGGGCATCAGCAGGTCGCCCGCGCCGTCGACGCAGGTGAAGGCGACCAGCCGGCCGCCGCCGGAGGCGTGCAGCGCGGACACCAGCCCGCACTCGGCGCACAGCCCGAGCCCGTACGAGGCGTTCTCGACGTTGCAGCCGCTGACCAGCCGGCCGTCGTCGACCAGCGCCGCCGCGCCGACCGGGAACTTGCTGTACGGGGCGTACGCGTGGCCCATCGCCTCGCGCGCCGCCTCGCGCAGCCGCTCCCAGTCGACCGCGGCGGCCGCCCGGGCGGTCACTTGCCCTGGCCCTTGCGGTAGATCTGGCCGTCGGCCTTCGGCATCCGCAGTCGCTGCGAGGCCAGCGCGAGCACCACCAGGGTGATCACGTACGGCGTCGCGACGATCAGCGGGCGCTGCACCTGGTCGGTGAAGGCGTACCAGCAGATCAGGCCGACCGCGGCCACGGCGGTGATCGCCGTCGCGGTGTACTTGCGGCGGTACAGCTGCCAGAGCGCGAGCAGGGCCATCGCGATGCCGACGATCAGGATCAGCCCGTGCACCGAGTCCGGGTCGCGCAGCTGGAGGCTGTCGGTGAAGCCGAACAGACCGGCGCCCATGGCGAGGCCGCCGGGCATCCAGTTGCCGAAGATCATCGCGGCGAGGCCGATGAAGCCTCGGCCGACCGTCTGGCCGTCCTTGTAGAAGTGCGCGGCGACCAGCGAGAGGTACGCACCGCCGAGGCCGGCGAAGGCGCCGGAGGCGATGACCGCGATGTACTTGTACTTGTAGACGTTGACGCCCAGCGACTCGGCCGCGGTCGGGTTCTCACCGCAGGAGCGCAGCCGCAGGCCGAACACCGTGCGCCAGAGCGCGAAGTAGCTGGCCACGAGCAGCACGGCCGCCAGCACCACGACCACCGAGAGGTTGGTGACCAGGCCGCCGAGCACGCCGGCCACGTCCGAGACGAAGAACCAGTGGTGGGCCTCGATGTCCTTCAGGCCGGATGACAGCCCGGGGACGGTGATGTACGGCAGCGGATCGGCCGGCGGGGACTGGTTCTGCCCGGCGCCGAAGGCGACGTAGTCCTTGTAGTAGATCCGGTTGACGTACGCGCAGATGCCGGGGATCAGCAGGTTGATGCCGACGCCGGAGACGATGTGGTCCACGCCGAAGGTGACGGTGACGATCGCGTGCAGCAGGCCGCCGGCCGCGCCGCCGGCCATGCCGGCCAGCAGGCCGACCCACGGGTTGACCAGGTAGCCCGCCCAGGCACCGCAGAAGGTGCCGGCGACCATCATGCCTTCGAGGCCGATGTTGACCACGCCGGCCCGCTCGGACCAGAGACCGCCCAGACCGGCCATGCCGATCGGCACGGCGGCGCCGAGCGCGGCGGTGACCTGCCCGGAGGAGGTCAGCGAGTGGTTGCCGGTGGCCATGCCCACGGCGGCGAACAGGACCAGGGCGCCCGCGATCAGGAGCAGGACGACCGGCCAGGACAGCTTGCGCTTCTTCGCGGGCGCGCCCGGCGCCTTCGGGCGGGCGGCGGTGGCGGTGCTCACGCGGAGACCTCCTTGGTCTCAGTGGCCGCGGCGGCCTGGGCGGCGAGCTGGGCGCCGACCCGCTTCTGCTGGCGCACCAGGCCGTAGCGACGCACCAGCTCGTAGGCGACGACGACGCAGATGACGATGGTGCCCTTCATGACGTCGACGATCTCGAACGGGAACTCGCCGTTCGCGGGCAGCGGCAGGACCGAGCCGGCCGCGTCCAGGAAGGCGAACAGCAGCGCCGCGAAGGCGATGCCGATCGGGCTGTTCCGGCCGAGCAGGGCGATCGAGATGCCCAGGAAGCCCAGGTTCTGCTGGAAGGTCTGGCCGTAGTAGAACGAGTTCTGCAGCAGCTCGGGCAGGCCGATCAGACCGGCGATCGCACCGGAGACCACCATCGAGATGACGATCATCTTCTTGACGTTCACGCCGGAGGCGGTCGCGGCGGTCTCCGAGCGGCCGGTGGCGCGCAGGTCGAAGCCGAAGCGGGTGCGGGTCAGCGTGAGCTGGAAGATCACGCCGACCGCGATGGCGATCACCAGGAAGCCCCAGAGCTGGCCACCGTTCGTAGTGAACGAGAAGAAGTGGCTGGACTCCGAGACCGGGCTGGTCTGGATCGAGTTGCTGGTGCCGCTGACCTTGGGCGCGAAGATGCCCGGGACGAGCAGCACACCGACGATCGCGGTCGCGATCGAGTTCAGCATGATGGTCGAGATGACCTCGCTGACGCCGCGGTAGACCTTCAGCAGACCGGCGATACTCGCGTACAGGCCACCGACCAGCATGGCGGTGATCAGCAGCAGCGGGATCTGGAGGAAGGACGGCAGGTCGACCTGGGTGCCGACGAAGGCCGCGAACAGCGCCGCGACCTTGTACTGGCCCTCGACGCCGATGTTGAACAGGTTCATCCGGAACCCGAACGCGGCGGCCGCGGCGGCCAGGTAGTAGGTGGTGGTCCGGTTGAGGATCAGCACCTGGTGGTCCGACCCACTGACGAACGTGATCATCACGTTCCACGCGTCGAACGGGTTCTTGCCCGAGGTGGCCAGCAGCACGGAGCAGATCGCGACCGAGAGCAGGATCGCGAGCACCGGCGCCGCCAGGGCGAGCACGATCCGCTCACCGCTGATCCGCTGCGCCAGGCTCGGCTTGGCGGCCGCCGGGGGGTTGGGACTGGTCATGTGGTTACTCCCCCGCCTTCGGGTCGTCGGCGGTGTCGGACGGGTTGGCGTCGGACGGCGCGGCGTCGGACGGGCCGTCGCCCGCGGCCTCGGTGCCCTCCACGAGGGTCTCGTGGAACTGCTCGACGGCCTCCGGCTCGGACTCCAGGTGGCCGCTCGCGGCACCGGTCATCGCGGTGCCGAGGTCCTCGGCGGTGACGGTGGCCGGGTCGGCGTCGGCGACCAGGCGGCCGCGGTAGATGACCCGGATGGTGTCGGAGAGGCCGATCAGCTCGTCCAGGTCGGCCGAGATCAGCAGCACGGCCAGGCCGGCCCGCTGGGCGACCCGGATGTGCTCCCAGATCTGCGCCTGCGCGCCGACGTCCACGCCGCGGGTCGGGTGGGCCGCGATCAGCAGCTTGGGCTGGTGGCTCATCTCGCGGCCGATGATCAGCTTCTGCTGGTTGCCGCCGGAGAGCGAGGCCGCGGTGACCTCGATGCCGGGGGTGCGGACGTCGTACTCCTCGACGATCCGCCAGGTGTCCGCCCGGGCCGCGGTCGGGTCGAGCAGGATGCCCTTGGAGTTGGGCTCCTCGGTGACGTGGCCGAGGATGCGGTTCTCCCAGAGCGGGGCCTCCAGCAGCAGGCCGTGCCGGTGGCGGTCCTCGGGGATGTAGCCGATGCCGGCCTCGCGGCGGGCCCGGGTCTGGGTGCCGGAGAGGTCCTTGCCGTCCAGGGTGACGGCGCCGCCGTCCAGCGGCAGCATGCCCATGATGGCCTCGACGAGCTCGGCCTGGCCGTTGCCCTCGACGCCGGCGATGCCCAGGATCTCGCCCTTGCGGATGCGCAGCGAGATGTCGTCGAGGACGACGCGCTCGATGCCCTCGGCGTCGGTCTTGGCGATCCGCAGGCCCTCGACCGTGAGCATCTCGGTCTCGGTGACGGTCGACTCGCGGCTCTCCGGGGAGGGCAGCTCGGCGCCGACCATCAGCTCGGCGAGCTGGCGGGCGGTGACGGCCTTCGGGTCGGCGTCGCCGACCGTGGTGCCGCGGCGGATGACGCTGATCGCGTCGGCGACCGCCAGCACCTCGTGCAGCTTGTGCGAGATGAAGATGACGGTGACGCCCTCGGACTTGAGCTCGCGCAGGTTGTCGAACAGCGCGTCGACCTCCTGCGGGACGAGGACGGCCGTGGGCTCGTCGAGGATCAGGATCTTGGCGCCGCGGTACAGCACCTTGAGGATCTCGACGCGCTGGCGGTCGGCGACGCCGAGGTCCTCGACCAGGGCGTCCGGGCGCACGCCCAGGCCGTACTGGTCCGAGATCTCCTTGATCTTCGCCTTCGCCCTGGCGCCGATGCCGTACAGCTTCTCGCCGCCGAGGACGACGTTCTCCAGCACCGTGAGGTTGTCGGCGAGCATGAAGTGCTGGTGCACCA
Source organism: Streptomyces rubellomurinus (assembly GCF_000961885.1). Lineage (GTDB taxonomy): Bacteria > Actinomycetota > Actinomycetes > Streptomycetales > Streptomycetaceae > Kitasatospora > Kitasatospora rubellomurina. Next base: position 76,980 of record NZ_JZKH01000011.1, read on the forward strand.
TGCCGATGCCGCGGGCGATGGCGTCGCCGGGGGTGTTGAACTCGCACTGCTCGCCGTTGATCGCGATGGTGCCCTCGTCCGGCTTCTGCATGCCGTAGAGGATCTTCATCAGCGTCGACTTGCCGGCGCCGTTCTCGCCCATCAGGGCGTGCACGGTGCCGGTGCGGACGGTGAGGTTGATGTCGTGGTTGGCCACGACGCCGGGGAAGCGCTTGGTGATGCCGCGCAGTTCGACGGCCGCTGTCGCCGTCCCCGCGCTGGGGGTGCCGTCCTTGCGCAGGGGGACGGGGTCTGATGCGGTGATGGCGATCTCCTGGTGGTCTGGAGGCGCGTCGTTGCGCTCGGAGGGCCAAGGGGGGAAACGGGGGGAGACGGAACGGGGCCCGGGGGTACGCGTTGAGCGCACCCTGCCGGGCCCCTCCCGTGAACTGTGTCGATCATCGCGCTGCCGGGCAGGCGGCAGGCGCTGTGACGTCCGAGACGCGCGGGCCTTACTGGGCCGGGGCGGTCGGGATGGTGGTGGCGCCGCTCTTGATGGCGTCGGCGGCGGCCTTCAGCTTGTCCTGGATGTCGTCGATCTTGCCACCGGTGGTGGCGAGCGAGACACCGTCGGCCTTGAGGTCGAACAGCTTGATGCCGGTCGGGCTCTGGCCCTGCTTGACCGACTGGATGTACGAGTACACCGCGTTGTCGACGTTCTTGACCATCGAGGTCAGGATGGCGTCCTTGTACTTCGCCAGGGCCGGCTGGCTGGCCTGGTCGGAGTCGACACCGATGGCGAGCTTCTTCGCGTTGGCGACGGCCTCGATGGCGCCGTTGCCGGAGGAGCCGGCGGCGGAGTAGATGACGTCCGCACCCTTGTCGAGCTGGCCCTGCGCGGCTTCCTTGCCCTTGTCGGGCGAGGCGAAGCCGGTGAAGTCCGGCGGGGTGGTGAGGTAGGTGGTCTCGATCACGATGTTCGGGTCGACGGACTTGGCGCCCGCCTTGTAACCGGCCTCGAACTTCTTGATCAGCTCGGACTGCACACCACCGATGAAGCCGATGTGGTGGGCCTTCGACTTGTTCGCCGCGGCGACACCGGCCAGGTACGAACCCTCCTGCTCGGCGAAGAGCAGCGAGGTGACGTTGGACGGCTGGTCCTTGTCGTTCGAGTCGATGATCGCGAACTTGACGTCCGGGTTGTCCTTCGCGACCTTGTTGACCGCCTGCTGGTAGACGAAGCCGACCGCGACGATCGTCTTGTAGCCGCCGTCGACCAGGTTCTTGAGGCGGGTCTCCTTGTCGGCCTCGGCCTCGCCCTGCTTGGCCTCGGCCTCGGTGACCTGGACGCCCAGGTCGGCCTTGGCCTTGTCCAGGCCGCGCGCGGCGGAGTCGTTGAAGGACTGGTCACCACGGCCGCCGATGTCGTAGGCCATACCGACCTTGAGACCGCCGGCGCCACCGGAGGCGGCGGCCGAGCCCGAGGAGCTGGAGTTGTCATTGCTCTTTGCGCCGCAAGCGGCGAGCGAGGCCATGCCCAGGGAACCCGAGAGCACAACCGCGGCGAGCTTCATTGAACGGCGCAAGGGAGTTTCTCCTTCTCACACGCACCCGTTTAGCGTGGTCGGACGCCACCGTAACGCGCGTAGAACACGGTTGTGTTACGGGCTGCCAGAGCATTCGGGTTGTTATCAAACCGTGGTCTGAAGGCCGACCCGAGGCTCTTTCCCCGTGCGCGGACGGTGATCCGAGACTGGTCCGGCCCAGTTTACGGAACCGGACCGGACCCCGGATCTCGACGTCCCGACCACGTGTCGGTCACACATCCGTGGAGAACGATCGGAGAACGATCGAAGGATGATCAGTTCCGGTCGTCCTCCAGGGCCAGCGCCGCGAAGAGTTCGACCCCGATGCCGATCGCCCGTTCGTCCACGTCGAACCGCCCCTGGTGCAGGTCCCGGACGGCGGTGTCGCCGGGGGCGCGGACGCCCAGCCGGGCCAGCGCGCCCGGGGCGTGCTCCAGGTACCAGGAGAAGTCCTCGCCGCCCAGGCTCTGTTCGGTGCCCTCCACCACCTGGGCGCCGCCGCGCCCGAAACGATCGTGCATCACCTCGTCCAGGCGGGTGACGGAGACCGCCTCGTTCACCACCGGCGGCACCCCGCGGTGGTAGTCCAGCGTCCACTTGGCCCGGTAGGTCTCGGCGAGCTTGGCGATCAGCTCGTGCAGCAGGTCCGGCGCCTCGCGCCAGCCGTCCAGCTCCAGGCAGCGGACGGTGCCCTCCAGTTCGGCGTGCTGCGGGATGACGTTGGGCGCGGAGCCAGCGGCGATCCGGCCGAAGACCAGGCTGACGCCCCAGCGCGGGTCCATCCGGCGGGCCAGCGCGCCCGGCAGGTCCGCGGCCATCCGGGCGACCGCGGTCACCAGGTCGGTGGTCAGGTGCGGGCGGGCGGTGTGCCCGCCGGGGCCGTCCAGGTGCAGCACCAGGCGGTCGCAGGCCGAGGTGATCGCGCCGACCCGCAGGGCGATCCGGCCGACCTCCACCTTCGGGTCGCAGTGCACCGCGAAGATCCGGCCCACGCCGTCCATCCCGCCGGCCTTGATCACGTCCAGCGCGCCGCCCGGCATGACCTCCTCGGCCGGCTGGAACACCAGTCGGACGGGCCGGCGCAGTTCGCCGGTGCGGGCGGCCTCGGCCAGCACCAGGCCGGTGCCGAGGACGACGGAGGTGTGCACGTCGTGGCCGCAGGCGTGGGCCCGGCCGGGGACGGTGGAGCGGTACGGGACGTCGGTCTTGGCGTCGTCGATGGGCAGCGCGTCGATGTCGGCCCGGAAGGCCAGCAGTTCGGTGCCGGGGGCGGTGCCGGGCGGGACGATGTCGACCAGCAGGCCGGTGCCGCCGGGCAGCACCCGGGGGGTCAGGCCCGCGGCCACCAGCCGGTCGCGGAGCAGCCCGGTGGTGCGGAACTCCTGGCGCCCCAGCTCCGGGTGCCGGTGCAGATCACGGCGGAAGGCGATCAGTTCCGGCTCCAGCGCGCCTACTCGGGCGCGCAGGTCGGCGGCGGGGCGTGCGACGGCGAGAGTGGCGCCCGACTGAGCGGGCTCAGGACGGTTCATCTCCCCAAGCGTAGGCCTGTCGGGGGGATTTGGCCCGACTTCCGGAAAATTCTTCCCCGGATGGGCGCATACCGGCCGGACAGGTGGGTATGACATCTCGTTTCAGCCGCCTTTCCGGGTTGCCTGCCCTGTGCAACGATCACCCGGGCCGGTGGTCACGGACGCCCCGCTCTTGACGTTCTCGGGTGATTGACGGTGACTCAGGCGCACCAACCCCCTCAGGCGCATCAACTCAGAAGCGGTCCACCGGAGCGTACGTGCCCCACACCTCGCGCAGCGCGTCGCAGACCTCGCCGACGGTGGCCCGGGCGGCCAGCGCCTCCTTCATCGGGGGCAGCACGTTCTCCGGCCCCGCCGCGGTGCGGCGCAGCGCGTCCAGCCCCCGGGTGACGGCGGCCCGGGAGCGCTCCGCCCGCAGCCGGGCCAGCCGTTCGGCCTGCAGCCGCTCGATCGCCGGGTCCACCCGCAGCGGCCGGTAGGGCTCCTCGGCGTCCAGCCGGTAGCGGTTGACGCCGACCACCGTCCGCGTCCCCGCGTCGGTCTCCTGCTGGATCCGGTAGGCGGTGCGCTCGATCTCGGCCTTCTGGAAGCCCTGCTGGATCGCGGCCACCGCGCCGCCGCGCTCCTCGACCCGGGCCATCAGCGCCAGCGCGGCCTCCTCCACGGCGTCCGTCATCGACTCGACGGCGTAGGAGCCGGCGAACGGGTCGACGGTGGCGGTCACGTCGGTCTCGTGGGCGAGCACCTGCTGGGTGCGCAGGGCGAGCCGGGCCGCCTTCTCGGTGGGCAGCGCGATCGCCTCGTCGAAGCTGTTGGTGTGCAGCGACTGGGTGCCGCCGAACACCGCGGCGAGCGCCTGCACGGTGACCCGGGCCAGGTTCACCTCGGGCTGCTGGGCGGTGAGCTGCACCCCGGCGGTCTGGGTGTGGAAGCGCAGCTTCTGCGAGCGCGGGTCCCGCGCGCCGAACTCCTCGCGCATGATCCTGGCCCAGATCCGGCGGGCGGCCCGGAACTTGGCCACCTCCTCCAGCAGGGTGGTGCGGGCCACGAAGAAGAAGGAGAGCCGGGGGGCGAAGTCGTCCACCGCCATCCCGGCGGCCAGCGCGGTGCGGACGTAGGCGACGGCGTTGGCCAGGGTGAAGGCGATCTCCTGCGCGGGATCGGCCCCGGCCTCGGCCATGTGGTAGCCGGAGATGGAGATGGTGTTCCAGCGCGGGATCTCGGCCCGGCAGTACTTGAACACGTCCGCGACCAGCCGCAGCGAGGGCTTCGGCGGGAAGATGTACGTCCCGCGGGCGATGTACTCCTTCAGCACGTCGTTCTGCACCGTGCCGGTGAGCGCCGCGGGCGCGACCCCCTGGGCCTCGCCGACCAGCTGGTAGAGCAGCAGGAGCAGCGCGGCGGGCGCGTTGATGGTCATCGAGGTGGAGACGCCGCCGAGCGGGATGCCGTCGAACAGCACCGCCATGTCCTCGACGCTGTCCACGGCCACGCCCACCTTGCCGACCTCCCCGGCGGCCACCGGCGCGTCCGAGTCGTAGCCCATCTGGGTGGGCAGGTCGAAGGCCACCGAGAGCCCGGTGCCGCCGCCCGCGATCAGCTGCCGGTAGCGGGCGTTGGACTCGGCGGCGGTGCCGAAGCCCGCGTACTGGCGCATCGTCCACGGGCGTCCGGTGTACATGGTCGGGTGGACGCCCCGGGTGTACGGGTACTCCCCCGGCCGGCCCAGCCGCTCGGCCGGATCGCGGCCGGCCGACGCCTCGGGGCCGTACACCGGCGCGATCTCGAAGCCCGACTCGGCGCGGCGCGGTTCGACTGCCATGGGTTCCTCCAGCGAGGACGGCACGGGGGGGCGGTCCTCGCAATGTAGAACGCCACCGGGCGGCGCGGGCGCAGACGCGGTTGAGATGATCGGGTGAACGACCGACGAGCCCCAGGGAGTGGCGATGACCGAGCAGAAGGTGGCCGTGGTCACCGGTGCCAGCAGTGGAATCGGCGCGGCGACCGCCCGCCGGCTGGCCGCCGAAGGCTTCGAGGTGGTGCTGACCGCGCGCCGCACGGACCGGATCGAGGCGCTGGCCAAGGAGATCGGGGGGCGGGCCCACACGCTGGACGTGACCGACCGCGCCGCCGTGGACGCCTTCGCGGCCGAGGTGGGCCGGGTCGACGTGCTGGTGAACAACGCCGGCGGGGCGATCGGCGCCGAGACGGTCGAGCACGGCGACCCGGCCGACTGGCGGGCCATGTACGAGGTGAACGTGCTCGGCGTGCTGCACGTGACGCAGGCGCTGCTGCCCGCCCTGCGCGCGACCGGCGACGGCACGGTGCTGGTGCTCTCCTCCACCGCCGCGCTGGCCGCGTACGAGGGCGGCGGCGGGTACGTCGCCGCCAAGCACGCCGCGCACACCATCGCGGCGACGCTGCGGCTGGAGCTGTGCGGGGAGCCGATCCGGGTGATCGAGATCGCCCCCGGCATGGTGAAGTCCGAGGGCTTCGCGATCACCCGGTTCCGGGGCGACGAGGACAAGGCCGCGGCCGTGTACGCGGGTGTGGCCGAGCCGCTGACCTCGGAGGACGTCGCGGACACCGTCGCCTGGGCGGTCACCCGGCCGGCGCACGTCAACATCGACCTGCTGGTGGTCCGGCCCCGGGCGCAGGCCGCCAACCACAAGGTCCACCGCGGCTGAGCCGGCCTGGGCCAGGCTGAGCCGGGCCGAGCCGGGCGGCCCGGGGGGTCATGATCGAACACGTCACCCACCAGTGGTACACACGTGCGATGAAAACCTTTCGGGCCGCCCGCCCACGCGTCCTGCTGACCGCCGTGGCGGCGGGCACGCTCCTCCTCGCCACCGCGTGCACCGACGACCACGCGTCGTCCCAGGACAAGGCCGCCGCCCCCGCGGCCACCGGCGCCGCGAGCCCCACGGCCACCCCGACGCCGACCGCGACGCCCACCGGCGAGGCCGACCCGGCCCTCAAGCCCTTCTACGGCCAGCAGATCGTCTGGGCGGACTGCCCGGCCGACCCCAAGGCCGAGAAGGCCAAGGTCGACACCACCGGCATGAAGTGCGGCAAGCTGCACGTCCCGCTGGACTACGCCCACCCGGCCGCCGACGCCATCGACCTCGCCCTGATCAAGCACCCGGCCGCCAAGCCGGACCAGCGGGTCGGCTCGCTGATGGTCAACCCCGGCGGCCCCGGCGCCTCCGGCGTCGAGATGGTCGAGTTCGGCGCCAAGGACTTCGAGGGCACCCTGCACGACCGCTTCGACGTGATCGGCTTCGACCCGCGCGGCACCGGCGCCAGCGCGCCGGTCGTCTGCTACGACGACCAGCAGCACGACGCCCTCAACCAGGAGGACGAGCCGGTCGACCCGGCCGAGCGCAAGGCCGCCCGGGTCAAGCAGAGCACCGACCACGCCGCCGCCTGCCAGGCCAAGTCCGGCAAGCTGCTGCCCTTCGTCGGCACCCGCAACACCGCCCGCGACCTGGACGTGCTGCGCGCCGTCGTCGGCGACAAGAAGCTCAACTACCTCGGCATCTCCTACGGCACCTACCTCGGCGCCCTCTACGCCGAGGAGTTCCCGAAGAACACCGGCCGGCTGATCCTCGACGGTGCCGTCGACCCGGCCGAGGACACCCTGGACCACGGCGTCGACCAGCAGGTCGGCTTCGAGAAGTCCTTCGAGCGCTTCGCCGCCGACTGCGTGGAGAACCACGCCGACGAGTGCCCGCTCGGCAAGGACAAGGACCAGGCCGCCAAGAAGGCCGCCGACTTCCTGGACGGCCTGCACGACCACCCGCTGACCGTCAAGGACGGCCGCAAGCTCGGCCGCGACCAGGCGTGGACCGGCGTCATCTCGATGCTGTACGGCGACGAGAAGACCTCCTGGAAGTACCTGCGGGCCTCCCTCGGCTGGGCGATGGTCCGCGACAAGGGCGACTTCCTGATGGCCTTCGCCGACGACTACAACGGCCGCGACGAGCAGGGCCACTACAGCCCGCTGGACGAGGCCCACACCGCGATCTCCTGCGCCGACGCCGCCCGCCCCGCGCCCACCCCCGAGCACGCCAAGGCCGCCGTCGACCGGCTGCTCGCCCAGGCGCCGCTGCTGTCCAAGGGCGTCACGGTGGACGACTACACCGAGCCGGGCTGCGCCCACTGGCCGTTCAAGACCCAGGAGAAGCCGCACACCATCCGGGCCGAGGGCTCCGCGCCGATCCTGGTGGTCGGCAGCACCGGCGACCCGGCCACCCCGTACGCCTCGGCCGAGGCGCTGGCCAAGGGCTTCGCCAACGCCACCCTGCTCACCCGGGTCGGCGAGGGCCACGGCGCCTTCGGCAAGGGCAACGCCTGCATCGACAAGGCCATGGCGGCCTACCTCACCGAGGGCACGGTGCCGGCCGCGGGGACCCGCTGCGAGTAGCGGGCGACAACGGGGAGGGCGCTGACGAAACGGTGTCAACGTCACGACTTGATAGCTCGTCCGGATGAATTCGGCGCGCGCCCTCCCCAACTGATGACCGCTCAACTACCTTGGAGGAGCTGCCCGACCGGCGTCGACCGCCGCCCGCGGCCCCCCATACTTCAGCTGTCCCACCACCCCACACCACCGGTACCTTCCCGCCCTCACGAGGAGGACCCGCTGCCCAGCGAGATCCCGTCACAGCGGCTCGATCCCACGTCCGAGCCGACCCTCCTCGGGCTGCACCGCTTCAACGAAGCCGACGCCGGCGCGGCCGAGGAGGCCCTGCTGGCCTGCTGCGGCAGCCACCGCTGGGCCCTGCGGCTCACCGCGCACCGGCCGTACCCCGACATAGAGTCCCTGCTCGCCGCCGCCAGCGAGGCCTCCTACGACCTGCGCCCGGCCGACCTGGCCGAGGCGCTCGCCGACGAGAGCTGGATGCCGCAGCCCCTGCTCGGCATGCGGGCGCCCGGCAGCCAGGCCGCGCACACCGCGCTGCGGGCGGCGCACGCCGCGTACGAGGCGCGGTTCGGCCACGTCTTCGTGGTCTGCCTGGACGGCGTCGAGCCGGAGGAGATGCTCGACGCCGTGCTCTCGTCGATCCGCACCCGGCTCGCCAACGACCCGGACGAGGAGCGGCTGATCTCGGCGGACGAACTGCGCCGGATCGCGCTCACCCGGCTGGAGCACCTGGTCGCCACCCACTCGGAGGCCGGGGCGCGCTAGCCGTTCGCCGCGCCGGCGCTTCCCGGCGCCGACCCTTCCCCGCCCCGGCCCTTCGCCGCGTCAGCCCTTCGCCGCTTGCGCGGCGCGGAGCTTGGCCACCTGCTGCCGGACGATCCGCTCGTCCGGCACGGCGGCCGGCTCCGCGGCCACGCCGAAGGTGGTGAACACCGCCAGCGCCGTCCCGACCCGGGCCAGGACGGCGCGCTGGGTGAGCACCGCACCGCCCGATTCATTCGTGAGGGTGAATCCGATCGCCGCGTCCGCTCCCTCCGGCGTGGGCGTGTCCTCCCGGTTCAGCCGGTGCCGGGTGCGGATCGGCGCCTTCTTCCCCGGCTTCTCGGCGGGCGGCGCCGGAGCCGCCGAACCGAAGGACGCGCACGGGCCGAACAGCTGCTCCAGCTCCCCCTGCAGCACGGCCGCCCGCCCCGCCCGGTACCCGATCAGCCCGCCGTACACCCCGCCCTTGGGGTCGGCCGCCCGGGCCACGCTCAGGTCCGTCTCCGCGTACGGGCGGTCCACGCCCGGCGAGGTCGAGGCCGTCCCGGGGGCGGTGCCGACCGAGGCGCCCGGGGCCACCACGTCCAGCAGCGGCTGACAGGCCGGGACGTCCGCGGCCTCCCGCCCGGCGCCCGCCCCGGTGTCGCCGTGCCCGGCCGTCATGACCGTCACCGCGTACCCGGGCCCCAGATCGTTATCGGCCACCGCGGCCGCCCTCAGTTCGGACGCGGACAGTTCCCGGCCCGGCGCGGCGCGGTCCGCGGACGGGGAGCCGCCGACCGTGGCGCAGCCGCAGCTGAGCAGCGGGAACAGGAGCAGGACGACGGCGGACGGTCGGACGCGGCGCAGTGGCACGGGGGCCTCGGCAGGGTGTCGGCGGCTGGCGGGCGGCCACCGTAGCGCACCCGAACGGTCACCCTGCGTCGCGAATCCGGGGATGGTTCCCGCCCGACTAGGCCAGAAGTGGCGGTTTGATCACACCGGAGGCCCCCGGAGGCGGGTGGCGAGAACGCGCCGATAGGATGCTCGCGGCCGGTGGACCGTACCCGGCCGGGCTGACCGACACCGAAGCCGGCCGAGCCCCCAATCGCTTCCGGAGGGTTTTTCCGTGCCGGCTGGAACGCTGTACCGCGGCCGGGAAGGCATGTGGAGCTGGGTGGCTCATCGAGTCACCGGCGTCCTCATCTTCTTCTTCCTGTTCGCCCACGTCCTGGACACCGCCCTGGTGCGAGTGTCGCCGGAGTCCTACGACACCGTCATCAAGACGTACAAGACTCCCCTCGTGAACTTGCTGGAGTACGGCCTCACCGCCGCCATCCTGTTCCACGCCCTCAACGGCCTGCGCGTCGTCGCCGTGGACTTCTGGTCGAAGGGCCCGAAGTACCAGAAGCAGATGCTCTGGACCGTCGTCGGGGTCTGGGTCGTCCTGATGGCCGGCGCCTTCTACCCGATCCTGCAGCACACGCTGATCTCTTGGTTCGGGGAGTGAGCCACATGTCCACGGAAATCTCCGACGCGCTCGTCGTCCCCTCCAAGCAGGCGCACACCGGCAAGGGCCTCGGCACCGGCAACCCGGCCGACGCGTTCGTCATCGAGCCGCCGCGCAAGCGCACCGCGAAGACCCCGCGCCGCACCCGCACCAACTTCGAGATGCTGGCCTGGCTCTTCATGCGCCTGTCCGGTGTCGTCCTGACCGCGCTGATCCTCGGCCACCTGATCATCATGCTGGTGCTCGACGGCGGCGTGTCCAAGATCGGCTTCGCCTTCGTGGCCGGCCGCTGGGCCTCCCCGTTCTGGCAGGGCTGGGACCTCCTGATGCTCTGGCTCGCCATGCTGCACGGCGCCAACGGCATGCGTCAGGTCATCAACGACTACGCCGAGAAGGACTCGACCCGGCTCTGGCTCAAGGGGCTCATGGGTACCGCCACGGTCTTCACCGTGCTGCTCGGCACCCTGGTGATCTTCACCTTCGACCCCAACATCTGAGCCGCGAGCACCATCGACCATCGGCAGAGGCCAGAGGCGAGTTAACCCCCCATGCAGATTCACCAGTACGACACCGTCATCGTCGGCGCCGGCGGCGCCGGCATGCGCGCGGCCATCGAGTCCACGCAGCGCAGCCGCACCGCCGTCCTGACCAAGCTCTACCCCACCCGGTCCCACACCGGCGCGGCCCAGGGCGGCATGTGCGCCGCCCTCGCCAACGTCGAGGAGGACAACTGGGAGTGGCACACCTTCGACACGGTCAAGGGTGGTGACTACCTGGTCGACCAGGACGCCGCCGAGATCATGTGCAAGGAGGCCATCGACGCCGTCCTCGACCTGGAGAAGATGGGCCTGCCCTTCTCCCGCACCGAGCAGGGCCGGATCGACCAGCGCCGCTTCGGCGGCCACTCCCGCAACCACGGCGAGGCCCCGGTCCGCCGCTCGTGCTACGCGGCCGACCGCACCGGCCACATGATCCTCCAGACGCTGTTCCAGAACTGCGTCAAGCACGGCGTCGAGTTCTTCAACGAGTTCTACGTCCTCGACCTGCTGCTCAACGAGGGCAAGACGGCCGGCGTCGTCGCCTACGAGCTGGCCACCGGCGAGATCCACGTCTTCCAGGCCAAGTCCGTCGTGTTCGCCTCCGGCGGCACCGGCAAGTTCTTCAAGGTCTCCTCCAACGCCCACACCCTCACCGGTGACGGCCAGGCCCTGGTCTACCGCCGCGGCCTGCCGCTGGAGGACATGGAGTTCTTCCAGTTCCACCCGACCGGCATCTGGCGCATGGGCATCCTCCTCACCGAGGGCGCCCGCGGCGAGGGCGGCATCCTGCGCAACAAGGACGGCGAGCGCTTCATGGAGCGCTACGCCCCCGTCATGAAGGACCTCGCGTCCCGTGACGTCTGCTCCCGCGCGATCTACACCGAGATCCGCGAAGGCCGCGGCTGCGGTCCGGACGGCGACCACGTCTACCTGGACCTCACCCACCTGCCGCCGGAGCAGCTGGACGCCAAGCTCCCGGACATCACCGAGTTCGCGCGCACCTACCTCGGCATCGAGCCCTACACGGACCCGATCCCGATCCAGCCCACCGCGCACTACGCCATGGGCGGCATCCCGACCAACGTCGAGGGTGAGGTCCTGCGCAACAACACGGACGTCGTCCCGGGCCTGTACGCGGCCGGCGAGGTCGCCTGCGTGTCCGTGCACGGCGCCAACCGCCTGGGCACCAACTCGCTGCTCGACATCAACGTGTTCGGCCGTCGCGCGGGCATCGCCGCCGCCGACTTCGCCAACGCGAACGAGTTCGTCGAGCTGCCGGAGAACCCGGAGGAGAAGGTGCAGGCGCTGGTCGACGGCCTGCGCGAGTCCACCGGCACCGAGTCCGTGGGGCAGATCCGCAAGGAGCTGCAGGAGACCATGGACGCCAACGCCATGGTGTACCGCACCGGCGCCACCCTGAAGCAGGCGGTCGAGGACATCGCCGCGCTGAAGGAGCGCTACAAGAACGTCTCCATCCAGGACAAGGGCTTCCGCTACAACACGGACCTGCTGGAGGCCGTCGAGCTGGGCAACCTGCTCGACCTGGCCGAGGTGCTGGCCGTCTCCGCGCTGGCCCGCGAGGAGTCCCGCGGCGGTCACTACCGCGAGGACTTCCCGACCCGTGACGACGTGAAGTTCATGCAGCACACCATGGCGTACCAGGAGGTCGCCGCCGACGGCAGCACCTCCATCCGCCTCGACTACAAGCCGGTCGTCACGACCCGCTACCAGCCGATGGAGCGTAAGTACTGATGAGCACTCCGACTGTGGAGCACTCGGCCGCTCTGGACGCGGTCGAGGCCGGTGGCACCCAGCTGATCACCGTCACCTTCCGGATCCGCCGGTTCAACCCGGAGGAGCACCCGGAGCCGGTGTGGGTCGACTACCAGCTGGTCATGGACCCGAAGGAGCGCGTCCTGGACGCGCTCAACAAGATCAAGTGGGAGCAGGACGGCACCCTCACCTACCGCCGTTCCTGCGCGCACGGCATCTGCGGCTCCGACGCGATGCGGATCAACGGCCGCAACCGGCTGGCGTGCAAGACCCTGATCAAGGACGTCAACCCGGAGAAGCCGATCACGATCGAGGCCATCAAGGGCCTGACGGTCCTCAAGGACCTGGTCGTGGACATGGACCCGTTCTTCCAGGCGTACAAGGACGTCATGCCGTTCCTCATCACCAAGGGGAACGACCCGACGCGCGAGCGCCTGCAGTCCGCCGAGGACCGCGAGCGCTTCGACGACACCACCAAGTGCATCCTGTGCGCCGCGTGCACGTCGTCCTGCCCGGTGTTCTGGAACGACGGCCAGTACTTCGGCCCGGCCGCCATCGTCAACGCGCACCGCTTCATCTTCGACTCGCGCGACGAGGGCGCCGAGCAGCGCCTGGAGATCCTCAACGACCGCGAGGGCGTGTGGCGCTGCCGCACCACCTTCAACTGCTCCGAGGCCTGCCCGCGCGGCATCGAGGTCACCAAGGCGATCCAGGAAGTGAAGCGGGCCCTGGTCACCCGCCGCTTCTGACCCCCGCCTGACGCACCGAGGCCCCGCCCGATCACCGATCGGGCGGGGCCTCGTTCGTACCGGGCTCAGTGCAGGGCGCCGAGGTCCTTCGGGGCGGTCCAGCCGCTGAAGGTCACCAGGTGGCGGTTGGCGGTGACGGCCCACAGGTCGGGCTTGCCGTCCCCGTCACCGTCGCCCGAGCTGCCCAGGGTCGGGTAGGCGGCGGTGGTGAAGCCGGTGGCGACCACGTTCGCCGAGGGGTCGGCGAGGGCGGAGAAGTCGAACGGGCCGCCGACTGCCTTCGGGATCCGGTAGGCGTGCAGCGCGCCGGTGGCCCGCTCGCGCGCCCACAGCTGGAACGCGCCGGAGGCGTCCTTGCCGGGGGCGATCAGGTCGTAGCCGGCCCAGGCCCCGCCGGTGGTGAGCTGCTGGGCGAGGCCGTAGTCCCGCAGGGCCGCCGAGTACAGCCAGAGGTCACCGTTCTCGACGGAGACCAGGAACGGCCATTCGTGCGGCTCGTCGTTGCCGAGGGCGACCAGCTGGGTGGACGCTGACCAGTCCGCCGCGTAGCCCTGGGGGCAGTCGATCCACGTTCCGCCGGCGTCTGCGCACTGGGACGGCTTGTCGATCAGGGTGGGGTACCCGTTGCCGAAGTCGCCCTGGTGCCCGTTGGCGTAGGCGTACAGGGCGCGCGGGTTGCCCTTGGGGTGCACCAGCAGGTCGTCCCCGGGGGCGTGGACCGGAGCCCAGCCGCGGTGCACCACCTGGTCGTCCTGCCAGCCGGCGTGCAGCGGCGCGAGCACGGCCGGGACGGTCGAGCTCGGGGTGGTGTCGGACGCGTTGGCGCTGATGACCTGCAGGTTGCCCTGGGCGTCCGGCACGAGGATGTCCGGCACGCCGTCGCCGTCCACATCGCCCGCGACGGCCGGCTTGGGGCGCGAGTCCCAGGGCGCGTAGAAGGTGTACGTGGCCGGCTGGCCGACGTTGCCGGCGTTGTCCATGGCCTGCACGGTCAGGACGTTGGTGCCCCAGTCCTTGGGCTTGAGGGTGAGCTGGGCGGTGCCGTCCGCGCCCGCCTTGACGGTGTGTCCGGACCCGCAGTCCCAGCCGACGCCGAGCGTGCCGTTCAGCGTGTACTGGTAGCAGGCCACCCCGGAGGCGGCATCGGTGCCGGTGAGGGTGAAGACGCCGTTCTCGCCCGCGTACTTGGCGGGCGTGGCGCCGGAGCCGCTCGCCGGGAAGTCGGTCGAGGAGACGGACAGTGCGGGCGCGGTGAGGTCGACCTTGAAGTGGCAGGCCGGAGCGGGCTTGCCGCTGCCCGGGGAGTACTCGGGCCAGGCCTGCCAGGTGTAGCTGTGGCCGTCCGCGAGAGCGCTGGTGGCGAGCTTCGCGGCGCCGGCGGTCACGTCGGCGGTGCTGTCGACGATCTTGTCGTGCGCCGGGGTCGAGTCGTCCCAGAGCTTGAAGCGCACCTGCGGGGAGGTGGCGGCGACCGCCAGGACGGGGTTGGCGACGCCCAGCCAGCCGGGGGCGGTGGAGTCGTCGCAGGCGTCGGTGTGCAGGCCCGTGGCGGCGAAGCCCGGGGCGGGCAGCGCCTTCGGGTCGGTGACAGCCGTTCCCGGAACGGCCGAGGCCGCGGGCGCGGTGAGCAGCCCGGCGGCGATCGCGACCACGGTGACCGCACCGAGTCCGCGGGCACGCGAAAGTGTCATGGAGATTCCCCACCCCTTGTGATCAGCGCGTCCAGTACGCGCGTGAGAGCGGTGAGGATCCTGCCAGGAGGGCCCGACAGCGGCAACGGTGATTCTCAGTCGGTGGCCGGGGTGCGGCGGGTGGCGCGGAGGCCGCGCAGGCCCAGGGTGCCGACGGCGATGCCGAGGAGGAAGGAGGTGACGGCGAGGAGGAGGTGGATCCAGAAGAAGGCGGTGGGCTGGGAGTGGTCGCCGTTGGTGAAGGCCTGGCCGCCGGAGTCCTTCCAGAGGTTCTTGACGAAGGTGGTCCAGATGATCATCGACCAGACCCCGAAGGCGGTCAGGAACCAGGAGGCGCGGCGGCTGAGCTTCATGGGGCGGTCCTCGGCGGGGGGTGTGTGAAGGGGGTGTGCGTCCCCAGTATGCGGGGGGCTCCGATCGGCGTACGGCGGGCCCCTCCTGCGGAGGACCGGCCCCGGGGGGCGGACGGCGGGGGCCCCGACTGGGTACGGTCTGCGGGTGTCAACACGCCGTCAGTCATTCGCGCACCTGTGCGCCGCGGTCACCGCGGCCCTCCCGGTCCTGCTCACCGCTCCGGCGGCCGTCGCGGCCCCGCACGAGCCGCCCCCGCCGGCCGCCGTGGTCGGCGGCGACCGGCTCGGCCGGCCCGGGGCCCAGGTCGACCCGCTGGCGGGCGCCCCGGCGCTGCCGGCCGACCTCACCGGGCAGTCCTGGATAGTCTCGGACGCGACCACGGGGGACGTGCTCGCGGCCTACAACCCGCATCTCAGGCTGCCCCCGGCCAGCACCCTGAAGATCCTCTTCGCCGACACCGTGCTGCCCAAGTTCGACCGCAACACCGTGCACAAGGTCGCCGACGAGGAGATCACCGGGCTCGGCGCCGGCAGCAGCCTGGTCGGCATCAAGGAGAACCTGGAGTACCGGGTCGAGGACCTGTGGCGCGGGGTGTTCCTGAGCTCCGGCAACGACGCCGTGCACGTCCTGGCGCACATGAACGGCGGCGTCCCGCAGACCGTCGCCGAGATGCAGGCCCGCGCGGACGCCCTGCAGGCGAGGGACACCAAGGTGATCTCCCCGGACGGCTACGACATGGACGGCCAGCTGTCCTCGGCCTACGACCTGTCGCTGTTCGCCCGCTCCGGCCTGCGCAACCCCGACTTCCGGGCGTACTGCGCGACCCGGGACGCGCAGTTCCCCGGCGCCGTCGACAAGAACACCGGCCAGCGCGGCAGCTTCGGGATCGCCAACACCGACCGGCTGCTGGGCAAGTACCCCGGCCTGATCGGGGTCAAGAACGGCACCACCACGAACGCCGGCTCGACCTTCGTCGGCGCCGCCGAGCGCGGCGGCCGCACCCTGCTGGTGACGGTGATGCACCCGGCCAGCTACCAGAAGGTGTACGACGAGACGGCCGCGCTGCTGGACTGGGGCTTCGCCGCGGCGGACAAGGTCCGGCCGGTCGGCAAGCTGGTCGACGAGCTGCCGCCGGGCGCCGCGCCCACCGGCCAGGCCGGCGGCGCCGACGGCGTGCCCGCGCCGCCTCCGCACCCCTCCCCCAGCACCCGGCCGGCCGCCGCGACGGCCCCGGCGGGCGGGGGCGGCGACGGCCCGGGCGTCGGCGGCTGGCTGGCCGTCGCGGCGGCGGGCGGCGCGGCCGGGTACGGCGTGCTGGTGCTGCGGCGGCGCCGGGCGGCGCGGACCGACTGAGCCCCTGGTCGCCGACGGGTCCGGGGCTCAGACCCGGGCCCGGGCCGCCGCCTCGGACTCGTCGGCCGCCGCCAGCAGGGCCCGGCCGTGCGCGCGGGTGCGCTCCCGGGCGGCCTCCGGGTCGGCGGTCGCCGTCCAGGCCACGCAGTACATCAGCAGCCGGCTGACGAAGTTGATCCACAGCAGCAGCGCCACCGGCGTGGCGAAGGCGCCGTACAGGCTCCGCCCGGCGACCGAGCCGAGGTAGGAGGCCAGCAGCAGCTTCAGCAGCTCGAAGCCGACCGCGCCGATCAGCGCGCCGTGCAGCAGGTCCCGGCGGTGCTGGCCGGTGATCCCGGGGAAGGGCCCCAGCAGGTAGGCGAACAGCAGCGTGTCGCAGGCGGCCGCTATGACCAGGCCGATGCCGGTGAGCAGGTAGCCGTTGTGCAGGCCGATCTCGTCGGCGACCCGCCCGGCCAGCGTGGTGCCGACCGTCGAGGCGCCCATCGACGCCAGCGAGACCAGGCCGAGGCCGGCCAGCACCACGCAGTCCCAGGCCTTGGCGAGGATCGGGTTGCCGTCCTCGTCGGGCAGCTGCCAGATGTCCCGGATCGAGCTGCGCATGGTGTCCACCCAGCCGAGGCCGGAGAGCAGCAGCAGCGCCCCGCCGACCAGCCCGACGGCGCCCGCGTTGGCCACCAGCGAGGGCAGGTCGAGCGCGTCCGAGATGCCCGGCAGCTGGTCCGAGATGCGGTGCTGCAGGTCGGCGACCCGGCTGTCGCTGAGCGTCGCGACGGCGATCGCCAGGCCGACCGTGAGCAGCGGGAACAGGGCGAGGAAGCCGAAGAAGGTGACGGCCCCGGCCAGCCGGTTGCCGCGGGCGGCGGTGAAGTACTCGTACACCCGGTACGGGCGGCTGCGCAGCACCCGGGCGACGAGCGGGCCGAGGACCGGGAGTCGGGTCAGGAATTCCACCCGACCGGTTATACCGGTCGCTCCCCCGAACGGCCGTCAGCCACGCACCAGGCGACGGGCCTTGGCGAGGGCGCGGACGGCCTGGTAGGCGCCGTAGCGGCCGCGGCTGAGCAGTTCGAGGCGGATGCCGTCCACGCCGGCGGGCGGGCGGTAGCCGGCCGGGCGCAGCCGGGCGCAGTGCGCGGCGGCGCGGCGGAAGTACTCGCGGCGGTCGCCGGCCGGGACGCGGCCGGGCTTGGCGACCACGGTGTTGAGGTGGTGCAGCATCTTGCCGTAGACCACCGGGCGCCAGCGGTCGAGGTCGGGGCGGCGGTCGAGGAAGGCGAACACCAGGTCGTACTGGGCGAAGACGTCGAAGTGCTTGCGGCTGGCGGTGGCCAGGATGTTGCCGCCCTCCTGGCGCTGGCGGTAGTGCACGCCGACCTCGTCGAGCAGGGTGATCCGCTCGGCGGCAAGCAGCGCCGGGTACGTCCAGGGGGTGTCCTCGTAGTAGCCGGCCGGGAAGACCAGCCGCTGCCCGGTGACGAAGTCGCGGCGGTAGGCCTTGTTCCAGACGACCTGGAGCAGGTCGAGCAGGTCGGGGCGGGCGGCGAGGTCGAAGACGTCCGGGGAGGCGGCGCCGAAGACGTGGGCGGAGGCGGCCCGGGTGATCCGGCCGTCCGCGTAGGTGCGGGCGTAGTCGTAGACCAGGACGTCCGGGTCGCCGGTGGCGGCGAGCCGCCGGTCGACGGCCTCGAGCAGGCCGGGGGTGAGCGTGTCGTCGCTGTCGAGGAAGACCACGTAGTCGCCGGTGGCGACCTCCAGGCCGGCGTTGCGGGCGCGGCCGAGGCCGACGTTCTCCGGCAGGTGCAGCACGGTGACGCGGGGGTCGGCGGCGGCCGCCGCGTCCAGCATCGCGCCGCAGCCGTCCGGGGAGCGGTCGTCCACCGCGATGAGTTCGAGGTCCGGGCCGCCCTGGCCGAGCACCGAGTCGAGGCACTCGGCGAGGTAGTCCTGGACCTGGTACACGGGAACGATCACGCTGAAGCGGGGCACGGGCCCCAGAGTAGTGGGCCCGAAGGGCGCGAAACCCCGGAGGTAGGATCGGGGAGCACGTACGCACCGAATCAAAGTGGCGCCAGGCCCGTCCCCCCGGGTGGCCACGCTCCTCCCGAGAAAGGCCTGCGTAGCCGATGGCTCCCCGCCTCTCCATCGTCGTCCCGATCTACAACGTCGAGCGGTACCTCGTCGAGTGCCTCGACTCGATCGCCGCCCAGACCTTCACGGACTTCGAGTGCGTCATGGTCGACGACGGTTCGAAGGACGGCAGCGCGGCCCTCGCCGAGGCGTACGCGGTCCAGGACCCGCGGTTCCGGCTGGTCCGGCAGGTGAACAAGGGCCTCGGCGCGGCCCGCAACACCGGCATCCGGCACATCGACCCGGACTCCGAGTTCCTGTGCTTCGTCGACAGCGACGACTCGATGCCGCCGAGCGCGTACGAGCTGATGATCAACACGCTGGACGAGACCGGCTCGGACTTCTGCACCGGCAACGTGCTGCGGTTCCGCGCGGTGGGCTACTACCAGTCCGGCGGGCACGTGAAGCCGTTCAAGGAGACCAGGCTCAAGACCCACATCACCGAGATCCCGGCGCTGGTCACCGACCGCACCGCGTGGAACAAGGTGTACCGCCGCTCGTTCTTCGACGCGGCCGGCCTGCTCTACCCCGAGGGCATCCTGTACGAGGACGCGCCGGTCAGCGTCCCGCACCACTACCTGGCGGCCAGCGTCGACGTGCTCGCCGAGCCGATCTACCACTGGCGCGAGCGCGAGGTCGGCGAGATGTCGATCACGCAGATGCGCACCAACCCGAAGGGTCTGGTCGACCGGGTCGCCTCGGTCGAGCTGGTCCGCGGCTGGCTGAAGAAGCGGACCGAGCCGCGCTTCGCCGAGTACCTGCGCTCCTACGACGAGAACACCCTCGTCGAGGAGATCCCGATGTTCTTCTGGTCCGTCGTGGACGGCGACCAGGAGTACCGCGCCGCCTACCAGCAGCACGTCAGCCGGCTGCTCCGCTCGATCGGCCCGGACCTGGTCCGCAAGCTGCGCGCGCCGCTGCGGCTCAAGTACCACCTGACCCTGCAGGGCCGGATCGACGAGCTGGTCGAGCAGATCAAGTACGAGGGCGAGAGCGGCGGCGGCGTCCAGGCGCGCGGCGTGCTGCGCCCGTACGCCGACTACCCGTTCCTGCGCGGCGGGCGCAAGAGCGTGCCGGCCGGGGTGCTCAAGCTCGACAACTCGCTGGTCATGCGCAGCCGGCTCTACAGCAGCGGCTGGGTCGGCGGGAAGCTGCAGCTGGCCGGGCACGCGTTCCCGGAGCAGCTGGGCGCGGCCGGCAAGCACGACATGGTCCGCACCCTGGTGCTGCGCGAGGCCAAGGGCCGCCGCGTCGTCGCGGTGCCGATGAAGACCACGTACAGCCCCGAGGCCACCGCCAGCTGCAACCACGACCTGTACAGCTGCGACTGGTCGGGCTTCACCGTCTCCGTCGACCCGCGGAAGCTGCGCAACCGCGGGCAGTGGAAGGACGGCAACTGGCGCGTCCTGGTGGCCGGCGCGGGCAAGGGCGGCGTCTACAAGGGCCGGATCTCGGCCGGCTGGAGCGACACCGCGCAGTACATCCCGTCGTCCTGGGTCGAGCCGGACGTGCGGATCGTGCCGTGGGTCCGCGACAACTTCGTCTACCTCCGGGTGGAGACCGTCAAGGCCCGGGTGACCGGCTTGACCGGCCACGGCGACCGGGTCGAGGTCTCCGGCGCGGCCCGCTCCGGCCCGAGCTTCGCCGGGGCCCGGCTGCGGATGACCCACGTCGAGTCGGACCGCTCGGTGTCCTTCCCGCTGGAGCTGGGCGCGCCGGTCGGCACGCTGCAGCCGTTCGCCACCTCCTTCCCGGTGGCCGAGCTGACCGCCGTCCGCGAGGCCTGGGCCGAGCTGGACCCGGTGGCCGCCGCGCGCAGCCGCGACCGCTGGGACACCGTGCTGCTGCTGGCGGACGGCAGCACCGTCCCGGTGGCCTGGGACGAGCGCAACGCGCCCGAGCAGCTGCACCTGCCGCTGAACCCGGACGCCCCGGCCGACCGGCGCCGGGTGCTCTACGCCAAGCCCTCCCCCGGCGGCTACCTGCAGTTCTCCGACCAGGTGCTGCAGCCGGTGGTGGACGAGATCGCCTCCCGCGGCGCGGACGGCTTCCTGCTCAGCGGCTCGTTCCCGCTGCCCGGCGCGCACCGCTGGGAGCTGGTGGTCCGCCACCACTGGCGCGAGGAGGAGCACGTCTACCCGGTGGAGATCGCGGACGGCCGGTTCCGCACCGCGCTGCCGACCGTGCCGACCGCCTCCTTCGCCGGGCAGGTGCCGCTCGCCCACGGCACCTGGAACGTCTTCTTCCGCCCGGTCGGCGCGCCGATCGAGGACCTGCCGGTCTCCGCCGCGCTGATCAGCCCGGACTGCTTCGGCGTGCTGCCGCTGGAGGTGGAGTCGCGCGGCAAGCGGATCGTGCTGGAGCGCCGCCACTACGACGGGCTGTCGTTGGAGTCGCACGCGGCGCTGCTGCCCGAGGAGCGCTCCGGCTACCGCCAGCGCCAGCAGCGGTCCGTCGACTACCCGGCCGCCCGGCGCAAGCCGGTGCGCGACGCCGTGCTGTACAACGTGGCCGGCGGCAGCCAGTACGGCGACTCGCCGCGGGCGATCCACGAGGAGCTGGTCCGCCGCGGCCTGCCGCTGGAGCACCTGTGGGGCTCCGACGACATGCAGGCGGACCTGCCGAGCACGGCCCGCGCCGTCCGGCTGTACAGCCCGGAGTGGTTCGAGGCGCTGGCCACCGCCAAGTACGTCGTGACCAGCACCCACCTGCCCGACTTCTTCGTCCGCCGCCCCGGCCAGGTGGTCGTGCAGACCTGGCAGGGCAGCCCGCTGAAGCAGGTCGGCTTCGACTTCGAGAAGGTCTGGTTCACCGACTCGAACTACCTGAAGACGCTGGCCCGGGAAGTCCCGAACTGGAACCTGCTGGTGGCTGGCAGCAGCTGGTCGGCCCCGGTGCTGCGGCGCGCCTTCGACTACCAGGGCGAGATCCTGGAGAGCGGTTCGCCGCGCAACGACCTGCTGTTCGCGGCCGACCGGGAGAAGACCGCCGAGCAGGTCCGCGAGCGGCTCGGCCTGCCCGAGGGCAAGAAGGTCGTGCTCTACGCGCCGACCTGGCGCGAGGACCGGCGGCGGCCGAACGGCGGCTACCAGATCGACCTGCGGCTCGACCTCGCGGCGGCCCGGGCCGCGCTCGGCGACGACCAGGTGCTGCTGGTGCGCCGGCACCCCCTGATGTGCGGCCAGATCCCGGACGCCGGCAACGGCTACGTGTGGGACGTCGGCAGCTACCCCGACATGGCCGAGCTGCTGCTGATCGCCGACGTCCTGGTGACCGACTACTCGGCCTCCGTGTTCGACTTCGCGTCGACCGGCAAGCCGATGCTGTTCTTCACCTACGACCTGGAGCACTACCGCGACAACCTGCGCGGGTTCAGCCTGGACTTCGAGGCCGAGGCGCCCGGCCCGCTGCTGGCCACCTCCGAGGAACTGGTCTCGGCGCTGGGCCGGGTGGAGCAGGTCGCGGCCGAGTACGCCGACAAGGCGGCCGCGTTCCGCGAGGCCTACTGCGACCTGGACGACGGCAAGGCCTCGGCCCGGGTGGTCGACGCGATGCTCCGCAAGGAGTAGCCGCCGTCGCCGGGGGTGTCCGACACGGGCGTGTCGGACACCCCCGGCGCCCGTGCCGAAATGCCCGAAGAGGAATTCCCGCACGGACTTCCGTCCTTTACGTGTGCTATTCCCTCGGAGCGGCGCGAACACGTCGCTCGGACCGGCCGCGCCGGACGAATTTCTGAGGAAATTCGCAGATCCGTACGGTTGACCCCGGGCATCGCCCCGGTATGGGATGTGAAGTCGGCCCCGGACCGGACACGAACGGATCGGCGGCGCTCCCGGTTCACCGCCACGCCCGGGAATCCTGTTTGCTCGAAGGGTCTTCCCGACATGCCTGTGCTCACACGGTTCGTCCTCCCGCACGCCTCCCCCCGTGTGAGCACCGACCGGCCCGCCGTCGACGAGGACGTCGCCTTCGGCCTGCTGCGCGCCCGCTGGCACGCCCGCGGCCTGGAGCTCACCGGCTTCGCCCGCCCGCAGCACCAGGACACCGGCCGCCCCGGCTCGGCCTGGACCTGGCTGACCCTGCGCCACGAGGACGACGAGCGCCCGCCCGTGCACCTGCGCTCCAGACCCCGCCGGATGCCCGAGGTCACCGACGACAGCGCCCAGCCCGAGTTCAACCACGACTGGTCCGGCTTCACCGCCGTCGTCGAGCCCGCCCGACTGCGCCACGAAGGCCACTGGCTGCTCGGCGACTGGCGGATCGAGACCACCCTCTTCACCCGCCCCCGCCCCACCCGGCTGCGCCGCCAGTACGGCGCGCTCGCCCCGCACTGGTGCGGCTCCGGCGAGTACCCGCCGGCCCGCTGGGTGGACCGCGACGTCCGCCTGCAGCCGTACTTCGAGGACGGCCGGCTGGGCCTGCGGCTGGAGCGCCCGAACGCCCGGCTCGACCACGCCGCCCCGGCCGGCGACGGCCTCGACCTGAGCGGCACCGCCGAGGCCTGCCCGGCCGGCACCGTGCTGCGACTGCGGCACCGGCAGAGCGAGGCCGTGGTCGAGCACCCGGTCACCCGCACCGGCAACACCTTCGCCGTCCACCTGCCGTACCGGCCGTTCACCGAGGACGGCCGCGGCACCGGCGAACTGGAGCACTGGGACGTCGAACTGGCGCGCCCGGACGGCAGTACCGAACAGCTCTGCCTGGACGAGCGCGGCGGCCCGGTGGCCGGCCAGCACCCGCTGCCCGACGCCCCCGACCGCGTGCTCTACCTCAAGCACCTCGCGGACGGCCGGCTCCAGGTGTGCGTCCAGCCCGCGGCCGGCTACGTCGACCGGATCACCCCCCGGGCCGGCGGCTTCGAACTCGCCGGCCACTGCCCGGGCGCGGCCGCCGACCGGCTGGAGCTCGTGCTGCGGCACGGCTCGCAGGCCTGCGAGGTCCGCACCCCGATCGAGACCTCCGGCGACGGCCGCTTCCTGGCCCGGGTACCCGCCACCCGCACCGGCGCGGACGGCGTCGCGCTGCCGCTGCGCAAGGGCGTCTGGGACGCCTCGCTGGAACCGGCCGACCGCCGCGGCCCCGCCCGGCCGCTGCTCGCCGCCCCCGCCGCGCTGTCCGCGCTGCCCGCCACCACCACCGCGGGCGGCAAGCGGATCGTGCTGCAGCGCCGCTGGCACGACACCCTGCTGGTGGACTCCACCCCGGTGCTCGACGCCGCCGAGCGCAGCGCCTGGAACCAGCACCGGCAGCGCACCGAGCACTACCCGGCGGCCCGCCGCGAGCCCGTCCGCGAGGCGGTGCTGTACGACGTGTTCGGCGGCCGCGGCTACGCCGACTCACCGCGCGCGGTGCACGCCGAACTCGCCCGCCGCGGCGAGCCGTTGGAGCACCTGTGGGTGGTCGACGACGCCCAGGCCGAGCTGCCGCCCGGGGTCACCCCGGTGCGGATATGGAGCCCGGAGTGGTACCGCGCGCTGGCCACCTGCCGGTACCTGGTCGGCAACACCCACTTCCCGGACTTCCTGGAGCGCCGCCCCGGCCAGGTCGTCGTGCAGACCTGGCACGGCTCGCTGCTGAAGCGGATCGCCCACGACGTCGACAACCCCTGGCTGGCCGACCACGGCTACCTGGAGGCGCTCGACCGGGAGACCCCGCACTGGAGCCTGCTGCTCTCCCCCAGCCCCTTCGCCACCCCCCTGCTCCAGCGCGCCTTCCACTACGGCGGCGAGGTGCTGGAGTCCGGCTACCCCCGCGGCGACGTGCTCGCCCGGGCCGACCAGGCCACCATCGCGGCCGTCCGCCGCAAGCTCGGCATCCCGGACGGCAAGCGGATCGTGCTGTACGCGCCGACCTGGCGGGAGGACCAGCAGCGCGGCGACGGCGACGGCTTCCGGCTCGACCTGAAGCTGGACGTGGAGCACGCCCGGCGCCTGCTCGGCGAGGACCACGTGCTGCTGATCCGCCCGCACGCGCACGTGCGCGACCCGCTGCCCTCGGCCGGCGACGGCTTCCTGTACGACTGCGGGGACTACCCCGACCCGCAGGAGCTGCTGCTGGTCGCGGACGTCCTGGTGACGGACTACTCGTCGATCATGTTCGACTTCGCGATCACCGGCCGCCCGATGTACTTCTTCACCTACGACCTGGAGCACTACCGCGACACCCTGCGCGGCTTCTCCTTCGACTTCGAGCCGAACGCCCCCGGCCCGCTGGTGCCGACCTCGGCCGAACTGCTCGGCGCGCTGCGCGAACTCGCCGACAGCGGCGCGGCGCTGCCACCGGGGTACGCCGAGCGCTACCGCCGCTTCCGGGCCGAGCACTGCGCGCTGGACGACGGCGGGGCCTCCGCCCGGGTGGTCGACCGGATGCTCGAACTCGGCCGCCAGGAGCGGTAGTTCACGAGGCGGCCCGGGCGGGACCCCCGCTCGGGCTCACCCGAACGGGTAGTCCCGCCAGGGCCGCCAGACCTCGTCCGCGTCGAACCGGGAGAGCGAGAAGCCGGGCACCGGGAAGGCCGCCCGGTAGCCGCGCGCCTGCTCGTACGCCTGGTCCAGCACGTCGTCCGGCAGGCCGTGCGCGACCGTCACGTGCGGGTGGTACGGGAACGCCAGCTCGCGGGCCAGCGGGCCGGAGCGGACGTCCGCCTCCAGCAGCCGGCACTCCTGCGCGCCCTCCTCGACCCGGACGAACACCACCGGGGAGACCGGGCGGAAGGTGCCGCCGCCGCACAGCAGCATCCGGAACGGCCGGTGCGCGGCCGCCACCTGCGCCAGGTGCTCCTCGATCTTCGGCAGGGCCTCGGCCGGCACCTCGGTCGGCGGCAGCAGGGTGACGTGGGTCGGTATCGACCGGGCCTGCGGATCGCCGTGCCCGGCCCGGGCGTCCTGGATCTGCGCGCCGTACGGGTCCGGGACGCTCACGGACACGCCGATGGTGACGAGCTCACCGCCCTGAGCCGAAGAGCGCGCCGGTGCCGAAAGCGAGGAGCGACCAGCGACCGACGAAGGAGGGAGCGCCGGAGCGACGAACGTCGGCACCGGGTCCGAGCGCTCGGAGGCGAAGGGCGAGTCACTGCCCTCACCATCGGGCAGCTGTGTGAGGGGAGTCACCGCTTGGCGGCCGGGAGGAAGCCGATCCGGTCGTAGACCGTCGCCAGCGTCTCGGAGGCCACCGCGCGGGCCTTCTCGGCGCCGATCGCCAGCACCCGGTCCAGCTCGGCCGGGTCGTCCAGGAAGGTGCGGGTGCGCTCCTGGAAGGGGGTGACCCACTCGGTGAACAGCTCGGCCAGCTCGGTCTTCAGGGCGCCGTACATCTTGCCCTCGAAGTGCTCGACCAGCTGCTCCACCGACCGGCCGCTGAGCGCGGAGTGGATGCGCAGCAGGTTGGAGACGCCCGGCTTCTGCTCCTCGTCGTAGGAGACCACGGTGCCGGTGTCGGTGACGGCGCTCTTGATCTTCTTGGCGCTGGCCTTCGCCTCGTCCAGCAGGCTGACCAGGCCCTTGGCCGAGGAGGCCGACTTGCTCATCTTGATCCCCGGGTCCTGGAGATCCATGATCTTCGCCGTCTCCTTGAGGATGTACGGCTTCGGCACGGTGAAGGTCGGGGTGTAGCGGGTGTTGAAGCGCTCCGCGATGTCGCGGGTGATCTCCACGTGCTGGCGCTGGTCCTCGCCGACCGGGACGGCGTCCGCCTGGTACAGCAGGATGTCGGCGATCTGCAGGATCGGGTAGGTGAACAGGCCGACCGTGGTGCTCTCGGCGCCGTACCGGGAGGACTTGTCCTTGAACTGGGTCATCCGGGAGGCCTCGCCGAAGCCGGTGAGGCAGTTCATCACCCAGGCGAGCTGCGCGTGCTCGGGCACGTGCGACTGGACGAACAGCGTGCAGTGCTCCGGGTCGAGGCCCGCGCCGAGCAGCTGGGCGGCGGAGATCCGGGTGTTCTCGCGCAGCGTCGCCGGGTCCTGCGGCACCGTGATGGCGTGCAGGTCGACGACCATGTAGAAGGCGTCGTTGTCCTTCT
Organism: Streptomyces rubellomurinus; assembly: GCF_000961885.1. Lineage (GTDB taxonomy): Bacteria > Actinomycetota > Actinomycetes > Streptomycetales > Streptomycetaceae > Kitasatospora > Kitasatospora rubellomurina. Next base: position 103,359 of record NZ_JZKH01000011.1, read on the forward strand.
GCAGGTCGACCCACTGGCGCACCGCGCCCAGGTAGTTGCCGAGGTGGAACGAGCCGGAGGTGGGCTGGATGCCGGAGAGCACCCGGGGACGGTCCTTGACCGGACCAGTGACGACCGCTGCGTTGACCATGCGGGCCATTGTTCCAGTTCTCCCGCGCGGTCAGGAAACCTCCGGCCCCGCCGCCTCGGCCAGTGTGACCGCACTCACCCCGACCCGGGCGATCCGACGCCCCTCCAGCTTCGCGACCGTCAGCAGCACCCCGGCGTCCCCCTCGGTGGTGATCCGCACCTGGTCGCCCTGCCGGGGCAGCCGGCCGAGCGAGGCGACCAGGCAGCCGGCCACCGTCTCGTACGGGCCCTCGGGCAGGCTGACGCCGGTCTCCTCGGCGAAGTCGGCGAGGTTGAGCAGGCCGTCCAGCTCCACGCCGCCGCCGGCCAGCCGGCGGGTGGTGGCGGTCTCCGGGCGGTCGTACTCGTCCCGGATCTCGCCGATCACCTCCTCGACCAGGTCCTCCAGCGTGACGATGCCGGCGGTGCCGCCGTACTCGTCCACCACGATGGCCAGGTGGTGGCCCTCGCGGCGCATCTCGCCCATCGCCTCCAGCACCAGCTTGGTGCCGGGCAGCAGCTTCACCGGGCGGGCCAGGTCCCGGACCTTGACGGCCTGCTCGCCGCGCGCGCCGTACAGGTCGCGGACGTGGACGAAGCCGACCACCGCGTCGGCGCTGCCCTCGACCACCGGGTAGCGCGAGTGCGGCGAGGTCTCGGCCTGCTGCCGGACGGCGGCCAGCGGGCGCTCGGCGTCCAGGAAGGTCACCTCGGTGCGCGGGACCATCACCTCGCGCAGCTGGCGCTCCCCGGCGGAGAACACGTCCGCGATCAACGCCCGCTCGTCGCTGCCCAGTTCGGTGTTGGCGGCGACCAGGCCGCGGAGCTCCTCGGAGCTCATCGAGCCGCGGCCGGCGGCCGGGTCGCCGCCGAGCAGGCGCACCATCAGGTTGGTGGAGTGGCCGAGCAGCCAGATCACCGGGCGCAGCACCACCGACATCACGTCCACCACCGGCGCCGCGGCCACCGCGATGGACTCGGCGCGCTGCAGGCCGATCCGCTTCGGGGTGAGCTCGCCGAGCACCAGCGAGACGTAGCTGATCACCAGGGTCAGGCCGACCAGCGCGAGGGCGTCCGCGACGCCCTCGGCGAGCCCGGCCCGGACGAACAGCGGCGCGACCTTGCCGGACAGGGTGTCGGCGCCGAAGGCCGCGGACAGGAAGCCCATGCAGGTCACCCCGACCTGCACGGCGGCCAGGAAGCGGTTGGGGTCGGCGGCCAGGTGCGCGGCCCGGGCCGAGCGCCGGGTGCCGCGCGCCTCCAGCGTCCGGATCTGGCCCTCGCGCAGCGAGATCAGCGAGATCTCGGCGACGTTGAACAGTCCGCCCAGCAGGATGAAGACGAGGACGAGCGCGGCGTCCCCGAGGGTTTCGTTCACAGCGGGCCAGTGTAGGACGGCCGGTGCGGGGCGGCCGCCCGACGGCGACGGCCCGCCGCCCCTCGGTGGGGCGGCGGGCCGTCGTCCGGTCGCGGGGGGCTCAGATGAGGCCCAGCTCCTGGACCGCGTCGCGCTCCTCGACCAGCTCGTTGACCGAGGCGTCGATGCGGGCGCGCGAGAAGTCGGAGATCTCCAGGCCCTGGACGATCTCGAACTTGCCGTCCTTGGTGGTGACCGGGAAGGAGGAGATCAGGCCGGCCGGGACGCCGTAGGAGCCGTCCGAGACGACACCCATCGAGGTCCAGTCGCCCTCGGCGGTGCCGTTGACCCAGGTGTACACGTGGTCGAGGGCGGCGTTGGCGGCCGAGGCGGCCGAGGAGGCGCCGCGGGCCTCGATGATGGCGGCGCCGCGCTTGGCGACGGTCGGGATGAAGTCGTTCTCCAGCCAGGCCTGGTCGCTGCCCACGGCCTCGAAGGCCGGCTTGCCGGCGACCTCGGCGTGGAAGATGTCCGGGTACTGGGTCGCGGAGTGGTTGCCCCAGATGGTGACGCGCTTGACGTCGGAGACCAGGGCGCCGGTCTTGGCGGAGAGCTGGCCGACCGCGCGGTTGTGGTCCAGGCGGGTCATCGCGGTGAAGCGCTCGGCCGGGACGTCCGGGGCGTTGCGCTGGGCGATCAGGGCGTTGGTGTTGGCCGGGTTGCCGACGACCAGGACCTTGATGTCGTCCGCGGCGTTGTCGTTGATGGCCTTGCCCTGCGGGCCGAAGATGCCGCCGTTGGCCTGCAGCAGGTCGCCGCGCTCCATGCCGGCGGTGCGCGGGCGGGCGCCGACCAGCAGGGCGACGTTGGCGCCGTCGAAGGCCTGGTTCGGGTTGTCGGTGATGGTGATGTCGCGCAGCAGCGGGAAGGCGCAGTCGACGAGCTCCATGGCGGTGCCCTCGGCGGCCTTGAGGCCCTGCGGGATCTCCAGGAGGCGCAGGTTCACCGGCACGTCGGCACCGAGCAGGTGGCCCGAGGCGATGCGGAAGAGCAGCGCGTAGCCGATCTGGCCGGCCGCGCCGGTGATGGTGACGTTGACGGGGGTGCGAGTCATTTCTACCTTCTCCAGCAAATCGCCAGGCGCCCCAGGCACACCGGCGCTGGAGCCAGGATGATCTCTCGACGTCGAGAAACCGGCGTCAGGTTATCGCAAAGGGAAGCGTACGCCTGGTGTCCGGGCGTGGCTGATACGTCACAGAAAAAAGCCGACCCCCGCCCAGTGGTTCCTAGGCGGGGGCCGTCACGGGCCTGCGGATCAGTGCTTGGGCCTGCCGATGAGCTGGCCGATGTTGTCGAGCAGCGGGAACTCCAGCCACGGATTCGGCTGCGCGACCAGGGTCAGCAGCACGATCGAGGCGCCCAGGAAGGTCAGCACGATCACGTCGGTGAACCGGCTGCGCACCGCCAGCATGCCGACCTCGGGCAGCACCAGGCGCAGCACGGCCCCCAGCAGCACGCCGCAGCCGAGGATCAGCAGCCCGTACTTGAAGCCGTCCTTGAAGTCGGCGAACCAGGTGACCGCGAGACCGGCCCCGACCACCGAGAGGACCAGCGTTATCGGCCACTGCCGCACCGGCAGGGCGTGCTCGCCGCCGAGGGCCGCGCGCGAGCCCTCGGGCGGCAGGGTGCCGGTGGTCTTGACCGGCCTGCGCCGGGTCCGCGCCGGCCGCGGTTCCGTCATGGTCGCCGTCCCTCGTGGTGGTGTCAGACGCCGGCGCGGCGCTCGGCCGCCTCGACGATGTTGTTGAGCAGCATCGCGCGGGTCATCGGGCCCACGCCGCCCGGGTTCGGGGAGATCCAGCCGGCCACCTCGGCCACGCCCGGGTGGACGTCGCCGACGATCTTGCCCTCGCTGCGGCTGACGCCCACGTCGAGCACCGCCGCGCCCGGCTTGACGTCCTCCGGCTTGACCAGGTGCGGAACGCCGGCGGCGGCCACGATGATGTCGGCCTTGCGCAGGTGGGCGGAGAGGTCCCGGGTGCCGGTGTGGCACAGGGTGACGGTGGCGTTCTCGCTGCGGCGGGTCAGCAGCAGGCCGATCGAGCGGCCGACGGTGATGCCGCGGCCGACCACGACCACCTCGGCGCCGTCGATCTCGACGTCGTGGCGGCGCAGCAGCTCGACGATGCCGAGCGGGGTGCAGGGCAGCGGGCCCTCGATGCCCAGGGCGAGCCGGCCGAGCGAGGTCGGGTGCAGGCCGTCCGCGTCCTTGTCCGGGTCCATCAGCTCCAGCACCGGGTTCTGGTCCAGGCCCTTGGGCAGCGGCAGCTGGACGATGTAGCCGGTGCAGGCCGGGTCGGCGTTGAGCTCGCGGACGACGTTCTCGACGTCCTCCTGGGTGGCGGTGGCGGGCAGTTCGCGCTGGATCGAGGCGAGGCCGATCTCCGCGCAGTCCTTGTGCTTCCCGTTGACGTACCAGCGGCTGCCCGGGTCGTCGCCGACCAGGACGGTGCCGAGGCCGGGCGTGACGCCCTTCGCCTTGAGGGCCGCCACGCGGACGGCGAGTTCGGACTTGATCGCGGCAGCGGTGGCCTTGCCATCGAGAATCTGGGCAGTCATGACCCCATTCTCCCGGATCGCGCAGGCCACCCGGCACCTGTCCGGTCCGGACCACGTTGCGGTTGCGCCACAGTCTCGGCCGGGCCCGGCGAACCGGCTGGACACGGCCGTACCGTCCGGATGACGATAAGCGGGCATTCCCTGCCGCGACCGGCCCCTTGACGGGCCGCCGGACTCCGCGGCGGGGCGTACCCGGGGGAAGAAGTGAGCCGACCACAGCACACCGCGCAGCGCGATCGCCGGGGCGCCGGCCCGTCCGCCGTGCGCCTGCCGACGACCGGGCCCGCCACCCGCTCACCTCGCCGCTGAACCACTGAACCGCGGCCGCCGCCCGTCACCGCCGCCGGGCCGCACCCGGGACCTCCGCCGTCCTGTCCCCGCGTCCCCGCAACTGCCCGGAGGCATCCATGAGTTACCCGCCCACCCCGAACAACCCGTACGGCCCGCCGCAGGAGGCCCCGGGCTACGGGTACCCGCAGCAGCCTCCGCAGGCGCAGCCGGCCGGGTACGGCTACCCGCAGCAGGCGGCGCCGGCGGGGTACGGCTACCCGCAGGCCGCGCCGGGCTACGCCTTCCCGCCGGCCGCGCCGAAGATGTCCATGCCGGGCATGGTGATCACCACCCGGGTGCTGCTGTTCATCGTGGGCAGCTCGCAGATCCTCCTGACGGCGCTCTTCCTGCTCGGCGCCCTGGGCGCCAAGAGCAACGCCAACAGGCACAGCGAGACCAGCGACGTCGCGATCATCAACAACATGGCGTCGAGCATCGCGCTCGTCCTCGGGATCGTCTTCCTGCTCGCCTCGGTGCTCTCCATGACGCTCGGGGTGAAGCTCGGCCGCGGCGGCCCGGCCACCCGGATCACCACCCTGGTGTACGGCTCGATCGCCCTGCTGCTCGGCGCGGGCATCATGGTCTTCTCGATCGTCGAGCGCAGCGAGCTCGACGAGGCCGCCGTGTTCTTCCAGGTCTTCGCCGGGCTGTGGATCGCGATCTGCGTCACCTGGATCGTCTCGATGAGCACCCGGGACGGCGTGGCCTGGTTCGACCGGCCGCGCTACTGACGGCCCGTAGCGGCACGGCAGAGCGGCCCGGCTCCCTCCTCGGAGGGGACCGGGCCGCTCTGCCGTGCCGTCACCTCATCAGTGGAAGAAGTGCCGCGCGCCGGTGAAGTACATCGTCACGCCGGCCTTGGCGGCCGCCTCGACGACCTCCTCGTCACGGATCGAACCGCCGGGCTGGACGATCGCCTTCACGCCGGCGGCGATCAGGATCTCCGGGCCGTCCGGGAACGGGAAGAAGGCGTCCGAGGCCGCGTACGAGCCCTTGGCCCGCTCGCCGGCCCGCTCGACCGCGAGCTTGCAGGAGTCGACCCGGTTGACCTGGCCCATGCCGACGCCGACCGAGGCGCCGTCCTTGGCCAGCAGGATCGCGTTGGACTTGACGGCCCGGCAGGCCCGCCAGGCGAAGGCCAGCTCGGCCAGCTCGGCCGCGGACAGCGCCTCGCCGGTGGCCAGGGTCCAGTTCGCCGGGTCGTCGCCCTCGGCGTGCACCCGGTCGGCGTCCTGCAGCAGCACGCCGCCGGAGATCGGGCGCACCTCCTGGCGGTTGGCCGGGGCCTCGGGGGCGAGCAGCACGCGCAGGTTCTTCTTGCGGGTCAGCACCTCCAGGGCGCCGTCCTCGTAACCGGGGGCCACCACGACCTCGGTGAAGATCGGGGCGATCTGCTCGGCCAGCTCGACGGTGACCGGGCGGTTCACCGCGATGACGCCGCCGTACGCGGAGACCGGGTCGCACTCGTGCGCCTTGCGGTGCGCCTCGGCGACGTCGGCGCCGGTCCCGATGCCGCACGGGTTGGCGTGCTTGATGATCGCGACGGCCGGCTCGGCGTGGTCGTAGGCGGCGCGGCGGGCGGCGTCGGTGTCGACGTAGTTGTTGTACGACATCTCCTTGCCGTGCAGCTGCTGCGCGCCGGCCAGGCCGCTGCCCGCGGCGAAGCCGCTGATCAGCCCAGTGTCGCTGTACAGCGCGGCGCCCTGGTGCGGGTTCTCGCCGTAGCGCAGCACGTTCTGGCGCTCCCAGGTCGAGCCCAGGAACTCCGGGAATCGCTCGTCGCTCGGCGCGTAGCCGGCCTCGAACCAGGAGGCGACGGCCACGTCGTAGGCGGCGGTGTGGGCGAACGCGGCACCGGCCAGACGCTTGCGGGTGGCCAGGTCGAACCCGCCCTCGCGCACGGCCGTCAGCACGTCCTCGTAGCGGGCCGGGTCGACCACCACGGCCACCGAGGGGTGGTTCTTGGCGGCGGCGCGGACCATGCTCGGGCCGCCGATGTCGATCTGCTCGACGCACTCGTCCGGGGTGGCGCCGGAGGCGACGGTGGCCTTGAACGGGTAGAGGTTCACCACCACCAGGTCGAAGGGCTCGACGCCCAGCTCGGCCAGCTGCGCGCGGTGCGACTCCAGCCGGAGGTCGGCGAGCACGCCGGCGTGCACGCGGGGGTGCAGCGTCTTCACGCGCCCGTCCAGGCACTCCGGGAAGCCGGTCAGCTCGGAGACCTCGGTCACCGGGACGCCGGCGGCGGCGATCCGGCCGGCGGTGGAGCCGGTGGAGACGATGGCGACCCCGGCGGCGTGCAGGCCCTGGGCCAGCTCCTCCAGACCGGTCTTGTCGTACACGCTGATCAGGGCGCGGCGGATCGGCCGGACGTTCTCGGAGACAGGGGGCGTGGTGGAGGCGGCGCTCATGCCGGAATCCATACCTTTCGGTCCTCGATGCGGTGACCTTCGCGGGCCAGCCGGCCCACGACGTCGACGAGCAGCTTGCGCTCGACAGTCTTGATGCGCTCGTGCAGCGCTTCGCCGCCATCGGCGTGGTCGGCGTCGACGACCTCGACGACGCCCTGCGCGATGATCGGCCCGGTGTCCACCCCGGCGTCGACCAGGTGGACGGTGCAGCCGGTGACCTTCACGCCGTACGCGAGCGCGTCGGTGACGCCGTGGGCGCCGGGGAAGGCGGGCAGCAGTGCGGGGTGGGTGTTGACGATCCGGCCGGCGAAGGCCGCGACGAACGCGGGGCCGAGGATCTTCATGAAGCCGGCCGTGACCACCAGGTCCGGCTGGTACGCGGCGACGGAGGCGGTCAGCGCGCCGTCCCAGTCGGCCCGGTCCGGGAAGTCCTTCACCCGGTGGACGAAGGTCGGCAGACCCGCCTTCTCGGCGCGCTCCAGGCCGGCGATGCCGTCCCGGTCGGCGCCCACGGCGAGGATCTCGGCGCCGTAGGCCGGATCGGCGACGGCGTCGAGCAGCGCCTGCAGGTTGGTGCCGGAGCCGGAGACCAGCACCACCAGTCGGGCCGGTCCGGGCGTGCGGGGCGGGAAGAGCTGAGCGGGGGCGGCGGCCACTGCGCGATTCTCCGTAGGTCGGGCGCCGTCCGCTGGTACGTCCACCGGCGGTGGGGCCACTACGAACGGCAGGTCGAGCGAAGGGGAACACCAGGAGAACCCGCCGCGACGCGGGCCCCGGGGAAACCTGTCCGAGCTGCTGACCGTCACCACGATAACGGCTGGTCGGACGGCCTCCGAACCCTCCGGGCGGCGCTACGCGCGTAGTTGAGACCGGGATCTCCCCACGACCTCCCCGCGCACTCCGTACGGGAGTTGCGGACGGCCGCACCGGGTGGCCCGCAGGACTGCTGGGCAGGCCGCCGGTGGGCCGACGAACGGCTGCGGGATCATAGGGGGCGCTGGAGCGAGACCTCCGCCCGAGCCACCGACCGAGAAGGAATGGCCGAACCATGAGCAGCGGTGACGACACCGGCGAGCGCAACCCCTTCGCACCGCCGCCGCCGGACGCCCCGGACCAGCCGTGGCAGCCGCGCGGACCCTGGCCCGGCGAGGGCCCGGACGGCGGCGGCCAGGGGGACGGCGAGCGCCCGCCGTCCCCGCCGCCGTGGGGCGCCGGCCTCGGCGACGGCCGCACCGGCCAGCGGCCGCCGGCCCCGCAGCCGCCGCGGCTCGACCCCACCGACCCGGCCCACCGCCGGGCGCGCAACGCCGCGCTCGCCGGGCCGCTCGCGCTGGTCAGCCTGTTCGCGGGCTTCCACTGGATCGCGCTGCTCGTCGGGGTGCTGGGGATCGTGTGGGGCGTCAGCGCGCTGCGCGCACCCAAGCCGGCCGCGACGGGTGCCGGGGCCACCGCCGGGGCACCCGCCGGGACGGTGCCCGGGGCTCCGGTGCCCAACCCGCTCACCCCGGCCGCGCTGGCCGGCATCCTCACCGGCGCGATGACCGTCCTGGTCGCGACCTCGGTGATCGGCCTCGGGGTCTACTACCACGACTACGTCACCTGCGTGCAGGACTCGCTGACCTCGGTCGGCGCCGAGAACTGCGACCGCTACGCGCCGCAGTGGTACGTGGACTTCACCGGCGACGCCGAGTAGGCACGACACCGGGGCAGCGGAGACGCGGGGGCGCCCGAGGGGGTCGCTCAGCCGCCGGCCAGGCGCAGCACGGCGGCGTACGCGCGGGCGCGCACCATCAGCGCGCTCCGGCGCGCGCGACCGGTGAGCGCCGAGCGCCAGTGTCCGCCGGGCGCCGCCGCCAGAGCCCGGTACCGGACCAGCAGCGCGCCCGGGACGGCCACCAGCGCGACCCAGCCGGCCGCCGCCAGGCCCGTCCACCACGGCACCGGCCCCAGCCGGGCCATCCGCTCCGCCGCCAGCGCGCCGCCGGAGAGCCAGCCCAGCGCCGCCGCGCCCGCCCCGGTCAGCAGCGCCGCCGCAAGGGCCGCCACCGCCGTCGCGGCGGACGGCCAGGGGCCGGGGTGGTCGGCCGCTGGGTCGGTCGCGGGATCGGCGGCGGGATCGACGGGGGCCGGGGCGGGGGTGCCACCGCCGGCCGCCGCCGCCCGGCCGAGCAGGACGGCCGGCACCACCCCGGCCAGCACCGGCAGCAGCAGCGCCGCCCACCGCCAGCCGCCCGCGCCCTCGGCCGGCAGCAGGGCGAACAGCGGGAACTCCGGCAGCGGGCCCAGCACCGCGCCCCCCGGCCACACCGCCGTCCCCACGCCCACCGCGAACCCCGGCCCCAGCGCGTACGCCGCGCCCCACAGCACCGCGTTCGGCAGCAGCACCACGGCGAGCAGCAGCAGCCCCGCCACCGCGGCCGGCCCGGCACCGAGCACCGCCGCCCCGCGGCCGCCCCCGGCCACCGCGGCCGACACCGCCGCCCCCGCCACCAACACCCCGCCCGCCGCCACCAGCCCCGCCCCGGCCGCCAGCGCCGCGCCCCGCACCGCCGCCGCACCGCCGGACGGCCGGCACGGCGACGGCAGGCGGTCGAGCAGCGAGCGGGCCGGGCGGCCGTCCACCAGCGGCGGACCCACCGCCCGGACGCCGGCGGCCGTCGCCAGCCCGGCGACCACGGCCACCACCAGCACGTCCAGCAGCACCCGGCTGCGGAACAGCCCGGCCCCCGCGCAGTGCACCGCCACCGCGACCGCCACCGCGCAGTACCCCGACCACAGCGCCACCGGGCCGCCCCACCGGGAGCGCAGCCCGCGCCGCCGTTCCAGGCCCGCGCCCGCCCGGTACAGCCGCACCACCGCCAGCACGCCGAGCAGCAGCGGAGTGACCGACAGCGGGGCGTCCGCCCGACCGCGCAGCACCGGCGCGCCGTGCCCCAGCAGCCACAGCGCCGCCGCCAGACGGGTGGCACCGGTCGCGCCGTCGTCCGCGTTCGGCGTCACCACCCACAGCCCGAGGACGGGCACCACGATCACCGCGAGGCCGACCAGCGCGGTCCGCACCCCGGCCAACAGGTCCGCCAGCACCGGGCGTCCGCCCAGTTCGCCCGACACTTCCAGGATCGGACGGCCCATCAGCTGCGTCATGCGCCTCATGGTGCCAAGGCGACTCGCCATGCTCGGTGAAGCGGCAAACCGCCGCCGTGTCCCAGATTATTGGCTTATGCGCTTTTTCAGACCCTGCCCCCAAGCCGCCGGCGCCCCGGCCCGGAGCGTCTGATGACCACGCCACCCACCGCCGACTCCCCCACCCCCGAGCGGCACCCCCGTACGGCCGCACCGAACGCCGCCGCCCAGGACGCCGCGCGCCTGCTGCGGAAACTGACCCCCCGTGAGGCCCAGACCCTCGCCCACCTCGCCGCCGGCCACGACCTCACCCGCACCGCCGCCGCCCTCGGCATCACCCCGGCCACCGCCCGCGGCCACCTCCACCGCGCCATGCGCAAACTGGGCGTCACCACCGAGGCCGAGGCCGTCGCCCTCGGCACCGAGCAGAAGGCCCCCGAAACGGACGGGCGACAGCAGCCCGCGGTCGTCGGCGGCGGCGGCCCGACGCCTGGCCGACCGAGCGACCTGACGGCGGCACCCGGCAAGGCCTCCGGCCCTGTTCACAGCGCGAGCGGCCCGGATCCTGCCGTCGCGGACCGGCCGCGGCGGACGCCGGTCCTCGGCGGTGGCACGAAGCCCGCCGGCGAGGACGACGCGTCAGGGGCATCCGGCGCCGGCGCCGGGCCCTCGCGGGCAAAGGCGGCTGCTCGGCCCAGCGCGAGAACCGGAACCGCCGGCAGCGGCCCGGCCCGAGGCGGCACACCGGCGGAGGCCGCGCCCAAGCGCCGGGCGAACGCGGCGGCCGCGGCCGGGCGGCCCGGAACCGCCGATGCCGCGACGCCCGGCGGTGCGGCGGAGCGGCGTGCGGCTGATTCCGGGACCGCACCGGCGAACCGCAAGGAGCGTGCCGCAGCCCCGGCGACGGAGCAGCACGCCCCCGCCGCCACCAGGGCCGACGCCGGCACCCGCAGCGGACGGACCACCGCCGCCGACGCGCGCAGCGGCCGGACAGAAGCCGCGTCAGAGCCCCACGCCCCCGGCGACACCGAGACCGACGCGGCACACAGCACCACCCGCAGCGACCGCACCACCGCCGCCGACACCGACGAACGGGCCGAGGCCATGGCGAAGCAGAGCACCGCGCCGGACGGCGCCGCCGACGCGCGGCCCACGGCCGTCCCGAAGGGGCGCGCCGCCGGGGAGCCGGCCGCCGGGCGGGCCCGGCCGGCGGCGGGGAGCTTCGAGGAGCTGTACGAGGCGGCGCACACCCGTCTCGTGCAGCAGGTGTTCCTGCTGACGGCGTGCCGGCACCGGGCGGTGCACTGCGTACGGCTGGCGTTCGGGGACGCGCGGCGCCGCTGGGGGCGGGTCGCGGCGACCGGGGACCCGGAGGGGTGGGTGCGGGCGCGGGCGAGTGAGCTGGCGCTGTCGCCGTGGCACCGGGGCGGCCCGCGGCGGGCGCACGCGTGGCAGCTGCCGCACCGGCGGATCAAGGTGCGTCCGGCGGACGAGTCGCAGGCCGTGCTGCCGGACCACGACCGGCTGACCGACCGGGACCGGGCGCTGCTGAAGGCGCTGAAGCGGCTGTCCCGGCCGCAGCGGCGGGCCCTGGTGCTGCACGACGGGCTGGGGCTGCCGGCGGCGGCGGTCGCGGTGGAGGTGGAGTCGTCCCGGACGGCGGCGGAGGCCCGGGTGTGGGCGGCCCGGACGGCGCTGGCCGGGTGGGTGCCGGACCTGGTCGGGCCGGATCCGGCGGCGCCGGACTTCGCGGACGGGCTGAGCCGGCTGCTGCACCGGGCCGCGGTGCGCGGCGCGCCCGCTCCGCACCGGCCGCCGGTGCCGGTGCTGCGGGCCCGCTACCGGTTGTGGACGGCGAGCCGCACGGGCGCGGCGGCGCTGCTGACGGTGGCGGTGGGCGGGGCTGCCCTGGCGACCCTGGCGGGGGTGCGCCCGGCGGTGCTGACGCGGCCTCCCGAACCGCCGGCCCCGGCGCTGTGCGTGCCGGCCTCGGACGCACCGGTGGAGCCGGGTGTGCCGCTACTGCCCGGCGGTTCCCCGAACGTGGTCAGCAGCCTGTGGTGCAGCCCGGCACCCGGGCTGGAGGCGGTGCTGGTGGAGCCGGAGTCGCAGGCGCAGGCGGCCGCCCGGTGGATGCTGACCCCGCAGGACGGCCGGGGCGCGGCGGCCCCGCCGCCGCAGGGGCCGGTGGCCTGCCCGCCGCTGACGACGCACCCCTGCGCGCGCGGGCCCGTCCTCCGGTAGGCGCCCGGAGAACCGGCTGCCCGGAGAACGGCGAGCGCCCCCCGCCCGGGAAGGGCGGGGGGCGCTCGTCGCGCGGCCGGGGAAGGGTCAGCCGGCGATGATCTCGCGCGCCAGGCGGGCGGTCTCGGACGGCGTCTTGCCGACCTTGACACCGGCGGCCTCGAGGGCCTCCTTCTTCGCCTGGGCGGTGCCCGAGGAGCCGGAGACGATGGCGCCGGCGTGGCCCATGGTCTTGCCCTCGGGGGCGGTGAAGCCCGCGACGTAGCCGACGACCGGCTTGGTGACGTGCTCGGCGATGTAGGCCGCGGCACGCTCCTCGGCGTCGCCGCCGATCTCACCGATCATCACGATGATCTCGGTGTCCGGGTCCTCCTGGAACGCCTTGAGGGCGTCGATGTGGGTGGTGCCGATGATCGGGTCACCGCCGATGCCCACGGCCGAGGAGAAGCCGATGTCGCGCAGCTCGTACATGAGCTGGTAGGTCAGGGTGCCGGACTTCGAGACCAGGCCGATCTTGCCGGCCTTGGTGATGTCGGCCGGGATGATGCCCGCGTTCGACTGGCCGGGGCTGATCAGGCCGGGGCAGTTCGGGCCGATGATCCGGGTCTTGTTGCCCTTGGAACCGGCGTAGGCCCAGAAGGCGGCGGTGTCGTGCACCGGGACGCCCTCGGTGATGACGATCGCCAGCGGGATCTCGGCGTCGACGGCCTCGACGACGGCGGCCTTGGTGAAGGCCGGCGGGACGAAGAGGACGGAGACGTCGGCGCCCGTCTTCTCCATCGCCTCGGCGACGGTGCCGAAGACCGGGATCTCGGTGCCGTCGACGTCGACCGTGGTGCCGGCCTTGCGCGGGTTCACGCCGCCGACGATCTGGGTGCCGGAGGCGAGCATGCGGCGGGTGTGCTTCATGCCCTCGGCGCCGGTCATGCCCTGGACGATGACCTTGCTGTCCTTGGTAAGGAAGATAGCCATGGTGTTAAGTCCCCTTCCTTACTTGTTGGCCAGCTCGGCGGCGCGGTCAGCGGCGCCGTCCATGGTGTCCACGCGCTGGACCAGCGGGTGGTTGGCGTCGTCGAGGATCTTGCGACCCAGCTCGGCGTTGTTGCCGTCCAGGCGGACGACCAGCGGCTTGGAGACGTTCTCGCCCTTGCCGGCGAGGAGCTCCAGGGCCTGCACGATGCCGTTGGCGACCGCGTCGCACGCGGTGATGCCGCCGAAGACGTTGACGAAGACCGACTTGACGTCGGGGTCGCCCAGGATGATCTCCAGGCCGTTCGCCATGACCTCGGCGGACGCGCCGCCGCCGATGTCGAGGAAGTTGGCGGGCTTGACGCCGCCGTGCTTCTCACCGGCGTAGGCGACCACGTCGAGGGTGCTCATGACGAGGCCCGCGCCGTTGCCGATGATGCCGACCTGGCCGTCGAGCTTGACGTAGTTCAGGCCCTTGGCCTTGGCGGCCGCCTCAAGCGGGTTGGCCGCGGCCTTGTCCTCGAGCGCCTCGTGCTCCGGCTGACGGAACTCGGCGTTCTCGTCCAGGGAGACCTTGCCGTCGAGCGCGATGATCTTGCCGTCGCCGGACTTGATCAGCGGGTTGACCTCGACGAGGAGGGCGTCCTCCTTGATGAAGACGGTCCACAGCTTCTGCAGGACCTCGGCGACCTGGTCGGCGACCTCGGCCGGGAACTTCGCCGCGGCGACGATCTCGGCGGCCTTCTCCGGGGTGCAGCCCTCGTTGGCGTCGACCGGGATCTTGGCGAGCGCGTCGGGGTTCTCCTCGGCGACGACCTCGATCTCCACGCCGCCCTCGACGCTGGCCATGGCCAGGAAGGTGCGGTTGGTGCGGTCCAGCAGGAACGAGACGTAGTACTCGTCCTTGATGTCCGCGGTCTGGGCCAGCATCACCTTGTGAACGGTGTGGCCCTTGATGTCCATACCGAGGATCGCCTCGGCCTTGGCGACGGCGTCGGCCGGGTCGGCGGCGAGCTTGACGCCACCGGCCTTGCCGCGGCCGCCCACCTTCACCTGAGCCTTGACGACGGCGCGGCCGCCGAAGCGCTCCGCGATGGCGGCAGCGTCTGCGGCGGTCTCGATGACATCGCCGTCAAGCACGGGCACGCCGTGCTTGGCGAAGAGGTCCCTCGCCTGGTACTCGAACAGGTCCACGTGTTTGTCCTTGTTCGTGGTCGCGGATTGTGTCTCTACGAGCGTGCCACGGCAGGATCTTCGCTGCGGGTCGTCGAGGCTGCTGCGGGTACGCAGAGGTACGGCCTTGCGGCCCACACAGCCACGGGCGCACACGTCAATCAACACGCGGGTCACGTCCGTCTGGCAGGTTATCCCCGTCGGACGGGCGTGTTCCGCCCGGGGCCTGCCCATAGTGGGTGATAACCGTCACAGCCTGGCCGGAAGCCCGTGGCGGCCGCGTGATCCGTCGATCGGGTGAGTTAGCGCGTACGGGTGAACGATCACCGCCCCTGGTCGGGCAGCGGGATCGGGCGCTTCTCGATCGCCGCCGCCATGATCTCCGGGAAGGCGTCCGGGGTGCAGGCGAAGGCCGGCGCGCCGAGCGAGGCCAGGGCGGCGGCGTGCGCGTGGTCGTACGCCGGGGCGCCCTCGTCGGAGAGCGCGAGCAGCGCGATGAACTGGACGCCGGCCGCCTTCATCGCGGCGACCCGCCGGAGCATGCCGTCCCGGATCCCGCCCTCGTACAGGTCGCTGATCAGCACCACGATCGTCTCGGACGGGCGGGTGATCTTCGACTGGCAGTAGGCGAGCGCGCGGTTGATGTCGGTGCCGCCGCCGAGCTGGGTCGCGAACAGCACGTCCACCGGGTCGGTCAGCTGCTCGGTGAGGTCGACCACCGAGGTGTCGAAGACGACCAGCCGGGTGTCCAGCGTGCGCATCGAGGCGAGCACCGCGCCGAACACCGCCGAGTGGACGACCGAGGGCGCCATCGAGCCGGACTGGTCGATGCAGAGGATGACGTCCTTCTTCACCGCGCGCTGGGCGCGGGCGTAGCCGACCAGCCGCTCGGGGACGACGGTGCCGTGCTCGGGCAGGTAGTTCTTCAGGTTGGCCCGGATCGTGCGGTCCCAGTCGATGTCGCGGTGACGCGGGCGGTTGACCCGGGCGCTGCGGTCGAGCGCGCCGCTCAGCGTGGAGCGGGTGCGGTCGGCGAGCCGGCGCTCCAGGTCGGCGACCACCTTGCCGACCACGGCCCGGGCGCTCTCCCGGGTGGTCTCCGGCAGCGCGTGCTTGAGCGACAGCAGGGTGCCGACCAGGTGGACGTCCGGTTCGACGGCCTCCAGCATCTCCGGCTCCAGCAGCAGGCGGTCCAGGCCGAGCCGGGTGATCGCGTCCTGCTGCATCAGCTGGACGACGGTCGACGGGAAGTACTCACGGATGTCGCCCAGCCAGCGGGCGACCTGCGGGGCCGAACCGCCGAGCCCGGCGGCGCGCCGGCCGCCGCGCCCCGAGCGGGCCCCCTCCTCGGGGGCGCGCCGGTAGAGCGCGGCGAGGGCGCCGTCCATCGCGGCGTCGCGGCCGCGCAGGGCGCAGCCGGTGCCGTCCGCCTCGCCGCCGAGCACCAGTCGCCAGCGGCGCAGCCGTTCGTCGGTGGTGGTCGCCATCGGGTCCTCCTCGGGTGGGTGTCAGGTGTTGCGGCCGGCGGCCTGGCGGGGGATCTTCGGCCCGGGGATCTTCGGCCCGGGGTTGTTCGGACGGCCGCCCAGCAGCAGGGCCAGCACCGGGACGGCGGCGTCGGCGCGGGCGGCGTCGAGTTCGCCGCCCGGGGTGTCCGCGGCCGGGGCCCCGCCCAGCGGGCCGGCCGCGACCCGGCTGCCGATGGTGGTGCGCACGCCCGCCTCCAGGCCGGCGAAGGTGCGGCGCAGCAGCGGCAGGACGTCGGTGAAGACCTCGGCGCCGACGCCGGTCAGCCACTCGTCGAGCAGGGCGAGCAGCCGGGGGTCGTGCAGCAGCAGGGCGCCGCCGCCGGTGAGGAAGCCCTCCACCCAACCCGCCGCGTCCGCCGGGGAGTTGGCGGCGGACAGGACGAGCCGCAGGCGCCGGGCGGCGGCCGCGGAGTCGAGCCGGCCGTCGTCCAGCAGCAGCCGGACGGCCCGGCCGCGCAGCAGGCCCGGGGCGCCGGTGGCCGGGCCGGCGGTGGGTTCGCGGCGGGCGAGCGACCGCAGGGCGGCGGCCCAGCGCTCGGCGAGGCCGCCGCCGTCGCCGTCCCCGGCTCGGTCCGGGTCGGAGCCGAGCAGCCCGATCGCGCCGTGCACCTCGTCGAGCCGGGCGCGCATCGCGGTGGCGCTGTCGGCGTCCAACCCGACGCAGGCGGGCGGCAGTCCGACGCAGACCCGGTCGGCCAGGCCCGCCGCGGCCTCGGCGAGCGCGCCGTGGTCGGTGCCGCGGACGTCGCCGTAGCGCAGCGCCCGGACGAGCGCGGGCAGCGCGCCGGCCAGGTGCGCGACGTCGGTGTCCAGCGCGGCGCAGTCGGCGAGCACCCGCATCACGGCGGGCAGCGCGCCGGACAGTCCGGCCAGCAGGCAGGTCTCCACCAGGCCGGTCAGCTCGGCGAGTTCGCCGGCCGCGCGGGCGGTGCCGACCGCCTTGTTGACGGCCGCCTCCTCGACCGTGGTGCCCCACTGGGCGGCCTCGGCGATCCGCACGGCGAACTCGGGCTGCCAGTGCAGCCGCCAGCTCTCCCGGAACGTCCCGGTCGAGTTGACCGAGGAGCGGGCCGGCACTCCCCACTCGACGCCCAGCAGCCGCAACCGGTGCAGCAGCCGGGAGCGGGCCGCGTCGGTGTCCTTGCGCAGGTCGAGGTCGAGTTCCTTCGCCTCGGCCGCGGGCTTGAGCCGCAGCGAGCGCTGCAGCCGGGCCAGGTCGCGCTGCAGCGGCACCGCCGGTGCAGCGTCCGGGACTTCACCGAGCGCGTCGCCGACCACCAGGCCGTCCCGGACGAGCTCCAGGGCGACGTCCGAGCCCTCGCAGAGCACCGCGCGGACGGCGTCCATGGTCTCGGTCAGCCCGGCGAGCGGGCGGCCGCGCAGCACGGCCAGCGTCTCGGCGAGCCGGACCGCCTCGATGACGTGCGCGGAGGACACCGGGTGGTCCTGGGCGCGCAGCAGGTCGGCGGCCCGGGTGAGCCAGCGCGGCACCGGATCGCCCTCGGTGGTGAACAGGTGGTGGTACCAGCCGGGCGACTGGACGCCCGCGCCGTAGCCGGTGGCCTGGGAGAGCCGGCGGTGCGTCCAGGGGATCCAGGTGACGTCCGCCTTCACCTTCTTCGGCAGCTCGGCGAGCAGCGCCCGGTCGTGGGCGACGGTGGGCATCGTCGCCAGCGCGGGGACGTGGAAGGCGCCGCAGACCACGGCGATCCGCCGGTGCCCGGCGCGGCGGGCGGCGCGGACCTGCTGGCGCATGTGCGCCTCGCGCAGCAGGTCGCGGCGGGACTCGCCGAGGCCCTCGGCGCGCAGCGCGCCCATCGCCTCGGCGACGGCGGCGAATGGCGCGAGCG
Organism: Streptomyces rubellomurinus; assembly: GCF_000961885.1. Taxonomy (GTDB): domain Bacteria; phylum Actinomycetota; class Actinomycetes; order Streptomycetales; family Streptomycetaceae; genus Kitasatospora; species Kitasatospora rubellomurina. The sequence goes on from NZ_JZKH01000011.1 coordinate 121,072, forward strand.
CGGCCTCGACGTCGGCATCGGCATCGGCATCGGAACCGGAGGCGGGGGCGCGGTGCTCGACCACGTCCTCCCACCAGCGCTCCGCGTCGTCGTGGCCTGCGGCCTCGGCGAGCAGCGCCAGCGGGTCGGCGGGCGACTCGTCGGTGTCCTCGTCGGTGAACGGCGCGAAGCCGTACCCGGCGGGCAGGTCGATGAAGCGGACCGGCAGGTCGTGGTCCACGCCGTACCGGATCGCCACCCACTCCGGGGAGAACTCGGCGTACGGCCAGAAGGCGGCCTTCGCCGGGTCGTCCACCGCGTGGGCGAGCAGGGCCACCGGCGGCACCAGGTCCTTCTCGGCGGCGAGGTGGACGATCGCGTCGGCCTCCGGCGGGCCCTCGATCAGCACCGCGTCCGGCCGCCAGCGCGCCAGCGCGGCGGCCACCGCCCGCGCCGAGCCGGGGCCGTGGTGCCGGATACCGAGCAGGGCGACCTCGGACACGGTCATACGGTCACCTCGCGGGCGGCCCGGTAGAAGTCCTTCCAGCCGTCGCGCTCGCGCACCACCCCTTCGACGTACTCGCGCCACACCGCCCGGTCGGCCACCGGGTCGCGGACGACGGCGCCGAGGATGCCGGCCGTGACGTCCCCGGCGCGCAGCACGCCGTCGCCGAAGTGGGTGGCGAGCGCGAGGCCGTTGGTGACGACGGAGATCGCCTCGGCGGTGGAGAGGGTGCCGCTCGGGGTCTTCACCTTCGTCCGGCCGTCCGTGGTGAGGCCGGCCCGCAGCTCGCGGAAGACGGTCACCACGCGCCTGATCTCCTCGGCGCCGCCGGGCAGTTCGGGCAGGTCGAGGGAGCGGCCGAGCTGGTTGACCCGGCGGGTGACGATGTCGACCTCCTCGTCCAGCGAGCCCGGCAGCGGCAGCACCACGGTGTTGAAGCGGCGGCGCAGCGCGCTGGACAGCTCGTTGACGCCGCGGTCGCGGTCGTTGGCGGTGGCGATCACGTTGAAGCCGCGCACGGCCTGCGTCTCGGCGCCCAACTCCGGGATCGGGAGCGTCTTCTCGGACAGGATGGTGATCAGGCTGTCCTGCACGTCGGCCGGGATGCGGGTCAGCTCCTCGACCCGGGCGATCCGGCCCTCCGCCATCGCCCGCATCAGCGGCGAGGGCACCAGGGCGTCCCGGCTCGGCCCGTTGGTGAGCAGCTGGGCGTAGTTCCAGCCGTACCGGACGGCCTCCTCGGGGGTGCCGGCGGTGCCCTGCACCAGCATCGTCGAGTCGCCGCTGATCGCGGCGGCCAGGTGCTCGGACACCCAGGTCTTCGCGGTGCCGGGCACGCCGAGCAGCAGCAGCGCGCGGTCCGTCGCCAGGGTGGTGACGGCGACCTCCACCACCCGGCGCGGGCCGATGTACTTGGGGGTGATCGCGGTGCCGTCCGGCAGCTCACCGCCGAGCAGGTAGGTCGCGACGGCCCACGGCGACAGCTTCCAGCGCTCGGGGCGCGGGCGGTCGTCCTGGGCGGCCAGGGCGGCCAGTTCACCGGCGAAGGCGTCCTCGGCGTGCTGCCGCAGAACGTCGGTCATGTCGGGCTCCTTCGGGTCGGCCGCCGGGCGCACGGGTGCCCCGGCGGCAGGGTGATCGGGGGGAGCCAGGTCGGCGTCCCGGCCTGTGGAACCAACCCTGCAACGCGCCACTGACAACGCCGGCGGGCGGACGCGACGGGCCGTCAGCCGTTGTCAGTGCCGCCGCCTACGGTCGGTCGCATGGAGGAACGCTGGAGCACCGAACACGTCCTGTCCCTGGCCCCTGACGCCGCGTCGCAGAAGGCGGCGGGCAAGCTCTCCGCACCCGCGCCGTGGTCCGGCGCGGGCACCGACGGCACCGCGCTCTGGGGCGAGTGCAGGGGCAGCGGCAGCACGCCGTACCGCACGGTGATCGAACTCGCCACGCCCGCCTACCAGTGCAGCTGCCCCAGCCGGAAGTTCCCGTGCAAGCACGCGCTCGGACTCCTCCTGCTCTGGAGCGGCACCCCCGAGGCCGTCCCGGCCGCCGAACCGGCCGACTGGGCCGCCGACTGGATCGAGGCCCGGCAGGCGCGCGCCGAGAAGGCCGCCGAGAAGGCCGCGCAGAAGCGCGCCGAGAAGCCCGCCGCCGACCCGGAGGCCGTCCGCCGCCGGGCCGAGAAGCGCGGCGCCCGGGTCGCGGCCGGGGCGGCCGAGCTGCGGCTGCGGCTCGCCGACCGGGTCCGGCACGGCCTGGCCGACCAGTCCACGGCCGGCCCCTGGGAGGAGGTCGCCGCCCGGATGGTCGACGCGCAGGCCCCCGGCCTGGCCACCAAGGTGCGGGAGCTGGACGCCCTGCCGCAGGAGCGGCTGCTGGAGGAGTACGCGCTGCTGCACCTGCTGGCCACCGCCGCCACCCGGGTCGACGAGCTGCCGCCCGAGCTGGCCGCCACCGTCCGCAGCCGGGTCGGCTACACCCAGGACGCGGCCGAGGTGCTGTCCGGGCCGACCGTCCGGGACCGCTGGCTGGTCCTCGGCTCCAGGGACACCTCCGACGAACGGCTCACCACCCGCCGGGTCTGGGTGCGCGGCGCCAAGACCGGCCGGTACGCCCTGCTGCTCGCCTTCGGCCGCCCCGGCCAGGCCCCCGACCTCGCCCTGCCCACCGGCCGGCTGCTGGAGGCCGAGCTGGCCTTCCACCCCGGCGCCCGGCCGCTGCGCGCCGTCCTCGGCACCCGGTACGGCGCGCCCGAGCCCGGCCCGCAGGCCCCGCCGGACGGGCTCACCGTCGCCGAGGCCGTCGCCGGGTACGGCACGGCGGTGGCGGACGACCCGTGGCTGGACAGCTGGCCGACCGTCCTGGCCGGCGTCGTGCCGGTCCGCACCCCGGACGGCTGGCACCTGACGGACGGCCACCACACCGTGCCCGTACGTCCCTCGGCCGTGCCGGAGGCGGCGCTGTGGCGGCTCACCGCGGTCTCCACCGGCCGCCCGCTGACCGTCTTCGGCGAGTACGGCCACCAGGGCTTCGCCCCGGTCACGGCCTGGTCCGCCGACCAGCGCCCGGTCGGCCTCACCCACAACTAGGAGCACCCGGCATGACGATCACCCAGGACCCGTGGGAGACCCTGCACACCACCGCCCTGCTCGGCACCGACCGCCGTCCGCTCCCGGCCGCCGCCCTGCCGCTCGCCGACGCCGTGGACCGCACCGACCCGGCCGCCGCCCTGCTGGAACTGGCCGCGCTCGCCGCCGTCCGCCGCCGGGCCGGCGCCCTGCCCGTCCCCGCCGCCGAGCCGCCCGGGCCGCCCGCGCCCGAGGACCCCCGCCCCGAACTGTCCGCGGCGGCCGCCCGCCGGCTGGCCGTCCTGCTCGCCGGCCGCTCCGGCGCCGTCAGCGGCGCCGGCCTGGCCAACCTGGCCGAACTGCTGCCGCAGTGGCTCGGCACCGCCCGCGACCGGGGCCTGCGGGCGCCCGCCGCGCTGATACCCGGCCTGCTCGACGCCGCCCGGGCCCGCAGCGAACTGCGCGCCGACGCCGTCGCGCTGGCCGGCCCGCTGGGCCGCTGGCTGGCCGAGCAGAACCCGGACTGGCGGTTCGTGCTGCGCACCGCCACCGACCGGCCGGCGGCGCGGCCGGTCGGCCAGGACGACGCGGACGCCGAGAACGCCCGGAACGCCCACCAGCTGTGGCACGAGGGCCTGTTCGCCGAGCGGGTCACCCACCTGACGCTGCTGCGCCGCAGCGATCCGGCCGCCGGGCTGGAGCTGCTGCGCAGCACCTGGTCCACCGAGCGCGCCGAGGACCGGCTGCTGTTCCTGGACGCCCTGCAGGACGGCCTCTCCCCCGCCGACGAGCCCTTCCTGGAGGCCGCGCTCGGCGACCGCAGCAAGAACGTCCGGGCCACCGCCGCCGAGCTGCTCTCCACCCTGCCCGGTTCGGCCCTGGCGCACCGGATGTCCGAGCGGGCCCTGGCCGCCGTCCGGCTCTCCGAGTCCGGCACCCACCTGCTGGTCACCCCGCCCGCCGAGTGCGACGCGGCGATGCAGCGGGACGGCATCACGCCCAAGTCGCCGACCGGGCGCGGCGAACGGGCCTGGTGGTTCGGCGAGGTGGTGGCCGCCGCGCCGCTGTCGACCTGGCCGCGGAGCACCGGGCTGACGCCCGAGCAGCTGCTCGCGCTGCGGGTCGGCGACAGCATCGACGAGACCAGCAGCAGCTGGGCCGACGACCTGCGGGAGGCCTGGGCGCGCGCCGCCGTCCGCCAGCACGACGCCGACTGGGCCCGGGCACTGCTCGGCCCGGCCCCGGCCAGGCCCGCGCGCGGCGCCGGACGGGCCCGGGCGCCGCGCGCCACCGGCGCCCCGGCGAAGCTGCTGGCCGTCCTGCCGCCCGAGGAGCGCGCCGCCTGGACGGCCGCGTTCATCGAGGTGCACGGCCTGGGCGAGGCCTTCCAGCTGCTCGGCGCCTGCGCGGCGCCGTGGACGCCGCCGCTGTCCACGGCCGTGGTGACGGCGCTGGCCCGGGCCGCCTCCTCCGGCGCGTACCCGTGGAGCCACAGCGGGGTACTCGGGATGACGGAGCGCGCGCTGGCGCCCGAAACGGCGGCCGCCGTCGAGGAGTTGGCGGCCGAGGCGGCACCGGACTCGGCCTGGTCGGAGACCTTCGGCCGGCTGGCCGGCACCCTGCGCTTCCGGGCGGCGATGCTCGCCGAGCTCGACGACCGAACGGGCGAGCTCGACGGCTGAACTCGACAGCTGGCTCGACAGCTGGGCTCAACGGCGGAGCTCAGCGGCCGAGCTCGACGGCCGACGAAACGGCGGGCCGGCCCCCACGGTGAGGGGCCGGCCCGCCGTCGACGTTCCCGCGGTCAGACCGCCGCGCGCAGGTTGGCCTCGACCCAGGCGACCACGTCCCGGGTGGGCGTGCCCGGGGTGAAGATGTCCGCGACGCCCATCGCCTTCAGCTCGGCGATGTCCTCGTCCGGGATGATCCCGCCGCAGAAGACCTTGATGTCGGCCGCGTCGCGCTCCTTCAGCAGCTCCAGCACCCGGGCGCACAGCGTCATGTGCGCGCCGGACAGGATCGACAGCCCGATGCCGTCCGCGTCCTCCTGGATCGCGGTGTCGACGACCTGCTCGGGGGTCTGGTGCAGCCCGGTGTAGATGACCTCCATACCGGCGTCGCGCAGGGCACGCGCGATGACCTTGGCGCCACGGTCGTGACCGTCGAGCCCCGGCTTGGCGACCACCACACGGATCGGCCCCGACACACTCATCACTGCCTCCTGGACCTCGTCGTCCACATTCCGACCGGACCTTGTGGGCCATCGGCGCGGTTAACGGTCAATAACCAACCTGAGGGGAGGGTAGCGCCACCCGGCCCGGTTGGCCGAGCCGCCTCCCAAGAGGAGGGCAAAGTCACAGCCCAAACCCTTGCTACCAGCAGGTAACTCCGCTTCCGGGCCCAACACCGCCCCCCGGGCGACCTCTTGACAAGCGGAGGGTTTTCGGGGGTGTCGACCTTGCGGCTACAGTCACGGCTGTTTTCCCCTCGCCCGACGACGTGCCCGAGGCCCACCGAGGAGGCAGCCCCCGATGGCTCCCGACGCAGCCGCCCGCCCGACCCGTGCGGAGCTGCGCCTCGCCGCCCGCGAGCAGTCCCGCGCCCAGCGGCGCGGTGCCGCCAAGGCCGCCACCCGGGCCGCCCTGTTCCGCGTCGCCGTCCCCTCGGTGGCCGCGCTCGGTGTGGCGGGCGCCGCGGCGATCACGGTGGTGCAGCAGGAGGACGGACGGGTGCCGGCGCAGGCCACGGCCGCCGACGCCCCGGACCACACCGCCGCCGCCGAGGCCGCCCGGCAGGCCGTCGCGGCCGACGGCCCCGCCCAGGCCTCGCGCGGCGACGCCAGGCAGCCGCTGGCCGGCGCCCAGCCCGCGACCGACGCCACCGCGCAGGCCGACCAGGCCGCGGCCGCCGCCCAGCCGGCCGCGCCCAAGGTGGTCATGCCGGTCGCCAAGCACGGCCTCGGCGAACTGTTCGGCGCCTCCGGCACCCACTGGATGCGCCGCCACACCGGCATCGACTTCCCGGTGGACGGCGGCTCGGAGGTCTACGCCGTCACCGACGGCACGATCCGCACCCAGTGGAACCCGTTCTACGGCTACATGTCGATACTCAAGATGCCGGACGGCACCGAGGCCTGGATGTGCCACCTGCAGAAGTACAAGGTCCGCAAGGGGCCGGTGAAGCAGGGCGACGTGATCGCCTTCGTCGGCAGCAGCGGCAACAGCACCGGGCCGCACCTGCACTTCGAGATCCGCCCGGCGGACGGCAGCGGGCCGGTCGACCCGCTGCCGTGGTTCCTCCAGAACGGTCTGGACCCCCGCTAGTACTGCAACGGTGCTTACCGTGACGGTTGTTGGGTTCGCTCGTTGGGCCGTTCATGGGTGGGGACATATCCGAGATTGATGCTCGTCGCTGGTC